>PMYK01000029.1 GCA_003171255.1 Chloroflexota bacterium
GCGTCGGTGCTCATCTGCTCCAGGCGACCCTTGCGGTCCGCCAGTGCGGCCTGCACGGGGCCGATGAACTCGGGCGGGATGTCGACCGTGATCCGCTCGTATGGCTCGTGGGTCTCGCCGCCGATCGTCCGCAGGATGACCTCGGGCCGGCTGACCTGGACTTCGTAGCCCTCGCGGCGCATCTGCTCGATCAGGATCGCCAGCTGGAGCTCGCCTCGGCCCAAGACTTCGAACGTGTCGGCCGAGTCAGTCGGGACGAACTGGATCGAGACGTTGCCGAGGACTTCCTTCTCCAGGCGCGCCCGGATGTGGCGGCTCGTGACGTACTTGCCCTCGCGCCCGGAGAGCGGCGAGGTGTTGGCCCCGAACGTCATGCTCAGCGTGGGCGCGTCCAGGTCCAGGCGCTGCATCGGCCGCGGATCGGCTGGGTCCGTGATCGTGTCGCCGATCGTGACGTCCGGGATGCCGGCCAGGGCCACGATGTCGCCGGGGCCGGCTTCTTCGATGTCCACCCGCTCGATGCCGTGCGCCGTGGTCAGGCTCGTGACCGTGCCGGACAGCGTGATGGTTCGGCCAGGCACGATCGTCCCGTCCGTGTCTTCCTCTTCTTCGCGGACGATGACGATCCGGCCGCCAAGCTTGATCGTGCCGTTCCACACACGCCCGACCGCCATCCGGCCGACGTAGTCGTTGGCCGAGAGGTTGGTCACCAGCAGCTGGAGCGGGTGGTCCGGCACGTATCGTGGCGCAGGAGTGTGCTCGATCAGGAGTTCGAAGAGCGGCTTCAGGTTCGTACCCGGGACGGCCAGGTCCATCGTCGCCGTGCCGGCCTTGGCGTTGGTGTAGACGATCGGAAAGTCGATCTGCTTCTCGTCCGCCCCGAGATCCATGAATAGCTCGTAGACGTCGTCGAGCACTTCCGGCGAGCGGGCGTCCGAACGGTCGATCTTGTTGATAGCAACGACGACCGGCAGGTGGTGCGACATCGCCTTCTGAAGGACGTAGCGGGTCTGCGGCAACGGGCCCTCGGCCGCGTCTACGAGCAGCAGAACCGAGTCCACCATGTTCAGGCTGCGCTCCACCTCGCCGCCGAAGTCCGCGTGGCCTGGGGTGTCCACGATGTTCAGGCGGATGCCGTCGTAGTCCACCGCGGTCTGCTTGGCGAGGATCGTGATCCCCTTCTCCCGCTCCAGGTCGTTGGAGTCCATGACCCGATCGACGACGACCTGGTTGGCGCGGAAGGCGCCCGCCTGCTTGAGCATCGCGTCCACGAGCGTCGTCTTGCCGTGGTCGACGTGGGCGACGATCGCGACGTTGCGAACGTCGGCGCGGATAGACGTTGCGGCGTCGACGGAACGAACCTGGCCGGGATGGTCGAATTCGAAGGGCGTGGTGGAACGAGGCGAGTCACTCATGGGCCGCCAGATTGTCGCACAACCGAGGGGTTGGGCCTCCAGAAAGGTCGCTGAACGGCCTCGGGAACGCCCGGCCGACACCTTGGCCCGGCTGCGGCGCCGGCGCTACACTCGGTCCAGGAGGCTCGAATGACCGTCGCAGCTATCGTCCTGGTCCCGGACGCCGCCGCCGCGCTCGGCGAGGCCGACGGCGAGCCCGCCATCAGGCGCGTCGCCCACGCCGCCTGGTCCGGCGGCGCAATGCCGATCGTGCTCGTGGCCCCGCACGATGACGGCCGCCTGGCCGGCGCAGTGACCGATTCACCGATAACGCTGGCTCGTCCGGCGGCCGGCCTGCAACCCGGGATCGCCTGGTTTGTCGCCGGCGGGCGCGAAGCGCTCCACGCAGTGGCCGAGACGACGGCCGGGCTGCTATGGCCGTTCCGGTACGCCTGGGTGGATCCGGAGACCGTCACGTCGCTCGTGGAGGCTCACGGGGCCACGCCGGAAGCGATCGTCCGTCCCGCGTACTCCGGCCAGGCTGGTTTCCCGATCCTCGTGCCGGTCTCTTTCCTCGATCGCCTCGCCGCCAGGACCGGGCTTCACGGTGAGGAGGCCGTGGCCGCCCTCATCGCCGAGGGCGCACCCGTCCGCGTGCTCGAGCTGGGCGATCCGGGCATCGTCTTCGACCTGACGACGCCGCGCGCGGACCTGCCCGGATACCAGGGCCCACCCGAGCCGACCGGCGGCCCGCCGCCGGAGTGGAACTCGGCCCTGGCAGCGCAGGCCCAACACTCGGGCGAACCCGCCCGGTAGCGCGCGGCGGCGGCGTGCCCCCGCCGTCGGGTCGCTGCTAGCTGCCCGGCGTGGCCGACGGAGACGGCGCCGGCGAGGGCGAGATCGGCGCGACCATGGTCGTCGGCACGCCGACGTCCGAGAACGTGTACGTGACCTCGATGTCGAGGAGCTTCGCACCACCGGGTCCGATGTTGGTGGCCTGAACCGTGGCCGACAGCGGGATGCCGTTGTCGTCGACCCACAGGTCGAGGAGCATGGCGGTCGGCTTGATCGGCAGCGACGACAGGTCCGTCATCGTGATCCGGCTGATGTCGGGAGCCCACGAGCTCGTCGATTGCAGGTGGTTCATCATCTGGCCCGCGCGCATCGTCGGCCCGAGCCCCATCAGATCCTGGGTGGAGGAGACGCCGAGAACGGGGCACACCAGCAAGTACGAAGGCAGGTTGGGAAGCAGCGACCACTTGCCTGAGGGCAGATTCCTCACGTAGAAGAGTCCGCCCACCATCCTGATCTCCTGCGCAATGCCCGCGGTCTGGATCGTCCCCGACTGGTTTCCATCGGAGATATGCCCGTCGAATGCGGTCGTCAGCGACTGCGTCTTCCACTTGTACTGGGTGTCCAGCTGGATGGTGGCCTGCATGGTGACGTGGGCGTCGAGCTGGTAGTTGGCGACCTGCCCAAGTGCCAGCGAAAGAATCGGCGGCAAGGTCGGTTGACGAGGCTGGACCGTCTCGGCACCGTGAACGTAGACGGGCGCATTCGTCGGGGTCGCGCTGCCGCCGAGTTCCATGACGATCGCGACGACGAGGGCGCCTACGATCAGCACCGCCCCGAGGCCGACGAAGAGGGCCGGGCCGGCGCGACGACGAGGCCGCGGCGCGTCCAGGATCTTGACGCCCGGGATCTCGACCCCGTCGGCCGCCTCGACCTGCTCAACCTTCTCGGCGTAGCGCTCGGTGTATAGCCCGTCGATCGGCTGCAGATGCGTGGCCGGCGGCCGGTACGGCGCGCCGCACTTGGGGCACGGGCCTTCCTCTGCGTCGAAGACCTCATAGCAGCGACGGCATCGAACCCAATTCTCGGCCATGAACGCTCTCCAGAACCGAGCCGCCTAGACGCGAAACCGAGCCCGACGATCTTCCGAGCGGAAGCTCGACCTACTCGGAACGCTCGCCCCCGGCCCCCCCGCCGGCCGGTTCGAGCCCCACGAACTTGAGCCCGAGCTCAGAGTACTGCTCCGGCTCCGGCTCGGAGGGTGCTCCCATCATCAGATCCGTGCCCGACTGGGTCTTCGGGAAGGCCATCACCTCTCGAATGTTGGTCTGGTAGGCGAAGAGGGCCGTCCACCGGTCTATCCCCATGGCGATCCCGCCGTGGGGCGGAGCGCCGTAGTCGAAGGCCTCGAGCATCCCACCGAACAGGTCGTGCATCTTCTCCAGGGAGTAGCCCTGGAGCGCGAAGCTGCGTTCCAGGAGCTCACGCTTGTGAATGCGGACGGAACCGCCGCCCAGCTCCCAGCCGTTCAGGGCCACGTCGTACTGCATGGCTCGGGCCTTGCCGGCCGGATCGTTCCGCGACGGTTTGTAGGGATCCCCGGACTCGGTCACCAGCAGCTTCTCGTCTTCCGGCACGACGCCGCTGAACGGGTTGTGAGTGGCGTCCCACCGGAACAGCGGGGCATCCCACTGGTACATCGGGAAGTGGTAGACCCAGCAGTAGGCCAGCACGTTCTGGTCGGCCAGGCCGAGGCGCAGCCCCAACTCCTGCCGCAGCCGGCCCAGGACGTCGGCGACGCGCTCGTGCTCGGCGTCGGCGACGATCAGGATGAGATCGCCCGGCTTAGCGTCGGCGGCCTTCACGATCGCCGCGATTCGGTCGTCGCCGAGGAACTTGGCGATCGGCGAATGCGCGGTTCCGTCCGCGGCGACGGAGACGTGGGCGAGGCCCTTGCCGCCGTACCGGCGGACGAAGGCCACCAGCTCGTCTATCTGGTGGCGGCTGGCGTCGGCCATCCCGGGCGCGGCGATGGCCTTGACCCGCCCACCGGCGGCCAGCGCGTCGTCGAAGACGTGGAAGCCGGTGCTCCCCTCCCCCAGGGCGGCGGCCAGGTCCGCCAGCTCCATCTCGAACCGAATGTCCGGCTTGTCGGAGCCGTAGCGCTCCATGGCCTCGTGGTAGTCGATTCTCGGGAACGGCAGCTTCTGGATCGGCCGGTCCGGCACCACGGCGCGGCTGACCTCCACGATCATTGCCTCAACGAAGTCCATGACCCGCTCTTCGGTCACGAAACTCATCTCCAGGTCCAGTTGCGTGAACTCGGGCTGGCGGTCGCCCCGGAGGTCCTCGTCGCGGAAGCAGCGGGCGATCTGGAAGTAGCGGTCCATGCCGGCAACCATGAGCAACTGCTTGAGCTGCTGGGGGCTCTGCGGCAGGGCATAGACCGAGCCGGGCTGGAGGCGGCTCGGCACGATGAAGTCGCGGGCGCCCTCGGGCGTGGACTTGAGAAGGATGGGCGTCTCGATCTCGATGAAGCCGGCCCGGCGGTGGGCGTCGCGGATCGCGGTCACGAGCTGGGAGCGGAGCAGGAGCCGCTCTAGCATCGGCCGGCGCCGGATGTCGAGGTAGCGGTAGCGCAGCCGGAGGCTCTCGTCCACAGGCGCGTCGGGCTCGTTGATGTAGAACGGTGGCGTCTCGGCCTCGTTGAGGATCTCGATCGAGACGGCGCGGACTTCGATCTCGCCGGTATCGAGCTTCGAGTTCTCGCTCCCGGCCAGCCGGCGGGCCACGGTGCCACGGACCTCTACCACGAACTCGTTTCGAAGGCGGTCGGCGACGGCGGTCGCCTCTCGGGCCTCTGCCTCGTTGATGACGACCTGGGTCAGGCCGTAGCGGTCGCGCAGGTCGATGAAGATGAGCCCGCCGTGTTCCCGCCGGCGGTGGACCCAACCCGCGATCGAGACTTCCCGCCCTACATCCTCGGCGCGCAACTCGCCACACGTGACGTCGCGATATGGCGTGGCGAGGCTGAAGGCGGCGTCGGGCGCGGTCGACGGTCGTGTGGGCTCACTCATGCCACGCATCGTATCCGAACGTCGGCCTCCGGGATGGGGCAGCCCGGCCGGGGACCAGATGGCACCTACGACGCCGATGGAGTGTCCATCTGGTAGCAACTGCCGTTGGTCCGGCCGGCCGCCCAACGGAAGCTGGCTACGACTGCCTCGGCAGCCGCGACACCCGACGCGCCATCCGTGTGCGCCTCGATGAAGACGTTGTAGCCCCAGCCGAACTGGCCACCCGGTTCGCGTATCTCCCAGACGGGAGCCGAGTCCGAACCGGTCCTGAGCACCGCATTTGGCCCGAGGGTCGCGTTGGCGGTGACGTCGGCGCGACACGCGTCCATCGGCCCGCCGACGCGCCGCCACACTTTCACGACGATTCGGCCGCCGGAGACGTCTAACGCGTCGCCGGTGCACGAGCCGCCGCCTTGGCCGTCCGGATACTCCGTTTGGGTGCACCCGGTCCGCCAGACCCCGGTCCCCAACACCACGTCGACTTCGTTCGCCATTCCCTCGTAGTAGATGCCCGCCAGCGGCCGCCAGGTCGCCGGATAGTCGAACGAGAAGTCCCCGTTGTCGAAATGGCCCGGCCTCCCCGGCAGGCTCGCGGCAGGCTGAGCCGGTGCTGACGACGTCCCAGGCGAAGCAGTCGTGCACGCCCCTGCGATCAGCGCCGCCATGACTACGGCAACGATTGCCCGCCGGGGCAACGTCTCGCTCATCAGTTGCCCGGAGATGGAGACGGCGAATCGCCTTGCGCCGTCGGGCAGTTCCCTCCGCTGTACGTGCTCATGTTCCAGCGGAAGCTCGCGACGATGCCGGCCGCCTTGGCAAGCTGGCCGGGATCGTCCGTGTGTGCCTCGACGAAGATGTTGTTCGGCTGCTGAAACTCGTTTCCAGGCGAGCGGAGCTCCCACGACGTCGTGGTGCCGTCGACTCGCTTGCGAACGGCATTCGGGCCGAGTGTCGCGTTCGCCTGGACGTCTCCGCGACACACGGGCGCCGGGCTTCCCCAGTATCGGTAGACCTTGACCACAACCCCTCCCGGCGGGAATGACACAAGATCCGAGCCACAGGACTTCGATGACCCATCCGCCGACGATTGGCAGTTCTCGCTCCAGGTCCCGTTTCCCAGGACAGCCAGGACGTAGATCACCGGGATCAGCGGCGTGTGGACGCCGGCGATCACCGGCCAGTCCGTCGGGTAGTCGAACGACACGGTCCTATCGTCGAAATGCCCGGGTGTGCCCGGCAGGCTCGGCGCCGGGCCGGTCGATGTGGAACCGCCGGTAGACGCCGTCGGCGACCCCGAGCCACACGCCGCTGCGATGACCACGACCGCCACCAATGCGATGGCTCGGTTCGGCCGGCAAGGCTGCACTATCGCGTTCCCCCTTCGGCCGGACGGCTAATCCAGCCGTTCGATCACTGTACGCGTCCGGTCCGCCCCCGGATCAGTGCCCCGGGCTCGGCCAGGCCCCTACCCGTGATGGTGGCTCTTCGCGGCGCGGGCCAGCTCGCGGGCCAGGTCGGCCAGCGGCACCAGGCGCTGAGTGCCCGCGTCGAGGTCCTTGAGCTGTACGTTCCCGTCGGCCAGCTCGTCGCCGATGATGACCGCGAAGTGGGCGTGCTCCTTGGAGGCGGCCTCGAGCTGCCGTCCGAGCTTGCGCGGCGCCAGCTCGGACCGTGCCGACAGGCCTTCGGCGCGGAGCAGGCTCGCCACCCGGAGCCGTGCGACCGTGTCCGCCGGATCGGCCCCCACGACGACCGCCAGCGGCGGCGGCTCGCTGGTAGCGGCCACGCCCGACTCATCTAGCCACAGCAGGACGCGGTCCAGGCCCAGGGCGAAGCCGATGCCTGGTGTGGGACGCCCGCCGAGCAGCTCGACCAGGCCGTCGTACCGGCCGCCGCCGCCGAGCGCCTGCTGCTGCCCCTCGGCCCCGCGGCGGTAGTACTCGAAGGCGGTGCGGGTGTAGTAGTCCAGCCCACGGACCAGCGTCGGTTCGAGTCGGTACGGCACGCCCATCGCGTCCAGGTGCGCCCGGACCGCGGCGAAATGCGCCGCGCAGGCTTCGCACAGGTGGTCGAAGATCTTCGGCGCCGCGGCGATGAGCGCCGTCATGGCCGGGTCCTTCGAGTCGAGCAGGCGGAGCGGATTGGTCTCCAGGCGCCGCCGTTCGAGGTCGGGCAGCTGGGCGTCGTGCCGTCCGAAGTAGGTCTTGAGCGTCGCCAGGTACGCCGGCCGGCACGCGCCGTCGCCGATGGAGTTGAGGAGCACCTGGACGTCCTCGAGCCCCGCCTCGACGTAGAACCGGTAGCCCAGCTCGACGATCTCCGCGTCCACGGCCGGGCCCGGGTCGCCGATCGCCTCGGCGTCGAACTGCCAGAACTGGCGGTAGCGGCCGGCCTGGGGGCGGTCGTAGCGGAACATCGGGCCGACCACGGTCAGCTTCACCGGCTGCGGCCACGTGTGGAGGCCGTGCTGGACGTAGGCGCGGACCACGCCCGCGGTCGCCTCCGGGCGCAGCGCCCACGCTTCCGATTCCTCGGTCCGGGGCGCGAGCCGGAACAGCTCCTTCTCGACGACGTCCGTCGCCTCGCCGATGCCGCGTTCGAACACGGAGGTCTGCTCGAAGAGCGGAATCTCCATCTCGCGGTAGCCATAGCGCGCGGCCAACGAGCGGGCGATCGATTCAAGGCGGCTCAGCCCGGCACGGACTTCCGGGAGCAGGTCTCGTGTGCCCCTGGGGGCGCGGTATGGCGGCATTGGGCCATCCTAGCGGGCGCGGGCGGCGGTCGGTGAAGTGCCGGCCGGCCTGGAGCCGGGGTCGACGCCCTCGGGCGACCGGTCAGGCGACGACGTTCTCGGTGTCCTCGCGAAGGGCCGAGCCCAGGCAGGAGAAGAACCGTCGAACGGACATCACGACGGCGCGTTTGGAGATGCCGCCCTCGACCGAGAGGTAGTAGTCGAAGAAGAACTTGCCGTTCGCCGAGACGGACGCCCGGATCAGCTTGACCTGGTCGTTGACCTTGTTGATGTAGGCCAGCTTGGCATCCTGCGCGGCCTCGGCGTTGGCGCCGAAGATCGCGTAGATCGAGATGAGACGTCCGTCCGGATCGGGGCGCAGGTAGCAGCGGTAGTTGTCCTTGACGATGAGGTCGCCGTCCGTGTCCACGGAGACCTCCATGTAGGCCTCCTCGAAGAGCTTCTTCAGCGAGTCGACGCTGATACCCTCTGGGTATATGAACTCGTCAGACACCGGGAACCTCCTATTGACCGGCTCCCCCCGGGGCTGATCTCCCGGAGCGGCGACCGCGCGACGGATATGCGACGGACCCGCTGACTATACCGGACCCGGCCACCTTCGACGCACTATGTGCTCAGGTCGCGCTGGACGGAGATGACGTCCTTGAGCTGCTCGAGCTTGCTCATCACCCGCGCGAGCTGCGCGACCGACGCGACCTCCAGTGTGGCTCGGACCGTGGCCGTCCTGTCGGGCGTCACGGCCAAATTGGCCGCAACGATGTTGACCTTGTTCTCGGCCACGATCTGGCTGACGTCGGAGAGCAGCCCAGTGCGGTCGTAGGCCTCCAGGCGGATGGAGATCGGGTAGGTCTGCTGGACCTGGCTCTCCCACTCGACCTCGATCAGACGCGGCGTCTCGCGCTCACCCATCACGGTCTGGCAGTTCCGCAGATGGACCGTGACGCCCTTGCCCCGGGTGATGAAGCCGATGATCGGGTCGCCGGGGATCGGGTGGCAGCACTTGCCGAAGCGGACGAGCAGGTCCCCCACTCCCTTGACCCGGACGCCGCCCTGCCGGGACGGGCTCGGGGGCGGCGCCGTGGGTGGCAGCGCCAGCTGGGCATCGTCCACGACGCCGAGCCGAGTGACGATCTGCTGGGCCCCGACGGCGCCGTAGCCGATAGCGGCGTAGAAGTCGTCCAGGTTGTCGAACTTGTAGAGCCTCGCCATCTCCAGGATCCGATCCTGGCCGACGGCGCCCAGGCTCGTCCTGGCGAGGCGCCTCAGCTCGCGTTCGAGCGACTCGCGACCGTGAGCGATGTTCTCGTCGCGCTCCTGGCGCTTGAACCATTGCCGGATCTTCTCGCGAGCATGGCTGGTGCGGACCAGGTTCATCCAGTCCCGCGACGGGCCGTGCTCGCTCTTGGTGGTGACGATCTCGACGATGTCGCCGTTCTTGAGCCTGTAGTCCAGCGGGACGAGACGGTTGTTGATCTTGGCGCCGATGCACCGATGTCCGATGTCGGTGTGGATGCGGTAGGCGAAGTCGAGCGGCGTCGCGCCGGCGGGCAGGTCCTTGACCTCGCCCTTGGGGGTGAAGACGAAGACCTGGTCCTGGAAGACGTCGAGCTTCACGCCCTCGACGAACTCGGTCGCGTCGGAGACGTCGCGCTGCCAGTCCATGACCTGGCGCAGCCAGGCCAGCTTGGCGTCGTACTCTCGGTCGGCCCGGGAACCCTCCTTGTACCGCCAGTGAGCGGCGATGCCGACCTCGCTCACCTGGTGCATGGTGTGGGTCCGGATCTGGATCTCGAGGGGCTGGCCGTCGAGCGCGATGACGGCGGTGTGGAGGCTCTGGTAGAGGTTCGGCTTGGGGACGGCGATGTAGTCGTCGAANNAGGACGCGGATGGCGTAGACGTCGTAGATCTCGCCGATCTCCGCGCTCTTGCGCTGCATCTTCTTCCAGATGCTGTACAGGTGTTTCGGTCGTCCGGACAGCTCGGCCTCGATGCCGGCCGCCTTCAGCTCCGGGCGGAGTGTCTCGATGGCCCGATGGACGAAGCTCTCCCGGGACTTGCGCCGGGTGTCCAGCATCCGGGCCAGCTCGCGATAGGACTCCGGCTCGAGCGTCTTGAACGCCAGGTCCTCGAGCTCCCACTTGACGTTCCAGATGCCCAGGCGCTCCGCCAATGGGGCGTAGATCTCGAGCGTCTGGCGGGCGATCCGGCTCTGCTTCTCGTTGGGCAGCGCGTGGAGGGTGCGCATGTTGTGGAGCCGGTCTGCCAGCTTGATCAGGACGACCCGGATGTCGTCCGCCATCGCCAGGAACATCTTCCGGATGTTCTCGGCCTGCTGCTCCTCGTGGCTGTGTGTGCTGAACTTCGAGAGCTTGGTGACGCCGTCCACGAGCTGGGCGACCTCGGCGCCGAACTTCTCCTCGATGTCGGCGAGGGTGAAGTCGGTGTCCTCGGGAACGTCGTGCAGGATTGCGGCGGTGACCGCGACCGGGTCGATACCGATGTCGGCGAGGATCTGGGCGGAAGCGAGCGGGTGGGTCACGTACGCCTCGCCGGTGACCCGGGTCTGGCCGCGATGGGCCTGCTCGGCCAGCTCGAAAGCCGCCCGGAGCGGCTCGAGGTCCGCCTGCGGATAGTGCCGCGCGACCGCGTCGCGGAGGTGCTTGAAGCGCGACTCGATCGTCGGCAGGACGGTCAGGCCGAGGCGCAGCCGATCTGCCAGCGGCAGGCGCACGGACCTGCGCCGCTGGTCGGTGCCACCGGTCTGGGCGGGGGGTACCGGAGGTTCAATCGACATCGGAATGAGTCTACCAGCCGACCTCCGGCGGACCGGCCCGAACCTCCCCCGGCTACAGGCCGAGGAGCGATTGCAGGTTGATCGTCCCAACCAGCGTGACGGTCTTGGCTCCGATGACGATCGAAGTGAAATGGAACGGGTTGCCGGCGCCGCTCTCGACGAGGGTCACGACCGGGAGCGAAGAGCTCGCCGGTACCAGCACGATGGCGCCGTTCTGAACGACGAGCCGGCCCGGCTCGGACTTGCCGTTGGCCGTGACGGTGACCTTGTCCGGAGCGGCGAGCTTCACGGTCGAGGTAATGCCGGTTGCGGCCTCGAACTGTGTTTGGGCCAGCTGCACGAGCTGCGCGCTGGAGGTGGTCAGGGTCGCGGTGGCGGCCGTGCCCGCTCCCTCGACGGTGGCCAGCTCGATGCTGATGGGGTCGCCGTTCGGGGCCGGCACGCGGACACCGGTCAGGGTTCCGGCGACGGTCCCGATCTTGCGATCGAAAAGCTCCACGTTGCCGAGGGTCAGGTCGATCGAGGAGGCGTGCAGATCTCCGACACCGACCTGGGTGGAGGTCAGGTGGATGCTGTCGGCGTGGCCCAGGAGGATGCGCGGCGGTAGCTTCGCGGAGACGTCGACCTTCGTGTCCGTCCCGCTGAACCCGGCCGAGCTGAGCGCGGTCGTGGCAAGCCAGCTCGCCCCGAACGGCAGCCCGAACCAGAGCAGGGCGAAGATCACGACCACGGCCATCACGAGCTGGATGAGGCACGATCGCATCCCTACCGGCCTCCGGAGCCGTGCATGCCGCCCCCTTCGCTGCGGTATCCAAGCCGTTCGAGAGCTCGAACGGCTTCGGACCGCTCGTCCCACGGCATCGGCCCGTCGGCCATGATTATCGTCTGCTCGTGGCCCTTGCCGGCCAGCAGGACGATGTCGCCGGGCCGGGCCCGCTCGAAGGCGGCTGCGATGGCCTTGCGACGGTCGGCGATGCGCAGGATCTCGCGTTCCGGGGGCCCGCCCGAACCCTCAGCGCCGGCCGCGATCTCGTCGATGATCGTCATGGCGTCCTCGCCGCGGGGATCCTCGTTGGCGACCACCACCACCCGGCAGCGCTCCGCGGCGATCCGGCCCATCATCGGGCGCTTCTGGACGTCTCGCTCACCGGCCGAGCCGAAGACCGCGATGAGGCCCCCACCGCCGGCCGCGGCCATCGGAGCCAGCACGCCGAGAACCTTCTCCAGCGACGCGGGCGAGTGGGCGTAGTCGACGACGACGCCGAAGGGCTGGCCGCAGTCCACTCGCTCCATCCGGCCCGGGACACCCTCCACTGAGGCCAGAGCGGCGCGAACGGTGCCGCCGTCCAGCCCCAGTGCCTCGCCGAGGGCGATCGCCGCGAGCGCGTTGTGAACGTTGAAGCGGCCGGCCAGTCTCAGTTCCACGCCGCCGCGCCAGCGCGGGGTGGCAACTTCGATCCGCATCGACCGCGCCCCCTCCGCCACGTCGAGGGCACGCACGTCGGCCGCCGCCGTCTCACCGTACGTCAGGACGCGAGCACCGGCCGCCCGGGCCGCCTCGAGGAAGAGCGGCGCGGCCGGATCGTCGGCATTGACGATGGCTACGCGCGGCCACGGGCGGGCCGTTCCCTTGGCGGGCGCGTCCAGGCCCAGCCGGCGGAAAAGGCTCAGCTTGGCGTCCCGGTAGGCCTCGAACGTTCCGTGCAGTTCGAGGTGTTCGTGGGTCAGGTTCGTGAAGATGGCGACGTCGTAGGCGATCTCCGCGACCCGGTTCAAGGCGAGACCGTGAGAAGTCGTCTCGACGACGGCGGCTTCGTTGCCGGCGGCGACCATCGCCCGAAGGATTCTCTGGAGCTGCGGCGCCTCGGGTGTCGTGACGTGCTCCGGGTTGGCCGTCCGGAGCGACCCGACCTTCGCGGCCGCCGTGGTGATGAGCCCTGTCGAGATGCCCGCGGCCTCGAGCACGGCCGTGGCCAGGATGGACGTCGTGGTCTTGCCGTCGGTCCCCGTGATGCCGACGATGCCGAGCTCGCGGCTCGGGTCGCCGTACCACCACGCGGCCGCCGTCGCGAGGGCTCGGCGGGTGTCGTCGACGACGATCTGCGTCAGGGCCGCCCCGGCCACCGGCCGCTCCACGATGGCGGCCGCCGCGCCGAGGGCGGCCGCCGCCGCCACGAAATCGTGTCCGTCCGCGTGGGTTCCCGCCACGGCGACGAAGACGAAACCGGGCCGGACCTGGCGCGAATCCGAAGTGACGCCGTGGACCTGGAGCCGGCCGCCGCCGGGCTCGCCGGCCTGAACCGCAAGAAGCCGGCCCGAAGACTCCAGCCGCTCGATCAGCTCGTCGCGTGGACGCGGTCGACCCGGCTCCGCCGCCGCCAGAAGGCTCCTCATCGTTTCTGAAGCCGCCTCTTCACCCGAGGCGCGACCCGCCTCGCCGAGGGAGCCCGTCACTCGGCCTTCTCCTCGGCCGGTTCGGTGGTCTTCTCGCCGGCCGAGGCGCCTGGGGCATGCGGCCGGCCTCGGACCTTGCGGATGCCGTGGCGCCAGGCCCCTATTCGGTCCTGCATGACCTGGGCGGTGTCGAAGGCGAGGCGACCCGCCGGATCGAGGACGAGATCCCACGCCCCGACGTACATGATCTCGCGTCCTCCGAAACCGGCTTTGAAGTGCTCGATCCCCTCGTGCGAGATGCCCCACATGTCGTAGATCCTGGCGCCGGCTTCGCGTGAAGTCCTGATCGCCTCCCACTTAAGGAGGTAGTTGGCGCGACGATCGGCGCCGGCTTCGGTCATCCCGCCGTACGGCTCGATGACCCGATCCCCCACCCTCAGCAGGAAGAGCGTCGCCAGCCCTACGCCGTCGGGGCCCTCGGCCATCAGAAGCCGGGCCATGCCCAGCCGCGCGAAGGCCCGCCAGACACCGAGGTACGACTCGTAGGTTCGGATCACGAAGCCGGCCCGTTTCGCGGTCTCCTGGTAGATCGAGTAGAACTCGGGAAGCCTTTCCTCCGTCGCGTCGACCACGCGAACCTCACCCTTGCGAGCCTTGTTGACGTACTGGCGCCACTTCTTGCGCAGGTCGCCCCAAAGGGCGGCCTCGTCGGCCCGAAGATCGACCTGGCGGGTTCGGGGCGGCTGGATCGGCGTGCCGGCACGCCAGGCGTTGCGCCGGAGCGCGTGTCTGAACTCGCCGTCCACGTCGACGGGGCCGTTCAGCTCGATCTCGGGCTCGATGCGCACGTGGGAGATGCGAGTCGGGCCCGACGCGACGGCCTGACGGAGCGTCGCGGTGAAGGCCTCCAGCGTGGCCTCGTTCCAGGCCCTGAAGACGGGGCCACGCGGCGCGTAGGCGAAACCCCAGGGAAAGAGCCGCGGTTTACGGATAAGGAGCTGGACGCCGAATTCGAATTCCTCAGCGGGCTCGGAGCCCTCGTCCTCGTCTTCCGGCTCGGGGACATCTCCTTCGCCCGGCACGATGACGGTCTCGCCCGGCCCGACGATCTCGGCCTTGCTGGCAAGCGTGGAGCCGATGAAGCGGAGCGGCGTCCAGCCGTTAGGGGCCTTGACCTCGGCCCAGGCGCTGGTCTGGAGATACGATCCGGCGTTCGATCGCCTGACGAAGTCATCCCAGGTCGACGTCTCGGGAGCCAGGTCCGCGACGGACGCTCTCAGCGGGACTGCCCTGCCCGCCTCGGCAGCGTTCCTCGCGACCCTGTCTGCCATCTGACGACCTCCTCGCCGCGACGTGTCCTCGACCCGGCGTCCGCCCGATTGTAGGCCTCGGGCCCCTCGGCCGGCCGCACGGCACCGCCGGCGCGGGCTGCCGAGGTAGACGCGGAATTGTGGCAGGTCGCGGCCGGCGATCGGCTAGCGGTCACCGTCCGGCCGAGGCGCCCGTTCGGTGACCGCCGGATTCGGGTCTTTCGCGGTCCCGGGCGCACTCTCGCGCTCGGTCCCAGCCGCCAGCGTGGCGCGAGGATGCGAGGCCGTGTATGCCGCGCGGAGACGAGCCGGCGAGACATGGGTGTAGATCTGGGTCGTGGCGAGGCTCTCGTGGCCCAGCAGCTCCTGAACCACGCGCAGATCAGCGCCGCCGTCGAGCAGGTGCGTCGCGAAGCTGTGGCGCAAGGTGTGAGGCGACACGCCTACAGGCAGACCGGCGGACACGCGCAGGCGCTCCAGCCGGTACCGCATTCCCCTTACGCCCAGGGCGCTGCCGGCGTGGTTCAGGAAGAGGACGCCACGCTCCGCGTCGTCCCCTTCCGAGGCGTCGCGGGCGGCAGCGAGTTCCACGAGGATCGGGCGCCCGGCCTCCAGGTACTGGGAGATGGCCGCCCGGGCCGGCCGTCCCAGGAGCGACACCCGCTCCTTGCGGCCCTTGCCGGTGACACGCACTTCGCCACGCTTGAGGTCTACGGCGCCGATGGTCAGCGACGCCAGCTCGCTTATGCGCAGCCCGGCGGCATAGGCCGTCTCGATGATGGCCACGTCGCGCAGCGCAAGGGCCCTCTCCAGCTCGCCCCTGGCGCGGGTCGAATTCCCAGCTCCACGGCCCGCGGACCCGCTCCCGCCGGGCCTACCTCCGCGACCCTGCTCCCCGGCGGCCTCGATCAGTCGTTCCGTCTCCGCGACGGTGAGAACCTCGGGCAGCCGGCGCGGCTGCCGGGGCGTGGCGAGGGCCGCCAGGGGGTTGCCCGGTGTCAGGCCCTGGCGCGTAGTGAACCGGTAGAACGATCGCAGCGCGGCCAGCCGCTGCGCCACCGTCCTCTTGCCGTGGCCCTCGCCGAGGACTCCGAGATAGGCCCTCAGGGCGGCCCGGGTAGGCGTCCGCCAGTCGTGCCCGTTGGCGGCAATCCAGTCGAGGTAGAGGTCCAGGCTCGTCCGATACGAGCGAGTGGTGTTGGGCGACGAGCCGCGAGCCTCCAGGGCCTGGAGGAAACGCCCGGCCGCCGCGTCAGCCGACGCCGGATCGGACCCGGGCCCCGCGGTCATCCCGCGCGGCGCGTGCCGCCGGTTCGGGTCCCCGCCGTCTTGCGCCCGCCGCTGCTCCTCGCGCCGCTCCCGGACCTGGATTCGCCAGTGCGACGCGGGCGACTCGACGTCGGCCTCGCCAGGGCTGCCGGGTTGGCTTCGCCACCGGCCAGCCGCTTCCCGACCACGTCGTCAAGGCCGGCCAGATCTATCGCTGCGCCGCAGACGAGGCAGAGGCCGCCCTCGGTGTTCCTGCCGATCGGCCCCCCATCGACGTCGTGCATAGCCCCGAGCGGCTCGTGGGACGTCGTGAAGTCGCATTTGGGATAGCGCGAGCAGCCCCAGAAGAGCGAACCCGTCCGTCGCGTCCGGCGCGTCGTCAGGTGGCCCTGGTGGCAGGTGGGGCACGTAACCTCGAAGGCAAGCGGCTCCGGCGGCGGCGGCCCGTCCTTCTTGATGTAGTCGCAATCGGGATAGCGCGAACAGCCCATGAACGGGCCGAAGCGACCGCGTCGGCCGACCAGGGTTCCTCCTTCAGTCGGGCCGCATTTGGGGCATGCTTCGGGCGCGGCAGGCTCGGCCGTCCCGTCCTCCGCACCGGCCGCCACGGCGGTCCCGTTGCCGTTGGCACCCGGCAGCTCGCGGGTCTCCTTGTGCTCGGGGTACATCGAGCAGGCCAGGAACTCGCCGTAGCGGCCGAGCCGGATGACCATCGGATGGCCCTCCGAGCAGACCTCGTCCGAAGGCCGAGTGGTGAAGTCCGCCCGCCGCAGTTCCTTGGTCTTCTCTTCGATGCGAGCCCGGAAGGGCGTGTAGAAGTCGCGCACCACCGGCACCCAATCACGCTTGCCGTCGGCAACGTCGTCCAGGTCGTCCTCCATCCGAGCCGTGAACTCGAGGTCCACGAACTCGCCGAAGTGGCAAACCAGCAGGTCCGTGACGATCTCACCCACCGGCTCGGGATGCAGCCGCCGATCCTGGACCTTGACATAGCCCCGGTCCAGGATCGTCGAGATTGTGGCCGCGTACGTTGACGGCCGGCCGATGCCGTGGTCCTCCAGGGCCTTGATCAGGCCGGCTTCGGTGTAGCGCGGCGGCGGCTCGGTGAAGTGCTGCTGCGGCTCGACCGATTCGACGCCGGCGACGTCGCCCTTCGCCAGCTCGGGTAGCTTGCATTCGGCCTCTTCCTCGACGTCGTCATGGCCCTCCGTGTAGACACGCGAGAAGCCGTCGAAGGTGGTCCGCGTCGCATTCGCGCGCAGATCGTAGCCGTCCGCGGCGAGGTCCACGCTGGAGGTTTCTTGCTCCTTCGCCGCCATCTGGCTGGCCAGTGCCCGCTGCCAAATCAGGCGGTAGAGGCGGGCCTCGTCGCTGCCCAGGCGCTTGGAGAGCGCATCCGGGTCGCGGTGGAATGAGGTAGGGCGGATGGCCTCGTGAGCCTCCTGGGCATTGCGCGTCTTGGTCTTGAAGGCCCGGCCTTTCGGCGTCGTGTACTCCGGGCCGAAGCGCGACTCGATGACCCGCGCCGCTTCTGCCATCGCCTGGCTCGACAGCGCCACGGAGTCCGTGCGCATGTAGGTGATCAGGCCGACCTGCCCGTCGTCGGTCTCCACGCCCTCGTAGAGACGCTGGGCCGCGCTCATCGTCCGCTTCGGTGAGAAGCCGAGCTTGCGGCTTGCTTCCTGCTGCAGGCTCGACGTGGTGAAGGGCGGGGCCGGGGTGCGGTTCGTCTTCTTGAGCGAGACGTCTACCACAACCGGCCGGGATGCCCGGATGGCGGCCGCGTGGCGCTCGGCGGTTTCGCCGTCGCCGACCTCCGGCTTCTTGCCCCCGATTCGGACCAGGTCAGCCTCGAACGTCTCGCCGTTCGGAGCGATCAGGACGGCCTTCAGTGTCCAGTACTCGCGCGCGGTGAAGGCCCGTATCTCGCGCTCTCGATCGACGACGAGACGCACGGCCACCGACTGGACGCGGCCCGCCGAAAGCCCGGCCCGAACCTTGCGCCACAGCAGCGGGCTGAGCGTGTAGCCGACCAGCCGGTCCACGATGCGGCGCGCCTGCTGAGCGTCGACGAGGTTCTGATCGATGGACCGAGGCTGCTCGAAGGCGCGCTTGATCGCGGCCTCGGTGATCTCCGAGAAGGTCACCCGACGAGTGCGCTCCGGAGCCAGCCCCACGGCCTCGGCGACGTGCCAGGCGATGGCTTCGCCCTCCCGGTCCAGGTCTGTGGCCAGGAAGACGAGATCGGCCTTGGACGCTGCCTTCTGGATCGCCGCCAGCTGCCTCTTGCGGTCGGCAACGACCTCATAAACCGGAGCGAAGTCGTGGTCCACGTCCACGCCGAGCTGGTTCTTGCCGGGGTTCTCCGGCAGGTCTCGGACATGGCCGTACGAGGCGAGCACGGTGTAGCCCGGCCCGAGATATCGCTCGATCGTCTTCGCCTTCGCGGGCGATTCCACGATCACAAGGTTGCCGCTCATCGGCGGGAGTCTAGCATCAGCCACTCACCTGACCGTTCGCGGGGCATGCGGGCACGCTTCGGGACGGGATCCGGCCCCGCACCGCGCGACGGCCGCGGCGGGTTCAGAGGGTCTCGAGGCAGGCTTCGCGGATGCGGCGGAGGAGGTCGCCGTCGGGCTCGTCCGGATCCGTCCGGCGGCTCGATCCGTCGCCCAGGCCAACCACCGCCGGCGCGTCGAAGCTATCCGGGGCCGCGTCGGGATGCCAGTCCAGGCGGGCCAGGGCGCCATTCGCGAACTCGGCCTCCGCCGCGACGGCCATCTCGCCGGCTTGCTCGGCAGCCATCCCGGCTTCGTGGGCTTCGACCGACTCGCGGTGTATCTCCAGGAACCGGATCGCGGCGAGCGGGAGGACGAAGGTCGAGTCGGCCCGGTCGACGAAGATGGGCTTCTTGCCGTTCATGGTGCGAAGGTTCCGGCAGATCAGGGCGACGTCGGACGGCATCGGCTCCGACACGAGGTCGGCCACGAGCGGCTGCTCGTTGAGGATGTGGACGACTACGTCACGGAGCATTCGGCACGCATGGTCGGCCGCTCGAGTGAGTGGCTCTGCGGGGAATATCGGCCGCGGCGAGGGTCAGCCGTAGAAGTCGATGGAGACTCTGACGACCCCGTTGGCCACCCATACACCCACGCCGGCCTGGTTCAGGAACGGCGCCATGATGTTGTAGTAGTGCTCGCAGCGACACCAGTACTCGTTCTGGTAGAACAGCTCGATGTCGATCATCCCGAACTTGCTAGCGTTGGACGGCGAGGCGATGTTCTCGCCCCAGCTGCCGCCGCAGTAGCCGCCCCAGTTGCACAGCCGCCAGTGCGGGTCGTGGTAGGCGTAGTGGTCCAGGATCTTGCGATCGGCCATGTATTTGGCATAAGGCCGCGAGACCTTGTTGGATATGTCGGCGCTCAAACGGAGCGGGCCCTGGGCCGGCAGGGTGTGGTGGGTCTCCGTGCTGCAGTTGCCGCCGACGGTCACCCAGCCACCGGTCCGAGTGCAGTTCATCAGCGCCATGTAGTACACCTCGGACGCGTAGTACGGGCGCGTGGACGAGGCAACGCCGCCGGTGTAGGCGATGACCGGCGCCTTGGGCCTCGCGACGGTGAACGTGGCGCTGGCCCCGGCTCCCAGGTGCAATCCGTTGGCACCGGCGGCACGAGCCGCCGGGGTAACCCTGGCCACGACCTTGTCGCCGATCTTGAACGAATAGCGAGGTGTCATGACGAGTACGGTGTCGTTCTCGGCCCAGTACTTGCTGCCGGAGATGATCTTGCCGTTGACGGTCACCGAGAAGGCGGCCGCGGTCGATTTCTGGTCCATCGCGACGGTGAACCGGACCGAGACGGGCTGGTTGGTGTCGTAGCTGACGCCTCCGTCGACCGGACGGAACCGGATCACCCCGGGTGCCAGCATGGTGTGAACGCGTATGGCCGTCACCGACTGGAGCGCCGCCCCGGCCGAGTCCGTGCCGCCGTCTGCCA
Organism: Chloroflexota bacterium; assembly: GCA_003171255.1. Lineage (GTDB taxonomy): Bacteria > Chloroflexota > Limnocylindria > Limnocylindrales > CSP1-4 > Fen-1039. Next base: position 19,778 of record PMYK01000029.1, read on the forward strand.
TCACGACGATGAAGTCCACGTCGGACGCGAGCTGGGTCCTGGGCGTGATCGTGAAGACCTGCGAGGCCGCGTCGGTGGGGTCGTCACCAACGATCGTGAGCGGCACCGCCGGGCTGATCCCGAGTCGAGTCACGACGGTCGCGAGCTTCACGGGCCGGGTGAAGGTGAGCTGGAACGCCGTCCCCGGCGAGACCTGGTCGCCGCTGACTTGCGTCGCGACGAGCTGGCCGGAAGTCGGGGCGCCGGACTCGAAGGAGGTACGAATCGGCGTCGACAGGCCCAATCCCTCCTGGTCGCTCGCGGCCCCGGAGATCTCTACGGTGTAGCTGGTGTGCGGCTGCCAGAACGGATCCGGCGCCAGCGAGACGACCTGGTTAGTGGCGTCCCACTGGAACTTGAGGTTGACCTTCGGAGAGATCGTCAGCGCGCTCTCGACTGACGCTTCGTTCATCGGCTTCGTGAACTGCACCTGGAAGGCCATGTCCAGCGCGAGCGTGGAGTTGGCCTTCTGCGGAACCGCCTGTGGCGTCAGTGGGGCGAAGCTGGGCGGAGCGACGCCCGCAACCTCCTTCGCCGGGAGGCCAAGCAGCAGCCCGGCTACCAGCAGGAGCACGGCCATGACGACGCCAAGCAGCTGGACTGATCCACCCGAGAGGCTGTGGCCGGGGTGGCCCGCCTGACCCGGGCGGACAGCCTGAGCCGGCCGTCCCGGCGACGTATGCCGAAGCACGGATGAGAAGTAGTAGTAAAGAAGGAAGGGGATGGCGACCGCAGCGGCCGCGATCTTGCGCACTCGGATGTCTCCTGTGGCGACGGGAGCACAGTCCCGGTTGGCGTCTGGCAAGGAGGGTAACACCGAGTCCGAAGATCCGGCAAATGGCCCCGGTTGCCCGTGCGGCGAATGCGATCTCAGCGCCCGGAGGGGTTGCGAGCCCATCCTCGGGCGATCCCATCCGCTCAGACGACGCGGCCCGACCCGGATCCCGACCAGCTCACCAGAGCGCCCGACGGCGAATAGCGGCCATAGGCACACCTCGCCAGGCCCCGCAGCTCGAGCAGGGTCAGGGCGCTCAGAACGGACGCCGCGGCCAGTGATGTGCGTAGCGACAGCTGGTCCGCCGTAGCGGGACCGCGGATCAGTTGCTCCGCCAGAGCGAACTCGACCGGACCGAGAGTGGCCAGAACGGCGGCCCGGCCGGCGCCGGGCGGCGACGACGTAGGCCCGCTTCCGAGGCGTCCGGCGCGGCCCGGAGAGGCGGCCGTGGCAGCCCCGGTGGAATCGGCGGCCTCGAGCCCCAGGTCCTCGATCAGCTCCGCGATCCCCGCGACCACCCGAGCCTGGCCTGGGAAGCTGCGCAGGAAGGCGAGGCAGCCGGCACTCGTCGGCGCGTCGAACGGACCGGGCACCAGGTAGCAATCACGGCCCTGCTCCAGCGCCCAGCCTGCCGTTATCAGGGCCCCGCTCCGGCGGCCCGCCTCCACGACGATCGTCGCGTCCGACAGGCCGCTCACGAGCCGGTTCCGGCGCGGGAAGGTTCCGCGCGTGGGTGCAGTCTCGGGCGCCAGCTCGGATACGACCGCTCCACCGGCCTTGACGATCGCGTCGGCCAGTCGCTCGTGGGCCGCCGGGAAGAGCCGGGCATGTCCGCCTCCGAGGACCGCCACGGTGGTGCCACCTTCGGCGACCACGGCAGCGTGGGCGGCGCCGTCTATCCCGACGGCCAGACCGGAGATCACCGCGGCTCCGGCCCGGGCGAGGGCAGAGCCGATCCAGCCGGCGATGAGGCGGCCCTTGTCCGTCGGCCGGCGGGTGCCGACCACCGCGACCGCGTTACCGGCCGAGAGAGCCGCAACTGAGCCGCGGACGAACAGCAAGGGCGGCGGCAGCTCCACCAGCCGCAGCCGATCCGGATACGTGGGCTCCTCGAGAGTGACGACGGTCAGCCCCAGTGCTCGTACCTGCTCGACGGCACTCGACCCGCCGGCCGCGACCTCGCGGATTCGCGCCGCCAGCTCGGCGCCGATCGCCGGGCGGCGGCGCGGAGGGCGCTGACCATTCGGCGCATCCGCCTCTTCGGCCGCAATTCCGGCACACGCGTCGAAGACGGACACTGCCGGCATCACGTCCAGACCTTCCGCGGTCTCGGCCGCGGCGTCGGCGAGGGCCTGCACGAGCCGATCCGGGCCACCCGGGCCGCTCGCGGCGTGGAGCACTCCCCTGGCCGATCCAAACGCCGCGAGCAGGGCCTCAAAACTCACCGGTCCCAAACCCTGGACCGACAACAGCGCCACCCAGGCATCGCGCTCGGACTGGACACCCTCTGGTGGCGGCGGTGCGTCAGTCCGCGCCGGACCCGCCGGCTCGGCCCCGCCGGGAGTCCACCACTGCGGCGACGTGGCCCTCGATTTCGGCCCGGCCTCGCGGACGCAGGGCGTGAGTGACGGCCCCTCCTCCGCCGTCCGACACGGCACGACCGGCCCAAGGCGCTGCACTCCCAGCATGGTCAGCTCACCGCCTCGTATCCGTACCGCCGCCCCGCCGGCGAGCGGTAGCGCGCAGCCTCGTCCAGGTGCGAGCAGTCGACCTTCTCGGCGCCCGCCAGATCCGCGATGGTTCGCGCCACTCGCAGCAGCCGCTCGATGCCGCGGGCGCTCCAGCCCTCGAGCTCCGCCAGCCTGACCGCGTGGCTCTGCTCGGCCGGGCCGAGCGCGCAGGCGGCCCGAAGGGAGCGGCCCGTCAGACGCGAGTTCGGGCGGCCTCTCAGGCCCATCTGGCGGGCCCGAGCTTCGGCGATGCGCGCCGCCACCTGGGCCGACCCTTCCGGCGCAGCCGACCGAACGTATTCGTCTGGGTCCACCCTGGGCATGTGGACCCAGATGTCGATGCGGTCCCGCAACGGTCCGGATATCCGGGCGGCGTACCGCTCGACTATGCTGGGCTGGCAACGGCACCGCCCATCCTCCTCGCCGGCATGGCCGCACGGGCACGGGTTCATCGCCGCGATCAACTGGAAACGAGACGGGAACACGGCGGCCCGGCCGACCCTGGAGATGGCGACCTGGCCGTCCTCCAGAGGCTGGCGCAGCGCCTCCAACGTAGAGCGGTCGAATTCGGGCAGTTCGTCGAGGAACAGCACGCCGTTGTGGGCGAAGGTCACCTCGCCGGGGGACATGTGTGGTCCGCCGCCGACCATCGCCGCATACGATACGGTGTGATGGGGCGAACGGAACGGTCGGTCCCTGACTAGGTCCGCCAGCGGACCGGACCCGGAGACGGACGCGATCACCGTCGCGACGCGCGCTTCGTCGTCGTCCAGCGGTGGAAGCATCCCGGGCACCGTCCTGGCCAGCAGCGTCTTGCCCGAGCCCGGCGGGCCGATCATGACGATGCAGTGCCCCCCTGCGAGGGCCAGCTCCATGGCTCGCCGGGCCTCCATCTGCCCTCGAACCTCGGCCAGGTCCGGGCCGGGTTCCGGGGCAGCACCGGCGATCCGCTCACGGCCGGCGGCATGCGCTCCCTCGCTCGGGGGATCGGCGGCCAGCTCCACTCGGGCCGGGCGGCTGCGGGCCCTGCCGCGACGGTTCTCACGGAGAAGCCCGGCCGCCTCGGAGAGAGTGGCTGCGCCCGCGACGTCGATGCCGCCGGCCAGTCCGGCTTCCGTCAGACCATCCGATGGCACCACGACGCGGCCCACCCGCCGCCGCGCCAGGGCGGCTACCATCGGCAGCAGGCCTGGCACGGCGCGGAGCTCGCCGCCGAGTGAAAGCTCGCCGAGGACCGCCCATCGGCCGTTGGCGACGACCTGCTCCGATCCGACGAGAATTCCCAGCGCGATCGCCAGGTCCAGGGAGGCTCCGCTCTTGCGCAGCTCGGCCGGGGCGAGGTTGACGGTTATCCGCCGCGGCGGGTATTCGTAGCCGCTGTTTCTGATGGCGCCCCGGACCCGCTCGCGCGCCTCCTGCAGGGCCGTGTCCGCCAGTCCGACGATCGTGAAGCCGGGCAGGCCGGGGGCCACGTCCACCTCGACCCGGATGGGCCAGCCATCGAGGCCGTGGAGCGTGGCCGATAGCAGCGATGCAAGCACGAGCCGACGCTACGCGCCCCGGCTCATCTCCCGCTTATCGCAGGACCGGCGCATGGGGCGACCGTGTGAGTTTGTGTGATCGGCTACCGCCGGGGAGCCTCTTCGCTCTCCTTGTCCACGGATCTCACGAAGTCCATGACACTCTTGCCCAGGACCGAGTCGGACTTCGAAAACATGAACGGAGAACCGCTGTTGAGAGCGCCGATCGCCGATCGATACTCGTTCAGGATCTGGTAGTCGATGCGGCGCTTGAGGGCGGTCTCGGCGTTCTTGACGTTGAGGCCGGTGAACGCATTCGACCGATTCAGGATGAGCTTCACCTTCTCTTCGGCGTACCCGAGGTGGCCGATCGTCTCGAGCACAAGGCGCACGTTCTTCAGGCACGGCAGATCGGCCGTCATCACGACGAAGATCGTGTCGGCCACATCCATGATTCGAAGGTTCACTTCGTCGAGACGTTTGTCTATGTCAACGACGATGTAGTCGAACTCGTTGGCCATCTGGTGGATGATGTCGGGCAGGTGGTCGTGCGTGACGAGTTCGGCCTGTTCGGGCGAGGGCGGCGCCAGCAGCAGGTCCACCCCCGACTCGTGCCGGACGAGGATCTGCTTGATCAGGTCGATGTCGATCGAAGGATTCGACGCGAGATCTACTACGCCCAGCCGGTCCACGCCCAGGTCGAGGAATACGCGGTGGTCACCGAACTGCAGGTTCGCGTCCACCAAGCAGACTCGCCGGCCCAACTCCTTGTGGAGCGCGATCGCGGTATTGATTGCGAGCGTCGTCGTGCCTACGCCACCCTTCGCACCGTAGAAGAGCAGGACCCTGGCGGGCTCGCGCTTCTTCGGCGCGGCCGGTGCAGCCGGGATCACGGTGTTGGACCGCGCGGTCGGCGGGTTGAATTGCTCGTCGGGCTTGTAGCGCGCCAGCAGGCTGCGCATTCGGGCCATGAGTTCGGCCGGGTGGAACGGCTTGATCAGGTAGTCGTCCGCTCCAGATCGAAGCGCCTTACCGCGGGCGGCCGCTTCGTTCTCGGCCAGCAGGACGATCACGGGCGTGTGAGTGGACGGGCCGTCGTCGATTCGCAGCCTGGACACGACGCTAAAGCCATCGATACCGGGCAGGTTCGCGGCGACGAGCAGCAGGGAGGGCTTGCCCGACCGGGCGATCTTCAGCGCCTCCTGGCCGTCACCGGATGACAGCACCTCATAGCCGCCCTGCGACAGAGCGTGGCCCAACGCACGCTGAACTGTCGGGTCGGCGTCGACAATGAGAATCCTGACGGCCATCGCTCCACCCTGGTCCTGTGGATCCCACCGCTCACGAGATGTGGGCGGCGCGCAAACACCCCGCCTGCGGACGCACTCGGGACTGACTGCCGCGATTATAGGCAGCCGGCCCGCATGAGGGATCGACGACCCCGAACCCAACCTCCAGAGTTGGGACTCATCTGCGGCGCCCCGGCGAGACTACGCCGGGGCGCCGCAGATGAACGTCGCCCTTCAGAAGCTACGAATTGCCGTCGGGACCCTTCATGCCACTCTTGACCATCGCGCTGATGGGGCCGATGAGCTGGGTGAACTCCAGCGGGATGACGAACTTGGTGGCCGGCCCGGCACCCAACGCCTTCAGCGCGTCGAGGTATTGGAGGGCCATCGTCTTCTGATCGATCCCCTGGGCGGCTTCGAAGATCGTCTTGAGCGCGTTGCTAAAACCCTGGGCCCGCAGGATGGCGGCCTGTCGATCGCCCTCGGCACGGAGGATCGCCGACTGCTTGTCGCCTTCCGCGACGTTGATCGTCGCCTGGCGCGTGCCTTCCGACTCGGTGATGACCGCGCGCCGCGTCCGCTCGGCGGAGAGCTGACGGTTCATCGCCTCCTGGACCGCCGGCGGCGGCAGGATCTCGCGGATCTCGACGGTCATGACCTTGCCGCCCCACCGCTCCGTGACCTCGTCGAGCTTGATCCGAAGCGCCTCGTTGATCCGTTCGCGCTGTGAAAGGACGTCGTCGAGCGGAATATCGCCGATGACGGAGCGCAACGACGTCGCAGCCACGCCCTGGAGGGCGCCCGCGAAATTGGCCACGTTCACGATGCTCATGAGTGGATCGGCGATCTTCCAATAGATAAGGAAGTCCACGCTGAGAGGCGCATTGTCCTTGGTGATCGCGGTCTGGCGTGGAACCTCGATGAACTGCTCGCGCAGATCTACCTTGATGCCCTCATCAACGATCGGGATCAGGAATCGGAGGCCCGGGTTTCGCACGAGTCCCGGATTCGTCTGGCCGAAGCGCTTGACGACCATGCGCTCCCATTGGGCCACGATCCGCACCGACGTGGCGGCAAAGAACAACAAGAGCACCGCCAGCACGATGACGACGATCAAGGCAACCGTCCCTGTTTCCATCGCTCTTCCTCCAACTCTGCAGAGCTAGTCGATTCTCTCGACGATGAGCGTCAGGCCTTCCTGACCGACCACGCGAACCCTCGCGTCGCGCGAAACCGAGCTGCCGTCTTTCGTCCTCGCCGACCACGCTTCCCGGCCGACGAAGACCGTCCCCAACGGCGAGAGATCCGCCTGCACCAGCGCCACCTTCCCGACGACACCATCGATGCCGACAAGTCCGGCACCCACCGGCACGGGCTGCCTTCTCAGGCGCAGCAGCGCGCCGACGACCAGCAGGCCGTACGCCGCCCCTGCCGCCGCGCAGATCACGATGATCGGCGGGGCCACCGCGGAGGCGGGCAGATATGGGCCGGGCGAACCGTAGAAAGCGACGGCCCCGACGATGAAGACCGCAAGGCCACCGACAGTGAGCAGGCCGTGGCTCGGTACGTTCGGCTCCAGGATCAGCATTCCCAGGCCCAGGATGACCAGAACGACCCCCAGCACGTTCAGCGGCAGGCTACCGGATCCGTAGAAGGAGAGAGCCAGGCAGAGCGCACCCAGCAGGCCCACCAGGAGCGTTGGGTGGAAGAACTCGACGGCGATGCACAGCACGCCGAGCACGAGAAGGATGAAGGCGATGTTCGGGTCGTCCAGGGTGTGCAGGAACGACTGGATCAGGTCTTCATTGACGGTGACGAGAGATGCGCCCTTCGTGTGGACGACGACCGGGCCCGCCGAGGTAACAACGGTCTGGCCGTCGGCCTGGCTCAAGACGTCGTCGATGCTGGTGGCGATGCCGTTGATCCCGTGGGCGGCCAGCGCCTCCTCGGCCGAATAGGACTGGGCGGACTGGACCGTTGCCACCGCCCACGCCACGGCATCCGGATGGCGCTCCTGGGCGATGCCCCGCATCGTCGCGATGGCATCGTTCATGACCTTGTCCGCCTCGGTCTGACCGTACGTCGCGGCGATGTCGCCCCCGCCGGCGGCAACCGGCGAGGCAGCCCCGATGTTGGTGCTCGGCGCCATGTACGCCAGATTGGCCGAGAGGGTGATGAAGGTGCCCGCGCTCGCGGCCTTGGCGCCGGGCGGCCCGACCCAGACGATCGTGGGGATCTTCGAGTGCAGCGACGCGTCGATACGCAGCATGGCGTCCTCGGCCCCGCCGAAGGTGTCCAGCTGGATGATCACAGCCGCGGCCCCGTCCGACTCGGCGCGGCGAACGGCGCCGGCCACGTAGTCGGCCATGACGTCGTCGACCACGCCGCTCGTACTCACCACCACGACTTCGGGGCCGGCCGGCGCGGCGATACCCGCCGATGGGAGTGGCGTGGTCACCGGCCGGATCAGGTCGGCGCCGGCGGCCTCGCCGGGTCGGACGTGGCCGACCAGAAGCAGGAACGAGCCTGCCACGGCAAGAGTGGCCGCGAGCCGGGCGAAGGCCATTCCGGTACGGCGTATGCCGGCAAAGTTCCCGCCGAGCCCTCGGAGGAAATCGGGCGGGCGCGTCCGGGGCGCATCGAGCTGAACGGTCCACGGCAGTTCCGAAACCGCGTCCGGCAACGCCGGCTCGCGGGCGCTCCGGGCCAGCGCGGTCAACCGCCGATCCATCTCGAGGTCCATCTCCGAATCGAGATCGAAGTCCTTCATAGCGTGCCCCCTTCCACCGGCTGGATCCGGCGGCGTAGCACCTGCAAGGCGGCGTGATGCCTGGATTTGACGGTGCCGATCGGGATACGAAGGCGGTCGGCAATCTCGGCCAGCGACAACTCCCCCCAGTAGCGAAGCACGACGACCATGCGCAGCTCCCGGCTGAGCGAGGAGAGCGCACGGCCCACGGCATCGCGAGCCAGGGCGGAACGGAAGGGGTCGGCGCTCTCGAGATCGACCTCGTCCACGTCGAGCGTCCGCCGCTTGCTGCGCTGCCTAAGCCGCGTACGACAGACGTTGACGAGGATCTGGCTGAACCAGGCGTGGAAACGGTCGCGCTCGCGGAGATTCTTCCAACCGCGCCAGGCTCGAACCGAAGCCTCCTGCACGGCATCCTGGGCCTCGGCCGAGTCGGCCAGCAGGTAACCGGACAGGCGGTAGGCCATCGGAAGCTCGCCTTCGAGCGCCGACACGAAAGCCGTGTCGAACGTGTGATCTCGAACGACAGCGGGCTGGGCGGCCGCCCGGGCCGATTCGGCGCTCAGATAGGCTTCTTTCGCGAACATGCCACGCTCTGTGGACGGCCCGAGTGGGTCGCTCATGCGTGTGACTCGGGACTCGGCCGATCGGTTCATCCGAAATCGTCGCGTTCCGGGGATCGCATCTGCTGCCCGAACGGCGGATCGTCCAGGATGGCATCGACGACCAGCTGGCTCCACGTCTCCATTCGGTCGTAGACGGCGCGAACGGCCTCGATTTCCTCGAACGAGCCGCTCAGCTTGTCGGTCTCGCGAACCTCGACCGGCCGGCCGGCGGCCTCTGCCAGATACACGATCCCGAGGTGATGACGCCCGACGTCGACGGTATCGTCGTTGAGCAGCCCGGCGTACTCGAACTCGGGCATGAAGTCGGCATCCAGCTCCTCTCGCCACTCTCGGGCCAGGCCACCGATGATCCCGCCGTCGCCAGGGTTGAGATGCCCGCCGACGCCGATCGTGTATCGGTCGTGGAGCCGCGCGTCGCCGCCGGCCCGGGTCCGCTTCATCAGGAAGACGCGACCGCGGTCCCGCAGGACGAGGTACGGGATGATCTGCTTCAGGGAGCGGTCGATCTCGGCCGCCGGTCTTGGCACGTAACTGCCGTCTCTGCCGGCCCTCTCGAGAACGCCGTCAAGACCGTCGCGTTTCACCCCGAGCCACGGAGCGACCCCGGCGAACAGCACTTCGCGTGGCACCGCCCAGACAAGCTCCCCGCCCCCGTCGCTCATTTCCCGTCGGGCTCCACGAGGCGCTCGCGGGCGGAGGTGAAGCGGGTCAGGAGCGCATCAGCATCGGGGCCACCGTCGCGCTCGAGCTCCGACAGCCACGCGTCGATGACCGCCCGCACGTCGCGCAGCCGGCTCGCGATGGCGGCCGAATTCGTGGCTGCAATTCCGGCGCCCATGCCGGGCTCGCCCCTGGCGAGGCGGGTCATGCCCGCCCAGCCCGTCGCGGCAAGCGACCCGGCGGCCTGCCAATCCGCGTGCTCCGGCTCTCCGGGCCCGCCGGCGACGGCCTCGACCAGCGCGGCCGAGATAACGAGCGGCATGTGGCTTATGGCAGCGACGGCACTGTCGTGGGCGGCCGCTCGCATCGGTATCTGGAGCGCACCGCAGGTATCGATCAGCTCGCCGACGCGCTCGCCGTCGCACAGCCTGGCGTACTGGCCCAGCACGGTCACCCACGGCCGGCCGACGAAGAGGTCGGGCAGCGCGGCGCCGTATCCGCTCAACTCGCGGCCGGCCATCGGATGTCCCCCGATGAAGGGCAGCTCGACGGCATCCGCTCGGGCGACGACCCGCGCCTTTGCGCTGACCACGTCCGTAATCGTGCAATCTTCGGAAACGGCGCCGCGAAGAGGTCCCCCGAGCTCGTCGATGAGTTCCAGGCAGGTGAGCGGCGGGGCTGCGAGGATGATCAAGTCCGCGCCGCGAACGGCTTCTTCGAGCGTGGCCGCGGCCACGTCCACGACGCCATCCGCGAGGGCCGTCTGGACCGGGGCCGGATTGCGGCTCCAGGCCGTCACGTGCCATTGCCCGGCCGCGCCCCTCTCGTGCAGAGCACGGGCGATGGAACCGCCGATCAGGCCGAAACCGGCAATGGAGACACGCACGACGCCATTATGGGCGCGCCCAACCCCGGCGGTTGCGACCGTCTCCGCAGCCGGCCCCCCCGGCTTTCGTCCTGCTTCGATCAGTACGGGCCACGCCCGGCCACACCCAAGGTCCCACCCTGACGCCGCCGGAAGGGCCGCCCCACTCGGGGGCCACGATGATGGACCGCCTCATACCCGAACGGATTGGTGCGCGCTAGCCGAAAGTCTGGCTAGAATGCGTTGCGGATGGTGGCCGAGGGTCTCTGCCGAAGCGCCCGACGTTGCTGCCTTAAGGGGGCGACAAAGAAGATGACCGAATCGTACGGTGAGACCCGGCCCATCCGAGTCCTGCTCGTCGACGACCATCAGCTCCTCACGGGAGCCCTGTCGCAGATGCTCAGCCGCGAGTCCGACATCGTCGTCGCCGGAGTGGCGGGCAGCGTCGCCGAGGCGAAGGCCATGGCCCGGGAGCGTCTCGACGTCGTCCTGATGGACTACCGGCTGCCGGACGGCACCGGCGCCGAGGCCACTCGCGCGATAAAGGCACGCTGGCCGGCGGCTCGCGTCGTAATGCTCACCGCCCTGACGGACGACGAGACCGTGCTGGAATCGATCCAGGCGGGCGCCGACGGCTATCTCACCAAGGATCGGGCTGTCGACGAAGTCGTCAACGCCGTTCGGGCTGCCTACGCCGGCGAGACCCTGCTGCCGCGCTCCGTCATCGTGGGCATTGCCCAGCGTGTTGCCGCGGCGCGAGAGCGAGGGACGGAACGCCGCCAGATCGAGCCGCTGACTTCCCGCGAACTGGAAGTGCTGAAGGCCCTGACCGAAGGTCTGGCCACGCCCGAGATCTGCGAGCGGCTCTACATCGCCCCGAACACGCTGCGGACGCACGTCCAGAACATCATGGGCAAGCTCCGAGTCCACTCGAAGCTCGAGGCCGTGGCCTTCGCGCTGCGACACCGACTCGTCGAACCGCCCAAGTCGGACGACAGCCTGTTCTGAGCCCGGCTGCCCTCTTGCGTCCCCTGGCGCTGCCCTAGCGCTCGCGGGCCTGGCGACTCTGCGCCCGCTCAGGCAGTCCGGCGGCGCTGGATCAACCGGCGTTCGTCGCCTCGTCTCTCCTCGCCTGTCGGCGAGCCGCCGACCCTCACCTGCCGCCGCAAGTAAGTCCGCCGTTCCTCGAGCCTCCGGTCATCCTCGAGCGAGGCCCCACACCTTGCGCAGCGACGCTCTTCAGCGAATAGCTGAGCGAGCGGCACGGTGGCCCAAAGAGTGCGTCCGCACTTGAAACAAGCGAGTCGTGGCATGCAGCGATGCTACTTCATTGCGCCGGACATTCAATCCGCCGCACGTGACTCAAGCCTGGGACTCCGAACTGGTCAGCCTGAATACGAAAGATGGACGATGACCGGATCGGATACCTGGCCGATGATTGATAAGGATCGTCGGCAACGGCGAGACGACGACCACTCGAACAAGTGGTTGTATCGGCGGGTCGCTTCGCTCCCCCCGGGGCGACCCGCTCCGAGCCGCAGTTCTTGCAGCTCACAACGCGCCGACCGCTTCCTCCTCCTCCAGCGGCCGGCGCGTTGTCCGGATACGGTCCCTTGCCAGAACGAAGAGCCGCGCCATGAGGCGCGGCTCTTCTCGACCTACCGGTTTGGGTCTACGCCTCGACGGCCTCGAGAGCGTGCTTGACCTCTGCCGCCGGGTACTCGTAGTCCTCGAGCTTGCCCGACAGGTAGCGCTGGTACGAGGTCATGTCGAAGTAGCCATGGCCCGACAAGTTGAAGAGGATGACCTTCTTCTCGCCCGACTCCTTGGCCGCCAGAGCCTCGTCGATGGCGACGCGGATGGCGTGAGTCGACTCGGGCGCCGGGATCAGGCCCTCGGTTCGAGCGAACTGGATGCCTGCCTCGAAACAGGGGCGTTGATGGACGCTTCGGGCCTCGATGAAGCCCTCGTGCTTGAGAAGGCTGACCTGCGGCGACATGCCGTGGTAGCGAAGCCCGCCGGCGTGGATCGGCTCTGGGATGAAGTCGTGGCCGAGCGTGTACATCTTGACCATCGGGGCCATTTTGGCGGTGTCGCCGTAGTCGTACGCGTACCGCCCGCGAGTCATGCTCGGTGCGGCTTCGGGCTCGACGGCGATGATCTGGTACTTGCGGCCGCCGCGGAAGGTTAGCCCCAGCCAGGGGAAGCTGATCCCGGCGAAGTTGGATCCACCGCCGGCGCAGGCGATGATGACGTCGGGCTCCTCGCCCGCCATCTCCATCTGCTTGATTGACTCCAGGCCGATCACGGTCTGGTGGAGCATCACGTGGTTGAGGACCGAGCCGAGCGAGTAGTGGGTGTCCTCGCGCATGACCGCGTCCTCGACGGCCTCGCTGATGGCGATGCCGAGTGAACCGGTGCTGTTCGGGTGCTCGGCCAGTATGGCCCGGCCGGCCGCCGTGTCCTTGCTGGGGCTGGCAACGACGCTGGCGCCGTAGGTCTCCATCATCAGGGCTCGGTACGGCTTCTGGTCGTAGCTGGCCCGGACCATGTAGACCTTGACCTCGAGGCCGAACATCGCGCCGGCGTAGGCAAGCGCACTGCCCCACTGGCCGGCTCCGGTCTCAGTGGCAATCCGCTTGATGCCCTCCTCCTTGTTGTAGAAGGCCTGCGGGATCGCAGTGTTGGGCTTGTGGCTGCCGGCCGGGCTGACGCTCTCGTTCTTGTAGTAGATGTGAGCGGGCGTATCGAGAGCCTTCTCGAGCCGAACGGCACGCACCAGAGGGCTCGGCCGGTATTGCTTGTAGAGCTCCCGAACCGGATCCGGGATCTCGATCTCGCGCTCGGTCGAGACCTCCTGCATGATCAGCGCCATCGGGAAGAGAGGGGCGAGATCGGCGGGACCGAGCGGCTGATGCGTACCCGGATGGAGGGCCGGCGGCTGCGGGACCGGCAGGTCCGCCGAGATGTTGTACCAGGCTCGCGGGATCTGCTCCTCGCCCAGCGTGAAACGGGTGCGTTCGACCATCCGACTCCTCCCGCCGGGCCAACCGGCGCATAGGCTGCTAGGTGCCCGAGGTCGCCCCAACACGACTGTGGCCGTTAAAGCCTAGCGGCTATCGAGGGGGCCGTGCAACCGGACCGACCGCAGGTAGTCGCCTGGGCCTATTCGGAGGCGGTCAGCTCCGAGGTGGCGAGCGCCTGGTAGTGCGCCGGTCCGGCGCCAAGATTGCTCTTGTAGAGAACCAACCGATTCGCCTGCCAGGTCAGTCGGACGTCTCGCGCCTCCTCGACCAGGCGACGGGCGACCGCGTCGGCGTCTGACACGCCGTCGGTTCGGGCCAGGGTCAGATGCGCGTTGAACGGCCGGTCGTCCGCCGACCAGCCGAGCCGGCGTAGCTCGACGTCCACGCGGCGCTCCAGCGCGTCGAGCTCCGCCGCACCCTCGCCGATGCCGATCCACAGGACGCGGGGTCGGTACTGGTTCGGAAAGGCACCTCCACCCGACAGCACGACCTGGAACGGCCTCACGTCCGCCGCTACGGTTGCGATAGCGGCCGCCAGCTCGGGCTGGCGCTCGTCAGGCGTAGCGCCAAGGAACCGAAGCGTCAGGTGCAGCCCGTCGACTCGAACCCAGCGCGGCTGGCCGGGGCCGCGGCGATCGACCGGACCGCCCGCCAGCTTCTCCATGATCGCGCCGATCCCGCCGCGTACATCGTCGGCAACCGGCACCGCGATGAAGAGCCGGCTCGTGCCTGGTGGGTCGTCCGGCGGCCGAGTGAATGGGCGACGCCCGCGCCCCGGCTGTTCCCTGTCCCAACTCATCGAACGCCCTCGGTCAGTCGTTGTAGAGGCGCTCCTCGATGAGCTTCTCCTGAACGGTCCTGCCGGCCGGATCGAAGCATGAGTACTCGAAGTGCTTCTCGAATTCCATGTCGATGTTGTCCTGGCCGCCCCGGTTCTTTTCGATGGAGACGATGACCCAGTCGCGGAACCGCTGGGCCTGGTAGGGGTTGAACTCGATGTTGACCTTGGCGACGATGTGGTACTTCTCGTTGATGATCAGAATGATGTCGGCTTCGTAGTTGATGGCCGACGACCCGCGCAGGTGGTGGTTGCGCAGGCGCTGGGCCTTGAGGCCTTCCTTGTCCGCGGCCACGATGGAGATCATCGCCACCTGCTCGGACAGGGCCACGTCCTTGAGGCCGTTGACGACGTAGGTGACCTTCTCCGATTCGGTGCTCGGCTCCGGATACACCGGCACCTTCTGCATGTAGTCGACGACGACGAGCAGCCGCCGATCGCCCGACAGGACGCGATGCTGCTGGATCAGCTTGCGGATGTTCTCGACCGTGCTGGCAGTCTGCGAGCCGCGCATAAGGAAGAGGTTCTGGCCGTAGCGGGCTATCCGGTCGAGGCTGGGTCGGAGCCGCTGGTTGGCCGTAAGGCCGGCGCCGCCGCTGCCCTCACTCATCCCCGAGGACATGATCTCTTTGCGGACATCCTGGATCTTGATTGCCCCCGTCTTCTGGGGCAGGTGTGCAAGGGCCGACTCGAGAGCCACGAGGCGGTTGAGGAGGTATTGCTCCTCGTGCTCGAAACAGATAAAGAGGACGTTTGCCTGGCCGCTCGAGGCCACGTTGCGGGCCATCTGCAGGGCCATCGTGGTCTTGCCGGTGCCCTGGGCGCCACCGATGAGCATGAGTTCACCTGCCCGCAGCCCGCCGCCGATCGTCTTGTCGAGCATGCCGAAGCCAAGCGGAACCGGCTGGTACTCGCCGAACCGGCCGCTGGCGAGGCTGTCGTTGAGGTCGACCAGCACGTCCAATGCAGAGCGCGGGACAAGGCTGCCGTTGTCCGTGTCAAGCCGCCAGGTGAGCGGGGGCGACGCGGCACCGGCTTCTTGCGATCGATCGGTTGTGGTCACAGGTGCCTCCACCAAGATCCAAGTCGGGGAGCAGCGTCTGGCATCGTATCAGCCGTTCACGGCTCGGACACTCACCCAAACCGCACACCCGTACTCCCCCTCTTGTTCTATTGCGCTACCAGAGAGCGTGCCACACGCCCGGCGATGAGCCGGACTAGATGGTCTCGAGTTTGGCCACTTCATCCCAGAACCTGGCTATCGCCCGAATGCCCGTTTCGTAGTTGGTCATCGACATCCACTCGTTCGGGGCATGGAAACGACCGTCGGGCGGGGCGAAGCCCAGCAGGATCGTCGAGAACCCGAGGATCGATTCGAAGCTGGCACACACGGGAACGGAGCCGCCCTCGCGCATGAACAGCGGTTTGGCTCCGAAGCTCGCCTCGATAGCGCGCGCCGCCGCCTGAGTTGTGGGTCCGTCGATCGGGGTCAGGCTGGGCTTGCCATCGCCCAGTCGCTCGATCGAATAGCGGACCGTCTTCGGGGCCACCTTCTCGATGTAGGCAGCGACGAGGCCGAAGATCTTCTCCGGATCCTGGTTCGTGACCAGGCGAAGGCTGATCTTAGCGTGGGCATGGGCTGGGATGATCGTCTTGGGCCCTTCGCCCTCGAAGCCGCCCCAGATCCCGCAGACGTCGAGCGTGGGCCTGGCGCCGATGCGTTCCAGGGTGGTGTAGCCGGGCTCGCCGTGGAGCGCCGGAACACCGAGCGACTGGCGGTACTCCTCGTCGTCGAACGGCAGTCGGGCCAAGGCCTCGCGGTCGGCGGCCGTTAGCTCGACGACATCGTCGTAGAAGCCGGGGACCCGGATCCGGCCGTCCGGTCCCTTGAGGGCGGCCACGATCTGGCAGAGGGCATTGATCGGGTTGTCGACCGCGCCGCCGTACCCGCCGGAATGGAGGTCGATGGTGCTGCCGGTGACATCGAGCTGGAAGTAGATCAGACCCCGCAGGCCGACGACGATGGCCGGCCGGTTGCCCTCGAAGAACGGCGTGTCGGAGATGACGGCGAAGTCGGCCTTGAGGCGGCCCTTGTTTGACTCGAGCCAGGCGTCGAGGTGGATCGAGCTCGACTCTTCCTCTCCCTCGAAGACAACTCGCAGATTGACGGGCAGCGCAGCCCGTGTCTTGAGCAAGGCCTCGATCGCACGGATGTGCATGTGGAGTTGCGACTTGTCGTCGGCGGAACCGCGGGCGAGCATTTGGCCGTCCTTGACCACCGGCACGAACGGTGGCGACTCCCACAGGTCAAGCGGATCGACGGGCTGGACGTCGTAGTGGCAGTAGACAAGGACCGTGGGCTTGCCATCGGCGTGCAGCCAGTCGGCGTAGACAACCGGATGGCCGCCCGTCTCGGAGACGTCGACGTGCTCCATGCCGGCGACCCGCAGATCGGCGGCCACGAACTCCGCCGCGGCCCGGCAATCGGGGGCATGGGCTGGTATGCCGGAGATGCTGGCGATGCGCAGCAGGGCCTTGAATGACTCCAGCCGGCTGTCCTTCGTATCGTCCAGGAATCTGTCCAGGGCCGCGTCAGATGCGGCGTTGGGGACCAGGTCGGACATCGGCTTCTCCAGCTTGGGTTGCTCCGGCTCGATTGTATCGAGAGCGCCGCCGAATGGGCTCCTGGCGCGTCGCGGCGCAAAGACAAACCGAGCGGTCGAATGGCCGCCCGGTTTGGAATTGGCGATGGTCCAGCCCCTAGGACGGACTGGGTGTCGGACTCGGCGCTCCGGCCGGAGACGCGGCTGGAGCCGGGGCGGCCGGAGCCGCAGGCGTTTGGAAGCCCGAGCCGGCCGGGACGATGCCGTGCAGGTTCTCCTTGGGCGGCAAGTCCTCGAAGATCTTCTCGAACTCCTCGGACTCAACCGTTTCTTCGGCGATGAGCTTGTCGGCCAGCGTCAGCAGCCTGGGCTTGTACTCAGTCAGGACCTGCGTGGCTCGGGCGTACCCGTGCTCAATCAGGACCCGGACTTCATCGTCGATCATCTTGGCGACGTCGTCGGAGTAGTTGCGCTGCTCTCCGATCTCGCGGCCAAGGAAGATCATCTCGTCGCGCTTGCCGAACGAGAGCGGCCCCATCCTGTCGCTCATGCCCCATTCGGTGACCATCCGCCGAGCCAGGTCTGTCGCCTTCTCGATGTCGTTCGAGGCGCCGGTGGTGGTGTCGCCGAAGATCAGACGCTCCGCGGCGTTGCCACCAAGAAGGCCCGCGATCTTGTCCTCGAACTCGGTCTTGGACTGCAGATAGCGGTCTTCCATCGGCAGAGCCATGGTGTAGCCAAGGGCCATGCCGCGGCTGATGATCGTCACCTTGTGGACGGGGTCGCACTTGGGCAGGACTCGCTGGACTACCGCGTGGCCGCTCTCGTGGATGGCGATGATGCGCTTCTCGGGGTCCGAGATGAGGCGGCTCTTGCGCTCCGGTCCGGCGATGATCCGCTCGAGTGCCTCGGTGAACTCGGACATGCCGATGACCTTGCGATTACGGCGTGCCGCGAGGATGGCGGCCTCGTTTACGAGGTTGGCGAGATCGGCTCCCGACATGCCGGCAGACTGGCGGGCCAGGTTCTCCTGGTCGATCGTCTTGTCGAGCGGCTTGCCCTTGGTGTGAACCTTCAGGATCGCGATGCGTCCGCGCAGGTCGGGCCGATCGAGGATGACCTGGCGAT
The DNA here is from genome assembly GCA_003171255.1 of Chloroflexota bacterium. Taxonomy (GTDB): domain Bacteria; phylum Chloroflexota; class Limnocylindria; order Limnocylindrales; family CSP1-4; genus Fen-1039. The sequence continues at coordinate 37,626 of PMYK01000029.1, forward strand.
CGAAGCGGCCGGGCCGCAGCAGCGCCGGGTCGAGGACGTCCGGACGGTTGGTGGCGGCCACGACGATGACGTTGGTGTTCGTGTCGAAGCCGTCCATCTCGACCAGGATCTGGTTGAGGGTCTGTTCGCGCTCGTCGTGCGAGCCGCCAAGGCCGGCGCCGCGCTGGCGACCGACGGCGTCGATCTCGTCAACGAAGACGATACACGGCGAGTTGCGTTTGGCCTGGTCGAACAGGTCGCGGACGCGGCTGGCGCCGACGCCCACGAACATCTCGACGAACTCAGAGCCCGAAATCGAGAAGAACGGCACGCCCGCCTCACCGGCCACGGCTCGAGCGAGCAGTGTCTTGCCGGTTCCAGGGGGGCCGACGAGAAGAACGCCCCGCGGGATGCGAGCGCCGAGGGAGTTGAACTTCTCAGGGTATTTGAGGAACTCGACGACCTCTTGAAGGTCGGTCTTGGCTTCGTCGACCCCGGCGACGTCGGCGAACGTGACCACCGTCTTGTTGCCGAGGAACATTCGGGCCCGGCTCTTGCCAAAGCTCATGGCCTGGTTGTTGGTGCCTTGAGCCTGACGCATGAAGAAGAAGATCAGCAGGACGACCAGGCCCACCGGCACGAGTGTGCTCAGCAGCAGCATGATCCAGCCGGTATCGGCCGGCTTCTGGACCGTGTAGCTCAGGGTCGTGAGATTGGACGGGTTCCAGGACCTGATCATGGCCCACTCGCCATTGAGCGGCGAGTCCGACTGGACGGTGTATTGCGTCCCGTTGGCATCCGTAACCGTGAGGGTTGTGTCCTGGCGGACGATGGTCTTCACGTTGCCGGACTGGACGTCGCTCTGGAAGTCCGAATAGCCCTTCGACGTTGGCGAAGAGGGTTGAATCAGGGCGTATAGAAGCGCTGCGGTGGCCGCAACGAGCACCAGCATGACGATGCCGTTGCGCAGGAAACGCGTGTTCAAAGGTGTAACGGAGCCTCCGGGTGTGGCGATCGGTACGAGGCCGAGCGGCCGCCGCAGTATACGCCCGACGACCTTTCGGTCTGTGTTTGGCAGACCTCGGGACGGGAGTTGGGGCTCCCGGGTCGCAAGCCGCGCGACGGCTTCAACTAAGTAGACTCCAGGCGGGGGCCATCTGTTCGGCTGAAGGCCAGATCGCCCGCCGCCGTCTCGTCTCGCGGTCCCGTGGGGCAAGTGCCGCGACACAGCGGTGCTCGTCGCGTCCGAGAGACCGAGGCCAAAGAACACGGCCCGAGCGGTGCCCGGGCCGTTTGACGATCGGTGGTAGCTGGGGTTGGATTTGAACCAACGACCTAGCGATTATGAGCCGCTTGCTCTGCCACTGAGCTACCCAGCCTCGAGTTCGGCCGGCCGCCCGAAGGCCGCCGCCAACTCGGACGGGATTCTACAGGCAATGGCCGCGTTCTCGCCAACCGTGGTCCAAACGATCCGTCGTTGGCCCGTTGAGTCCGGGAGGACTGGCCCCAGATGGTGTCGACCAGTGCAGCGGCCGCGGCAGCTGGATCGCCGCCACGCCGTAGCAGTTGACTCCTCGCGAAACGTCGCCGAAGGGCGGCGGACGGACAACCGCCCCGCCGCCTTGTCTTTCGCCTCAGCCGCGATCCAGCAGCTCGAGCGCCGGGACGAGGGCCTCCAGCGAGGCGATGGTGATTGGGTCGACGACGAGTTGGACCTCGGCCACGCCGGCACGGGCGTAGGCGCGAAGCTCCTCGGCGATGACCTCCGGCGGCCCCTGGAGCGGGTTGGGAGCGGTATCCACGTAGCCGTCGCCCTGGCGGCGGCCCACTCCGCCCGGCATGCGCACCAGAACCACGACCGTGGCGTCGACGGCGGCCGGGTCGCGGCCCACCCCGGCGCAGGCCGCGGCCACCCGGGCTCGCAGCGGAGCGACGCCGTCGGGGCTGTTGCCCGTGTCCGTGTGCCAGACGTTCCACGCACTCACATACGGCAGCGTGATCTCAAGCATCCGCGGACCTGCCGAGCCGATCATGATGGGCGGCCCGCCCGGCCGCGACTGCGGCACGAGCTGGCAATCCCGGGCGCTGTAGTACTCACCCTCGAAGTCAATCTCGCCCTCCTGGAGGAGTTTCCGGACGATGGTAAAGGCCTCCTCGAAGCGCGAGATGCGATGGTCGAACGGGACGCCGTAGCCGCGGAACTCCACCTCATTCCAACCCGCACCGAGCCCCAGGACCAGTCGCCCGCCGGAGATCTCGTCGACCGTCGCCGCCTTCTTGGCGAGGACCGCGGGATTGTAGAAGCCGAGCGGCGTCACGAGTGGTCCAAGCCCGACCCTGGACGTAATGGCGGCCGCGGCGGCCAAGACAGACCATGCGTCCCACGGCGCGTCGGGAGTGCCGTCGGCCATGTGGTACAGGAAGTGGTCTCCGGTCCAGATCGAATCGAAGCCAAGATCCTCGATTGCCCGGATCATCGCGGCCAGATCTGGCCAGCGGACCGGCCACTCGATTTCGGGAAGTTGCACGCCCACCCTGAGGGGGCGGCGGGTCGGGGGCACGTTCATGACCGAATCGTATCGCGAGCGGGCCTACCCCTGCGATCCGAAGAGGACCTGCAGCCAGGAGTCGAGCGGGCTCTGGCTATGAGTCGGAAGATCCGGCTTGATGCCCGTCGAGCCGGGCGCGTTCGCCGGCAGCGGCAGCGCGTTTGGGTCGAGCATGAACGGTATTTCCCGCGACGAGCCGAGCAGATACCCGCGCGCCATCTGCGACACGAAGGCGGGCTGCTGGATGAGCGTGAGCTCTCTCTCGAGCGAGGCGACATCCCGTTCTATGGCTGCGTTGCGAGCGCGCATCTGATCGGCCTGGCTTGCCGCAGACGCCGCCTCGCTGACCTGGCGGGCAAATACGCCAACCAACCACAGGGCGAACAGGCCGGCCAGGAGGAGCGCCAGGCGGCGTCTCGTGAACGAAATCGTCCGCCCGGGAAGCGGCGACGACGGTGCCGACAGGTCATCCAGCGGCAACTCGAGATCGCGTCCGTACATTACCGAATCGTAGCTTTCGGCAGCTGACGTGTCAACGAGCATTCGAGCCCGGCTCGAATGCTTGCACGCTTGCGAACGCTGCTACACTGGCATCCGATAGCGTACATACGTTCGGTTTGAGGTAGGCGATGCGGTACTACGAGCCCGCCGGCGTCCAGGCCGTTCTGGACAGACTCATGGCCGATCCCTCGATGTCGAGCGGCGTGCTGCACCATGCCCACCTGCCGGCAAGATCGGCCGATTTCGTTCCTATGCCGGAGTGGCTGGACCAGGGGATTCGGGCCGGTCTGGAGAGCCGCGGCATCAGCGCGCTGTATCGCCACCAGGCCGAGGCGGTGGATGCGGTCCGAGCGGGCGAGGACGTGGTGGTCGTCACGCCTACCGCGTCGGGCAAGTCGCTCTGCTATCTCCTGCCAACCCTCCAGGCTTTGGCCGAGGATCCCACCGCTCGCGCCCTCTTCCTCTTCCCCACCAAGGCCCTGGGCCAGGACCAGGTGGCCGAGCTGGGAGAGCTGAGTCGGGCGGCGAACCTCCACGTCAACGCCTCCACGTACGACGGCGATACCCCGAACCCGATCCGCTCCGCGATCCGATCCGCCGGACAGGTGGTAGTGACGAACCCGGACATGCTGCACGCAGCGATACTGCCTCATCACACCAAGTGGTTTCAGCTCTTCGAGCAACTCCGCTTCATCGTTATAGACGAACTGCACACTTACCGCGGCCTTTTCGGCAGCCACGTCGCGAATGTGCTGCGCCGTCTGCTGCGGATCTGTGCCCACTATGGCTCACACCCGGTGATCGTGTGCTGCTCCGCCACCATCGGGAATCCCGGCGAGCTCGCGACACTGCTGACGGGGCGCGCGGCGCGGGTCATCGACAGGAACGGCGCACCGTCGGGCGAGCGCCACATCCTCATGGTCCAGCCACCGCTGCTGGATCCCGTGACCGGCGCGAGGGGTTCGGCGCAAATGCTGGCCACAAGGTGGGCGCTGCCGTTCCTCAAGGCCGGCCGCCAGACGCTCGTCTTCGGTCGCTCCCGTGTCGGCGTGGAGCTGATGCTCTCCAGCCTGCGCGAGGCGCTGCGCCTGGGCGACGGGCCGCGGACCCGCGTTCGCGGGTATCGGGGCGGGTACCTGCCAACGGAACGGCGGGCGGTGGAGCGCGGGCTCAGGGACGGCGAGCTGCTCGGTGTCGTCACCACGAACGCTTTGGAGCTCGGTGTCGACGTGGGTCAGCTGGATGTCTCGATCCTGGCCGGGTACCCGGGCTCGATCGCGGCCACGTGGCAGCAGATGGGCCGCGCGGGACGCCGGAAGGGCACGAGCGTGTCGGTCCTGATCGCGGGTGGCGGGCCGGTCGATCGATACGTCGTCGAACACCCGGAGTTCTTGCTCGACTCTCCGCCCGAAGAAGCCCGACTGGACCCCGACAACCTGCACGTCCTGCTCGGCCATCTCAAGGCGGCCTGCTTCGAGATGCCATTCGATCCCGGCGAACGATTCGGACCCTCGGAGGCCGAACCGCTGCTCGCCTTCCTGGGCGAGGAGGGACTCGTCCGGCACGCTGCAGACGAACGCTGGTACTGGTCGAGCGACAACTTCCCGGCCTCGGCGGTCTCTCTCCGAGCTGCGGCCGAGGAGAACGTCGTGATCATCGACACGACGCCGGATCGGCCGCGCGTCATCGGCGAGATCGACATCTTCGCGGCCCAGACGCTCGTCCACGAAGACGCGATCTACATGCACGAGTCGGCCCAGTACCACGTCGACAAGCTGGACTGGGACGAACGCAAGGCCTACGTCCGCCGGGTCGACGTCGACCACTACACCTATGCCGATCGGGCGGTCACGCTCAAGCCGCTCGAGACGTTCGCGTCCGCGCCGGCGACCGGCGGCGACCGAGCTCATGGCGAGGTCATGGTCTCGAGCCTGGTGAGCATGTTCAAGAAGCTCAAGTTCGGGACCGACGAGAACCTGGGTTGGGGTCCCGTCCACCTGCCCGAGATCGAGCTCCAGACGACCGCTTACTGGCTCATGCTCGGTTCGGCGGCGGAGGGCTGGCGCCGGGCCGATCTGGACGTGGGGCTGCGCGGCCTTGGGCGAGCAATTCAGGCCGTCGCGGCTGTTCTACTGATGGTGGATCCACGAGACCTGGGGCTGGTGAGCCAGGTCCGCTCGCCGCACAACCAGTCGCCCACGGTCTACCTGTACGAGGCCGTGCCCGGCGGTGTGGGTCTGTCGGAGCGGCTCTTCGAGCGCCACCACGAGCTGATGGCCGGGGCGGCCGACCTGATCTCCGGCTGCGGCTGCGAGAGTGGCTGTCCCGCCTGCACGGGTCCAAGGCTCGAGCCCGACGTGGACGCAAAGGCGCTGGCCCTGCGACTGCTCCGGGCACTGGTCGCCGATTCCCGCCCCGCCGCTCGCGCGACCGCCCCTGGAGCAGCCGCATGACCGTCGACGGAACGCGCCTCCAGCGCCGCCTGGAGGACCTGCGTCGCGAGCGGGCGTCCGTGGGGCGAGCCGAGCGCTCTGGCGAGGTCGATCCGGAGATCAGTCGGAAGATCGCCGAGGTCGTTGCAGCGGGCGAAGCCTATGGCACTCCGCAGCCGGTCTGGCACGGCGTAGGCGCAGTGGACCCTGAATCGCTCGCCCGACGCATGGCCAAGGGTCTGGACGCTGATGCCGTCGAGACGCCGCATGGCTGGTATGTCCGGCGCGAGCTCCGGCCCGTCTACCTGCCGATCGACCGCACTCGACTTGCAGATCTGCCGGGCCTGCCACCGGCGGGCACTCCCCTCCTCTGTCTGGACACCGAGACGACCGGTCTGGGATCCGCTGCCGGCACCGTGGCGTTCCTCATTGGCATCGGCTGGTGGCAGGGGGATCGGCTGCGCCTGGTGCAGTTGTTTCTGCCGGACTATTCGGAAGAGAGGGCCCTTCTTGACGCCCTGGCCGACGAGATACCCCCCGGCGCTTGTCTCGTGACCTACAACGGCCGCACGTTCGACTGGCCACTCCTCGAAACCCGTTTCCGGATGGGGCGTCGCGTACCACCGGCGCTGGACGCCCACCTGGACCTGCTGCTCCTCGTCCGCCGCCTCTTCCGGCATCGCCTCCCGGACGCTCGCCTCCAGACCGTGGAACGGCACCTTCTCCGCCGCCACCGCGCGCCGGACATTCCGTCGTGGGAGATTCCGGCCGTCTATCACTCGTTCCTGCGGGGCGGCCCAGCGGCGCCGGTTCGTGTTGTCGCCCGCCACAACGCCGAGGACGTGGTCACGCTCGGTCGCATCCTGGCCCACCTCGAACGTGGCTACGCCGGGAGCGAGGTTCGCCGCTGGGCGCCTCCCGGCGACCTCGTCCGGCTGGCGCGCCTCTTCCGCCACGAGGGCCGGATCGACGAAGCGGTCGCTTGCCTGGAGATGGCCGGCGCGCCGATCGACGGCGGCGATCCAGACGTGGCCCTGGCCACGGTGGAGCTTGCCCGGTTGCTGCGCCGCTGCGGCCGGCTTGCGGAGGCAGGCGTGGCGTGGAGTCGCCTCGTGACTTCGCCAGGGCCACTCGCCGGCCTCGGCTGGATCGAGCTGGCCAAGGAGCGCGAACACCGCGAACGTGACCTTGCAGGAGCGTGGGCGGCCACCGACGAGGCCCTCCTGGCCCTGTGCCGAAGCCGGGGTCACGGAAATGCCATGCAACGCCGCGCCCTGGAGGCCGACCTGGCCAAGCGCCGGGCACGGCTGGCTCGCCGGCTGGAGCGCGCCGCTCTCTAGCCGCCGCCGCGAGATAGCCTGGCGCCCACCCGGCTCCTGGTCGGAACTCCGGCCAGACCAGCGCCCTCGACCGAGCACGACGCGGCGGCCGCGGCAAATCGCAAGGTCGCCTCCGTGGCCAGCTCACCGGATTGGATCCACGCCGTCATCAGCCCGGCGAGGAACACGTCCCCGGCGCCGGTCGGATCAACGACGGCATCCGCGGCCACGGCCCGATACCGGATGAGGTCGTTGCCGCGGACGGCCGCTCCCCCGTTCTCTCCGGCGGTGAGCACGATGGTCGCGTTGGGGGCGAAGGCCTGCAGATCGGCGAGTGGCATGCCCTGTGGAACGTCATCGACGCTGGCACAGACGAGCCCGGCCGCGGCAACCACCGCGGCTTCTCGGTACGGAGCCTGTCGCGGCGCAACCCGAGTCACCCAGCCATCGTCGTCGAAGCTGCGCAGCAGTCCCTGCCAACCCACGCCGATGCGAGCTCCGCTGATCGCCGCGGCCTCGGCCTCGGCCAACCAATCCTCCCCCACTTCACCGGCAACCGGAACGAGCAACAGGCCACTCGTGCCGCGCCACTCCCCGGGGAGCGCCGCCGGCAACACATCGCTCTTCGAACGCCACCTCTGCCGCCTGTGCCCGTCCGCTTCGAGGTTCTCGAAGATCGGCCCATGATCGAGCCGGACGCGCCGCAGGTCGACCCCGGCCGACTCGAGCAGAGCCAGCTCGCCGGCGTCGCTGGCGAGTGCGTCGACACCGAGGAGGCAGCCGACCCGCAGCCCCAGCAGCGCCGCAGTCAGCGAGCAGTAGGCCGCCGCGCCTCCGAGCCGCCAGCCTCGCGTATCGTCAGCGGTCAGATCGCGAGAGGCGGCTCCAATCACCACCAGCCCGATGGCGTCATTTGGGACCGGCTCGGCCCGGCCCTTGGTCGCCGATGACGAGCGGTATACTCGGCTCGTTTTCAGACCCTTTCCTCCTTTGGAGTCGAACCGTGTTCTTCTACGAACTCCGCGAGGGCGACAACGACGTCTACGCCGACGTACTTCTCGTCAGCGAGGAGGAAATGGACGCCGACTCCTTCTTCGAGCTCGTCCAATCGATCCGCATCAGCGTCCAGGACCATTTCGAACAAGACACCCTGATCGAGGCCATCGCCGGAGAGCTGGAGCGCGACCACGGCTTCACACCCATCTCCGACGAGCGCCTGACCGCGTCGGTCAACGTTTCGAAGCAGGAAGACGACAACTACCTCGCCAGCATCGACTCCGACGATGACGACTCGCCTGACTACCGCGGCATCTTCGTCGACATGCCCGCCGACGGCACGCTGCCCAACTGACTCGGTCGGACGCCGGGACGCTATCGGCTGAAGAGGATCTCGATTACGTCGCCGTCCTTCACCGTGTACGTCTTGCCCTCGGAGCGCAACTTACCGTGCTTGCGCGCCTCGGCCATCGTCTTCAGCGTGACCAGATCGGCGTAGGGCACGACCTCGGCCCTGATGAAACCGCGGGCGAGGTCCGTGTGGATGGCGGCCGCGGCGTCGACTGATGACGACGAGTTTGGGATGGGCCAGGCTCGAACCTCGTCCGGACCCGCAGTCAGGAACGAGATCAGCCCGAGCAGCCGATAGCTCAGCCGGATGACCCGATCGAGACTGGACTCGGAGAGTCCCAGCTCGGCCATGAAGACCGCCGCTTCGTCGGGTTCCAGCTCACCAAGCTCCATCTCGATCTTGGCCGACAGGGCATCGACGAGCGTCTTCGGATGCTCGTAGCGAGCGGCTATCCCGGCCACTATCTCCCGCTCCCGCGGCAAGTCCGCCTCGCCGACGTTGAGCAGCACCAGGACGGGCTTCTGGGTCAGGAAGCGGAAACCGCGGATTGCTTTCTCTTCCTCGGCCGTCAGCGACTCGGCGCGGAGAGGTTGGCCTGCGGCCAGCGGGCCGTGCAGTCGCTCCAGCAGCTCGAGCTCGCGGTCATTCGACTCGCGCTCCGCCGGTGTCCCGTGGTGGCCGCTTGCCTTCAGCCGCTCGATCCGCTTCTCGATCATCGACAGGTCGGCCAGGATGAACTCCAGGTCGAGCCGCTCGAGGTCGCGCCAGGCGTCGACCGAGCCGTCGGGGTGCGGCACGCTCGCGTCTTCGAACGCCCGGACGACATGCAGCAGCGCGTCGGCCTCGCGCAGTCGGGCCAGCTGGTCCGCGGGCAGCTCGTCGGTCCCGACGCGGCCTTCGGTCGACGACGGCGGGGCGGGCAGATCGAAGTAGGTCACGTCCGCCTGGACGATCTTCTTCGGCTTGAAGATCTCGGCCAGCCTGTCGAGCCGCTCGTCGGGGACCTTCACGGTTCCGACGTGCAACTCCATGCCGCCGTAGCCGCCGGTTTGGGCGTGGCCCCGGGTAAGCGTGTTGAAGACTGTCGTCTTCCCCGAGCCGGCAAGCCCGACGATGGCGATCTGCATGAGCTGGTGGTCTCCCTAGCGAGGCGGCGGTGGCGCCGCGCACATGCTAACGGAGGCGGGCCGCGAAAGGATCGACAGTCCGACCAATTGCCTGCTAGTAGCCCGCCGCCAGGTCAACCACGTGCTGGAGCGGTGTGCCGGCACGGTAGAGGCGCAGGTTGTCGCAGAAGACGTCCAGCGTCCGGCCGAGGACATCCGCACTGGACCAGCTCGTATGCGGCGTGACGATGCAGTTGGAGAGCCGGTAGAAGGGCGAGGTCTCGGGCAGGGGCTCCTCTCGGAACGCGTCCAGAACCGCGCCGCCAAGCGGCCCGGAGCGCAGCGCCCGGAGCATCGCCGACTCGTCGAGCAGGCCGCCACGGGCCACGTTGATGACCCAGGCTCCGGGCTTGGCGCCGGCCAATATCTCGTCATTGATCAATCCGTCGGTCTCGCCGGTAAGAGGCAGTCCAAGGACGACGAAGTCGGACGTGGCGAACAGCTGCGGCAGCGCGTCGAGCCCGCCCAGGACCTCAACGCCCACCACTGGACCGGCCTCCGGGCGGCGCCGGATCGCCACGATACGGGGTCCGAACGGCCGCGCCAGATTGGCGACCTCGCAGCCGATGCCGCCCAGGCCAACGAGGCCGATCGTAGTTCGGGCCAGCTCCCTGGCCTCCAGGGGCTGCCATGTCCGCTCACGCTGCAGCTCGAGGAGCTGGGGCAGGTTGCGGCACAGCGCCAGGATCATCGTCATCACGTATTCGGCGATCGGGCGGTCGAACACGCCCCGGCCGTTGGTGACGGTCAGGCCGCGCAGGCGGACGCATGGTGTCAGAACCGCTTCGACACCGACCGAGACCGAATGGATCCAGCGCATCTTCGGCGCCCGGCCGACCAACCGATCGAGAGGATCGCCGCCCAGCGACCAGCCTCGCAGCAGAACCTCGACATCGTCAACGGGCTCGTCCGCGATTCCTTCCGCACTCACGGGAACCAGCCTCGCCCCCGGGGCGGCCTGGAGAATCTTCTGACGCATCACCCCGAATGCGTCGCGACCGGTCAGGACCGGGCTGATTGCGATAGCCAGCGGCGAGCCGTCCGGCCCGTGTCCGGGTCCGACGATTGCGAGGCTCTCGGCGTTCATTGCTTCCCCTGTGCTAAGCCGGTTCCATTCAGGGCGTGGACATCACCCTTGCCACCCAACTTGACGGAAGATCTATCTCCTCTGGTGATGGCAGAGTCTCCGGGCCGATCCACAGCGTTCGCAGCGCCTCAGCGCCGCGGGCCCGGGCGATTGCGGCGACGAACTCCTCTCCCTTGCGGTACTGCTCCATCTTGAGGTCCATCCCGGTCAGCCGCATCATCGCCCGCTCGAACCCCGACCGCGACTCACGCCGGGCATGGAACCGGGCGCTGATGCGCTCCACTTCCGGGACCAGTTCCCGCCCTACCTCGTCCATGATGTAGTCGCCGAAGCCCTCCAGCAGGCTCATCACCGCCTGTATCTCGCGAAACTCACGACGCTGGTCCGCGCTCATGAGCCCCTCCATCCAGTGCTCGCCCGAGCCTGCACCTCGCAACGCGCGCCCCAACTGACCCAGGGCACCGCGACTCAACGCTGCCGAGCCACTCGACAGCGAGGCGAGCTGCCGCTCGAGGCGCGAGGCCAGGTACGGCCGGAGCCACGGATGCGCCTCGAACTCGAAGGCGTGGGTCGTCTCGTGCAGAGCGATCCATGTCCGGAACGGATTGAGCGGCAACTCCAGGGCCTCAGCCGTCCGGCGGATGTTCTCGTCCACGAACAGGAGCCGGCCCGGAGCCGACTCCGCGGTCAACAGGGCGATGTCGTACTGGCCCAGGACGCGCTGGCCCATGAACCCCAGCAGATAGCCGATCTGGCGTGTCGTCACCATCCGGTTGGCGATGGCCATTGTGGCCTTGACCAGACCCGAGCCGGGCGGGATGACCTGGTCGAGGAGATCGGCCTCCACCTTGTTCATGAGCGCGCCGAACGTGGCCACGTTGGCGTGGACCCAGTCCTCGCGAGCGACGACACCGCTGCGCTCGACGATGCCGGGCATCTCGGCGTCGAGGGCACGACTCAGGGCCGGCACGATCTCGGCCATGGCGGAGGCGTAGATCGGCTCGGCCCGGCGGAGCTCGGAGGGATCGAGAGTGCCGGGTGCGTTCCGGACGCGAGCGGCCGCCTGGCGCTCCGCCGCCTTCCAGTCGATCAGACCTCGACGGGCAGACCGTTCGGCGCGATGGCCGAGCACCGTAGCGGCGGCGCCGACGACTGCACCGGCGAGGAACCCGGCCTTCAGGAACGCGCCACGCCGCCAACCGGCGCGTGAGGGTCTACGCGGAGGAAGCGGCCGACCACCCCGCTCCGTCGGGGTGTAGTTTCTCACGCGACGCCGGCTTCCAGCTCCACGGCGTCGACGTCCGGGAACTCCTCGCCGAACATTCGCCCGGCGACCACCCTGAATGCCGCCACGTCGCCAGTCGTCAGCTGGCGATGGGTCGGCACCTCGGCCGTCTCCCCGGGCGGCTCGTGGCCGGCCATGCCGGCGTCGGCGGCCGTGCCCCGGCTCGTGCCGGGGGCTTCCATTGCGTTCACCGATAGCAGCTCCGAGAGCGATGACGCAGTGGCTGTGGCCGAGTCCACGATGGCCACGCTGTCGCCGACGATCTCACGCAATGTGCCGGCCAGCAGCGGGTAGTGGGTGCAACCCAGCAGCAGCGTGTCGATCCTCGCCGATGGCGGCAACGGGAAGATGAATTCGCCGTCCTCGTTGCGCTCGCCGAGAAGGGGCGCCACAGCGGCTCGTACCGCCGACTCCACCTCGGGCCCGGTCAGCCGGCCTGCCTCGACGAGCGGGACCAGGCTCGGCGTGGCGTGCTCGTACACCTCGATGGCCGGATTCTCGTCCTTGATCGCGTTGAAGTACGCCCGGGAGCGCACTGTGGCCGGCGTGGCGATGACGCCGACGCGTCTGTTGCGCGTCGCCAGCGCGGCCGCCGCAGCTCCGGGCCTGACCACGCCCAGCACGGGCAGGTCGTAGCGGCGCCGGAAATCACCCAGGGCAACCGATGTCGACGTGTTGCAGGCCACCACCAGCGCCTTCACGTCACGCCCCACGAGGGCGTCGAGCGCCTGGATGCTGAACCGCCTCACCTCGTCGTCGGTGCGGACGCCGTAGGGTGCGCGGGCGTTGTCGCCCAGGTAGATGGTCGACTCGAACGGCAGGCGCCGCAGGATCTCGCGCAGGACGGTGAGCCCGCCCACTCCCGAGTCGAACACGCCAATCGGACGCCTGTCGGACACGGCCTCAGTGTCTCACCGGGGCGCCAGCGGTGCGACCCATGATGGTCTGGGCCGCGCGCTGAATGTCCTTGCTGACCGCGGCATCGGGGCTGGTGACCACGAAGGGCATGCCCTCGTTGTTGGCCTGGACGACAAGGCGCCCATCGGACACGACTTCGAAGTCGGGCCGGCGCCCGAGCGACCGGGCCAGTTCCTCGCGGCCGATACCACCGCTCGAGTCCGATCGGTTGAGCAGGTAGTGCATCTTTTCGGGCGCGTAGCCGATCGACGAGAACACCTCGGCCACCGCAATCGTGTTGTGGATCGTGGTCGAGTCGTACGTCACGATCGACAGAACGATGTCGCTGCCGTCGAGCAGGGCCAGCGTCACTTCCGAGAGCGTGGTCGGAGTGTCGATGACTATTGCCTCGTACAGCCTGCGCAGGAGCGAGATGGTCTTCTCGACGTCACGCGCGGTGACCATCTCCGCCATCTCGACCCGCGGCGGCGCAAGCAGGATGTCGATGCCGGCCGGGTCGCGCCACATCACGTCCCGCAGGTCTGATTCCTGAACTCGGTCCGTCGGCAGGTCCAGGATCGACGGGACGTCGCTGGGCACCTTCAGCAGAGAGCGGAGGTCGCCGTACTGCAGGCTGCCGTCGATCAGGGCCGTGGCAACTCCCATCTGGCCCAGGGCGACCGCCAGGTTGAAGGCGATGGTGGTCTTGCCAACGCCACCCTTCGGCGAAAAGACCGAGATGACCCGGCAGGCGCCGGATGACCCGGCCTGTCGATCCGCCAGGACGTGGCTGAGGGTGTTGACCAGTTCGAAGCCACTGAACGGAAGGGTGAGCACGGCGTCGATGCCACGAGCCGGGTCGCGAGCCAGCGGATGCTGTGGCACCGTCAGGACAACGACCGGGATATCCAGACCAGAGTCGCGGAGCTTCTCGATCAGCTGCGGCCCTTTGACCTTGCCCTGCAACAGCAAGTCGACCATCACGACGTCAGGCCGGAGCTGCTTTGCCGCCTCGACCACCTTCGACCCGTCGTTCAAAACCTCGAGCAGCTTGACCTGCTCCTGGACGCTCAGCAGGTTGCGGACGTGCTGACTCACCTGCGGCACGTCTTCCGCGACTAGGAGCCGAATCGAACTGGGGTTGGCCACAGACCGACTATATCAAGCTTGCGGGGCGGGTCTCCCCCGCCTCCGCGCTACCAGAATGGCCCGTTCGTCATGGGGACCTATGGGATCGAGCCCGTAATCGCCCGCCAGAACCTCCACTTCGAGGCCCGCCGACTCGGCCATCGCGCGCAGGTCGTCGGCGTTGAGGAGTCTCAGCCGGTCCTCTCGCACCCAACGGGAAGCGGCTCCGCCCTGGCGCCCCTCTTCGTAGATGGCGGTGAGGAGGACATGGCCCGTCGCCGGCTCGTGTTGTGCCGCGGACTTCTTCGTGACCAACAGCCCGGTCTCGGGATCGTCGCGAACGTATTCGAGGCAGAGGCGACCGTCATAGCGGGCCAGCTCGTCCGCGCTGGGCAGCCAGACATCGACGACCGCGATCCCGCCGGGTTCGAGGTGCCGAGCCATCGTTTCGAGCGCGGCCCGCTGGGTATCCCGACTCTCGAGCACCAGGATCGAATTGAGGGCCAGGATGGCGAGACGGAATCGGGCGCCACCGGGCAGTTTCAGGCCGATCAGATCGGCTTCGATTGGCTCGAATCGAGCGCGAGCCTCCGGTCCCGCGTCCGCCGCCCCCTTTGCGGCCCGAGCGAGCATGGCGGGGTCGTTGTCGACGGCTGTGACTTCGTAGCCCGCCTTGGCGAGCGGCACTGACACTCGGCCAGACCCGGCCGCGATCTCGAGCACCGGCCCGCCGCTCCGCGATGCCAGCGCCAGGTACAGCTCGACGTCACCTGGGTCTTCGGTCAGGTCGAGGTCGTAGAGCCGGGCCAGCGCAGTGGCTGTGGTGGGATCGCGGGGCGCGGTCATCACGTACAGCCTGACATAACTCGTTGTCGAGGGTTCGATCACTTGTGCGGGCCCTATGCCCTAGACCCGCGACACCCAATCCGGCGGTGCGGCCACTGGAACGCTAACCGCGCTCGACCAGTAGGCTGTCGGCGAACAGCACGGAGCATGCTCTTGACGACGACCAATGAAAGGGGGTCGGGCTTGTCCGGGTTCAGGCAGGTCCATACCGCTGGATGGATCGAGCGCTTCACCCACCGAGGGTACTCGGGCGTGACGCCGCTCGGGTCCGGAGTAGAAGGTGCGACCTACCGTCTCGGCGACGGGGCGGTGGCGAAGGTGTGGGGCCGCCGTCGAGAGGCGGAGCTCGTCCGAATGCAGGGGTTCTACTTGGATGTCGCCCGCGCCGGATTGCCGTTCGCCACTCCCGTGATTCTGCGGGTCGAGGAGGTCGACGGCGTTGCCGTGACCTTCGAGCAGGAGCTATACGGCCAACCGCTGCAGCAGCGGTTGGCCGTCGAGGACGTTGAGCTCGATCCGGCCGCCATGGATTGCGTCGTCGAAGTGCTCCGGGCGCTGGCCAGCGTGCCTGGCACCGACGCGATGCGAGAGATGCCGGTGCTGGACGAGGAGTGCCCGTTATGGGCAGGCACGGACGACTTCCCATCTGCCCTGGTAGCGCTATTGGAGCGCCGCGTGGCGCGTTTCGGCGGCACGCTTCGCAGCCACGTGCCGGACTTTGACCGCCGCTACACGAGGATCCTGGAGAAGCTGGACGCACTCGACAGCGTGCCGACCACGGTTATCCATGGAGACCTCTTCGGCGAGAACATCCTTGTGGACGATAGGCTCCGACCGGTGTCGGTACTCGATTTCGGATTCCTGTCCACGGCAGGCGATCCGAGGCTGGACGCGAGCATCACGGCTGCGACGATGAACATGTACGGGCCGCACGCGCCGGCGATCGCCGCTGCGGCCACAGATCGCTTCGCGGCCGACCTCGGGTACTCCGTCGAGGCGATGCTGATCTACCGTGCCGCATACGCCGTGGCGACCAGCAACGTGTTCACGCCAGACGGCAGCGACGGGCACTTTCTGTGGTGTGTCGCGCAGCTCACCGGGGCCGACCTGACCGCGGCCTTGGATCTCTGACCAGACTCACGGCCTTGCCGCCTATCGCTCCATCGATAGCGTGATCTCGGCCATGAGCACGAGGACCACGACGAAGACCGCGATGGGCAGGCTCAGGACGGCCTGGATCCGAAGAGCCACGAAGAGGGTCACCACGGCGGTCACCCAGGCGCCCCGTCGAATTGCCCGGCCCCAGTCGCCGAGCAGCGCGATCCGGCGGTGGCTCGCATAGGCCATCAGCCAGAAGAGTGGGACAGCCGTCAAGCCGCAACCCAGGCCGATCATCGCCGCCCCGACCAGGCCGGTACTGGCGCTCCCATGCGGATACGTCGTCGTCACGAGTTGCGCCACTGCCAGCCAGGCGATGAGCGCCGCGCCGATGAAAAAGCAGTTCGCCAGGCGATCCCTTGGTTCCATCGCCGCCAGTCTACCTACCGAGGGCCGCTTCGAGTTCCAGGATCGAATCGATCGTGATATCGGGTCGCGAGTCCGGCGCCGGCGGCGCCACAGGCAGCGGCGAGTCCTCCGGCTTCAGGCGCACCCAGGCCGCTCGCCAGCCGACGTTGTGGGCCCCAACGACATCCGCTCCGGGATCGTCGCCGACGTGCAGGATGGCCGGTCCAGATTGGATGCCCAGCCGTACGGACGCGACTTCGAAGATCTCACGCTGCGGCTTGATGACCCCGACCTCGTGGGACACCACGACCGCCGAGAGATAGGGCGCCCAACCGGCGGCTTCCACGAAACGATCGATCGCCATGGTAAGCGGCCAGTTCGACACGATAGCCAGCCGAAACGAGTCGGCCAGCCGCCGGAGCATCGGGCCGATTTCGGGCGGCGCGGGCGTGAGATCGACGAAGGCCGTCGCATAGGCATCCAGGACAGAGGCGAGTTCCTCCGGGCTCGAATAGGCGGCGGCGACTGAATCGTTCCAGCTTCCCCCGGGTCCCGGGACCGGACAGCCGCGCAGCCGGGCCAGCACCCTTGTGGCCCGGACGTCCATGTACGCCTCGCGACCCTCAGGCACGTCCTCGACCATCTGCCGCTGACGCTCCTCAGTCCACAGGCGCAGGAACTCGTTCCGAGGAACGCCCAGCGACCGCGCAGATAGGGTCGCCGTGGCTTGCAGCACTGCCGCCATTTGGCTCTCGGGAAATGCCACCAGCGTGTTCCCGAAGTCGAGCGTGATCGCCTGGAGGCCCTCGATCATTTGGCGGCGCTCGCCGGGCAGATGTCGCGGAAGGCGCAGTAGCCGCAAGCCAGGTAGTCCGGGGCGGCCTCGAACCGACGGGCCCGAATGCCGGCGGCCGCCTTTCGGATCGACTCCCGGGCCTTGTCGAGCCGCTTCGCGTCTACCTCGACGCGCCCCACCAGGCCCGACTCGAGGAACCAGAGCTGCAGCGCGTCCGGCAGGCGACCGGTTTCGGCCTGGTAGGCCATGGCGTAGATCTGGAGCTGAAGCGAGTCTCGGGCGCGCTCACGAGCCCGGGCCGGATCGCGGACATCGCTGGACTTGTAGTCGGTGATGGTCACTCGCTCCGGATGGAACCCCGGCAGCACCGGCGTGATGGCATCCGCATGTTGCCCCTGGCTCGCCCCCTCCTGGGCCTCGGCTGGGGAGGACTCGAGGCGCTCGATGTCGACGCGATCCATGCGGCCGCGGATGCGATCGCCGTCCAGGGTGAAGCTGAACTCGCGCTCCACGTAGGCCGGCACTATCGTCCCCGGCTGCAGCTGCTCCTCGCGGAAGCGGAGCAGCGCGGCCCGACCGGCCGCCAATCGCGCCTCCTCATGCTCTCGGGTGAGGAACCCCTCGTTTGACCAGGCGGCGTCGAAGGCCGCAAGCAGCTCGTCCTCGGTCATCGTGGAGCCATGGGCCTGACGCCGGTGAAACTCCTGAACGGCCTTGTGAAGTGCCGATCCATAGACAATCGCGTGATGAGGTGCGATCGGCACACGCAGAACATGGACGTACTTGTACTTGAGCGGACACGTCAGGTAGTCGTCGACCTGGTAGAAGCTGAGTGAGAGCGGCCCATCCACGGGTTCGCGCCCCGGCTCGACCGGCTCGGCCTTCGGCTCGAACGCGGCCAGCTTCTCCAGCGGGGCGTGGGCCGCGGCATCTGCCGCGGCTCCGGTGGCCGCGGTCGCGGGAAGGTCGAGCGCCTCGAGCACGAACTGGGAGACACGCCGCGCGCGCCGGCCACCATAGTCCGAGGCATGGCTCAAGATCAGCTCGTCGCGAGCCCGGGTCATGCCCACATAGAAGAGCCGTCGCTCCTCCTGTACGTGGGCGTCGCCCTCCGGCAGCGTTTCGTGCACCAGTTCCGCCGGCAAGGCCAGCGGCTCGCGGCGGGTCCGTGCCGGAAACCTACCGTCGATCAGGCCGGTCATATACACCACCGGGAATTCCAGGCCCTTCGCTTTGTGAACCGTGAGCACCGAAACGGCATCGGCGTCCGGGTCGATCTCGGCGGTCGCCGGATCGTCACCCGCATCGATGAGCGTCTGAAGGTGACGCGCCACGAACACGATCCGGTCGTCCTGCAGCAGGTCGGATTGAGCTCGGATGATGTCGAAGAAGCGGGCAATGTTCTGGAGCGCCTCTTCGGCCGCCACCGAGTCGGTGGACGCAAGCCTCGACAGCAGGCCGCTGTCTCGCAGGAAGCGGTACAGCACCTCGCCGGCCGGCCGCTCGTGAGCCAGGTCCGTGTAGTGGCGCAGATCGCCGACCAGCCGTTCCAGAGTGGCGCGAGTATCAGCTGCGAGCCGCAGCAGGCCGGGCTGTCGAGTGAGTTCGTCGAGGACTTCCCAGAGCGATCGATTGCGACGGCGGGCGCTGTTGACGATTGCCGTGAGATCCGGGCCGCCGAGCCCGTAGACGTCGGACGCCGCGATGGCGTAGACATCGACGCTGGCCGAAAGGTCCGCGATCGCCCGCAGGAACGCGAGCAGGAGCCTTATCTCCGGGCGAGCGTACAAACCCGAGGTGCCCGAGAACCGCCACGGCAAGCCCGCCAGATTGAGGCTGCGCAGGATCGGGTCCGCATCGGCGTTGGCGCGAACCAGGATCGCGAAATCGCGCGGCTTTGCTCCGCCGGCCACATGCGCCGCGATCTCGCGGGCAACCCCGTCGGCCTCCTCTGATCCGGTGGCAAAGATGAGATGCCGAACCGGGCTGATCGTGCCGCCGCGCTCCGCGACGAGTCGCTTGTCGATGCCGTTTCGGACTTCGAGGCGATCCGGGTCGTTGAACCGGATGAGTCGGTAGCTGGCGTCCAGGATCGGAGCGGTCGACCGGTAGTTGCGCCGCAGGACTATCTGGCGGGTCTTCGGATGCCGCCGCTTGAATTCGATGATGTTGCTGATCGCAGCGCCGCGGAACTTGTAGATCGACTGGTCGTCATCCCCGACCACCGTGACGTTGCCGTG
Source organism: Chloroflexota bacterium (assembly GCA_003171255.1). GTDB lineage: Bacteria > Chloroflexota > Limnocylindria > Limnocylindrales > CSP1-4 > Fen-1039. The sequence continues at coordinate 56,705 of PMYK01000029.1, forward strand.
GGGCGCGGCCAACAATTCGACCAGCTCCGATTGGGCCCGATTCGTGTCCTGGAACTCGTCGACCAGGATGTAGCGGAAGCGTCGCTGAAGCTCGACGCGGGCGGCCGCCGACTCGCGCAGCAGGCGCAGGGCCAGGCTGACCTGGTCCCCGAAATCGATCAAGCCGGCCTTTCGCAGGAGTTTCTGATAGCAGTCGTAGGCGCGAGCTAGCTCGGTCTGACGGCGAGCCGCTTCCTCCAGCGCTGTCGCGGCATCGGCGGCGTCCGGAATGCCGGCGTCGCCGAACGCTCGGCTCGCGGCGGACCCGGCCTTCAGCTCCGCCGCGAAGTCGAGGTAGGCCTGGGGGCTCACGTCCTCGTCCTTGCAGCGGCTGAAGAGCGTGGCCAGCGCACCCAGAAAGCGTGTCGGGTCGCCCAGGGGCCTGTACTCGTCCAGCTCGAACTCGAACAGCCGCTCACGCAGGAAGATGACCACTTCGGGTCGAGAGAGGACGCGGGAGTCGTTGGGCAACCCCAACTCGAGCGCGAATTCGCGTACCAGACGATCGCCGAAGGCGTGGAACGTGGCGACGGCCGCGTCTGTGTAGCCGTACGGCACGAGCTGATCCACGCGGGTCTGCATCTCGTCCGCGGCCTTGTCCGTAAAGGTCAGGGCCAGAATCTCCGAGGGCCGGGCTCGGCGGGTCGCGATCAACCAGGCGATGCGACGGGTGATGACCTGCGTCTTCCCGGTGCCCGCGCCCGCCACGACCAGCAGAGGGCCATCGCCATGGCAGACGGCGCGCCGCTGCTCAACGTTGAGCCCGGCCAGCAGCGACCCGACGCCATCGACCGATTCGGCGGCGACGTCATCGTCGGGCGGCGGCGTCCACCATACGGGTATCTGCTGAAGCGGCTGCGGCTCGCGTGTGGATGCCCGGCGGCTCTGGCGCGTCATCCCGACAGACTCACCGGCGGCAGTGACATCTCACGTGTCACTCACTGCCGGGATCCGCCTACTTCGTTCGAGGCTCGGAGACCGGCGGCCGTCCAGGTTTGAAGCCGACTCGTTCGGAGTCAGGTGCCGCGGCAGACTCCGGAGCAGAGTCCCTGGACTTCTCCTGACCCTTCGCCTGTTCGCTTTCAGCCCTGTTGGTAGCCTCCTGCTCCGAAGCGGCAGGGCCCGCAGGAGCGGCGGGCTTCGCTGACTGCGCGGCCGCCCTGGCAGGCATTGCCTTCGGGGACAAGGCAGCGACGGCCGGCGGCCTTGCCGCCGGTGCCGGCGCAACGGGCGGAGTCCTTGGCATCGCGCCGGCGGCGGCTGCGAGCACGGCACTGGGAGCGGCGACAGCGCGGCTCGCGGCCGCCGATCGCGGCGGAGCAGCCGGGCGGGCCGCTCGCTTGGAGCGAGCCTCGTCGATGGCGTCTTGCTCCTCAGCCGACAGCGACGTATCGGACTTCCCGCCGATTATGGCCTTGGCGTAGATGCGAGTGCCCGTCCTGGAATGGAGGCTGCTCACGATGTAGCCGTCATCCGACTCGTCGAGCAGGGCCAGGGCGAAACTCTGGTTGCCGCCCGTGTCTGGGAACGGATTGAAGCGCACGAGCCCCTGCCGAGCGAAGTGGTGACGCGCGGAACTCTCTAGAACTGCCATTCGCGCAGTCAACTCATCGAGGTCGCGGCCGACCTGATGCACAGTCTCGAGATGCTCGCCCAGGACCGTCTCCAGGTCACCGCCCTCAACGCCCCCAGTCAAGTCATCGATTCGCTGCCTAAGCTTGCTCACCTGTAATGCCTGCAACATCACGATCGTCAGCAGGCACAAGCCCGCCAGTACCAATGTGATGGCAGCCAGGTTGTTCGAAAAGAAGTCGACCACACGTACCTCCGCTCAATCGCCCCCGAGTCTACCAGCCGCGGGCGAAAGGCTGCTTTGCGGACGGCGTCGAGCCGGTGAAGTGAGGCGCCCGGTGCGGCGCCCGGCGAGGCCGACCGGGATGTTATCCTCGACGCCGACGAAAAGCTCCTGAAATGTGTATTGACCGGCGGCGCACAGCACCGCGCCTGCCTACGACTGAGCCAACGGAGGCCTCTCACAAGCCATGGCCAAGCGCACTCGTGGATCGAACCGACCTGGCCAGCGACATGCCGAGAGGCACGGTTCCGCCAGACCCCAGACACGTCCCGAATCTCAAGCCAGCAGTCTGTCGGCAGCCGAGGAAGCCCGAGCCGCCGAGCTCGAGTCGCAGATCGTAGCCCAGGAACACGCCGCCGAGGTCAACCGGGCGCGCGGCCGCGATCGAGGTCGTGCCGCGGAAGTAGCACGGCCCGGACGCGCCGGCGGCCAGGGTTTGCTGGCAGCTCGAGCGGCAGAGGAATACGCCTACGTGGTCCGCGATGTACGGCGGATCCTGGCCGTGGGCGGGGCCGTCGTCGCGGTGCTCGCGGTCATGTTCGTCCTCGTCGATGTCCTCCGCGTAGTCAGGTTCAGCTAGAGCAAGCCCGCCCTGCTGTGGCAGGCTCAGGACTCTCGGGGCGGCCTGTCCAGGACCCGTCGCACGGCGTCACATAGCTCGCGCGGGGTGAATGGCTTGGTCAGGACCGCACCTTCGGCAGCCGCCCCGGTCAGTTCCTCTTCGCGATTGCGCGGATAGCCCGACATGAACAGGACCTTTAGATCGCGGCGCCTGGAACTCAGCGCGGCAGCAATGGTCGGTCCATCGAAGTCGGGCATGACGACATCTGTCACCAGGATGTCGAGGCTCGGCCCGAGCGTGTCGGCCAGGTTCAGCGCCTCGTGCGGGCCGGCCACATAGACTCGGTAGCCTTCGGCGTTCAGGGCCCGCTTGCAGAAGTCACGGACCGTCGGCTCGTCCTCGATCAGGAGGATCGTTTCCACGCCTCGGCCTGGCGAACCGGGCTCGATCTGATGGACGCCGGGCTGTGTCGTGGGGCTCTCGCACTGGGGCAGTTCGACGATGAAACGCGAGCCCACGCCGACGGTCGATTCGACTCGAATATGGCCGCCCATCTGCTGGACTATGCCGTAGACCGTCGCCAGGCCCAGCCCGGTTCCCTTGCCCTGGCCCTTGGTCGTGAAGAACGGCTCGAACACATGCTCGAGCACCTCCGAGCCCATCCCGAAGCCCGAGTCGGCGATCTCCAGCCTCGCCCAGATCTTGTCGCGGTCGCGGCCGCCGACACCGGATGACAGGCCGCTCGTGGTCAAGGTCAGCGACCCGCCGCCAGGCATGGCGTCGCGGCCGTTGACGACGAGGTTCATGACAACCTGGTCCAGCTGGCTGGGATCGGCCTCGACGGCACCGAGCGTCCGGTCGAGCATCACGCCGAACTCGATGTCCTCGCCCAGGAGGCGCCGCAGCATCGGCACAATGGCCTCGATGCGGGCGTTCAGGTCGACCGGCTCCAGGGCTCGTTTGCTCCCGCGACCGAAGGCCAGCAGCTGGGCCGTCAGCTCCGTCGCTCGCGAGCCGGCCCGGCGAATCTCGACGGCGTCGGCAGCGCGGTCATCGCCCTCGAGCGACAGCACGAGCAGATCGGCATAGCCATTCACCACCGTCAACAGGTTGTTGAAGTCGTGAGCGACGCCACCTGCCAATCGCCCCAGGGCCTCCATCTTCGAGGCCTCGCGAAGGCGCTCCTCGAGCACCTTGCGCTCCGAGATGTCCTCGATCGTGGCGAGGGCGAACTGCGGGAGACCCGAACCCTCGCGGACGGGCGAGACATGGACCCTGGCCCAGATCGAGTGCGCGTCCTTTGCGACATACCGCTTCTCCATCTGGAATCCGTCGTTGCGTCCCGCGAACAATTCGCCCAGCAACGCCATGGTGGCCTCTCGGTCGGCCGGAAGCGTGAAGTCGGAGATGGTGAGTGAGCTCAGCTCGGAACTGTCATAGCCGAGAAGGCGTCGGAAGGCTGCGTTGCTCTCGATCGGGCGCCCGCCCTCGTCCGCAAGGACCATCGCCAGAGACGACTGATCGAAGACCGCCCTGACACGGGCCTCACTCGCCCGAAGGGCGGCCTCGGTCTCCTTGCGGGCAGTAATGTCGCGGGCGATGAGCTCGATTGCCGGGCGGCCGTCGAAGGTCACGGGCGCGGCCACGACCTCGACGTCGAAGGGCGTCCCGTCGAACTTCACATGGCGCTCCTCGGCGAGCGGCTCTGCCTCACCTGAGGCGAGCATCCGGACCATCCGATCGCGGACGAACTCGCGCGCTTCTGGAGCCACCTGTCCGATGACCGGCTTGCCCTGGAGCTCCGCGGCGCTGCCGGCCCCATATAGCTCGATGGCGGCGCGGTTGACGAAGACCACCAGGCCGTTCTGGTGGACGACCACCGGGTCCGGGAGCAGTTCGAGCAGCTTCTCGAAGCGCGACTCGGTTTCGGCGATCTCGCGGGCGACCTTGCGCCCACGAGTAGTCTCCGTTCCGGTCGCGACTACGAAGCGAAAGCCATCGCCGCCATCGACCAGACGGGCCGACCACGAGACACGGGCCTTGCGGCCATCCTTGCGCAGCCATTGAGACTGGAACTCGACCTTGCGCTCGCCGCCCGAGATGAGCCGGTCGAACGCCTCCTGGGCCAGCGTTCGAAGGTTCGGCCTCAACCGCATGACCGACCAGAGTGGCTTGCCGGCGATCTCCGAGAGCGGCACCCCCGAGGTTTCTTCGCAGCGCTCATTCCAGAGCCACAGACAGCACTCGAGCGAGGCAACGACCACCAGCGAGTCGACCGCATCGATGACGCTCTGAAGGGTGGCCGCTTGGCCGGTCAATCGGCCGGCAGGGTCGGACGATGGCTCGGCAGGCAGACTCGACCGAGACCCGCGGGCGGCGACGCGACTGAGGAACGGGATGACCATGCAGGCCGAATGCTACACAGAACTGAGGATGCGCCCGGAGCGCTCCCGCAGCCTGGCTTCCGCGGCATACCGCGGCCGCTGCCGTCCCGGGCTCGATGCCACGCAGCCGACCACCCTGTAGGATCGACGAATGGCAGGACGTCGCGTCAACCGCACCTCCACGGGCGAGTCCAGCGGACAACAGCCCGCTTTCGTACCGCCGCGCGAGCGCCAGCCCCTGGCCGCCAGGATGCGCCCCCGAACGCTCGACGAGCTGGTCGGCCACGAACGACTCATCGGCCAACGTGGAACTCTGCGACGAGCAATCGAAGGCGGTCATCTCGGGTCGCTTCTCTTCTGGGGACCTCCCGGCTCCGGCAAGACGAGCCTGGCCCGCGTCCTGGCCGAGGCGGCCGGCGCCCGCCTGGTGACCATCTCCGCGGTCATGAGCGGAGTAGCAGAAGTTCGAGCATTGGTCGCCGAGGCCGGTGAGCGCCTGGCTCTAAACAGTCAGCAGACGGTTCTCTTCATCGACGAGATCCATCGCTTCAACAAGGCCCAGCAGGACGCCCTTCTGCCGCACGTCGAGAACGGCACGATCACGCTCGTCGGCGCTACGACCGAGAACCCGTACTTCGAGGTCAACTCCGCCCTGCTGTCCCGTTTGCGCGTCTTTCGCCTCGAGCCACTCACCGACGATGAGGTCGGGACCGTCGTCCGGCGCGCCCTCATCGACCCAGAACGCGGTCTGGCCGGCGAGCTGGGACCGACCGGCGGCGTGGCTCTGGCCGCTGAACCACTCGAGCATCTCGTCAGTCTGGCCGCGGGCGATGCCCGCCAGGCCCTCAACGTTCTCGAGGGCGCCGTGTCGATCGCAGACTCGGAGGGGATCCGCGACGGCGATGGCCATGTCTCACCTCGCCTCGATGACGTCGAGGCCGCGGCCCAGCAGCGGGTTCTGGCCTACGACCGCGCCGGCGATGGCCACTACGACACGGTCAGCGCCTTCATCAAGAGCATTCGCGGCAACGACCCGGACGCGGCCCTGTACTGGCTGGCCTCGATGATCGCCGCCGGCGAGGACCCCCGGTTCATTGCCCGCCGGCTGATCATCCTGGCCTCGGAGGACATCGGACTGGCCGACCCACGGGCCCTCGAGGTGGCCGTGGCTGCGGCACAGGCCCTCGATTGGGTCGGGCTGCCGGAGGCCCAATATGCCCTGGCCGAGGCCACCGTCATGCTGGCGGTCACGACCAAGAGCAACGCCGCCGGGCGTGGCTACTTCGCCGCGCTGGCCGATGTCCTCGACAAGGGCTCGCTGCCGGTCCCGCCCCACCTGCGGTCGAACGGCGCCGCCCGGCGCAGCTATCGCTACCCCCACGACTTCGAGGGCGACGACGTCGACCAGCAGTACCTACCCGACAGTCTTGTCGGCCGTCGCTACTACTTCCCGGGTGGGCAGGGCGCCGAGCAAAAGATCGGCGAGCGGCTGGAGCGCATCGCAAAGGCCCGGCTGGAGGGCCCGCGACGCAAACCCCGCGTTGACGGACAGGCCAACGCAGACCCAATGTCCGCGGGCTCGGAAGGGATGCGCCGCCGCCAGCAGAGTCTGCGCGAACTGGCCGAGGAACAGCGCCGCGACGCCGGCGACAGCTAGCCCGAGCGGCTGTTCGGAGACGCCTCCGCGCGGTTCCTGGCGATCCGGCTCGTCGATGCAGTCGTCGGGGGTGGACGAACCAACTTGAGGGACGGCGGAGATCCGATGGGGCCGGGCCGCACCACCGTCGGTCGGAGGCACGCCCGCGACCCTAGGGTTCGAGCTCCAGGGCCCGGACGTGCTTCGGGCGGAAGATCGCGATTGGCGGGCGATCGAAGACGGCTACCCGGGTCACGCCCAAGCGCTCGGCCGTGGCCACCAGGACGGCATCGGTAAGTCGCGGCCGATACTCGGTCGTCTCGTGCATCAACTCCATGGCCCGGACCAGATCCGCCGCGGTCGGAGTCACGACTTTGACTGCGCCGCTGGCGATCGACTCGAGGAGCGCGAAGACGGCTCGCAGCCCGAGCTCTCGCTGTAACAGCAGGTCCAACTCGGCCAGCGTCAGCGCCCCGATCATCAGCGGCTCGTTGGCCCGGCCGAACCAGGCCACCGCCGCCCGATGGTTCAAGTCCGATTGATCCGCGGCGGCGAGGACGGCGCTCGAGTCGAGAAGGATGGCCACGATCAGACCTCGTCCGGCCCGGGCCGGAGCCCGGCCTCACGACGCGCGATCGACCGGCCGTCGAGCGACAGGCGTCCGTGGTCGCTTCGACCGATGGCCAGGAACGACAGGTCGGGTGCGGTGTCGTGGACCTCGAGATACGACTCCACGGCTGCAGTGAGGACCGACGTCTTGGTCACGCCGCTCCGGGCCGCGAAGCGGTCGAGCCGCTCCAGCAGGTCCGAGTCGATCAGGATGGTGGTTCGCTTCTGCATATGCGGTCATATATACCACACTGGCCGACGCGGGGACGCACCGCTAGTATTCCGGGGCATCCTGTTCCCGCAGAGAGGTGGATTTACGTGAACCGCTTCGAGCCCAACCTTCGAATTCCCGGCCCGACCTCGCTCCCCGATGCCGTGCGCGAGGCCGGCGCCCGGCAGATGGTCAACCATCGCGGGCCCGAGTTCGCCGTCCTGCAGAACCGGGTCATCGAGCGTCTGAAGACCTTCTACAAGACCCAGAACGATGTCCTGATCGTGACCGCGGCCGGGACCGGTGGGCTCGAGTCGGCGATCGTCAGCTTCCTCTCCCCCGGCGACAAGGTTCTGGCGATCACGATCGGCGCGTTTGGCGACCGTTTCGCGAAGATCGCCACGGTCTATGGGGCGGACGTCACCAAGCTCGCCTTCGAGTGGGGCAAGGCCGCCGACGTGGCCAAGGTTCGCGAGGCGCTGCAGGCCGGCGGTCCCTGGAAGGCCGTCCTGATGACCCAGAACGAGACCTCAACCGCCGTCACCAACCCGATCAAGGACCTGGCCGCCGCCGTCAAGGAGCTTGCGCCCGACGCGCTGATCATCGTCGACGCCATCTCCGGCCTCGGTGCCGTCCCGTTCGAGACCGACGCCTGGGGCCTGGACGTGGTCGTCAGCGGATCGCAGAAGGCCTGGATGGTTGCCCCCGGCCTGAGCTTCGTGGCCGTCTCGCCGCGCGCATGGGAAGCGGCGGCTGTGGCCAAGATGCCGAAGTTCTACTTCGATCTGGCCGCCCACAAGACCAGCGCCGAATCCGGTCAGACGCCGTGGACCCCCGCGGTGGCGGTCATGTTCCAGCTCGACGTCGCTCTCGAGATGATGGAGCAGGAGACCCTGCCCGAGATCTGGAAGCGCCACGCCGCGGTTGGGGCCGCCGTCCGAGCCGGCCTCACGACTCTCGGCTTCAAGCTCCTGGGCGATCCGGCCTTCGCCTCCGACACGGTCACTGGGGCATGGATCCCCGAAGGCCTCGACTGGAAGGCGTTCAACGGCAAGCTCCGCAAGCTCGGCCTCGTGGTCGCGGGCGGACAGGGCGCTCTCAAGGGCAAGATCTTCCGGATCGGGCACCTCGGCCATGTCACCGTGCCGGCCATCCTCAACGCCATGGCGGTGCTCGAGCAGACCCTCATCGAGCTCGATCGACCGGTCAAGCCGGGTGCGGCCGTCGAGGCCGCCCAGGTCGCCGCGCTCCGGTCCCTCGGCCTGGCCAAGTAAGGAGCACACAAGGTGAAGATCCTCGTTGCCGAGCCCCTGGCCAAGCAGGGTCTCGAGATCCTTCGGGCTCACCACGAAGTGGACGAGAAGATCGGGCTGACCCCCGAAGAGCTGGCCGGGATCATAGGCGAGTACGACGCGTTGCTCGTGCGCAGCCAGGTCAAGGTCACCGCCGACATCCTCGCCCACGCCACCCGCCTCGTCGTCATCGGCCGCGCCGGCGTCGGCGTCGACAATGTCGACCTCGAAGCCGCAACCAAGGCCGGCGTCGTGGTGGTCAATGCCCCGACCGGCAACACCGTGTCGGCTGCCGAGCAGACGATCGCCCTGATGCTGGCTCTGGCCCGCAAGACGGCCGCCGCCGACGCGTCGGTGCGCAGGGGCGAGTGGAAGCGCAGCAGCTTCACGGGTGTCGAGCTGCGTGGACGCACCCTCGGCATCATCGGCCTGGGCAAGATCGGCCAGGCCGTGGCCGACCGAGCCCGCGGCCTCGAGATGACCGTCATCGGCTATGACCCGTTCGTGACCGCCGAGCAGGCCGCCCTGCACGGCATCACGCTCGTCGAGGTCGACCAGATCATCGAGAAGGCCGACGTCATCACCGTTCACGTGCCGCTCAACAAGGCGACCCGCGGCATTATCAACGCCGACAACATCGACAAGCTCAAGCCCGGCGTGATGCTCGTCAACGTCGCCCGCGGCGGCGTCTACGACGAGGCGGCCGTGGCCCAGGCCCTCGTCGACGGCAAGATCGCCGGGGCGGCATTCGATGTCTACGATCCGGAGCCCCCGGTCGACTCACCGCTCCTGAAGGCGCCGAACACAGTCCTCACGCCGCACCTCGGCGCCCTGACCGCCGAAGCTCAGCTGCGCGTGGCCGAGGAAGCCTGCGAGCAGGTCATCGACGTTCTCGCCGGCCGCTCGGCCCGATATGCGGTCAACGCGCCTCTGCTCACGCCCGAGACATCCCGGGCAATCGCCCCGTATCTGCCGCTGACCGAGATCCTCGGTCGATTCGCCGCCCAGTATCTGCGCGGCGGAGTCAAGACCATGACGATCGATGTGGCCGGCGATCTCGCCAACCACGACGCATCGCAACTCGTGGCTGCCGCGCTGCGCGGCATCCTCGAGAACGCCACGAGCGAGCGCGTCAACCTCATCAACGCCGGGTTCCTGGCCAAGAGCCGCGGCCTCACCGTCAACGAGCGCAAGACCAGCGACGCCGGTACGTTCGCATCGCTGGTCACCCTCACAGTCGAGGGCGACAACGGCACTGCCGTCGTAGCCGGCACGATCGCCAACGGCGAGCCGCGACTGGTCCGCATCGACGACAACCTGCTCGACATGGCGCCGGCGCCCCTGATGGTCGTCACTCGCCACCAGGACAAGCCCGGAACAATGGGCCGCATCGGCCTCATCCTCGGCGAAGCCGATGTCAACATCAGCTCCATGACCCTTGCCCGAAACGCCCCTCGGCAGGACGCCCTGATGCTCCTCGCCGTCGACGACGAGGTGTCGGACAAGGTCACCGAGCAGATTAGGAACCACCCGGCGGTCCTCGACGTGTGGTCGATCCGGGCCGCCCCGGTCCATTGAACTCCACTCCGCGGGACGCGGAGCGGCTCCGAGCCGGGGAGACCCGGCCCTCCGGAGCCGCTCCGCTCATTCCCACCGGCCTCGATGCGATCCTCGTTCTGCTCCGCCATGGCCAGACGCAGTTCATCGTCGAGAACCGCTTTCAGGGCGCGATGGAGGCGCCGCTAACGCCGCTGGGCGAGCTACAGGCCCGCCTGGCCGGCCGCCGGCTCGCCTCCCCCGCCGCCGATCCATCGGTACCCATCCCGGACACGGCGCCATTCGCGATCGTGCACTCGCCGCTGGGAAGGGCCCGACGCAGCGCCGAGCTGGTGGTAGAGGAGATGGCCGCCGCCGGCCGCGCCACTCCCCCACTCCGACCAGATGCCGGCTTCTGCGAGATCGCCCAGGGAGTGTGGGAAGGACTCACCGAAGAGGAGATCAACGTCCGCTTCAGCGACTCGCTGGCGGGCTGGCGACGCTGGCCGATGGAGGTCTCCGCCCCCGGAGGCGAGGCTCTCCCACAGGTGGCGGCGCGGGTTGAGGCATCGCTGTCGAGGCTCCTCGGCGAAATGGCGGACGGCACCAAACCCGGCACGATAGACCGCCACCAGGTCCTCGGCTACGGTGCAACTGGCCCCGAGAAACGGCGTTGGTCGTTGATCGTCGGTCACGGCGGCGTCTTCAGGGTCGTGGCGTGCGTCCTCCTCGACCTCCCGCTCGAGCACTTCTGGAACTTCGATTTCGGCCTTGCGGCGATCTCCGTCGTCGAGATACGGGCCGGCCGCGCGGTCATGCGCTCGCTCAATCTCGAGTCGCACCCCGATGGGCAGGCGGCGGCGCGGGTCGAGGACTCCTCAAAGCGAGACGAGAGCGGCGCGCTCTAGCCCGCTCTTAGGTGTCCACGCCTGCCGGTGTTCGCGTCGGCCTGGCAGGAGCCGATCAGCGGCTCGTTCGAGGCGCCCTTCCCCTGCGCCCTGACCCGCCTTGCTTGCGGCCATGTCGGCGGATTCTGGGCATTCGTAGAGCCAGCCTGAGCAGAGCCTGCCGGATTATCCGGTGTGCGGTTGCGACGAACACCAGTCGTTCGGAGCTCAACTCCTGCTTTCCATATGTGGCCTCAACCGTCGCCGTGGCCACGATCCTGAGCGATTCGCGAGCCTGTGGCACAACCTCGGCCAGCATGCTCGTGTACTCGAACACCGTCTGCGTCGGGCGAGGCTTGTATCCGAGCCGGCTGGCGAGCCGGACGACGCTTCGATAGACCGTGTCCGCTCCCTCCTGCCGCCTCGGGCGGCGGCGCCAGATGACGAAGAGCGCGAGAGCGAGGATCGCGATCAGGACGACAGGCACCAGCGCGGCCGCGCCGCTGTCGCCTGAGGTGGTGGCAGTCGCGCTGGACCCCGGGTCGTGACTCGCCCGTGGGCGCGGAGTCCCTTGGGGGCCGTAGGAGAAGTTCGGGGTTGGCGTCGCGACCACCGCACTTCCCGGGACGAGTTCCGTGGGCTCCCCGACGCCGCCGCCGGTTGGGTCGAACGGGATCCATCCGTAGTTCGGGAAGAAAACCTCCACCCAGGCGTGCTTCTGCTGCGTCGTGACCTGTTGGACGAGTGTGTGCACGTCCGTGGGACCGGGCAAGTAACCCTGCACATATCGCGCCGGGTAGCCCTCCATCCGCATCAGCATCGTCATCGTCGTCGCGTACTGCTCGCAGAAACCCTCACGAACCCGAGCGAAACAGTCGACGGTGGTGAGCCCGCTACATGCGGCCGCGTCGCCGGTGAGGTCGGTCTTGTAGGTGAAGAGGTCGCTGTGGAGATAGTCCTGGACCTCCTTGGCGACGTCGTATTCGGTATCGAAGGAGCCGCCGCTCGAGCGGGCCCAGCCCGCGATCTCGGCCAGCAGCGCCTTCCCATCGGACTTGACCAAATCGGCACCCTGCGTGTACCGGGTCAAAAAGTCCGCTGGGAAACTCGTGCCGGCGTGCCGCAGCCGCCATTCGGTGAGGCCATTGCCCGTGGGGTCCTCATTGGGCACGTAAGACGACACGATGTAGTCGGTGGCATCGGTCTGGAACCAGGCCACGTTCACATTGGCAAGATCGGCACCCACCAGGGTCCGCTGGACTGCCACGTTCACGCTGTCAGGCTCATTCGGGGCGATGAGGTGCCTGATCGCCGAGTCTTGAATGTGAACTTGCGAGGTCACCTGGATCCGGCCGGCCGTGTTCGACCCGACAAGATCCAGCGTCCCGCTGTCGAGAGTGAGCCCCGCGATCACGTCGTCCTGCGACCGATCCGATCCCACCGTCCAGGCCGAACCCTGGAATTCCTCATAGGCGATGAGCCGCCAGTGCAACGCAATCGGTCCCTCGGGCAGCCGGACGGTGAAGACGTCCCGCGTGGCTTCGCGGAATATCGGCGATATCGGCGCGACTGGTCCGAAGTCCGAGGTCGATTGGATGCGACTCGATCCACCCTTTGGCAGATACCCGCTCATCCAGCTGAGGGCATCTCCGAACTGAGAGCCAAGACCCTGGAAGGCGCTCCCCAGTGGAGCGGAGCTGGCCACCGTTGTCAGAATCAGAGACCCGGCTACGGCAGCGCAGGCGAAGGCCATGCCGCCCTGGAGGTGAGGCGCCTGGAATTCACGACCTCGCCAGATACGGTGGCGCAGCCAGCTGGACCGCTCATCGGCCGCATGGGCGAGCAACAGCAGGACCAGGGCCGCGGCGCTGAACGCCACGAGGGCCGTGAACTGGTCGTTCAAAGTCAGGGCCATGTTGGCGATGAGGACCACCGCCAGGAGCAGCACGCCGTTGACCGCCCGGTGGTAGCCGAACACGTCGTATGAGGCCGCTTGGGCAGTACCCCAGACCAGGACGCCGAGGATCAGGCAGAAGTGACCGACCTGCAGGGTGACCACCTGATGCCGCCAGGTCAGGTCGAGGTAGGCCTGAGTGACGGAGTACCCCGTGGCGTTGAACCAGTCAAACAGGTTCCCGTTAGGGCCCACGTACAAGGTGGACCCGACCACCTCGATCAAGACGATCGCGCCTATGGCGCAGCCAATCGTGTGGGCAACCCACGGCCGGAGGCTCAGCCGCGCGCTGATGTAGCCCCACAACGCCGCCACCACGGCAACCGCGACGAGGAAGCTCGTCAGCGAGTCCTGGGCCAGGATCCATCGCGCATCCGAGATCGACCAGGCCATCGTCGCGGTCAGAATCAGGACCAAAGGCAGGCTCGCCCAGCCTTCGTCCGGGCGCATCCGGGCCAGGAGCCGGCCGATCTGCCCCGGCTGATCGAGGGCCGATTCGGCTTTGGGCCGGTAGATCTCCGGGAAACCCTTACGAAGCGAGCCCGTGGTCGCCATCGCTAGCACCACCCTTGCGTCGAAAACACCGCGGCCGGTCGGTAGATCATGCGAGTACCGCCCCGAGGTCATCGCCGGCATGGACCTCGTAGGACCTGAGGTCGTATTCGGCCAGCGCGAAGCGCAGCGCCCGCTGCTCCTGCGCCGCATGCTGCCCGTCCGTCTCGCTGATCAGATGCGTTCGACGGGCCGTCTCATAGCTGTCGGCCACGAGCGTAATGACGGCCGCGTTGACGCCACGAACTCGCAGCGATGTCAGCGTCCGGACCCATTGCCGCTCCCTGGACGGGGTGACGATCACGGCCGTCATGCCCCGGCGCAGCTTCGGCAGCCCGGCCAGGAGAAGCTCCGCAAGGGGCGATTGGCCGTCGCCGTCTACCGCCGCCAGGAGTTGCATGATCTTCTGGCGTTGCCTCGGCCCGCGGTCCGCAGGGATCGACACAGTTCGGTGCCCGCTCGTAGTAAGGCCAACGGCGCGGTTCTCGAGGATGGCATCGTGGGCGATCGAGGCCGCCACGCAAAGGGCTTCCTCCACGGTCGATGTGTCGCCCTCACCCGCCTGAGCCCTGGTTTCCAGATCAACGAAGATCCAGACATCGGCCGTCTGCTCCAGATCGAACTCTTTGACCTGGATCTCGCCAAGCCGGGCGGTGCTGCGCCAGTGGATGCGATTGAAGCTGTCGCCCGGAGCGTACGGCCGGACCGACGTGGCCAGCGGCGTCGTCTGGAGGGCCCGTTCGGGCGTGGAATGGGTGCCTTCCAGGTAGGCATGTGGAAGGCGCCATCGGGGCAGGGGCACGACGCGCGGAAACACCGTCACGACAGTCGGCCGTCCGACGGTTGCGGCCGCCTCGAAGAAGCCGAACGGGTCGCCCGTCCTGACCACCATCGGCTCGATTCGATAGGTCCCGCGCCGGGTCAACGGCACGATTGCGATCCAGGAACGCTGCGCCCAGGACCGCAGGCCAAGGGCCCGCCCGGGCAGCAGAACGGGCAGGTCGGTGGGATTGAATACCTCCAACCAGGGTTTGGGCAGGCGGCTGGCGTTGGAGATGCTGTACGTCGTCTTGAGCTCGTCGCCGACGTGGGCCTGGCGGTGGTCGACCCGATATCCGGCCTCGAGATCGGCCAGCCCCAGCCTGGTCAGCACGTAGCTGCCTCCGACCGCGAGCAGACCGAGGTAGACCACATAGAACAGGAAGCCCTCACCCGTCGCGAATGCTGCGACCAGGAGAACGACCGCGACGATCAGGAATTGGAGCCGCCGGATCACGAGACGACGCCCTTGGCTGACTAGCTGGCCCGGCTGTTGGAGGCGCCGCGCGTCGCGGCGCCCGCTTGCCACGGCGGCGTCGGCACACCATGGTGATCGGTGCTCTTGGCCTTGGCGGAGTCCACCGGCACAGTGTCCAGCAGCTCGGTGATCACCTGGCGAGGATCGATGTCGTGCATTGACGAACTGGTCTTGATGATCAGGCGATGAGCCAGGGCCACTTCAGCGAGGGCCTTGATGTCATCCGGGATCACGTAGTCGCGGCCTGCCAGGGCCGCCAGGGCCTGGCCGGTGCGATACAAGGCCAGCGAGCCACGAGGTGAGGCCCCGAGATACACATCCGGGTGGCTCCGCGTGGCACTAACAAGCCGGACGATGTAGTCGGACACACTTGGATCCACGTAGACCTTGCGAACCGCGACCTGAAGCTCCACTAGATCCGCCACATCCAGAACCGCTTGGAGGTCATCGAGAGGATGCGTGATCTTCTGCTCGTCGAGGATCGTAACCTCGTCCGCTTGACTCGGGTAGCCGAGCCGAATGCGCAGCATGAACCGGTCGAGCTGCGCCTCAGGCAACGCAAATGTGCCTTCGTACTCGATCGGGTTCTGTGTGGCTACCACGAGGAACGGATCGGGCATCTGATATGTGGTGCCCTCGATCGTGGCTTGGTGCTCTTCCATGCACTCGAGGAGCGCCGACTGGGTCTTGGGTGTCGCCCGGTTGATCTCGTCGGCCAGAACGACCTGGGCCATGATCGGGCCCGGCCTGAACTCGAACTCCTGCGTCTTCTGGTTGTAGATGGACAAGCCGGTCACGTCCGACGGCAGAAGGTCGGGCGTGAATTGGATGCGGCGGAAACTGCAGTTGAGGCTGCGAGCGACGGCTTTCGCGAGCATCGTCTTGCCCGTCCCGGGCACGTCTTCGATAAGCAGATGGCCGCGACAGAGCAAGGCAACGAGAGTGAGTCGAACCTCTCGCTGCTTTCCAATGATCACGCGTTCGACGTTCGAAGCTACCTTCTCGCCGGTCTCATGGATCGTGGTCATGACTCTCTCTTCAGGACGCGAAGGCGGATGATGGCCTGCGATTCATCTCGCAGAGCCCTGGTCCGTGAGGCCTTCATCGCCAGGACGGGCGGAAGGCCGCCACATACTACGCCGAGACGAGTCGGCTTTCCCGCTGTGATGCCGCCGTTTCGTTCGCGACGAATCGTAACCTCAGGCGCGGCCTTCGAGCATGTCGAAGCTTCTGCTACGAATGACGTGATCTCTGGCCGCATTGTTCAGAGAACCCCGCACGCGACCATCCTTGCGGCCAACCTTGCAGAAACTGGGACCTTAGGGCCCCGTCGACGAGTACGAGCAGGCCTAATGCTGCGAGGGCTACATCGGGGTACTCTCCCCACAGTGCTGCGCCGGCGGCACTCGGGTCTGGCCTGCAGGACAACGGAGCACCAATGCCCGACTTGACCAACTCGTATTGCGAGCGGTGCGGCGCACGCTACGACTTCGCTCCGAACGCGCCCAAGGGCCTATCCCTCAGGGGCGCCCGCGTCCTCGCCAAGGGCCTGAAGAACTTCGTTCTGACCGACAGCCAGTCGATGAGTGACGCCATGGCGCTGGCACGCCACGACGACGAGCACCAGGACTCGAGCCGAATGACCGAGGCCTTCCACCGCACCTTCAACTTCTGCATGACGTGCCGGCAGTACGCCTGCGACAAGTGCTGGAACGAGCGCGTCGGTGCCTGTTTGTCGTGCTCGCCCGAGCCCGACTCCGAGGTCCTGCCACTCGACGACCACATGCTCGTCCGGACGCCGGTCGCGAGCTGGGACACCGACTGGTCGGCTTTCGCCGAAGATCTCGCGGCCGAGTCGGCCCAACCGGCTGCTCAGCCGGCTCGCTTCGATGCGCCGATCCATCTCGAGGAAGCCACCCGCGCCGTGCCGCCGGCCTGGCCCGTCATCGACCTTCCCGGCGGAGCCCCCGGGGCGACGGGTAGCCCGAACCCGAAGAGCGGCCGCCGCGGTGCCCGCAAGGCCGTCGATCCGGTCGCCGCCAGCCTCTGGCCCCTCGCCGACGAGATCGCTCCCGAGATGACCCTGACTCCCGAGGAGCTCGAGATCGTGGAGTCGAGCCTCGGCCAAGGCGAGACACTCCAGGACTCCGCCCATGCCACGGAAGTCGGCCCGGAGCCCGAGTGGCTCACGGCCATGCCCGCCCCGTGGATGCCTCAACCGGTGGACGGCGCTGTCATCCCAGTGCTGCAGCCCGGGGTCCAGCCGCAGCGAATCCTCAGCATGCCCATGGCAAGCCTGCCGCCCCTTGCCCCGCCCACGCCCGCACCGCAGATCCACGGTCACATCCCGGTGGTCGGAAGGCTGTTGGGCAGACACGCTCCGCAGATCGGTGCCCCGTCGCCCGAGCAACCCCGCCTCGGCCCGACTGGTCAAGGCGAGTCGGCCGGCGACGCGTGGCCGCAGGCCACGAAATGGGTGGAACGCCCGGCCGGACTCCACGATCGACTCCTCGAGCCCGAGGTCCCGGCCGCAGCCCTGGCAATGGAGCCTGGCGTTGAGCCCACACCCACACCGGCTCCCGTCCAGCCCGCCGCGGCTCCAGGCCGGCCTACGCCGGCTCCGGAGCTTGCCCCGCCTCCCGCGGCGGCACCCGCGCTGCCGTCCCTGCCGGAGGCGGTTGCCCCCGCCCCGATGTTGCCCCGCACGCAGTGGGCACAAGTCGACGCGCGTATCGCCGCCGCGGTCCGACTCTCGGGCGTGTCCGTCGGCCCCACCGAGTCCAACCCAACCGACATTGACGTGGCCCCGGATATGGCCTCGCTCTGGGCCGCACCCGAGCCGCGGCAGGGAACCGATTCCGAGGCCGTCGAGGTCAGACACGGACAGTCGGCCGGTACGCAGGAGCGGGCTCCTGGTCGGCCCGTCCCTGCCGGACCTCAGGAGCTGGTAGAGCAGGCCGAACCGTCCGCGGAGCCGCCGGCTCTCTGGCCACCGTTGGGCGCAAGCTGGCCGGCTCAGGAGGCGCCTGGCACGCCGTGGCCTGCCCCGCCTTCCCCGCCAGTCGCGGCGATCGTAGCCACTCAGCGGGTCGCGGCACAGACCCTGGACGAGATGTGGACCCAATCCGCGCAACAGGTCCTGAACCGCGGCTCAGTGCGCGTCTGCCACCGCTGTGCGCTGCCCGTGTCGACTCAGGCGCGATTCTGCCGTCGCTGCGGAACGAAACAGGCCTGACTCCGACCCCGGCGGCAGCGACTGCCCGACGAGTCGCCCCACTTCATCAGGCCATCGCACCATGCTCGGCCCGTCGAATGGGACGATTCGTCGGCGCCAGGCTAATCGTCAAGGTCCTCGAACAGCCCTGGCTGGAGGTCGTCGCCATGGATGGACCCGTGGGGGCGCAAGAGCGACCGCACTTGCGCCTTGCGGACGAACCGCCGGTTGCCCAACTTGATGCTCTGAAGCTGACCGAGTCGGGCCCACCGGCCAATCGTCCCGGAGGTGAACTTCACGTTCGAGGACGCCAGCAGCTCAGCCGCTTCCGAAAGTGAGATCCAGTCGGACGGTGGCTTCGACATCGGTCAGTCGGGATCTTTCGAAGTCGGCCCCGAGGCCGTGCCGCTCGCCGACGACTCGGCGCCCGAGGCCGTGCCGGTGTCGGTCGTCGAGGACCCAGCGCCCGAGGTCGTGCCGGCGTCCTTCGTCGAGGACTCAGCGCCCTCTCCCGAACTCGCCCCAGCCTCCTTGGATTCGGCGCGGCTTGGCTTGGCGGAACTCGACCGGTCCTTGCGGGCCCAGCCGCTCCCCTTGAAATGGACCGCCGGCGCCGCGAACGCCCGCTTCATCGCACCGCCGCACTTGGGGCAGTTCGACGGACCGTGGCCGTGGACGGAGTGCATCACTTCCATCGTGTGGCCGCAGTTGGAGCAGACGTAGTCGTGGATCGGCATATAGACCTCCAGGCAGCGCCCTAGCCGCGCGACATCCGCATGCCACACTTGAGACAGTAGAAGGCTCTCTCGTGCCCCGAGTTGAACCCGCAGTGAGCGCAGGACAGGCCGCCCGGCCCGGAAGCCGGAGCCGCGCGATCCAGATTGACCGTACCGATGGCATGGCTGTCGCCGGCTATGTTGTTGAAGAGGCCGGCCAGAATGCCAGCCGCGTTTCGATCCGTGTCGCCGCGGACGCCCTTGCCGCCCCAGCCGACCACGGCGCGAACTATCAGGTCGCCGGACACCTCGTCGAAGTGCGAGACAACGCCGCCGACGATGGCGTCGTACTCGGGGTAACCCAGCGTGTCGGTTTCGCCCGAGAGGAGGCCGCACACCAGCGTTTCGTAGGCCGGGTCGATCGCGTCGACCGACTCCAAGACGACGAGAGTGTGTCGCGTCACGGGCGATCGCTTGTGGTGGTATTGCAGCCACTGGGCGCTGCCCGGCACGCGGGCGATGTTCGGCGAGGCCTGACCGAGCGCGGCCGGAAGCGGCTCGATCAGCTCGGATTCCCCCTGCAGATTGCCCACGAGCATGCTGTGCAGCCGTTGAACGAGTCCGGGGCCGGCCTTGAGTTGCACGGCTTCAGAGCTCTTCGCGTTGTACGAGAGCTTGAGTGCGAACTCGTGCGAATTCACGTCATCCGACGCCGGCGGCGGCGGAGCCTGATCTCGACCAGAGCGCTTGAATCTACCGAAGAGAGGCAACGTCCCTCCTGAAAGGTCGTGGGGACCTACACGTATCCTAGCAGCGCATCAGCCGGTGCTGGTCGTCCGGTCGCGCGGGTCTGCCGAGGCACCTACCCCAGGCGCCGGGCCAGACGGCCCACCAGCTCCTGCAGTTCGACGGCACGCGCCTGAGCGGCGGCCACGACTGCCGGGGGAGCCTTCGTCGTGAAGGCCACGTTTGCCAGCCGTGCCGTGGCCGCGGACAGAAGCGCCTGCGCCTCGGCGAGCTCGCGCTCCAGGCGGGCGCGGTCGCGCCCCTCTTGAGCCTCATCCCTGGCGGCCGGACGAACGACGGCTTCGACCTCGCCGGCGATGACGGACAAGCCGCCTTCCACTCCCCGACGTATCGCCTCGACACCGGCCTCGCGGCCCAACGGCCGAGCCCGGGCGAGTCGCTCTATAGCGGGGCGGAGCGCCTCGAAGGTAGGACCAAGCGAATCGGGTACGAAGACATCAACCGGGAGCCACGCGGCTGGCTCGATGCGCGCCTCGGCCCGGGCGTTGCGCACGGCCCGAACGAGGTCGATGAGGGCGGCCACCTCGAGCTCCGCGGCGCTGTCGGTGGCGGCGGCGGCAGCCGTCGGCCAATCGGCCACGATGAGAAGCGGAGCCAGCTCATCCGCCGGATGCGGGAGTTTGCCCCAGATTTCCTCGGTGATGAAAGGCATGATCGGATGGAGCAGTCGCAAGTAGGTATCGAGCGCGTCGACGAGCGTCCACCACGTGGCCTCGCGAGCCGCGGAACTCAGGGATTCGTCCGAGAGGCGGACTTTGGCTAGTTCCACGCCCCAGTCGCAGTACTCGTTCCAGATAGCTTCGTACAGGATCTGGCTGACGTCGCCAAATGCGTACTGCGCCATGGCGACGTCGACGGACGCAACGGTAGCCGCGGCCCGAGACAGGATCCATCTATCCGCCGGTCCCGCGAGCTCGCGGTTCGGACTTCGCCAGGTCACGCCGTCGGGAATGGACACCGGTCTGGCCCCGAGCACGAACCGAGCCACGTTCCAGAGCTTGTTGGCGAAGTTTCGAGAGTTCTCCAGCTTCTCGGCGCCGAGGCGGGAGTCGTTGCCGGGCGCAGCCCCGTTGACCAGGGCGAACCGCAGCGCGTCGGCGCCCACCTCGTCGATCGTCTCGAGCGGATCGACGGAGTTGCCCTTCGTCTTGGACATCTTCTGGCCGTACGGGTCGCGGATCAGGCCCGACAGGTAGACGGTGTGGAATGGCGCCTCGCCGGTCAGGTGAATGCCCAGCATCATCATCCGGGCAACCCAGAAGAAGATGATGTCGTAGGCGGTCTCCATGACCGAGGTCGGATAGAAGCGTTCGAAATCGTGGGTCTTGTCCGGCCAGCCAAGGGTCGAAAACGGCCAGAGGCCCGAGCTGAACCAGGTGTCGAAGATGTCCTCGTCCTGGCGCAGGTCGCCGGCCGGACGGGCGCAAATCTCACACGACTTCGGACCCTCGGGGTCGATGGTCACGGTCGTGTGGCCGTCCGGGCAGTACCAGGCGGGAATGCGGTGGCCCCACCACAGCTGCCGACTGACGTTCCAGTCGCGCATCTCCGTCAGCCAGTGTTCCCAGACCTTGACGAAGCGCTCGGGCAGGATCTGGGTCTTGCCTGAGCGAGTCGCCTCCAGCGCGGCGGCGGCCAGCGGCGCCACGCGCACGAACCACTGGGTCTTGAGCCGCGGCTCGACCACGTCGTCGGAGCGCTGGCAGCGNNCGAACTCGGCGCCGTTCTCGTTGATGCGGGCCGCATCGTCGAGCACCGTGATCATCGGCAGGCTGTGGCGCTTGCCGGTGTCGTAGTCGTCCTGGTCGTGGGCAGGAGTGATCTTGACCGCGCCGGTCCCGAAGGCCATGTCCACCACGGAGTCGGCGATGATCGGCACCGTGCGGTCCACGAACGGGATCAGGGCCTTGCGCCCGACGAGCGCGGTGTAGCGCGGGTCGTTCGGATTCACCGCGACCGCGGTATCGCCCAGCAGCGTTTCGGGTCGTGTTGTGGCAACCGCGATCCACGCGTTCGGGTCGGGAGTGCCGGTCTCCTCGTCGACCAGGTGATAGCGCATCGTCCAGAGGCTGCCAGTCGTTTCCTTCGGGATGACCTCCAGGTCCGACACGCTCGTCCGACAGCCGGGGCACCAGTGGATGAGGGCTTCGGTGCGGTATGCCAGACCCTCGCGGCAGAGGCGAGTGAAGGCCTCTCGAACCGCGCGGGCGGAGAAGTCGTCCATGGTGAAGCGCAGGCGCGACATGTCGAGCGAGGCGCCGACGCGGCGCTGCTGGCCCAGGATGGTCTGGCGCGTCGTGCGCACGAACTCCCACATCGCCTCGAGGTACTTGTCGCGGCCGAGGCTCTGGCGCGTTTCGCCCTTCGCGGCGAGGATCTTGTCGAGGACGTACTGGGCGGCGATCGAAGCGTGGTCGAGTCCGGGCAGGAAGAGCGCCGGGCGGCCCTGCATTCGGGCGTGACGCGTCATCAGGTCTTCCACGGTGGAGCGCTGGGCATGGCCCAGATGCAGCGACCCGGTGACGTTGGGCGGCGGCTGGATGACCACGAACGGCGGCTTCGACCAGTCGGCGCGAGAGCCCGCCCCATCGGGATTGAACACGTCGGCGTCGAGCCAGCGCTGGAAGACGGCCTGCTCGACCTCGCCGGGCCGATAAGCCTTCGCCAGGTCCGTCCCGTCGGTGTTGTCGCCCGCCACCTTCTTCGCCCGGTCAGCCATCGCTCGCTCCATCAATCAAGAACCCGCTCGCCCAGCGGACGAACGGGTCGTGGTACCACCTGCTGGTTCGGCGTCGCCCGGCCGCCGGTCATCCCGGCTGCCGTCGTCGCGACATGTCGCGCGGCGTCGCCCTCTCGGCGCGCTATCGGGCGCCTCCCGCACAACTCGCGAGCTACGTTCGCGCCGCTCCGACTGCGGGGCTTTCAGCCTGCCTCATGGTCTTGCCACGATGCGGCCCCGCTCTCTGCTCGCCGGCCGGCGACGCTACTCCTCTCGGTCAATGCCGTGAAGGCGGCGATCGTAGCACAGGGCGTTGTAACGGCCCGGTGGTCGTGGGTGTGGGCTGGTACGTCGGCGCCGCGATCACCGGTTGGGGGTTGTTCGTCGCTTGCGGCGAGTCGGCCGGCGGCGTGGGCGTGGGTGGCGAGCGCCAGTCCCAGGCCATCGTTCACCCCCGGCCCCTGCCCTCGACTACGCGCTCTGGCCGTGCTCCGCCAGCAGGTTCTCGAAGTTCGTTTCGTCGACACCCTCGTCGATCTGGCTCTTCGAGAGCAGGAGGGGTGGCCGGCCGGTGCGGATCGTCTCCTCGGTGATGATGCACTTGCGGATCTCGGCGTGGTCCGGCACGTCGTACATCACGTCGAGCAGTGACTCCTCGACGATCGAGCGGAGGGCGCGGGCGCCGGTCTTGCGGGTGATCGCTACTTCCGCCGCGGCCTGCAGGGCACCCGGCGTGAAGACCAGGTCCACCTTGTCGAGGGAGAGGAACTTCTGGAACTGACGTGTGATCGCGTTCTTGGGCTCGGTCAGGACACGGACCAGGTCGTCCGCCGTGAGCGACGTCAGCGTGACCACGACCGGCAGCCGCCCGACGAACTCGGGGATCAGGCCGTACTTGAGGAGGTCCTCCGGCATGAGCCGCTCGAGGATCCGCTCGCGGTCCACTATCGGCATGTGGTTCTCCGCACCGAAACCCATCGACCGCTTGCCGACTCGTTCTTCGATGATCTTGTCGATGCCGTCGAAGGCGCCGCCGCAAATGAACAGGATGTTCGTGGTGTCGATCTGGATGAAGTCNNTGTAGATGATGCCGCGCTGGGCGCGGGCCACATCGAAGTCGGCGGACTGGATCAGGCGCAGCAGGATGTTCTCGACGTCCTCACCGACGTAGCCGGCCTCGGTCAGAGACGTGGCGTCGGCGATGCAGAACGGTACGTCCAGGATCTTGGCGAGGGTCTGGGCAAGCAGGGTCTTGCCGGAGCCGGTTGGACCGACGAGCAGGACGTTCGACTTCTGGAGCTCGACGTCGTCGATCTGATGGCCCGCGTTGACCCGCTTGTAGTGGTTGTGAACCGCTACCGAGAGAACCTTCTTGGGCTTGTCCTGGCTGATGACGTACTGATCGAGGGCGAGCTTGATCCCGCGCGGATTCGGAAGCTTGGCCACCTGCGGCTTGGTCCGCGGCGCCTCGAGCATCTCCTCTTCGATGATCTCCTGGCAGAGGTTGATGCACTCGTCGCAGATGTAGACGCCCTGACCCGCAATGAGCTTGCGAACCTGCTCCTGGCTCTTGCCGCAGAAGCTGCAGCGATATGGAATCTTGGGGCCGCTCTTGGTCGTCGTCACGCGCCTTGACCCATCCTTCGCGCCTGCGCCTTGTTACCCGCTACTCCGTGGCCGCTGCGGGACCTTTTCCGTCGCCCGAGTCTTCCGTTGCCTCCCCAGAGCTTGTCGCGTCGCCGGGGCCATCCTTGCCCGCCAACGGCGATGCCGAGGCCGAGTAGACAGCGTCGATTATGCCGTAGTCCTTGGCCTCCGGTGGGGACATGAAGTGGTCCCTGGAGGTATCGGCAATGATCCTCTCGATCGTTTGCCCCGTGTGGCGGCTGAGAATCTCGTGATTTGTGTTGACCAGAGTCTCCATCTCCTTGACCTGGATGAAGACGTCCGGCGTGTTGCCCCGGAAACCACCCGAACCCTGGTGGATCATGATCCGGGCGTTCCGCAGGGCGAACCGCTTCCCGGGAGCCCCGGCGGCGAGCAGAACCGCCGCCATGCTGGCCGCCATGCCGATGCAGATCGTGCTGACGGGTGCCCGCACGTATTGCATCGTGTCGTAGATGGCCAGACCGCTGGTGATGACCCCGCCGGGCGAGTTGATGTACAGGCTGATGTCGCGTTCCGGATCTTCGGCGTCGAGGAAGAGAAGCTGGGCGATGACAAGGTTGGCGACGTTGTCCTCGATCGCATCGCCCAAGAAGATGATCCGCTCACGCAGAAGCCGCGAGTAGATGTCGTAGGCGCGCTCGCCACGGCTCGAGGACTCGATCACCATCGGCACGAGCATTCGGATCGTCTCCTGTCGCAACTCTTGGGTTAGGCGCCCGTCGGGGCGGCCGTTTCAGGCGTCAGGCTGCCCGGGTCAGTCGCCCCGATCGAGGCCGTGGCCTCTGCCGAGGCGCCGGTGACCGGGGAGCTCTCTTCTGAATCCTCGAGATGGGGCAGCCGCGGCGACTCGGGGTGGGCGGCGAGCCACTCGTCGACGAGCTGCTCCACCGTCCGCGACCGCCGGAAGGTGCTCCTGATGTAGTTTCGGCCGCGTTCCGACTCGAAGTAGCGCATCAGGTTGGGATTGGTCGCGTAGCGAGACCGCGCGCGGTCGATCTCGCCATCGACGTCCTTCTCCGGGACCT
Organism: Chloroflexota bacterium; assembly: GCA_003171255.1. Lineage (GTDB taxonomy): Bacteria > Chloroflexota > Limnocylindria > Limnocylindrales > CSP1-4 > Fen-1039. The sequence continues at coordinate 81,668 of PMYK01000029.1, forward strand.
CGACGCCCGTCGCCTTGGCGATCTCCGACAGAACCAGGAGCGTCTTGACGCGCTTCTCTGCCTGGGGCCGGAACTCGGCGTGGATCTCCTCTTCGGTCTTGGACACGACCTTGAGGTACGCCTCTTCGCTGATGCCCTGGCGGGCCAGCGCCGAACGCAGCTCGTCGTGCATGACCTCGACCTCCTGGTCGATCAGCACGTCCGGCAGCTCGACGGTGGCGTTGGCCACGGCGTATTCGATGATCTTGTCGGCGAACTCGTGCCGGGCGTGGTCGAGGGCATTGACCTCGAGCCGCTTGCGCAGCTCGGTCGTGAGGGCGGCCAGATCGTCGAACTTGCCGACCGACCGGGCGAACTCATCGTTGGCCTCGGGCATTGCCTTGTGGCGAAGTTCCTTGATCGTGACCTTGAAGTGGGCCGTCTGGCCACGCAGCGACTCTTCCTGGTAGTCCTCCGGGAAGACGATGTCGAACTCGCGCTCCTCGCCCTTGCCGGCGCCCATGAGATGGTCTTCGAAACCCGGGATGAGGCGGTCCTCACCCAGGATCAACGGCATGCGCTCGGACGAGCCGCCATCGAAGGCGGCGCCGTCGCGCGTGCCGACGAAGGAGATCACGGCGTAGTCGCCCTTCTCTCCGCCCCGATCGGTGACGGGCTCCAGGGTGGCCTGGCCGTCGCGCAGCTCGTCTAGAACCTGCTCGACCATCGTCTCGTCGACGGCCTTGATCTCGGGCTTGAAGCTGAAGTGGTCGTAGTCACCGAGCGCGACTTCGGGTCGAACCTGCACGACGGCCTTGAAGATGAGCGGCTTGCCTTCCTCACTCTGAGTGACCTCGACCTCGGGCGAGGTGAGCGGCACGAGGTCCTGCTCGCGCATGGCCTCGCGGAAGGCGTCGTCGATCAGTTGCTCGACTGCCTCGTCCATGATCGCCGTGGGGCCGAGCACACGCTCCAGCATCACTCGTGGTGCCTTGCCGGGCCGAAAGCCCGGGACGCGAGCCTGGCGCCCTAACCGACCGACGGCCAGACCGATGGCCTTGGTGAGGCGCTCGGGCGGGAGCTTGAACTCGATCTGAAGGCGTGACTTGGGAAGGGGTGTGTTGGTGGTCTGCATCGTCGGGCGATTATAGGCGGCGGGGCCTTCGGGGACCGGGGCGGTGGCGTGCCTCGTCGAAATGCTCGACCGTTGCCGGCTTCGTCCTCACTGTTGTCGCCGCGGACATGTTTGTGGCCACGTTCGGCGATCTCTGGCGGTAGGCGCCCACCCGGACTGGCCGCGCAGGCGGTTGACGTGCCGCAGCCGATTTGGTGGGCGAGGCGGGACTTGAACCCGCACGCCGCGTAAGCGGCACCAGCTCCTAAGGCTGACGCGTCTGCCATTCCGCCACTCGCCCGCGGCCACAGAGTCTAGCGGGGGCAACGTCGGACGGCGCAGACGATGCGCGAGAGCTGCGTCCGCAGGCCCGGCGGCCGACTCGATTGCTCATCTTCACCGGACCACCCCGCTGCTAGCAATGCCCGGAGTGATGATGAGCAACACACGAACGTAACGGCGTGGAACGCGCGGAACGCTCGGAACGGGCGCGCGGGCCGAACTTCCGGGCATGGACTATCGAGGACGTGGCCCTTTGCCGCCGCCGATCGGACGCCGCTCCCAACGCGACTGTTTCGGAGCAGGCTCATGCGCAGCATCGGCTGTGTCAGTCGAGCCGTCGGACTTGCGGCCGGCACGGCGAGCCTGGATCCGATCCATGACATCGTTGAAGCTGCCGCCCTCGGGCTTGAACAACTCCTGTGCGAGTCGCTTGCCGGCCTCGGCCGTGACCGGTCGCAGGACGTTGCCGCCCAATTCCGAGATCGTGCCGCGAACGTCGCGCGCCTCCCGGACCGGCTTGTTCTTCTCCAGGTAGCCGACGAACTCGCGCTCCAACAACCCGCGAACGCGGTCGCCGTCGTCGCCGAGTCCCCGCAGAACCTTGTCAATCTGCTTCGGCAGCATCGACTTCGGCAGGTCGGCCTTCGGTCCGAAGACCGCACGTCGGACGGCGCGATAGGTTCTCTTGGGCCCACCAAGAACGACGAACGCCGCTCCTGCCGCCAGCGCAACCGTCTTGGCCGGCGCACGCCGGATCTTGGCGGGAATGTCGATTGCCGAGCGACCGGCAGCCTCGAGCCTTCCGACCTCGTCCAGCAGAAGCTGGCGCTGGGCTACGACTTCCGCCCGAGCGGCATCTGTTCGCGCACCCACTCGATGGTCTCCTTGGTTGTCTCGATGGTCTGCGTTGGTATGAAGCGTTTCTTCAGCTTGGCGGTGTCGATACCGTGCCGGAAGACGAATACTGCCGCGACGATCGGCCAGAACAGGAGCAGCGCGGCGACACCGAGTGCGGCAGCTACGCGCCATCCGGGTCCGGCTGACGCCAGCCACCCGAGCAAAGCCCCGCAGACCGCGCCGGCGACGAACCCGGCCATCGCTGCACCGCGTCCGAAGCTCGATCCGAGGATGATCCCGAGCCCGCCCACCAGAACCACGCCGGCGACGACGGCAAGCACGAGCGCAGCCGGCGTACCCGAGTAGTGGTGATTGACGTACGTCCAGTCGACGCCGACCAGGCCCCCGACAATCAGGCCGACGCCGAGGGCGACGGTGAGAGCCGCCAGGGCTCGGCTCCAGCTCAGATCGATGATGGCGAAGACAAGCAACACGGCTACGCCGATGAGCAGCAGCGCGCCGTCGAGAACACCCCAGCCGATCGAGCCGAAGATCGCCTCGCCCAGGAACAGCAGGCTTCCGACGACGATGAGCATCCCTGCCAGGACGAGCAGGAGCAGGGCGAAGCCGCCGAGCGCTGCGGCACGCTTCAACTCGTTGGCGATCTCTGCGAACTCGGCTTTGGCCAGCTTGATGTGCGAGGCGATCAGGCCGAAAAGCGCGCTCCGCGTTCGACCGAACTGCTCGCCCAGGCCGGGCGGCGGCTCTTTCGACGCGCCGCGAGGGTCAGAACCGGACGCGGACTCGGTCGAGGAGGACCGGTCAGGCAAGGGACCTCCTTCGGGTAGGTGCCAAACAGCACACGGATCATAGCAGCGGCAGGTCGTTGCGAGGAGCCGGCTCTCGTCCAGCGGGTGTCAAGGCGAAATCGCGGACGGCGGAGGCGCCAGGCTAGCGCCGCGCTGCCGCGCCGCCGAGCCCCGGGGCGCGGCCGTGCCGAACGTCTGACCGTACACTCCAGCAATGGAGACCCCCGAGTCGACCGCAAGACCCATTCGAACGGCAGTCCTGCTGGCGATCGGCAGCGAGCTGACCGTCGGTGAAACGCGCGACACCAACAGCGGCGACCTCGCCAGATCGTTGTCCGAGGCCGGCGTCGACGTGGCGTGGATCTCGGCGCTGCCGGATCGACTCGGAACGGTCACGGCGGCGCTGCGCGACGCCCTGGCCGCAGCCGACGTGGTCGTCACGACGGGCGGCCTCGGCCCGACGCCCGACGACCTCACTCGCGAGGCGATTGCCGATCTGTGCGGCGAGGTGCCCGCGGTCGACCCGGAACTCGAACGCTGGCTGCGGCACCTGTTCGAGCGGCGCGGATTGGCGTTCGCCAGAACGAATCTCAAACAGGCCTGGTTGATACCGTCTGCCTCCGCGATCCCCAACGAGCGAGGAACGGCCCCGGGTTGGTGGGTCGATCGTCCGGAGGGGCGCGTGATCGTGGCCTTGCCGGGTCCGCCCAGCGAGATGCGGCCGATGTGGCAGGGCTGGGTCATGCCACGCCTTCGAGAGCGCGGTCTCGGACAGGACCGGGTCACACGCACGTACCGGCTGGCAGGGATCGGCGAGTCGGCCGTTGCCGCCCTCCTGGGAGAGCGGCTGCTCAGGACCGAGAACCCCGTCGTGGCCACGTACGCGCGATCCGACGCGGTCGACGTCCGAATCTCGGCCGTGGCCGGAGCCGGTCGCTCGGCGGCGGCGCTCGTGGACGAGGCCGCGGCCGCGGTCCTGGCTGCGATCGGCGAGCACGTCTGGGGCCTCGACGACGACACATGGCCGGCGGCTATCGGCCGCGAGCTCCTGGCACATGGCTGGGACGCCGCGCTCGTTGAGGTCGGCACGGGCGGAGCCACTGCCAGGCTCCTTGGCGAGGCCACGTGGCTTCGGACAGCCCGAGTCATCGCCGCCGGCTCTTCGGGTGCGGACGCGGCCATCTCGGAGGTGGCGACACAGGCCCGAGGGGATTCGGGCGCTTCGATCGGGTTGGCCGTCCGAGCCATCGAGACAGCCGAAGACACCAGAGTCGAGCTGGCCGCGGCCGGGCCGTGGGGCGTGTCGGAGACGAGCCAGACTGCCTTCCTCGGCGGCTCCGAGGGCCGGAGACGAGCCGGTCTGGCGGCCGCGGCATTTCTGTACGGCATCCTCCACGAAGCGGCCGGCGGCTGACCGTCCAACATCCTGATCGCATCTGGCAGACAATAGGCGCGGCCATTCGGCAGCCCGGGAGTGGAGCGAGAGATGGGCACGAGGGACAAAGTCAGCGCAGCCGAGCTAGCGGCCCTGCCGCTGTTCGATGGCCTGGACCTGACCGACCTGGAGGGGCTATCGATCGAGTCGTCCCGGCGCAGCCTTGCCGACGGCGAAACACTCGTCGACATGGGCGCCTCGATCTCCGAGATCCACTGGCTCGAGAAGGGTCAGCTGGCCCTGCGCGTTCGCCACGAACACCGCTGGGTGCTGGTGTCGACCCTCCACGCCGGAGATCTGCTCGGTTGGTCGGCGCTCCGCGAGGATCCAACGGCCCTGTCGACTGCCCGAGCGATCGGTCCGGCGGTGCTTATCTCCATGCCGGCGGCCGGGCTGCTGGCGCTGCTCGCCGGCGGATCGGCTCAGTCTGAGCTGCTTCTCAAGCGGCTCTTCGGGATCGCCACGCACCACCTCGATGAGAGCCGGGGCCAGCTCCTGCAACTCGGCCGCGAGGGAGTGATCTCCACCGGCTGAGTCCCACGTCGGAGCGCGACTACCGGCGCGCCGCCTGCCGCAGCGCCTCGATGTCCGGCACGACGATGCTGTCGCGTTCGACCCGGATCAGGCCGTCGGCCTCGAACTCGCCGAGGAGCTTGTTTACGCTTTGACGCGTCGCACCGATCATCGCCGCCAGGTCGCTTTGCGTCAGCGGCGCGTCCAATCGCATCCCGCCACCGGGTAGGCGCTCGCCATGCTCCTCGGCCAGCCGTGCCAGCCGCACTGCAAGCCGCCCGGTCAGGTCCAGGAAGTGCAGCTCGGCCACGTGCGTGGTGAGGCGCCGCAGCTCGCCCGACAGGGACGCGAGCAGGGCATCGCGAATCGCCGGCTCGCTGGCCACCAGGGCGTGGAACTGATCCCGCGGCAACGCCAGAGCCTCGGTCGGTTCGAGCGCAATCGCGCTCGCGGACCGAGGCGCGCCATCCAGCAGGGCCAGCTCCCCCAGGAAGTCGCCGCGCCGCAGCGTCGCCAGAATCGCCTCGTCGCCATCCTCGGACGGGATCACGACCTTGACCGCCCCCGAGGCCACAACGAAGAGAGCGTCGCCGGGATCTCCCTCGTGGAACAGGACCTCGCCCCGTCTGAACCGCCGCGCCCGGAGCGATCGAGCAATCGCCTGGAGCGAATCCGGACCCATTCCGGCAAAGAGACGGCAGCGGGCAAGGGCTTCGGTGGCGAAATCGGTCGGCAACACGGCCACATCGTAGCCGAGCGGCAGGGTGGCCCGGAGATCGGCCCACTCAGGTCGACTCATCGCATACGATTCGGCGATGGATCCCAACTCGACCGGACGCGACAGACCGCCCTCGCACGACCAAGAGGACGTCGCGCCGCGGCTTCGACCGCGCCGCGTTTCTGGCGCGGGCCGGCAGCGCGGCGCGATCGCCACGGCCATATTCATCGTCGTCCTCGTCGTCCTCGTCGCGGGAGTCGCCGTTGCCGGTGGCCTTTTCGCCGGCTCGAGCTCCGTCTCCCCTGCCCCAACCGGCCCGCAACTCGCGGCCGGCTCCCCCACCGCCGCCGGAAGATCAACGGTAACGACCTCGTCCATGCCAACCCCCTCGCCGACACCGCCCCAGACCAGCTCGCCCACGCCGGCGCCGACCGCACCGCCAGTGCCCGCGCTGCTCGGCGCCATCGGCGACTCGTACACTCAGGCCTGGAGCGTCTCGCCTCAATACCTGCTCGACCACACCCAGTTCTCGTGGGCGATTGGCACCGACAAGGGTGACGGAGTGTTCAGCCTTCGCGAGCGATTCGGGGCGCTGGGAGGCTCGCCCGTTGTGGTCGATGCCGCCACCTCGGGCAGGAAGATGGACGATGCGCCGCGCCAGGCCGACGCGGTGGTTGCGGCAGCCGCGAAGCTCGCCCCGGGCAAGACCGCCTACGTGACATTCGAGCTGGGCATAAACGACCTGTGCGCCTCGCCCGACCTGATGACAGATCCGGCCGTCTTCGCGGCGCAGCTCCAGACGGCGATCTCGACCCTGAGGACGGGGCTGCCCGCGGGGAGTCGGATCCTCATGCTGCCGGTGCCCGACTTCCGCCATTTCCGAGACATCACCCAGGCCGACCCTGCGGCCAAGGCGCTTCTCTCCCTTCCGCAGAACGTGTATCGCTGTGCGCCCTACCTTGGCACCAGCAGTCCGGCGACATTGACCCAGGCCGACGACTACCTGAATCGGTACGACGCCAGCCTCGAGGCCGTGTGTGAGGACATCAACGCCCATGAAGGCGCGACCGGACGGCTCCTCTGCACCTATGACGCGTCGGCGCTCGCGGACGCCGACTTCACCATCGCGGACCTCAGCACCTACGACTACTTCCACCCGTCGCTGTCGGGGCAGCGCAGGATGGCCGATGATGCCTGGATGGCCGACGCCTGGGCCTCCCTGCCTCTGCCATCGCAGCCAGCCTAGAGGACGGCCGGCTCCGCCTGGCCCCTGAGTTCGGCCGCGGCGCTGGCGAAAGCCTCTGCCTCGGCCACGGCCCCAACCGCGGCCGCCTCGCGGGCAGCCTGCTCCAGGAGCGGCAGCGCTCGTTTGGCGTCTCCGGCCGCCATTCGATGCCGCGCCAGCTCGGCCACGTCGGTTCGCGGCTCTGATAACTCGAGATGGTCGGCCAGGGCCGCGTGGAGCTCCCTTCGCCTGTCGGCGAGGAGGCGTCCATAGGCCGCGTCTACGAAGAGCTGGTGGCGAAAGCGCCATTGGCCGGGTACAGCCCCGGCCTCGTCGGCGGCAACGATGCCCGCCTCCGTAAGCCCCTGAAGATCGACCTCGGCCACGACATCCCCGCAGAGGGTCAGCAAGAGCGGCTCCGAGAAGGTCATACCGATCACCGACGCGACTTCGACCGCTCCTCGCTGTGCCGGCGGCAGGGCATCGATGCGCGCTCCCAGCAACGCCCGCAGGCTGAGCGGCACACCCCTCCGGACGGCTCCGCGGTCGATCCGGACGCGCTTTCCGACCCGTTCGAGCCCGCCGGTCTCGCGCAGGGTCCTCATGATCTCGCTCACGAACAGGGCGTTGCCGGCTGTCCGCTGATGCAGCCAGCGGGCCGATTCGGTTTCGAGCGTTGCGCCCGCTACGGCCGTACCCAGTTCCTCGGTCGCGGCCTGGTCCAGGCCACCGAGCTCGATCACCTCGACGTGCGGCAGCCCGACCCAGTCCGGCATCGCCGGAGGCCTGGACCCCGTCAGGACCACCAGCGGCAGGTCGGCCGCCATCCGAATCATGATGTCCATCAGGATCCGGCTGGACGGATCGACCCAGTGGATGTCGTCCATGACGATGACCAGCGGCTTGCGGGCGACCAGCCGGCTGACCCACCTTTCGGTGACCAATCGAACGCCGATCTGGAACTCCGCCGGATCGGTCAGGCCGGTCCAGCCCGACTCCCATCCCTCCTCGGGCAGGAGGTCCATCTCGGAGTCGCGGGCCAGCACGGCAATCGCCCCAAACAGCAGTCGGGCCGACTCGGGGTCGAGTTCCTGAGCCACCCCATCACCGAACATCAGCTCGCGATTGGCGATCCCGGCCGTGACCCCTTGATTGTCCCCAACCCAGTCGACCATGTTGCGTACAGTTCGATAGGGCGATTCCATGCCGTGCGGCGTGCTATCGACCCACATCCAGCCGAAGCCGGCGGCCCTGGCGTCGTCCTCCATCTCGCACAGCAGCCGCGACTTGCCGACACCCGGGTCTCCCCGAAGAAGGACCGCCCCGCCGCGGCCGGTCTCGGCGGTCCGACGCACCATCTCCACGATGCGCGCTTTCTCAGCGTCGCGACCGATAAGCGGCGCAGCTTTGCGGCAGGGGTGGCTAATCACTCGCCTCTCGACCCGAAGCCGGGCGACCGAGACGGGCCGGCGCTGGCCGCGCAGCAGGCGCTCGCCTATCCGGTCAACGCCAATGCGCGGCTCCGCGGCCGACGCGGTGGCTTCGTCGAGCAGAATCTCGTTTGGCTCGGCCAGCTGCTGCAGACGGGCGGCGGTGGTCATCGAATCGCCCGTCAAAGCCACGGAGCGAGTACCCGCCACTTCCCGCAGCGCCGCCACGACCTCGCCGGTGGCGATGCCGACGCGAAGCTCCATCGGCTGATCGTCGCCCGTCCCGTAGCGAGAGAGGGCGGCCCGCATATCGAGCGCGCACAAACAGGCTCGCAGCGCGTCGTCGTCGTGGGCGACCGGCGTCCCGAAGATGGCCAGGACGGCGTCACCGATGAACTTCTCGACCGACCCGCCGAAGTGAAGGATCGCCTGACCCAGCAGCGTCAGCGCGCCGTCGACACGAGCCCGAACTTCCTCGGGATCCAGCTCGTCCACAAGGCGCGTATAGCCAACGAGATCGGCGAAGACCGCCGTGACCACGCGGCGATCGCCAATCTTGAGGCCGCTCGCCAGCGTCTCGAGCCGCGTGCCACAGTGGTGGCAGAAGCGAGCGCCGGGGGCCGTCGGAGTTGCACAGTCGGGGCAGGGCATCGGGACCTCGTCGGCGCCCCGAGCCTCGTCGGGACGCCCGAATGGTACGCCCCGGCGACCGCCGCTACGAGACGGTCAGGATCGGCTGCTCGCGTGCCGCCTGGATGCTGACTTTGCCGGCGATCGCCCGGGCGATGTGCTCGAGCGCCGCTGCGGCCGGGCCTGGCTGGCTCTGCGCCACGGCAGGAACGCCGACATCCGCGCCCTGGCGGACGGTGACATCCAGCGGCACGGCGCCCAGGAAATCGATACCGTTCTCCGCCGCGTAGCGCTCGCCGCCGCCCTTGCCGAAGATGTCCGTCACCTCCCCGCAATGGGCGCACACGAAGCCCGACATGTTCTCGACCAATCCGAGGATAGGCACGCTGACACGCTTGAACATGGCCATCGCCTTGGCCACGTCGGCGAGGGCGACCGCCTGAGGAGTTGTGACGAGCACGGCCCCGGTCAGCGGCACCGACTGGGCCAGCGTGAGCTGCGCGTCCGACGTGCCGGGCGGCAGGTCCACGACGAGGTAGTCGAGGTCGCCCCAATCAACGTCTCGTAGGAACTGCTGGATCGCACCGCCGACGAGCGGACCGCGCCACACGATCGGCTGACCCTCGGGTACGAAGAACTGGATCGAGATGACCTTGACGCCGTTGGCCTCGATGGGCGTTATCTTGCCGGCCGGGCTGGCGATCGGCTGGCCTTCGGCCCCGATCATCATCGGGATGTTCGGGCCGGTGATGTCGGCATCGAGAAGTCCCACCGATGCCCCGGCCCGGGCCAGAGCAACGGCCAGGTTGACGCTGATCGTGGTCTTTCCCACCCCACCCTTGCCGGACGCGACGGCGACTATGTTCTTGACGCCCGGCAGCATCTGCGGCGTCGATGGCGTCGACCGCCGGACTGTCGCACCCCAGCTGACTTCGATCGGTTCGGCCCCGATTGGCTTGAGCGCCGCTTCCACTCGCGCCTGAATCTCGTCCTTGAGCGGGCAGGCTGGCGTCGTCAGCTCGATCGTGAACGACACGCGAGTGCCGTCGACGACGAGATCCTTGACCATCTTGCGGGAAACCAGATCGCCTCCGAGCTCGGGCTCCTGGACCGTGGCCAGGGCCTTGAGGACGGCGGCTTCGGTGAGTGTGGGCATGTTCGGACGACTTCCTCGATTGGTCTGGGCAAGCTTCGGCCGGTGCGGTCGCTCGATATCCTACGGCTTTGGTCGGGTTTTCGTCTTCGACGTCTCTCGGACGGCCCTGCTTCGAGCAGCAGCCTCGAAATGGTTCGCCCAGTACGCTTCCCGGCCGCGCAACAACGCAAGCGCCGACGAGCCAAAGTACAGCGCCAGGTAGAGCGGCCCGAACCTCTCCCACTGGCGGATGTGCTCGCATTCGTGGGCCAGGATGTCGGCCGGGACCCGGCCGCGCGCAAACACGTACCGACCCAGCGTCTGCGCCGTCACCGGCATCAGCTGCGTATCGAACCAGCGGCCGACCCGCGGATCCTCGACCAGGACCGCCGTGACGTCGCCGGATTCGACCTCTCGCGTCGGCCTGGCGATGCCGCAGCCGCGCATGACGACGATGCCGAGGAGATCTCCCGGAAGAGCCCGCCACAGGCGCCGGACCCGCGCCGGACGGCCAAGCCACGCTCTCGCGCCGCGCCACGACGCAAGCCAGAAATCGAGGATCACGGCGGCCCAGTGGAAGACCACCCGCTACGCCCCGCGGCGGTCCGCCACGATCCGCCCGCCCTGCATCACGAAGACAATCCGGGCTGGATCGCGCCACAGGCCCGGCTCGGCCAGGGGATCGCCGCTCACGGCGATCAGATCGGCCTGCTTGCCCGGCTCGAGAGTGCCCACCTGATCGGCCAGACCGAGGAGCGCGGCCGCATCCTTCGTGGCCGCCTGGATGGCCCGGAAGGGACCGAGACCAAAGTCGGACAGGTAGGCCAGTTCGGCCGGCGGATACATGCCACTGAAGCTGTCCGTACCCATGACGACCCGGACGCCCCGTTCGACGGCATGGCGGAAGTTGGTCTGCTGCCGATCGAACAGGTAGCGCATCTTCTCGATGGCCCAGGGCGGGACCTCGCCGCGGCTCACCCGGCCCTCATCCATGAGGGCGAAGTTGATGTTGAAAGTGGGCACGAGCGGGACGTCGCGCTCCAGCATGAGGTCTATCCCCTCGTCGTCGATGAGGTCGCCGTGCTCGACGCTGGTGATGCCGGCACGCAGCGCGTTCTTTATCCCGGCCGTTCCCTCGGCGTGGGCGAGGGTCCCTCTGATCCCCGCGGCCGTCGCCTCCTCGACGATGGCTCGGATCTCGTCGACCGTGAACTGGCTGGCGTCCGGAGTATCGGCCGCCGAAAGCACGCCGCCGGTGGCCATGACCTTGATCCAATCGGCGCCGGCCCGAATCTGGAGCCGCGCCGCCCGTCGAACCGCGTCCACGCCGTCGGCGATGCCCGGCGGCAGGTCTGAGACCTGGGTCTCCAGCACGGCGCCGGACGGGGTCCAGCCATCGCCATGCCCCCCGGTCTGCGAGAGCGGCGTACAGCTCACCTGCGTCCGTGGCCCCGGGAATGCACCCGAGGCAAAGGCACGCTTGATGCCCGCCGAGGTGTAGCCCGCATCGCGGATCGTGGTCACCCCGGCCTCGACGAAGTCGCGGCCGGTCTGGAGCGCACGCACGACCAGATCGGTGGCGGAACGCTGAGTCTGCTGCGCGACTGGTTCCAGGCGCAGGCTCAGGTGAACGTGACAGTCGATGAGTCCCGGCAGAATCGTGAGCCCCGAGGCGTCGATTCGGTCGGCCTCGCGCGGAGCCCCGCCGGCGGCAGCCCGTCCCGAGACGGCTATACGACCGTTCTCATCGGTGACGAGCACGCCATCGGCGACTTCGTCCGGCGACCGACCGTCGAGCAGCCGCGCTCCAACGAGGACGGCGGGACGAACGGGCGCGAGCATGAGACCTCCGGCATTTCGATAGGCAGCGATCTGATGTCCAGGTCCGCTCAGTCGCGAGGCCTCGGCTCGGCGACTCGACGGCCGTGCGGCGCCACGGTGATGGCCTGTGGCTGCAGGCCGAACCGGATTGCGTGGCTGCTCCATTCGGCTTCGCCGGTCGCCCACGTCCCGACGGACTCGCCGGACGAATCAAGCTGACTGATTGAGCCATCGCCGTTGAGAACGAGCTTGCCGCCCTCCGCGAGCAGGATCTCGCGGCGCTTGAAGTGACGAGCCGCGGCCGTTGGCCGCGAGGGCTTCTCGCGCGGTGCCACTAAGCGCTCTTGGTCGGCGGCTGGGAAGCGGGCTTCGGCTTCTTCACCTTCGGCGGTCGCTTGGGTGTCTTGTCGCCCATGATCTGCCTCACTTTTCTTATGGCGTATCTGCGGGCCTTGTTGGTCCACTAGCATCGTAGCCCAGCCGCGGGCACTCGACTAATTCGGTGGGACAAGTCGCGATGGCACGAGCACTGGCAGAGCGACGGAATTCCGGCCGGATGATGGATCGAGGCCGGTGCTCCATTCCACGATAAGCCTGCCGACCGATTCAGTATCGTCCGGCGTTGGTTCGGCGGCCAGAGTCCATTGGAGCTTGCCATTCAGCGCGAAAATCCGTACCCGCGCCAGCGCCTCGCTGGGCGGCCTGCCGGACCACCGAACGGATAGGTCGAAGGCCGGCCCTGAGCCTTCGTTGGAGACGATGAACTGGACGCCTTCGGGGGTGGTGTGCGCCTCGGCGACGAAACGAGGTTTCACGCGGTCCAGGGCGTGCCCTACCGCTGCCCGGACGGCCGTGTAGATGATAAGCCAGGATACGGCCAACGAAATCAGCAGCCAGAGCGTCACGTTCGCGCTGTTGTCCTGGTACAAGAGAACCCCCTATCTCCACTTTCCGTCTATGCGCTCAGGGCGCCGGCTTGGCCTCATCCGAATTCGGGCTCTCGCCCAGCTTGTTGACGGCGCTCACGACGTAGAAGTAGGTGCTACCCGTCGTGACGGTCGTGTCGAAGTACTCGGGCAGGCCGACCCCGGAGGCAACCACCGTGTACGGGCCCCCGGCGTTGTCGGAGCGCTTGACCGTGTACGTGTCGGCCAGCGGGGAGAAGCCCCACTTCAGGTCGATCTTGGTCGGGTTGACCTTCTGGGTCATGTTCGCCGGCTGGGCAGGAGCAGCGGCGTCTTCCTGCACGCCGCTCCAAGTGAATGTCGCGGCCGACTGTGCCGGCACCGCGTACGCGAACGATCGATTGCCCCAATGAACCACGATATTGGCGTCGTAGTTGAACGGGTTGGTGGCCACAAGCACCTTCGAGCCATCCGGGTTCTTGAAGGCGACGGTCCCGAAGCCGTGGAATGTGAACCCGGACGATGCGATCCGGTACGCACCCGGCAGCACGAACTTGCTGACCTGCCCGATGGAGAAGTAGTCTCGGGTGTACGTATAGCCGGCGGGGGTCGACGGGTCGATCGTGGCAAAGCCGATGCAGGTGCCGCAGCCGCCGGTGTTGGGGCCGTTGGTGGTGTTGGTCACCATCGGCCACTTGATGATGGACTTGGCCCAGTAGCGCGTCGACCCGATCATCAGGTCCGACATGTCGTTCTTGAAGCCATCACCGAAACCGAGCGAGGTGAAGCCGCTGCACTCGGTTTCCCACATGGGCATGTCCGGGAAGGCGTCGTGCACGACTCCCTGGGCGAAGAAGCTACCCGCGTAGCAGTGCCACGCGGTGCCGGCGACGACGGCCTTGGCGGCCGGGTCGGACAGCACGTCGATGGCGTAGCTCGTGTTGTCCCAGTTGTGGTCCCAGATCATGATCCTGGTGTCGAGCCCGGCGGCCTTGAAGGCGGGGGCCAGATATGTCTTGGCGAGGGTGGCCTCGTCGGCGGGCTCGAGGCGCATGCCGGGGTAGCTGCCCGGTTCGTAGTGCGGCTCGTTCTGCATCGTCACTGCCCAGACCGGCACCCCTTGGGCCTTGTAGGCCTGGACGAACTTGACGAAGTACTGGGCCCAGGCCGTGTAGTACTGCGGCAGGAGCGTGCCGTTGCCGAGCAGATCGCTGGTCTTCATCCATGCCGGCGGGCTCCAGGGGTTGGCCACGAGCTTCAAGTCCGGGTTGAGCTTGAAGGCGTCCTGGAGGGCCGGGATGATGTAGGCCATGTCGTGTTCGATCGAGAAGTGGGCGAGGCTCGGGTCGGCCTGTCCGACCGGCATGTCGTCATATGTGTAGGCCGGACCGTGGACCAGGTCGCTCGCGCCCATCGGGACTCGTAGCATGCTCACGCCGATGCCATCGGTGCGCGAGAACAGCTTGGACATGAGGTCTCTGCGCTGCGCCTCGGGCATCTGGGTATACAGGAGCCAGGCGGAACTGTCCGTCATGGCGCCGCCAAAGCCGTCCATCTGCTGGTACTGGTTGTTCTCGTTGACGTCGATCGTCTGGTCGCCCTGCGCATCGGCCGCGAAGGCGACGTCGGGCTGGGCGGCGAGCAGCTTCGTCTGGTCGGCCGTCGTCACCCAAACCTTGACCGGAACGGGCGCCTGAGCGGTTGGGGTGGGCGCAGCGGTTGGTGAGACGGCCGGTGTGGGAGTCGTGGTGGGCGAGCAGCCGACGACGAAGGCGGCCAGAACTGCGGCCTTCCCGAGGCTGATCAGGGAATGGCGGTGCCCACGGAGGTATCTGCGCATCATCGTGGCCTCTTTCGGCGCATTGGGCCGGTCCGACGGATTGGGCCGGTCACGACGAGCCCTGCGTGTTCGACATGGAGCGGCGATGGTCAATCGCGCTGCCCTCCTTCACATTCTGACACGCCCACAGGCGGTTCGTGACCGCGCCCAGCCGGGCCCCGGGCCGACGCCGGCGCCTATCGCTTCGTCTGCAGGCGCCGCAGCAAGTCGTCGTGGATCAGGCCGTTCGTGGCCACGGCCGAGGGCCCGTCGATCGCCCGCTCCCCCGTCGCCGTGGTGAAGCGCCCGCCCGCCTCCTCGACGACGACCAGCGGTGCGGCCCAGTCCCAGGGGTGCGCGCCCGTCTCCACCATGGCCTCGGCCGCCCCTTCGGCCACGAGCATATAGCCCCAGAAATCCCCGAAGCCACGCGTTCGCCAGGCTGCGTCCATCGCCGCGTCGAAGCCCGGCATCAGGCCCGACCGCACGTCGGCGCGGCGGCTGCCGTAGAGGAGCTGCGACTCCCCGATCGTGGCCACTTTGCTGACCGAGATCCGCTCCGAGCCGCGCCACGCTCCCCCGCCCCGCCACGCAACCCAACGCTCGTGCAGGGCCGGCGCGCTGACGACCGCCAGCTGCATCTCACCGTCGAGCGCGACCGCGAGCAGAGTGGCGAATACAGGTATCCCGCGAATGAAGTTGGCCGTGGCGTCGATCGGATCGACGTACCAGAGCATCGACGCATCGGCCCCCTCGGTTCCCTCCTCCTCGCCGACGAACCCGCAGCCCGGGAAGGCGCGCCGAAGTCGAGCGCGGACCATGTGCTCGATCGACCGGTCGACCTCGGTCACGAACGTTCGATCGGGCTTGGTGTCGATGACGATGTCCCGCCGGAATCCGGCCAGGGCCATCTTGTCGGCCTCATCGCAGATGGCGATGGCGGAGTCGCGCCAGCGCGCCAGCTCGGCCGGGGTCGCGGTGATTTCGCTCATCGTCGAATCGTAGCCGCCGGAAGACCCGTCCGCGGCGCGTCGACGTTTGTGACACTCGGCGCTTCCGCGGGGGCCCCTTCGGGTTCGACACTGCGGGCACCGTAAGTGCGGAACCCGTCGCGCGACAGTCGGCTGAGCACGAGTGGAGGAAGCGGTGGCTGGAACCCCATACCTGAGGCCGGGCCAAATCATGAGGTCGCTCATCGGCCCGATCATGATCCGGACCGGGCGCGTGCCGGTCCTGACGGTCGAGGGCCGCGTCAGCGGCCAACCCCGCAGCGTGCCGATTGGGGCGCCTGTCGATGTTGACGGGCACAAATACCTGCTTTCGGCGCGCGGCAAGACGCACTGGATCCTGAACCTGCGAGCCGCCGGCTGCGGCAGACTGCGCACGCGTGGCGTGACGGAGTCATTCCGCGCGGTGGAGGTACTGGGCGACGAGCGCGATCGCGCGATCGCCACCTACCGCGCCACGTACGGTAAGCGCTTCGAGAAGGCCTTCGAGAAGCTGCCGAACGCCGCGGACCACCCGACTTTCAGGCTCGAGGAGATGGCCGTGGTCTCGGCTCCCAAAGAACTGGGTCGCTGAGGCGGTCTACCCGGCGCCACCGGTGCCCGCGTCCGTCGCCTCACGATTGTCGGGGCGCCGGCCAAGACTCACCGCAGGCGAACTCGCCGAACATGTTTTCCGCGCCTGCAGCATCGGAGGATCACCGTGGATCTGCCGCCCCTCGAGGATCTCGAGGCGTTCATCGTCGCCTCGAAACGGCTGAGCTACGTTGGCGGCGGAGCCCCGCTGCTCTCATACCGCCAGGGATCACATGACCTGCAGCATGCCGACGGCGAATTCGTCTACCACGACTCCTACTTCGGCGGCCCCGATTTCGCCGGCGAGGAGGTCGTCTACTGGCGCGGCCGGCCGGTCTGGGCCGAGAACTACTTCGGCCACATCCTCGAGCCGGACCAGATCACGGGCGAACGAACCGGGCAGGTCATCAAGTCGAGCCTGACGAAGATGTACGCCGAAGGCCGGTTCCTGGGCGGCTTCGAGTCGACCGACGGCGATTGCGACTACCACGACACGAGCGTGGGCGACGCCACGTGGTTCCAGGGCCGCGAGTGGATCCACCGCGCCGGCCGCACCGTCTACGAGCTCCACTACCACGGCGGATTGGTGAGCGATTGAGAATCCATAGAGCCCGACAGTCGCTGAGCGACGGGCCGGGATTGGCCGCCGCTCACCACGCAGGGCAAAGGCCGCCGGTCGACAGCTCTACGACGCCGCTCCCCAGGAGCCTCCGACCAGCATCCCCGTCGGGAAGACCACGGCGTTGTATGTATCGGCGGGCCAATCGGGTTCGCCGCGCTCGGCCAGCCGAACCCAATCCTGTCCGTTCCACGACGTCCAGGCGGCTCCGGTCAGGCTCGAGCCGTCGTGGCTGTAGGCCAATGCCACAAAGCGATCGCCATCCGCCCGCAGAAACCCGATCGCGCGCTCGCCCTGGTCCTGCCCCTGCAACACCTCGCCACCCAACGGTCCGTAACTCGAGTCCATCTGCCACCTGGCTCCGTCGGTGGAACGCCACCACTGCTCGTCGCCGCCGGCACCCGGGATCCAACCCGTAGCCATCAAGCCGTTGCGCCCCACCAGGAGCGTATCCATGCTGGCCGGTCGTCCGGGAGTGGAAGGCGCAGAACCCACGCTCCACTCGAGGCCGCTCGCAGACCACTCCGGCTGGGTCGGAGTGTCGCCCAGATCGGTCGGCGTCTGGGCCGGGCACAGCAGCAGGTAACGGCCGCGGCCGAAGGCCGCATCCGAACACCAGAACTGCGGCGAGACCGCCGGTACCGAGACACTCTGCCATGAGATCCCATCCGCAGAAAACTCCAAGGCGGACTGGCTTGCCACGGTGACTACGATTACTCCCGCGCTCGACCCCGCCACCGAGGCGATCTGGCTCCCGGTCAGCCCGAGAGCAGGCCCGCGGTCTGTCCACGTGAGCCCGTCGGGGCTGGTCCACGCTGTCAACGCAAGACCCTCTACCGCCGGACTGCACACGGCCTCGGGGTACGAGCACGAGCCTGGATCGTAGGCTAGGGCCACCAGACCCGTAGTTGTTTCGGCCACGAGGGCGGAGACAACAGGAAGAGCGGCATTCAGTGGGGTCCACGTTCGGCCGTCGTCTGATGTCCAGATGCCGGTCTCACCCGTGGCAACGTAGCCGCCGCGCCACTTGACCACGGCTCGCACGCCGAGGAGCGGGCTGTCTTTGGGCAGGGCCGTCCAGGCAATCGAGGTCCAGGGCTGGCCGGGCTCGGCACCTGGCGTATCGAACGGCTGCTGTGCGGCGAAGGTTTCCACGGCCGCCGGACCCGTTGAAGTTCGCGGGCTCGGCGTCACGGGCGTGCTTGACGTCTGAGTCCCGACGGCACTCGACATCGAGACCGCGACCAGCGTCGGAGAGGACACGACGCCGCTCGAAGACGAGCAGGCGGCAAACGTCACGAGCAGAGCGGCAACAGCCCATGGCGCCCGTCCGGCGGACCGATCCGACCGAGATCCGGTTGTCCTCACGACATGCCCTCCCTGCCAGTCTTTCGAGCAATTCGATCCGCAGACGCGTCGGCGGCCAGGTCTGGTACGGCGCGAATCAAGAAGGGCACCCCTGCGGGCGCCCTTCTTGGTAATCGCGAGGACGGAGCTACTTGGCCGCGACGCTCTTGAGGGCCTCGGGCATGGGCTTGTGGAACTCGACGGGCTTGACGTACTTCTCGACGAGGGCGCGGCTGCCGGGGGTGCCGAGCTGCTTGAAAAGGAAGTCGACCTTGGCGGCCTGGCTGGCCAGGATCGCGTCCTTCGTGGCCAGATCCCAGAGCTGGCGCTTGAACGGGCCGATCGCCTTCTTGCGGCCGGTGTAGACGAACTGGATGTCCGTCTGGCCTTCCTTGCGCTCGTCCTGGCAGTTGGCGAAGACCCACTCCTCGATCGCCTTGTGCATCTCGGCCGGGAAGGCCGGGTGCTCGAACAGGGCGTTCTGGAAGCCCGTGGCGAGATGGATCTCGGCGCAGCCGGTGGCCGGGAACTTGTGGAACATGTCGTCCGGCAGGGTGCTCGCACCGTGCTGGACGGCGCCCGACAGGCCGTACTCGCGTGCAACGGTCGACAGCTGGGTCAGGACGTTGAAGTCGAGTGCGACTGCCGCGACGCCGCCGCCGGCCAGCGGCGTGCCGCCGTGGCTGGTGCCGGTCTGGACGGAGACCTTCGAAAGGCCGATCGCGCCCTTCGCCCGACCGTCGAGTTCGCGGCGATAGCCGTCGAGATAAGCCTTCAGCTCGTCCGGGGTGGAGTTCTTCTTGCCGACTTCGCCGATCTCGCCGCCGACGCTGACGGTCGCACCGTCGACCTCGAGCGAGCGGATGAGGGCGGTCAGCTCGGCCGCGCGCATGTAGTTCTGGTGCTGCTGCGCGTCGAGCGTCTCGGGGCCGAGGTCGACGAGCGTCGAGCTGTCGATGTCGATGTTCCGGTAGCCGGCTGCGATGGCATCGCGGCAGGCCTTGCGGATCTCCTCGGTCACCTTCTCGGCATCGGCCGCGTACTTCTTAGCGTTGAACTGATAGTGGTCGCCCTGGATGAAGACGGGGCCCTTCCAGCCGGCGGCGATTGCGCCCGCCAGGACGCTGGTCGCATATTCGAAGACACGCTGGAACGTGTAGGTCTGCTCGGACCGCGCCAGCTCGAAGATAACGGCCGCGGAGTCGTTCTTCTTGGCTGTCTCGAGGATGACGCGAGCCATGTCGAACGTCTGGGCGCGAAGGTTGATGGCCGGAACGGTCATGCCTTCGTACTCGCCGCGGGAGCGGGCCTTGTACAGGTCCTGGATGCTGGCGGAGCGGGCGCCCACTGCCTGGCTGGCTTCCCAGACTATCCAGCGAGCGGCCTCGACCGTGGCCTCGTCCTCACTGAACGTGGCGGTCCAGGCGAGATCGTAGATGCCGCGCGTCCGAAGGCCGTCTTCGTCGACCACGACGAGGCGGTCACCCTCGATCCGCGCGATGCCGTCGAGGGCGGCGAGGAGCTCCTTGATGGAGCCGGCAACCTGGGGCATGCGTTTCATCTCCTGAGGATGCCCGGCGTCGGCGCGCGACCTGGAGGTGCGCAGGACGGCCGGGGAGTGATCTGCGAATAGCCCGTGAATGGTACACGGACCGACCTGCCGCTCACCCTGCCGCTTGTACCTTCCCGCGCCGCCGAGCGGACGGGCGCGGTCGGGTCGGTCGGACCGCCGGACCCGGGTCAGGTCGAGCGCGGCTCTGTGCCATCGACCGCCTCGCGGACGCGCCGCAACAGCTCATCGGGCTCCGACCAAAACCGAAACGAGAATCAGCAGGGGCACCCAGAAGTAGGCGGCTGCCTCACTGGCGCTCTGGTAGGCGAGATCTTCCTCAAAATAGCCCCACAGGCCCGCCGCCAGACACGGTATCCCGAGGACGGCGACCACGATCCGACAGACGCGGACCATTGAGACTTGTCAGCCGGACCCTGGGCGGCCGCACCACCCCGTCTACCTCGCCACGTACGCCCCCGGGGAAGGATCGACCATGATCATGATACAAACCCGGGTCCGAGACTCCATCCTCAATGTTGTGGAGGCCGCAACAGAAAGTTGGTTCGGCGCGTTGCGCCCTGTCAATCCTCCGACCGGCGTGCGCTCGGGTGGCTCCGGCGCTCCCACACGCTCAGGCGTTGACAGCTCCGCCGTCGATCCGTACCATCCGCGAGTCTGCCAGACAGGCAGCCGTACACGAGGTGTCTTGTGCGCAGTCTCACTAAGGTCCCGGCAGGAACCGCCCGAGCGGGCGGCGGCCTCGCCGTGTCCAGGAGATCTGTGCCCACCGAGAGGTAGCACCAGGCGGTAGAGCCGCCAGGACGAACCTCTGAGCCGTGGGCCAGATTGGGCCCCCGGCTTTTTTCATGCCCTCTCGCAGGCGCCCGGCGCCGCCGAGGGCAGGCTGGCCGCGAGTCCTTCCTCTTCCCACCCGGCTCGCGGTTCTCGATGCCGCGAGCGCCACCCACGAGGGAGGTGTCAATGAGCATCGCGGTTCTCGAACCAACTCAATCGCCGGCAGTGAGCCGGCCCACCATCAGGACGCTACCCGCGGGACCGGCTGCGCTCCTCGTCGAACACGCCACCAAGCGGTTCAAAGTGGACCGCCGCAAGCCCCCGGTGCTTGCCGTGGACGACGTCTCGATCCGACTGGAGCGAGGCGAGATCTACGGTCTTCTGGGCACCAACGGCAGCGGCAAGTCGACGTTCATTCGTCTCGTCAGCGGGCTGCTCACGCTGGACGAAGGCCGGGTCGAGGTCTTCGGTCACGACCTGGTCCGCGAGGAGATGGCGGTCAAGCGGCTGATCAACCGGGTCAGCGTCGACGCCGCCTTCTTCAAGAAGCTCTCGCCCGCCGAGAACCTTTCGTTCGCGGCCCGGCTCTACGGCTTGGACCCACGACAGGCTCGCCGGCAGGCGGCGCCGAGCAGCGGAGGCCGCAAATGATCGTCACCAACGGATCTGTCGGGGCACTCCAAGCCTGGGGCTGGGACAGCGCCTGGGCGACCGCGCTTGCCGGCATTTCGGCTGAGGACCGGTTCGTGGCCCGGGTCATCGCCCAGCATCGCGGGTTGTGGCTCGTCGCCGCCGAGTCGGGCGAGACGTCCGCGACACTGACCGGGCGATTCCGACACGAGGCGCTCGACGGCGATCTCCCGGCCGTCGGCGACTGGGTGGCGTGCGTCAACTCGCCGCACGACGGCGCGGCGCGCATCGATGCCGTGCTGCCGCGGCGGTCCGTCTTCCGGCGGCGAGCGGCGGGACCACGGGTCGCGGCCCAGATCGTGGCCGCCAACGTGGACACGCTGTTCGTGGCCACGTCCCTCAACGGCGACCTCAACCCGCGCCGCCTCGAACGATACGTGGCCATGGGCCGCGAGTCGGGCGCGGAGCCGGTCGTCCTGCTGACAAAGGCGGACCTCGTCGATGACCCGGACGCGCCGGTTGAGCGCCTGGAGTCGGAGCTTCGGGTTCCGGTCGTGGCTCTGAGCTCGCGTACCGGAGCCGGGGTCGAGGCCGTGGCCCGCTGGTTCGAGCCGGGACGGACGATCGCCCTGGTCGGCTCGTCCGGCGTCGGCAAGTCGACCCTGCTCAACCGCCTGGCAGGCGAGGAGCTGATGGTCACGCGCGAGATCCGCGAGGACGACGCGCGAGGCCGCCACACCACCACCCATCGCGAGCTGTTCAGGCTGGCGAGCGGCGCGCTCATGCTCGATACGCCGGGCATGCGCGAGTTCGGATTGTGGGACGCGAACGAGGGGGTGGACGAGACCTTCGCCGAAATCGTGGAGCTCGTTTCGCGCTGCAGGTTCGCCGACTGCTCGCACCGGCTCGAGCCGGGGTGCGCGGTGCAGGCCGCGGTCACGGCCGGCCGGCTCGACGCGGGAAGGGTCAAGAGTTATCGCCGCCTCGCCCACGAGCTTGCGGAGCAGCCGTCGCCGGCGGACCGGCGCGAAAAGGAGCGGCGGTTCCACAAGGCAGTGCGCAACGCCTCGGCCGACAGCATGGCCCGCAAGTCGTATCGTGGATGAGCGCTTTGCGACGGCGCGGGGGGCCCGCCGAGAGAGGGCTTACCGGCGGGCGCGGGACCGCCTCACGTGCTCCCTCCCGCCAATCGGCAAATCGCCATCGGCGCTCCTTGACCCCATGACCACGCCACCGCATCCTGCGCTCAATGGGCAGTGATCGGAGGTCGGGCCTGGTTCTGGGAGCGGCGGCGGCTCTGGCAATCACTCTCGCGTCATGTTCAACCGGAGCGGGCTCGGCTGCGGATTGGTCCGCCGCGGGTTCCGCTCCGCCATTCGGTACAGCCGGGGAGACAGCGATGGCCGATTTCGTGCTCACGAGTCCTAGCTTCGACGAGAGTGGCGCCATGCCGGTGCGCCACTCGTGCGATGGCACCGACGTTTCGCCCGCGCTAGCGTGGCAGGGGGCGCCTCAGGGCACGGTCTCATTCGCGCTCATCGTCGACGACCCCGACGCTCGCGGCTTCATCCACTGGGTCGTCTTCGATATCGCGGGCGGCTCTGGCGGTTCGCTACCTGAGGGCCTGCGGCCGTCGGACGCCCCATCGCAGGGCCGCAACGACTTCGGACGGGCCGGCTACGGTGGGCCGTGCCCGCCCAGCGGCACCCACCACTACCGATTCACACTGTGGGCACTGAAGTCGCGTCTCGGCCTGAGCGGGACTCCCTCGGCGGCGGAAGTGCGCACGGCGCTCACTACGAAGATCCTCAGCCAGACGACGCTATCGGGAACGTATACGCGACAGTAGGCGCGGGCGGCGTCACTGATTCTCCGGAATACCAGTGCCCGTGGTCCTATGGGTAACCTGGCCGACGACGGCACGTCCTGCGTCGCCAGAAAGGGCGGCAATACTCGGAATGGGACTCATCAACGGCCGATCCGAGGCGGAGAAGGTGACACTCGGGGTGCCTCGCGCTGCGCGCCCCGCGCGCCGCGGCCCCGAACGGCCTCGAACCTACGCTTCGGCGGCCGCTTCCTCGGCCTCGAGCCGCTCCTTCAGCGAGGCGAAGCCCTGATCCGCGCCCTGCTGAATCGGCCCCTGCACCATCCCCTCGAACCCGCCCAGGAGCCCACCGAGCGTGGCGTCGGCAACCCAGGTAGCACGCGTCAGCTTGGGTCCCAGCTCCTGCAGGTCGATCGAACCGGTGCCGTTGATCGGCCCGCCCATGACCATGCCCTCGATCGTAGCCGCGATCCGAGACGGCGCGTCGAGCTGGGTCAGCTGGAGATCCAGGACGACTTTCATCGGGATCATCCCGGCGGGGGGCGAGACGGTGACCCTGTAGTGCCGATCATCGATCTTCTCGATCTGCGCCTGACCCGTCGAACTCGAAGCCGCCGCGCGATTCGGGTTGCTGACGGTGTCCCAGACGCGCTGGCGCGTGGCCGCGATCTCGGTTTGTCCGGACAGATGCATGATTCCTCCTGACCGAGGGCCAAGCGGGGCAGGGCGGCCGCGGTTCGCGCCATCGTAGCCGGTCGGCCGTCGGTTCGGCCGTCGGGTCGGGCGTGCAGTCGCGCCGTCGAACGCCACCCTCGCCTTACATCGGCCTTACACAACCCCGGCGGACGACGCATCGCCGGACGTATGCTCCCCGCATGAAGACCGTTCTCGTCGTAGACGACGAGCGCAACATCGTCGAACTCGTGCGGCTGTATCTGGAGAAGGAGGGCTTCAACGTCATCGCCGCGAGCGACGGCGAGCAGGCGCTCGTGCAGTACGAGCGAAGCGATCCGGACCTCGTGGTCCTGGATCTGATGCTGCCCAAGCTGGACGGGTTCGAAGTCTGTCGCGAGCTGCGGCGCCGCGGCAACGTGCCGATCCTGATGTTGACGGCACGATCCGAGGACGTCGACGCGATCGTCGGTCTGGAGCTCGGCGCCGACGACTACGTGACCAAGCCGTTCAATCCGCGAGCCCTGGTCGCCCGCGTCAAGGCCATCATGCGGCGAACCGAAGTGATGGCAAAGGGCGGGCGGCCGATTCACGTCGGCAACCTCCGCATCGACGGCCGGCGGCGCGAGGCCTGGGTCGGCGATCGGCCGCTGGATCTCCGGGCCCGCGAGTTCGACCTGCTGGCGGCGCTGGCCCGCGATCCAGGCGTGGTGCTCAGCCGCGATGCCCTGCTCGAGGACGTCTGGGGCACCGACTTCCCCGGCGAGACCCGCACCGTGGATGTCCATGTGGCCGAGGTCCGCAAGAAGCTCGGCGATGACGGCCCACAGGTGGAGACCGTCCGCGGAATCGGCTACCGGCTCGTGCCACCGCCGCGAGGGACGGCCGTGGCCGTGGGCCCCCCGGTCAGGGCCGATTAGGTCGCCACGCCGATGGTTCCTCGCAGCCTGACCAAGCGCATCTTCCTGGGCTTCGCAGCGCTCGGCACCGCCATCCTGGTCACCGTCAGTGCTTCGCTCTTCGTCGTCCTTCGCGATGGACACCAGGACGAACTCAAGCAATCGCTCGGGTATCAAGTCGTCTACTTCCAGGCGTCGCTGGTGCGCACCCCGGTCACCGGGCAGGGTGGGTTGGAGCAGAGGATCCAGGACACGACTACAGCGCTGGTGGATGACGGCGGTTTCGTGCTCGTTCAGGGCCCGAAGGGGGTGGTGCGAATAGTCGCCGGCAACCCCTCGTCAACGCCAATGCCTTCGGCTCCGGCCGGCGTGAAGAACTACATCGACACGCTCAAAACGACGGATGGCAAGCAGTACGTCTTCATCGAGCCCAACGCCGGCGTCACCGGCGGTAGCAGGCTCCTCTTCGCCATTCCGGACACTTCGACCCAGCAAGCGCTTGGCGACCTCTACCGCACGCTCTTGCTGATCTTGATCGTTCTGCTGGCTGTTGGCCTGCCGATCGCCTGGCTGTTGGCTCGATCGGTGGCCGCGCCGATGCGGCGACTTGCCCAAGCGGCCCGCGACCTGCCGACGAGCACGAGCGAGGTACCGCTGCCTCTCGAAGGCCCGACGGAGGTGAGGGTCCTGACCGAACGCTTCAACGCCATGGCCTACGAGCTGGCGTCCACACGCCACGAGGAAACGCAGATGCTGGCCAACCTGCGCCACGACCTGCGAACGCCGCTGACGAGCATCGACGGGTACGCGGAGGCGATCGCCGACGGGACTGCCTCGGGTGAGCACGCAACCGCGGCCGCAAGAACCATTGCCGAGGAGGCCCAACGTCTGGAGCGGCTTGTCGGAGAGCTCGGCCTGATCGAAAGGCTGCGCGAAGGCCCGGCGGCGCTTCGCCCCGAAGTCCTCGACGCGATCGTGCTGATGGAGGATTCGGCGGCGAGGTTCGAGGGCCGGGCCGCGACCCTGGGCGTTGCCTTCGAGGTGGCCGGCGCCTCGCCCGGCGAGCCTGCGCTGACCTTCACCGGCGATCGACTGGCGGTGGAGCGGATTCTGCAGAACCTTGTCGACAACGCTCTCTCGGTGCTGCCCAAGGGCGGCCACGTCTGGCTACGCGGGGCGACGTTGACCCTCCCGGGCCGGGCGCCAGGTATATCGATGAGCATCACCGACGACGGGCCGGGATTCCCGCCGGGGACTGCAGAGAAGGTCTTCGAACGGTTCTTCCGAGCCGATCCGTCACGCACCGGCAGCGGCTCCGGGCTGGGCCTCGCGATCGTCCGAGAGATGGCCCGAGCCCATGGCGGCGACGCCTGGGCCGAGAACGTCGCCCCGCACGGCGCCCGCGTCACGGTCCTGATGCCGATCGTGCCGGTGATGCCGCCGGCCGGCCCCACTCCCGCCAACGAGCCGGCCAGGAACTAGGTCCTGGCGACGAAGTGCGAGTCGGCCGGCGAGTCGGTGGACGGTTTCGCCGCGACGCCATAGCCCTTCGACGGTAGACGGCGTCACACCGGTATCCTTGGTTGTGTGAACGACTTGACTCCCCCGGCCGGCCCTCCGGCCGAGATAACCCACCTTGTCCGCGAGCGGACCGAAGCTCGGGCCCGTCGCGACTGGCCCCGAGCCGACGCCCTCAAGGTCCAGATCGAGGCCGCGGGCTGGCGACTCGTGGACCGTGGCAGCCATACCAGCGTCAGTCCGGCCGCTCCGTCAAGCGTGGACGTGGAGGGAGAGCTTCGCTATGGCTCGGCAGCGGCCGTGCCTTCACTCCTGAATTCACCCGTTGCCGCCGCCTGGACCGTCGTCATGGTCGCCTCGGAGCAGCCCGAGCGCGTGTCGCGGCTTCTGGAGGCGTTGCGCAACCATGCCCCGGCCGGAACGCAGGTCGTGGTCGTGGCCAACGATCCGAGCGACTCCCAGGTCACGGCGCTTGGACCCCAGGCGCCGGATCGCGCGCCGATCGGCGGCCGGGCGCCGGAGCTACTGCGCACCTCGACTCGACTTGGATATGCGGCGGCCCTCAACATCGGCCTGCACCGCTCCACCGGCGAGTTGGTGCTGATCGCCGACACCACGGCCTGGCCCACAGGCGATGCCCTGGGCCCGCTGGCGGCCGCGCTGGCCGATCCTGCGGTCGCGGCCGCGGGTGGATTCGGGCTCATTTCGGTCGAGCCAGGGCCACTGCGGCCGAACGCGCTGGTCCGGCTGGAAGCCGGCGCCACGGCCGGCGCCACGGCCGGCGCCACGGCCGACGCTACGGCTCTCGAGGCCGGGTGGCTCGCCTTCCGTCGCTCCGACTACCGCGACCTGGGGCCACTGGACGAACACTTCGTCACCCAGTCGTGGCTCGACGTGTGGTGGACGCTGCGTCTTCGGGCCGGCGCCGAACCTGAAGGCGCCGAGTACGTCGAGCCGGTCGAGCCGGCGGCGGGCAGCGATTTCGACGACTCGGTCGCGCCGGCCACGGAAGAGTCGGCGGTGGAGTTTCCCGCGCCGCGACGGGCCGTTCGGGTCGACCTCGCGCTGGAGCGCGATGACGTCTCGTGGCCGCCCGATCGGTCCAGGCTCAACCGCCGGAACATGTATCGAGTGCTCGACCGATTCGGCTGGCGCGAAGACCTGTCCTGAGCTAGCTCAGCGGACCATAGCGAGTCGCACCGGCGAAGCTGGGGGCAGTGCCGCCGCAATCGCGTGCGGCACAGGGGCCATGCCCTGCGGGAAGTTGTAGCGGTAGCTCGGGTCCGCCTGCCACTCGCTCGTACCGTAGGCAACGATCCCTCCCACGACCACAATCAGGGCCACGACGCCGACGACGCGCAGGACGGCGGCCCGAGCCGGCGAGGTGACGCCGCGCGGGGCTTGCCAGACCGATGCCATCGTCTGGACCTGGCCGGGTGGCAGAACCAAGGCCAACCACAAGCCGGCCAGCAATCCACCGACATGGGCGTAGTTGTCGACGTTCATGAAGCCGGAGAAGCCGATCACCAGGTTCAGGACGATCAGGATCCCGACCATCGAAGCCACGCTTCTCGATTGGGCATCGAGGATGGCGTGATGGAAGCGCGTGGCGACCAGAACGATCCCAAACAGGCCGAAGATCGCCCCCGACGCCCCTACGCTCCAGCTGCCCGGCCCGAAGGCGTAGCTCACCGCGCTCGCGGCGACGCCGCAAGCCGCGTAAAGGCCAAGCATCAACCACGAGCCATACATCCGCTCGACCAGCTGCCCGGCGTACCAGAGGGCGTACATGTTGAACAGCAGATGCAGGATGTCGCTCGGATCGTGGACCAGGGTGACCGACAGGAGCCGGTAGTAGTCGCCGTGGGCGATTAGGAGCGGATTGCTGGCCAGCTGCCATTCCAGCGACCCCGGAATGTGAAATCCATTCGGCGTCAGCGCGCCCGACATGGCCGAGAGCGACGTCACCACGGTCACCGCGATGATCAGGTAGGTCATGAATGGCGGCAGCTTGTCGCCGCGGCTTCGGGCGAAGTAACGGTTGGCCGCCCCGGAGTTGCCGGTCTCCTTGTTTAACCAGCCGAGCCGCGAGGCGATCTCAGCACGGTCCTGCCTGGGGGCGCGCTTCTCGCACTCTCGATAGGCGGCGACGGCGCCTCGTAGGTCGCCCTCGCGAACGCGCCCAGCGGCCACCTGACGCCAGGCCCGGTACGCCGCGGGCGTCTCACCCAGGCTCGTCGCCCGCTCCCAGGCTTCGCGTGCCTCGGTCTCGCGATCGAGTCGGTACAGGGCGTTGCCGAGTCCGAAGTATCCGGCGGCCGAGACGTCACGATCGCCTACCGCCGTGGCCCGCGAGTAGAGCGGCAGCGCCCGGTCCGGCTCGCTCTGCTCCATCAAGTCGTCCGCCTGCGAGATTGCGGCGATGGCCGTGGTTCGATCCAGCGGTGTCTGGGCGGTCGGGTCGAAGCCGGGCGGCAGGCCGGCGGCGCTGTCGATTCGAAGACCGTTCGTTGCTCGATCCATAGCCTGGCACTCTACAGGAAGCGGGCGCTGCCTAGCAGCACCCGCAGCTGCGGCCCCGCCTGCGCCCGCGGACCACGCCCCTCACCCGCGGCGAGACTAGTCTGGAGTGGGCTCCCAACCGGATGCCGATACGGCTTCGTTGAAGGCGGCCGCCGGATCGAGCCCCGCGTCGAGGGCGCCGGCGAACACACCGACCATCCGCCCGAACGAGCCGTCGTCATCGACCGGAGCCTCGAGCACCGTCGCGTCGACTGGAACCGCCGGCGGCGCCGACCCGGCCGGCACCAGAACGATCAATCGGGCGCCGGCAAAGGCAGCGCCTTCGATCCCCGCCGCGATCGCGGAGTCGGAGATTGGATCGGCCAGCACCACCACTCCAGCCTCAGGCAGGAAGCTAAGGGCCAGGTCCAGATCGGCGGCCTCGAGCGCCGGCCGAGCATCGGCGTCTTCGGGGAGCAGCCGTGCCGTCGGACTATCTGCGTCCACTTCCGCGGCATCGTCGGCGGCATCAACCGCCAGCACGGGCGTGGGTCGGGCGGGGTCGCGGAGCAGCGCCGCATGGCCGATCCCCATGCGCCCGAGCGCCACCACCACGGCATCCCCTGCCCCATCGTTGCCGATCTTCCCCACAAGCTCGACCTGGGCGCCACGGCGCCTGGCCGAGGCGGCGACCTCGACGGCCAATCCGGCGGCGCACTTCTCGCCGTCCGGCGAATCGGCATAGGCGGGCAGCCCAACCACGACGATCACTCGGCCTCCTCCTGGGTCTCGCCTGCCTCCGCATCGGCCGGCATCTCCTCGGTGATCACTTCAAGCTCGCCGAAGCCGGCAGACTCCAGGTCGGCTGCGACCGCATCGGCGTCGCCGACGGCAACGATCGCCAGTCGATCGGGGTGTATGTGATCCTGCGCGGCCTTCTGAACCGCGGCGACGCTGACTCCCTCGACCTCTCGGCGGTAGCGGGTCAGCTCGTCATCGGGCAGGTCGTGGACGAAGACGCCGGTCAGGGCCGCAACAACCGCCCCGGGAGTCTCGAAGCGCAACGGGAAGACGCCGACGAGGTAGTCGCGGGCGGCAGCAAGCTCGGCGGCTGTCACCTCCGTCTCGCGCATGCGACGCAACTCGGCCAGCGACTCGGAGATCGATGCGACGGTCGCCGCCGTCTGAACAGCCGTCCGCACCGAGAACGGGCCCGGGCCGCGGCGCATGTCAAAGCCCGCGCCGATGCCGTACGTATAGCCCTTGTCCTCGCGCAGGTTCATCTGGAGTCGCGAGTTGAACAGGCCCCCCAGGATCGCCGCCATGACCTGGACCGCGTGGAAGTCGGGCACTCGACGGGCCAGCCCGACGTGGCCGATCCGCAGTTCGGTCTGGACGGAGCCGGGTCGGTGGTAGAAGCGGACTATCGGGCGGTCCACCGCCGAGGCGGCCCTGGGCGGCCTGGTGCCCGCGTCGGCCTCGACGCCGGCGGACGACTCCACCGCTCCAAACGACCCGAGCGCAGCCCCGACCAGACGCGGCACGTTGAGCCCGCTCAAGTCGCCGCCGACGATGACGGCAGTTCGGTGCGGATCGAGCACCGTCCGGTGAACCCCGCGCAGAACGTCGGGCGTCAGCCGCGGAACAGTGTCCTCGTCACCCGCCGCGGGCCTGGCGTAGGGCGAGTCGGCGGTGTAGAGAGCGGCGGTGAAGGCTCGATCGACGCGCCGCCGCGGGTCGGCCTTGACTTGCAGCAAATCGTTCAGCCGCTCGTCGCGCAGACGCGCGACATCAGATCCGGGGAACGTGGGCCGCTCCGCCAACTCGGCGAGCAGCTCCAACGCCGCGCGGAGACGGCTCGCGGCAACGTCGACAGACACGGTGAAGGCATCCCAGCCGGCGTCGACGTGGAGAGTCGCGCCCAACCGCTCCCCGGCCTCGATCAGTTCGACTCCGGGATAGTGCTGAGTACCTTCGGTCATTGCCCGCGCGGCCAGGACAGTGGCTCCCGCGATCTCGGCGGGCTCGTCGCTGGCTCCACGCCGCACGACCAGGTTCGCCGCCACGATTGGCCGGCCCGGCAGATTCACAGCCAGAACCTGCAGACCGGAGGGCAGGACCGTCCGCTCGAACTGCGGGAACTCGTAGGTTCGCGGCCGCCCTGGCGACGGACGCGCCGAGAGGATCTGCTCGAGCGTCATGCGGCCGTCTCCTCGTCGGTCGTACCGGTCGCGGTCTCAGTCAACGGGAGATACGTCAGCACGACCCGGTTGTCCGGCCGGAGCACCTCCGCCGCCGCCCTCTGGATATCCGCCGCGCTAACCGCGAGATACCGGCCGAGCTGGCGGTTGACCATGTCGGGGTCGTCGAGAAGGGTGGCGTACATGGACAGCCGATCCGCCCGCTCGTCGACCCGCTGGAGGGATTCCATCTCGTAGGTCTCGATCAGAGCCCTAGCGCGTGAGAGCTCGTCATCGGTCACGGGCTCGCGGCCGATACGCTCGAGCTCCTCCTCGAAGCCTCGCTCGAGGGCGGCCAGATCGGCGCCCGGGCGCGCAGTCGCATGGCCTGCCACCAATGACGCCCCACCTGTCAGGCCCAAGGTGAAGAACGCCACGTCCTGGGCAATACGCTCCTCTCGCACGAGCCGCCGATACAGACGGCTGCCCTTGCCACCGGCGAGAATCTGGGCCGCCACCTCCAGCGCGTCGTACCGTAGATCGCCCAGCACCGGCGCCCTAAAGCCGAAGAAGAGGCGCGGCAGCGGCACTCGATCCTCGACGACTTCACGCGACTCTGCGCCAATGATGGGAGGCAGGCTCATGTCGCCGAGCACCGGGATTGCCGGGTTGGCCGGGATCTCGCCGAAGTAGCGCTCGACCCATGACCGGGCCTGGGCCGGCTCGACGTCGCCGACGATCGAGAGGACCGCGTTGTTCGGCGCGTAGTAGGTTCGGAAGAAGGCGGCCACGTCCTCGAGTGACGCGGCGTCGAGGTCCTCCATGGACCCGATCGTGGGGTGGTGGTAGGGGTGGTCCGGCGGGAACAGATGCTCACCCAGTTTGTGGAACCACGTCCCGTAGGGTCGGTTGTCGTACGAGGAACGCTTCTCGTTCTTGACGACGTCGCGCTGGTTGTCCAGGTTCTCCTGGTTGAGGGCATCGAGGAGCGTGGCCATTCGGTCCGCCTCGAGCCACAGCGCAAGCTCGAGCTGGTGGCTCGGGACTGTCTCGAAGTAGTTGGTTCGGTCGAAGAAGGTCGTGCCGTTGAGGGTGCCGCCGGCGGCCTGGACGAGGGCCATGTGCTCGGTCTTGGCGACGTGGCCCGACCCCTGGAACATGACGTGCTCGAAGAGATGGGCGAAGCCGGTCTTGCCCGGCACCTCGTGCTTGGAGCCGACGTTGTACCAGATGCACACCGCCACGACGGGCGCCAGGTGGTCTTCCGAGATGATCAGGCGAAGGCCGTTGGCCAGTCGCTCGTCGGTGAACCTGACGCTTGGGGCGGTCATTCGATCCAGCTCCTCCATGGGCGCGCCGCTTTCTTCGCGACGGTCACGCGGGTTCTGGCATTGTACGGGCCAGGGCCCCATGTCTCAGAAGCAACGCCTTCCGTGACTCCCCCGACGCTCGACGTGTTAGGCTTCCATCTAACAGATGTTAGAGCAAGATACCAATGGCCACCCTGCGTAACCCAATCAGCGCCCCGATTAGACCTGGCGGACTTGTCCGTCCAGGCCTGACGACTGCGCAGCTGCCGGCCGTGGACATGGATCCACGAACCTCTTACGACTTCCTGACGAGCGCCTGCCTCGAATGCGGCGAGCTCGCAGACCTCCTGCCCGAGGACCGACGCTGGCTCGAGGAATCGCGCGCTGCCCTCGCGACCCAGATTGGGTCCGAGACGTTCGTTCGAACGTGCACGGGTTTCGTGGCTGAACTCGGCCGAATGCTTGTGGAGCGTCCGGAGATTCGGACGGCTCGGGATGTCGTCGATGCCATCGATGCCATGGCGGATGCCCAGCTGCTTGAAACGATGGTCGGCGAGCTCCTCGAGGATCCCGATCTGGGCGTGCTCACCCGCCGCGCAATCGACGGCGATGCCGATGCCTACGGCGAGCTCGAGGCCAGACTCGACTCGTATAAAGGCCACCCGGTCCTGACCAGGCCGGCGGCCGAGCTTGCGCCCCTTGCCAGGTCGGTGGTTCATTTCTGGCTGCCCCGCTATGAGGTGGTCGAAGCCCGCATCGGCCGCATGCTCGACCAGGACGTTGCGGCCCGCGGCCAGGACGACATTGCCCGCGATCCGATCGGCTTCGTGGAGCGGACCACCAACGGCATCCGTCTCGTACCTGAGCCGCGCATCCGCCGCATCGTCATGGCCCCCAGCTACTTCGGCCGTCCGTACAACTCGCTGACCAAAGTCGGCGACGTGCAGCTCATCTGCTATCCCATCGCGGATTCGGCCCTCGGCGCCGCGGACCGACTCGATCCCCCGGCCGCGACGGTGCGCCTGTACCGCGCCCTTGGCGACGACAGTCGCTTGCGAATACTGCGGCTCCTGGCCGAGCGCGAACGGTACCTGACCGAGCTTGCCAACGAGCTGGGGCTCAGCAAGCCGACCGTCAGCCATCACATGGCCCAGCTTCGCAGCGCAGGGCTAGTGACCGTTTCGAAGCAGGGCAACCTGACCTACTACACCCTTCGCCGCGACCGTGCCGACGAGGCCGGCCCTGAACTGAGCGCTTACCTGGCGCACTGACCGATGAACCCATCGCCTGTTCCGCATCATCACTTCGCAGCACCGGGAGGACGCCGAGATGTGGCGTGACGACCCAGAACTACGGCTCGGGATTGCCAACGAGAGAATCGCGCAGCTTCGCATTGAGGCCTCAGCGGCGTGTCTTGCGAAGCCGTGCCCGGAAGAAGACGAGCCGCCCCGCTTCGACGGCGTCCGCATTCAGGTCGGCCGGCTACTCATCATGGTGGGCCGGATGAATGCCGAGTGGGCGCCTCCCTCCCCTACCGCCCCACCCAAGCGGCGCGCGATTGTCTGAAATGCGACAACCGCGACCCGCACCGCGTGCAACGACCCCTGCCCCGACTGCGCATAACGCTCCTAGCGGTCTGCCGCGGGGGGCCGCGTGACCGGGTCGCTGGCCCGGTACGTGCACAGCTTTACGGGATTCGGCCGCGACGCACGACTCTTCCTTCTGACCACGATCGTCTACGGCGCGGCCGTAAGCCTGTACTGGATCGACTTCAACCTCTACCTCAAGTCGATCGGGGTCGACAACTCGACGCTCGGCTGGATGCTGGCGCTGTCGATGCTGGCAGGCGTCGTGGTTGCGCTTCCGGCGAGCGCGCTCTCGGACAGATACGGGCGGCGTTCGGTCATGGCCGCCGGCATGGCTCTGGTGGCGGCTGCGCTGTTCGCGTTTCTGCCGGGAAATCGGGCCCTGCTGGTCGTGGGCGTGATGGCCTATGGCGCGGGCTCGCAGATCGTGTCGGTGGTGCAAATACCGTTCATCGCAGAGCACACCCTGCCGGAGCAGCGGAATACGTACTTCTCCGTCTGGTCGGCCTTCGGCTTCCTGACCTCACTTATCTCGGCCGTGGTCGGCGCCCAGGTGGCGACCGCCCTCGCGGGCCAGTTGGGACTCACGTCCGAGGCCGCCCCGTACCAGATACTCCTGGCGGGCGTTGCCGTGCTGGGCGTGGTTGCGCTCGGAACCGTCTACCTGCTGACCAACGACCGACCGGCCGTCGACCGCGTGCGACATCCCGCCCGGAGCCGATTCGGCCTGGTGATCCTCGACCGGCGCCTCTTCTTTCGGCTCCTGCTGCCGGGCTTCCTGACCTCGCTCGGGGCGGGTCAGCTCATTCCGTTCCTCAACGTCTTCATGCAGACGAAGTTCAACCTCGACCTGCCGGTCGTGAATCTCATATTTGCCGTGACCAGCCTGGGTACTGCCTTCGCCATCCTGGCGCAGCCCGCACTGGCCAGCCGGTTAGGCCGGATCGGCTCGATCGTACTCGTTCAGGGGGCCAGCATTCCGTTCCTGTTGGTGCTCGGATTCTCGCCGGTGCTGTGGACGGTCGTGGTGGCCCTGACCGTGCGCAACTCGTTGATGAATGCGGGCAGCCCCATCTTTGATGCCTTCGCGATGGCGCGGGTCTCGCCCGCCGAACGCGCCACGCTCGCCGCCGGAATGACGATGCTGTGGTCGCTGGGCTGGATGTTCGCGATGCCCTACTACAGCCTGCTCCAGGCCACGCTCGGCTTCACGGCCGGCTACGCGGTGGACTTCATCACGATCATCGTCCTGTATACGATCGCGACGTCGCTGCTCTGGACATGGTTCCGGGACAGCGATCGAGCTGCCGCGGCGGAGTCAGCCGACGTGGAGCCGATGGTCCTGCCTGTCGCGACCGAGGCACCCGCTCTGCTGGACCACGCCTGACCGAGTCAGGGCCTGACCCCACGGGCGAGCGGCCCGCCTCAATGCCGCCCGCCTGCGTGGATCAGGGAGTGGCGGTTGCCGTTGGAGACGACGCGGCAGACGACTCCGGTTGGGGCACCAGCATCGTCGGCGCGGCAACGGTCGACGTGTCGCTCTGCAAGGGGCCGAGGACTTGGTTCAGAGCAGCGGAGATGGTCGCGTAGTCGTAGCTGTTGAGCACCGCGCCGCCGTCGATGGTGATTGCCGGCACTCCCAGCACGTCCAACGGCATCTGCGACTGTTCCGCAGTGATCTCGGCGTTGTGGCTGCCATTGTCGACACAGGAGTTGAATGCGGTCAGGTCCGGGATGCCTGCCGCCGCCGCGATGGCCTTCAGTCGATCCTTGCTGAACGCTCCGGAGCCCTCGGTGTGCTGGTTGGCGAAGAGCCAATCGTGATAGGGCCAGAACTTGCCCTGGTCGGCCGCGCACGTGGCGGCGTTGGCCGCGTCGAGCGATTCGGTGCCGCCGATGTTCTGGTCGATGACCAGGAAGTCGTGGAATACGAGCTTGGCTTTGCCGGTCGCGACGTAGTTCGCCACGACCACCGGCTGGATGTCAGTGGTGAAGTTCTTGCATAACGGGCACTGGAAGT
The DNA here is from genome assembly GCA_003171255.1 of Chloroflexota bacterium. Classification (GTDB taxonomy): domain Bacteria; phylum Chloroflexota; class Limnocylindria; order Limnocylindrales; family CSP1-4; genus Fen-1039. The sequence goes on from PMYK01000029.1 coordinate 117,355, forward strand.
CTTCGTAGACGTCGATCGTGTGCGGGGCGTTGGCGTTCCCGAGCGTCCGGCCGTTGGTCGGAATCGATGAAGGGGTCAGCACATCGGGGGCCCCAGGGTCGGCCACTTGCCCGACGCCCTGCGGACGGGGCGTGACCAGCGCGAAGTCGACTTCCGAGAGTGGCACCGGCAGCGTCCCGTGCGCGAGGAGCCAGTCCAGCGATTCCGCATCCGCCCGCGTGAGGCCAGTTGACAACTGGAGAAGACCGTTCTCGATTGAGCCCGTCATCAATACGGTTGTGCGCACCACTCCATCTACGGTCACCGCGAGGTAGTGGCCCCTGTTGGCTGTGGAGTAAGCGGCCAGCGTGGCGGCCGCGGCGCCCTTGAACGGGACTTGGGCCGCCACAACGTCGTTGGAACCCCAACCCCACCCGAGACCCGTCGTGTCCACATCGCTGCCCGTCAAGAGAGCGGGCAGGGCGTCGTCGAGAGTGTCGCCTTTCTGTGGAATCGACTTCGATCCCGGCGCTCCTGCCGTGCCATAGATGCCGGCGGGCAGATCGACGAACTCGACCTGGCCGGTCAGGCCAAGAGAGGCACGGATCGTGTCGGCGTCCCACGTAACCGTTCCTGCCACGATCCGATAGTCGGCCTGGTAAGTGACCACGACCCGGTCGGGCGGCTGGGCCGTCACCGAATAGCCCACCGGCCCAGAGGCATCGTTCGCTGGCAGGGGTGAGCCGCCCGAATCCACGACCCGGGCAACCTGGAATATGGCACTGAGCCTGGCCTCGAGGACCGTCACGGTGCCGTTCAGCTCTGCAGCCGACGGGCTGCCGCCACCCGGAGGCACCAGGCGGTAGGTGATGCTCACGGTCGAACCCGCGGGGTAGGGACCTCCGCCGGAGACGCCGGGCGACCCTCTCAAACCCAGACCGAAGCCCACGGCCACAGTCACGACGGCCACTACCAGGACCAGCGGCGCCAGCCCGGCGAAGCCGATCCGGGAGCGGATAACGGTGCGCCGGGACCGTTCGGCGGTAACGGCCTGACTCCAGTCGCCCGTGGGCGGCGGCGGGACCAATGGTTCGATGTTGGACATGTGCTTGCGAACCCCCTCCAGGATTTCGGCGTCGGACGCCGCGTGGACGTTCAACTCGTTCTCTTTCATCGCCAGATCTCCGGGTTTCGGCGCAGCGTCTTGCAGGCCCGCGCCACGAGTGACCGCACGCCCGAGGCCGAGAGCCCCAGGATTTCGGCGATCGATTCATCATCGAGATCGCGCTGGTAGCGCAGGATCAGGACCTCGCGTTGCCGATCGGGCAGCTCCCGCGCGAAGCGGTCGAACCAGAGCCAGAACTCCGTTCGACCGGTATCGGCGGCGTCCGACGGCTCGTGCGCCGGGCTCAATCCAGCCAGTGGCAGCCATGCGATCAGCCGCCGGCGGCGAACCTTGTCGATCACGAGGCGGCGGGTGATGAGCAGCAGCCACGGCAGCGCCTGCCCGGTTGGGCCGTGGCCCGAGCACCACGCGGCGTAGGCGCGATGGAACGCCTCGCCCGTCACGTCCTCGGCGTCTTCGGGGCGGCGCAGCATCAGCAGCGCGTACCGGTACACGTCCCGATAGCGCTGCCGGTAAAGCGCCTCGAATGTCTCGCCCAGGGTATCGACCGCGCGAGCGTCCCTTACTCGCTCGAGCATCTGGTCAGTCCCTCTGTCGACGTCCACCAACTCCACCATGCTCTAATTGACGAAGCAGCGGCCCGCTGCGTCCCGCGTCGATCAGGTTCCGGTCCCGGAGACGGCGGCGAGTGCGGCCCGGCGCGCCGGATCCGCCACCAGGACTCGGAACACAGGATCGACCCCGGCCCGAACGCCCAACTCCGGCCTGGAGGTGGCGGCCTGCTTCAGGAGCCCCACGGCGGCTGCGACGGCGCCGCCCGAAATCGCCAGCGCCGCCCGCGAATAGGCCACGAACGGGTCCCGCGCCGCCCAGCCCGGCAGGGTCTCGAGCGCGGCGTTCGCCTCCGAGACCCGACCGAGTTGCGCGTAGCAAATGATCAGCTCGCCTCGTGGTCGGGCGCCGTTCGGGCGGGCCACGGCCGACTCCACCAGATGCGGCAGGGCGGCGGCCGCGTTGCCGGCCATTCGCTCGGTCAGGCCAAGCGTCTGGTGGAACTCGGGATGCTTCGGTGCCCCGGCGAGAGCCCGACGCGCCTCGCCAAGTGCCTCGTCAAAGCGGCCGAGATCGCACAGGATCAGGGCTCGCAATTCGTGCACGGCGGGGTCGCCAGGTTGAGAGTGGAGGAGCGCATCGACCCGGCCGAGAGCCTCCTGCTCCTGGCCGAGCAGGTAGAGATACACAGCGTCGAGGTTCATCAGTGCGCGCTGGACCGGCAGACTTTGCGCCGATCCGAGAGCCTCCAGAACCAGCCGGCGGCTATCGGCCGGTCGATCGACTGCCGCCAGAGCGCTCGCCTGGAAGATCGCGTTCGTGTCGCGAGGGAGCGCCAGGAGCGCCTGCAGATCTGCGGCTGCCTCCGCGTCTCGTCCCATCGCCAGCCTCACGAGATGGCGTCCGCGCAGGATATGGCCCGATCCGGGATCGCGAAGGAGCGCCTGGTTGTAGCCCCACTCGGCGTCGGCGTAGCGGGTCATGAGCCGCAACGCGTCGGCGGCGAGGACGATCGGACCGAGGTCAGACGGCCTGTCGGCCATGGCCAGCCGCGCGGCGTTGAACGCCTCCTGGTAGCGACCCTCGACGATCAAGTTGGCCGGCGAGTTGGCCGTGCTCTTGCCCACCATCACATCAGAGAGCGCACCCATCCGGATCGTGCTGAACACGGCCACGAAGCCGATGATGAAGGCCCAGTCGTACAGCCCGGCCAGGACCAGGCCGACGAAGACGGCACCGACAACGACCAGACCGACGGCTCGGCCGGCTTGCTCGGCCGGGCGTCCGAGGACGATCGAGGTGATCTCGCTCAGGATCGCTCCGCCATCGACGCCGGGGAACGGCAGCAGGTTGATGAGGCTCCACCCGAGGTTGACCCACAGCAGATCCTGGACGATCGGTTCCGCCGCGAGGCGCGGAGCGGCCAGGGTTGCGACGGCTACCATCCCGCCGACTGCCAGTCCCATGGCCGGACCCGCGGCCGCTACCAGGATGTGCTGGCGGGGAGGGACTCGCAGACCCGTGGTCATTCCGCCGCCGCCGTAGAGACGTATCGACGGCTTCACCCCGAAGAAGTCGAAGACGGCCGCGTGCCCCAGCTCGTGCAAGAGCACGGAACCTGTGACAACCGCCAGCCACTCGGGAAGCTGCTCGGGCGTGCGCCAGAACGTGCCCAGCACAACCATGATGATCGCGAAATCTGCCCCAATCGCGATCGGGACGCCGAGGAGCTTGAACCTCAGCGCCACGGGACAGCGCTTCGGGGCGTCCCCGGCTCGGGGACCCACTCGCCGAGGGAGCGGACCTCCGCCAGTCGCCCTCGCAGGTCCGGATCGAGCGCCTCGGCCGCGGCCACGGCGGTCTCGATGGCGGTGAGGCACAGGATGCCTTCGGCTGTGGCCGCCAGCCGGATCTCGGCGGCGTCGCGGACCGGGCCCGACTTCGGGGCCGGCGTATTCACGACGAGCCGGACCGTGCCGCCGGCGATGAGATCGAGGATCGGCACGCGCCCGTCCACGGCCCGCTCCCCCACCTTGGCGACGACCTGCGCGTCGTAGCCAAGCTTGGCCAGCTCCGCGGCCGTGCCCGATGTTGCAGCGAACCGATATCCAGCACGGGCCAGGGCGTGGGCCACTCGCGGCAGGACGTGATGGTCGCGGTCGGCGACGGAGATCAGGGCCAGCGCGCCGTCCGCGCCGGGTCGCGGCGGGATCAGCGCTGCGCCCTGCATGGCCTTGGCCAGAGCCACTCGAGGATCGGTGTGAATGCCGATGACCTCGCCCGTCGACTGCATTCCCGGGCCGACGCTCGGGTCCACGCCGCGCAGCTTGGCCGTGGAGAAGGCCGGCGCCTTGACCGCGACCAGAGGCGGCGGCGCCAGCAGCCCGTTCCCCCACCCCATCTCCCGCAGCGTCTCTCCGAGCGCGATCCGGACTGCCAGCTTCACCATCGGAACGCCCGTCACCTTGCTCATGAACGGCACGGTGCGGCTGGCCCGCGGATTCACTTCTATGAGATACACGCCGTCGTCGCGGACGATGAACTGCGCGTTCACGAGGCCGTGGACGTCGAGCGCGCGCACGATCCGGTCCATCGCGGCCACGATCAGCTCCTGGTCCGACACCGAAACCGTCTGCGGCGGGAACATGCCGACCGAGTCGCCCGAGTGGACGCCGGCGCGTTCGATATGCTCGAGCAGACCCGGGATGAGGACAGTCTCGCCGTCGGCGATGGCGTCAACGTCCACCTCGACGCCTTCGAGATAGCGGTCGATCCGGACCGGTCGATCCGGGTCCACGACGGTCGCGCGCGCCAGCTGGTTCACGAGGTCCGACGGCGAGTAGCTGAAGTCGATGGCCAGGCCGCCGATGACGAACGACGGCCGAACGATGACCGGATAGCCGATCCGCTCGGCCAGCACCAGCGCCTCTTCGATCGATCGGGCCATGCCGCCTTCGGGCTGCGGGATGCCGACCGACTCGACCAGGTTCGCGAAACGGATGCGGTCCTCGGCCTGGTCGATGGTCTCGAGGTTTGCGCCGAGCAGCGGGATGCCGGCCGCGGCCAGATGCTCGGCCAGGTTGAGCGGTGTCTGGCCGCCGAACTGGACGAACGCTCCCATCAGCGGCCGCCCATTGGGCGACTCGGCCTCGACGACGCTCCGCACCGACTCGGGGTCCAGCGGCTCGAAGTACAGCCGCGACGACGCGTCGAAGTCGGTCGAGACGGTCTCCGGGTTGGAGTTGATCATGACCGCCTGCCAGCCGCGTTCGCGCAGCTCGGCGGCGGCGTGGACCGCGCAGTAGTCGAACTCNNCCCTGCCCGATCCGCACCGGCCCCGAGCCGATGACCAGCGCCGCGGGCCGCTCGACCGGGGGCAGTTCCGGCTCGGAGCCCGAGGCCGCGTACGTGGCGTAGAAGTACGGCGTCTCGGCGGCGAACTCCGCGGCGCACGTGTCCACCATCGCGTAACCGGGCACCAGGCCCAGGTCCATCCGTGCCAGGCGGATCGCCTCGCCCTCGACCCCCGCCATCTGCGCCAGCTCGCGATCCCCGAAACCGGCCCGCTTCACGGTCGCCAGGAGAGTGGCCGCTTCATCGTCCCGTGGCTCCGCGATCCGCGGCCCCATCCTCCGGACCTCGCGCTCCAGCGCGATCATCCGCTCGAACTCCCACAGGAACCACGCCGAGATCCCCGTGGCGCCGCGGATCGTCTCGGCCGGCATGCCCCGGCGCAGCAGGGCCAGGATCCGCCACAGCCGCGAGTCGGATGGAGCGAGGAACCGCTTCAGCACGATCGGGTACGCGGCGCGTTCGGCGTGGCGCTTGGCCTCGCACAGCAGCCCACCGGAGTCGATAGCCACGAACTCCGGCTCCGACGGCGCCGGCTCGATCAGGTAGTCGAGCGTGGCCGTCCAGGCGGCGTTCTCGGCCAGGAAGCCGGCGCCCGCCTGTTCGAGCGCCCGCAGCGCCTTGTTCAGCGCCGACCCAAAGGTTCGGTCGATCGCCATGACCTCGCCGGTCGCCTTCATCTGGCTGCCGAGCGTTCGGTCGGCCGTGGGGAACTTGTCGAACGGGAAGCGCGGCAGCTTGACCACCACGTAGTCCAGCGCCGGCTCGAAGGCCGCGACCGTGGTCCCGGTCACGACGTTTGGGATCTCCGCCAGCCGCCGACCGGCCGCGATCTGGGCCGCGACGCGCGCGATCGGATAGCCCGTCGCCTTGCTCGCCAGCGCGGAGGATCGGCTGACGCGCGGGTTGACCTCGATGACCGCGTAATCGGTGTAGTCCGGCGAGAGCGCGAACTGGACGTTGCAGCCGCCCTCCACCCCCAGCGCTCGGATGATCGCCAGGGCCGCGGAACGGAGACGCTGGTGGACCGGGTCCGGCAGAGTCTGGACCGGCGCGACCACGATCGAGTCGCCAGTATGGACGCCCAGCGGGTCGACATTCTCCATCGAGCAGACGGCGATGCAGGTGTCGTCCGCGTCGCGCATGACCTCGTATTCGATCTCCTGCCAGCCGACCAGACAGCGCTCGATCATGACCTGGTGGATGGGGCTGAGTCGCAGGCCCGTGCGCGTCCGCTCCCAGTAGGCCGCCTCGGTCTCGACGATGCCGCCACCGGTTCCGCCCATCGTGAAAGCCGGCCGGATGATCGCCGGCAGGCCGATCTTCGCGAGTGCCGCGTGGGCGGCGGCGTCGCGCTCCTCGTCCGTCTCGCCTTCGACGATGTGGCTGGGCGCATACGGCTGGCCGATTCGGTCGAGGAGGTCGCGGAACAGCTCGCGGTCCTCGGCCATCTCGATCGCCTCGAGCGGCGTGCCGATCAGCCGGACGTTGTACTTGTCCAGGACGCCGGCCTTAGCCAGGGCCACGGCCAGGTTGAGCCCGGTCTGGCCGCCCAGGCCGGCGAGGAGCCCCTCCGGCCGCTCTTTGGCGACGACAGCCTCGATGGCCTCGACGGTGAGCGGCTCGAGGTAGACGGCATCGGCCACTTCCGCGTCGGTCATGATCGTGGCCGGATTGGAGTTGACCAGGATCGTCCGCACGCCCTCGGCCCGCAGCGCCCGGCAGGCCTGTGTGCCCGCGTAGTCGAACTCGGCCGCCTGCCCGATGACCACGGGGCCACTGCCGATGATCAGCGCGCTCTTGGGCTTGACCCGCTCGGCGCGAGGGGCCGGGTTGGCAGGGATTGGCATTGTGGGCAGGCGCGTGGCGGGCTCGGTCAACGGCGGCTCAGTCACACAAAAAAGCCACCGGCCCCAAGGCGCGGTGGTTCTGGTTGCGGGTATCCATCGACTCCTCCCCGGCCTCTCTGGACCGGTACGCCGACCTCACAGGACCGGCACAAGGGTTCTCCAAAGAGTAGCACGAAGGACTCTCTCGGGAGCAATACAGGTGTCCACCCCGCACTCAAGTGCCTGCCAATGACAGGTCATGGAGGCGGGCCCTGTGCATCCGGTCCGCCCGGAAGTCGGCAACGGGTTCAGCTGCTGCCGATCGCGGTCTCGGGTGCGCAGCCTAGGCAGAACGGCTGCAAGCAGCGACGACATTATCCTACGCGCATCTCACGGCGGAGCCGATGTGACTTGACGGGTACATCAACCCGCCAATCCCTTGTGCGCTTCTACGAGATACTCCCTCGCCTCAAAGACCAGACCGGCACCGCTTTCGAGTCGGCGTTGAAGGGTCAACAAGGCCCGTGAGTGGGTTCCTACGGAGAAGCCCGGCACGAGCCAAGGAACGGCCTTCAGGTAGTAGACGATCGCGCCGACATCGGTGAAACACAGTCGCCCAGACCAGTCCTGGGCGTTGACGATGGTCAGACCCGCGGCCTTCAATCGGGCTATGTGTTCCTCCAGTGTGTCGTCCGGCCACGGGGGTCTGGCATCGAACGCCGCCAGCAGGTCATGCGCCCATAGCGCATGGATCTGCTCCGTCAGAAACACCCCGCCGACCGCGAGTATCCGGGCTACTTCGTCGGCATTGAAGCTGGCATGTCGATTCAGGACGAGGCCGAACTCGCCATCGGGAAAAGGCAATGGACCCGTTTCTGTAAGGACTACATCGAGCACCTGCACCCCAAGTGGCGACAGGCGTTCCGTGGCCAACTTGAAGTTCGGCGGGTAGTGTTCCGTCGCCACCACTATCTTGGGCCAATCTGCCTGCAGGTCCATGAGCCGTTCGCCCCCGCCGGTATCGAGGTCAATCACGGACGAAGACCAGCGCAGAAGTTCAGCCGCCTTTGAAGAGTAGGACCAGGGAATCTGCTCATGGATCATCCGGCCATCCAGGTATGAGAAATCCCATCCTTCAAACGGCTGTTGCTCTTCTCGTTTCCAGGTTTCCAGAGTCTCGTCCCGATTCAACGAGTCGTCCTCCCCGCGCGGTGTATGCGATCCTCCAACCACGCTCCGCATCAGCCGCCGCAAGCGACGTTCGTATTACAAGCTCGTTGAGACAACGTTACGTTGCCACTGAACGCCGGCCCTCCGAAGCGAGAAGCGCAGTGGTCGGCTGCATGCGATTGTTAGGCCACCTATTAGCCTATCCGGTTGTTGACCTTGAAATCCACACCAGCGAAACAGATCGTCGTTGCTGACACCAAACAGGCCATCCACTCAACGATCCATTCCGTTCTCTGCACTGACAGTTGCTCTCACATCGCGTTCCTGCCCATCACGGTGAGTTAGCGCGAAGCGGCATAATGAAATACACGCCTCGTTGATTGCCCTCGTGAACTTCTGGTTGTGCTCCAAAACCTAGAGTCAGTTTGATATGATGATTCGCTTCTCGGCCATAGCTGCTGTAAGACGCAACTTGAAAACAGTCAAGTTCTTTGGCGCGCTCAATAGCCCACATCTGCAATGCTTTGCCGATGCCCTGACCGCGCCGCACATCCTGTACCGCAAAGGCATGTATCTTGGCTTCGGTGAGTGCAACGCCATTCAGCACCAAGAGCGGGCAGTGGGCTTCAGGGCCAATGGGCTGGACACCGAAACGCAGGAAGCCCACCACCTGCTCATCTTGCAAGGCCACACAAAGGAAGCAGGGCAGATGGCGGGAGTATTCGCCCAGAACAAACGGGGACTGCTCTGGGGCAATCTGCTCCAAGCGCTGCACAAACTCTCCCCAGCGTGGGTGCGCATTGCTCCATTCCTGAAGTTTGAACGTCGTCGGGGTGTGCGTGTCTGTCACAGCATTCTTCTCTCCATGCGGTTTGCTCCCGACAGTAGACCCATCCCTTGCCGAGTGGCCTAACGGATTGGCTCAGCGGCGGGCGGGCGGTGGGCAACGGTCGTGAGGCTTCACAATCAAGATCGCGGGCATCATCCCTTTGGGCGGGAGCATCCCGCCCGTCCGCTGGAGCCGGTGTTAGGCGGCGTTATGGTTCTCTCCGACTATCTCTATTCTCTGCGCTCGAGTTCGTCTGGTGTCGGTTTCTGGAAGAACGCCATCCATGGCTTCATCATGTCCTCGGGAATATGGAAACTTGCCTGCGAAGGCTCCGAATTCCTTGCGGCAAGCCGTCGTATCAGCTCATCTTCCGGCACGTCCAGAAAGTGTACTTCGCTACTAGCCCCAAGCTGCTTCGCTCGCAACCGGAAGTCTTCGCGTTCCTCTCGTGCCCAGAAACCGAAATCGAGAATCACATTCGTTCCCAATGCAAGTGCCCTACTTGCAATGTTCCAAAGCATGGTCTCGATCAGGGTGTGTCTGGCGTCATGTTCTGGTTCTTCTGCGTCTTGACCAAAGAGGCGCACATGCCATTCATCGGTTGTCAGCCGAAGCGCTGATTGCTCACTCTCAAGCTTCTCTGCAAGTGTTGTCTTTCCTGAACAAGGCAATCCAACCATCAAATGAAGAGTTGCCACACTCATTACTCCTGAAGTTCGCACTAGTGCCGCCTAACGTCCAGCACTGGGATGCCACCCTCGGACAGGCCGAGCTCAGCCTTTTCGATCGCTGCCAGAAGGAAGGGGTCCATGCTCTCAGTACTTCTCCCAGTGGAGGACCTCGTCGAGTGGCTTCTTGTCCACGACGGGAACATGCGCGGCGACGCCGATCGGGACCAGCGCCATCAGGCGCTTCGATGCCGGCACTCCGAGCACGCGCTTAAGCTCTTCTTCACGGGCCAGGGCATCGCCCTCCACCCAGCACGCACCATAGCCGAGGGCCACGCTCGCGAGGAGCATGTTCTCGATCGCCGCCGCTCCGTCCTCCACCCACCAGCGCGACGACGTGTCCATTACGACCGCCACGACCGCCCCGGCCTTCGCAATCCAGGCCCCAGCGATGGCGAGGCTCTCCAGCATGGGCCGAGTCGTCACGACGACGAATTCCCACGGCTGCCGGTTCGAGCCGGACGCCGCGAGCCGGCCGCAGTCCACAATGGTCTGCAGGTCCGACCTCGGAACGACTTTGCCGGTGAATTGGCGAATGCTCCGTCGATCACGGATCGCGTCCACGGTCTCCAAATGTGCTGCTCCTGACTCCACTCATCCGCGGCACCCGTCCGGGGCTCGACGTCAGCTGACCCGCATGCCGCCCGCCAAGCATCTCAGATCACCGTCGCGCGGTCCCGGCGCTCCATACGGCTTCACCCATGGAACGAATACGGCAGGACGCAAACGGTGAGTCCGGGCGGATCTGATCACGGCGGGGGCGTCACCTTCTCCTGATGGCGACCACTGACGGCGGCCGGATCTGGAGCAGCCTCTAGCCTCGGTCCATCCCCTGCAGCCGGCGCTTGAGCTCGGCCGTGTCCATGTGGATCGGCTCGACTCGCCCGACGGTGGGTTCCGGCTCCGAGCCGCCGTGTCGGGCGCGGGCGGCGGAGACGAAGCGGTCGAAGACCGCCAGCGCGTCCAGCGGACCCGGGCCGCCTTCGGGGTGGTACTGAACCGTCTCGATCGGCAGGGTGCTGTGGCGCAGCCCCTCGACCGATCCGTCGTTGAGGTCGATCTGGCTGACCACGAAGCCACTCGCCGCCGGCAGCGTTTCGCCGATGACCGTGACCTCGTGGTTCTGGGCGGTGACCTGGACAAGGCCCGTCTCGAGGTCCTTGACTGGATGATTGGCGGCGTGGTGGCCGAACGGCAGCCGACGTGTACTCGCCCCCGCCGCCCGACCGATGATCTGGTGGCCAAGGCAGATGCCCAGCAGCGGGCGGCCGTCGGCAATCGCGGCGCGGCCCAGGGCGACCGGACCGCCCAGTCGGGCGGGGTCGCCGGGCCCCGGCGAGAAGACGACGCCGTCGATTTCGGGGGCGAGGGCCTCGGCGGCCGTCGCGGTGTGGGGCAGGACTCGCACCCGTGCCCCACGGCGTCGAAGGCTGCGGACGATGTTCGTCTTCAATCCGAAATCGAGGATGGCGACCAGCGGACCGCCCTCGGACGGGTCGCCTTCGTCGCGCGCCGCCACCGGCGAGACGAGAGCCACGAAGTCCTGGTCCTCCCAGCGGGGCACGGCTCGGGCGAGCGCACGAGCCTCTTCAGGGTCGGTCTGGCCGGGAGCGGTCACGACTGCCCGAAGGCAGCCGTTGGATCGGAGGTGTCGGGCCAGAGCGCGGGTGTCGATGCCTGCGATGGCGGGTATCCCGGCCTCGCGCAGCATCGTGGCGAGCTGTCGGGCGTCGTCGAGGACGGCGGCGGTGGCGTTGGCCACGATGAGCCCACGCAGCCAGGGCCGCTCGGACTGGTCGTCGTATCGGACGCGGCCGTAGTTGCCGATCAGGGGGTAGGTCATGACGACGAGCTGGCCGGCGTAGGACGGATCGGTGGCGATCTCCTGGTAGCCGGTCTGGCTGGTGTTCACGACCAGGTCGCCCTGGCCGGCTCGCTGCGCCCCGAAGGCGACGCCCGGAAAGAGCCGGCCGTCCTCGAGGGCGAGGAGCGCCGGCCCATAGTCGCCGACCCTGGGATCGACGACGGCGCTGGATCGGGGGAAGGGCGGCTGCTTCATACGAAAAGGCCACCGGCCTCGCGGGCTCGGTGGTCTGGCTTGCAGGTGCTCATCGACTCCTCCCCGGCCTCTCTGGACCGGTACGCCGGCCTCACAGGACCGGCCGCCAAGGTGGCCGTAGGTTAGCACGATAGAACAGTCTTACGTGCCCGCCCCGTCGACGACTGCGGGTATTTCGAGCCCGCGCTGGCGCAGCAACGCCGAACGCCACCTCGGTTCGCACCGAGGCATCGGTGAGGTACTGGGCGCGGCCGAGTATGCGGCCAAGTACCTCGAGGGCGGTCACTCGCTCCTCAAGACGTCCCGGCAATTCAGACGAGGCGAACAATCACGATGGCGAGCACGGCGACAAGCACTCCCACGGCAATAGCGAACGCTGCCGCAGGACGGCCGGACCGCACAGCTGGGCCTATAGGGCCGACCCCGCGCAGGGTGTTGGGTATGCCCTGATCGTGGAGGACGTTGCGGAGCCCGGCTTGCGACTGGTCCGGCACCGGCGTCACGGCTTCACTGGCGTGGGAGCGACGGGCTTCACCGGGCGAAGGACCACCGCCGCCCCCAGCATCAGCGCCGGCGCGACGCCTGCGGCAAATGCGATGCGGCGCTTGCCGGCCAGATACAACCCGGCCCCAAGGCCGACCGAGCTGGCCGCCAGCCATCGAAGAGTTAAGTCGGGCAGCTTCTGAAGCGCCTTCGTCGTAGCTTGTGCACTGGTCTGCGTGGCCTGAACGGCCCCCAGCACACGTGCGATGAGGCTCTGGGCACCCGTCCGAGCGCCAGAGAGGGTTTCCGAAGCATGCCGGACGAGGCTCTCCCGACGCGTTTCGAGGTTGCCTTCGACGGCTGGGTCGTCGGGTGAGCCGCGCTCGGATTCAAGTTCAAGGGTCGTCATGTCAAGTCTCTTTCTGAGTTGTATCGGAGAGGCCAGATAGAACCGGCCCACCCTCCGTGCGCTTTTCGCGCCTGATGCATCCGGGGAAGCGGGGAAACCAGGTCCACCGCCGGGAGTCGCTCCGGCCACTGTTGAAGTTGCATTAGAGCACTTCAGTGTGGTATTGTCAACTGTAGTTGTCGCCGTCCACAGTAGGACAGGAGCAAAGTTGGCACCCCCATTCGGGAACGTGATCAGGCAGGCACGCGAGGTTCGCGGGCTGTCGGCCGTTGACGCGTCCCGGGCCGCTAGCATCTCGGCTGCCTACCTGAGCAAGCTCGAGAACGACGCCGTCAAGCGCCCCTCGCCGCAGGTCCTCCATCAATTGAGCGTAGCGCTTGCCGTGCCGTACGCCGAGCTGATGCGCTTGAACGGCTACCGCGTGCCCGGCGAATCGGACGTGACTGCCGCCTGCGCGGTGAAGGCAGCGCTCTTCGCCGATCTCACGGACAACGAGCGCGACGAGCTCTTCGAGTACCTCACCTGGTATAGGGCCCGCCGTCGAGATTCGGCGCGGCGCATGCGTCAGGCCCTTCCGGCCTGATCGGACCTGGCGGGGGCCGCCAGATGCTAGTATCGGACACTGTGGTGGGGCGTAGCCACTGTATGACCGGAGGCCGGATGGCAGCGTCGTTTGGAGAAGTGCTGAGGCGGGCGCGCGACGTGCGAGGTCTGTCGGCAGTCGACGCGTCCCGGGCGGCCGGCATCTCGGCGGCGTACCTGAGCAAGCTCGAGAGCGACGCCGTCAAGAAGCCGTCGCCGCTCGTCTTGCACCAGTTGGCCGAGGCACTGGCGGTGCCCTATTCGGATCTCATGCGCCTGAGTGGTTACCGCGTGCCTGGCGAGTCGACGACGGATGCCGCGACCACGGTGGGTGCGGCGCTGTTCGCCGATCTCACCGACGACGAGCGCGACGAGCTGCTCGAGTACCTGGCCTGGTATCGCGCCCGAAGGCGGTCGCGCAACGGGCCGGGCCGCGCAACCTGAGTTCGACGGCTCAGGGCTGGGCGAGCGGCCGCTCGAGGCGCTGGACCTTTGAGGGGCCGACGGTTCCGCGGCTCTGGCGATGCTCGGCGGTGCGGTTTCCACGCCCTGGTACCCCGCTTCGGGCGAGGGCGAGGAGATCGGCCGATTCTTGCTTGGCCTCGGCCTGGTTCCGGGTCGTGTAGATGAGATCCAGTCCCTCACGCTTCTCGGCCGCCTCGCGCAGCAGTGTGTGGAACTGATCGTTCAGCCGCTCGTCGCCCGCCCGTTGGCTTGGGGTGCGGGCATTCGCGGATCGAGTCATGGTGTTGTCCTCCGTGCTCAGCTCCGCAGGGTGCGTTTCGCCGGTGAACCGGCGAAAGCGCGAATCCGCGCGAGCAACTGGGGTTCAGTCACTGGGCCGCTCTTTTCAACCTCGATGCGCCGCACCGCGCCGCGGCTGCGGTCTTGCTCCCGGATCTGATGCCCGAAATGCTCGACGACCTCGCCGTCGCCGACGAGCAGAAGGTCATCGTCGAGAGCCACGTTTGACGTCACCTGGGTGAAGAAGACCCGCATGTGCTCGTCTCGGTGGCCCTCGCTGGCCGGGTGGTCTTCCGTCGGCGGGCGTCCGGTCGAGCGGTGCCGGCCTGGGACCAGGGAATCGATTCGTTCACGGACGGTGACCCCCTCGGGGCCCCACCGCAGAACTGTGGCTGAAGCAGCCGAGATCCACACCCCGGTGGTGCATGGGGTGGTCATCGGGCGACTCCCTGCGCACCGGACCGGAAGTTGACCGCGAGCGAGCAGCCCTCAATCTCCCAATCGCCCATGCCCTCCCAACCGCCTATGCCCTGCCCCGGCTCCCTCGGGTGTTCTGTCGCTGCGTGCAGTCTTGGAGCAGCGCACGCGGCGTACACAAACAAGATCAGGTCGAGCATGGATTCCGTCCCGCTGCCGGCCTGACGCAGTCTCGGGGCCGAGGCATGGCACGGTGGTCGGACAGGGTCGCAGCATGCGCTTCCCGGGCCTGGATGGCAAACGGTGACCTGCGATCCGGCACGGGCTCGGCGGCGCATCCACCCGGCTCGGTGGCCGTCAGTGCCTCGGCCTGCAGTTGCGCCAGCACCACGGCGCCGGATGGCTGATAGTCCCGCCGAGTAGGCACGACTAGCCCCGAGGACGCCCTCTCCAGTCCTGGTTGGCAACCGCAGCCGCGGCGTCCCTCGGCCGGCGCTGCGACACGAGAGCCTCGATCTCGGTTCGCAGGCGACGTCCGAAGGTCGCCCGCTGGAGCCACTCCAGGTAGTCCAGGTCGTGGCGGGCGATCTCGCCGAGAGACCAACCGGCATATCGGCCGAAATCGAGGACGGTGCCGGAGGGACGACCCGGCGGCGGGCCCGCGTGAGACGTCTCCGGCGGCGCGGCGTTCGTCGCCGGAGTCCGTTGGGCGCTGTCATCGGCACCCACGGCCGGTGCCGGTGGCTGCCCGGGAGCTGCCGCGACCCGCGAGGCATCGTAGGCGGCCCGCCTGGCGGGGTCGCCCAGCACATCCCAGGCATCGTTCAGCGCGATCATCCGACGCGGGTCGCCGCCGTGATCCGGGTGGTACTTGCGGGCGAGGATGCGGTAGGCGGCCCTGATAACCTCAGGTTCGGCACGAGTGTGAACCTGCAGCACTTCGTAGTAGTCGGGCATTGGCAGAGCCTACAGCTGGCTCCCGGTCCGCGGGTAGCGGCGGCCGCGTCTCCGGCCGGTTGGGGCGGCAATGGCCGAGAAGATTGGGTGCGCCTGACGGGCCGGACAAGCCAAGCGGCCCGAGGAGGGGGTCCCGGGCCGCTTGTTATGGAGAAGGCACCCCGTCGCCGGTGTCATCAAGTGAAGGTCGTTTGGAGCGTCCCGAACGCTCTCGCCGAAACCGCCCTAGACGATAAACGCCAGGAAGCCGAAGAACAGACCCAGGTCAGTCCAGTCGATACTGCCGGTCGACAGCCCAGCCCTGGTCAGGACTGCGATCGCGAAGCAGATGCAGGCGACCAGGATCAACAACGATTTGTTGTTGCTAAACACCCTGTTACGAGCCATCGAGACTCCTCCGTCAGGACGAGGCCAGCTCGACCATCGTGGAGGAGCCGGAATCGGTCCATCGCGAGCGTAGCCGGGTCCTACGCTTCGCGCTGCCTCATACGTGGCAGACGGCCGGGTCGGCGCGATCCCGTCTGGAGACGCCGCTCCGCGCTCACCTTAGGACGACCTCAACGTTCACTGCGGTGGTCCCGGGCTTTGGCAGGGGAACGACGTCGCCCGATACGGCGGCTCCGTCGACGACCATCGAGACGGCATTGCCCGGACCCTCGCGGCGCACCACGATCTCGTAGGCCGTGCCTCGAAACTCGCGATGGGCCTTGTAGCCGGACCACGCCGATGGCAGTGTCGGGGCCACTCGGAGGCCCTCGTACGTGGGCCGGATGCCCAGTATCCACTGCGTGGCGGCCACGAAGGTCCACGACGCCGTGCCGGTCAGCCAGGCGTTGCGGGCCATTCCGAACGACGGGTGGGTCGGGCCGCAGATGTTCTGCGGGTACGTGTACGGCTCCACCTTGTACAGGTCGGAGTCCGTCCGTGCGAGCGGCAGGATCTGGCGGTAGTACTTGTACGCTTCGTCGCCGTGTCCGAGCATCGCCGCGGCCACGATGGACCACGTATTGGCGTGGCAGAAGATGCCGCCATTCTCCTTTGCCCCCGGCACGTAAGTCGACGTGCCCCGAACCCGGTCATCGTTGCCGTCGTAGGGCGGCCACAACAGGGCCAGCCCGAACTTCGTGTTGAGCTTTTCGTCCGCCGATGCCATTGCCTGCTCGGCTCGGTCGGCTGGAGCGACCTCGCCCAGGACGCTCCAGCTTTGGGGAATCAGGTCGATGGCCTGGTGTGCTGCGCCGGCAACGCCGATGGGCAGCCCGTCGTCGTCGAATGAGCGCACATACCAGGCGCCGTCCCAGGCGTGCTCGTTGATCGCTGCAGCCATCGAGGCGTGGAGATCGCCGAAGCGTCGGGCGTCGTCATGCCGGTCGATCTTCCGGCACAACTCGGCCAGGTCGAGCATGGCCCGGCAGAACTGCATGCCCGTCCAGACGCTCTCGGCCTTGCCCGATCCGTGGTCGACGTTGAGGGTGTCGTTCCAGTCGGAGAAGCCGGAGCGTGGCAGGCCGTGCGGGCCCAGGTTGGCCAGCGTGAAGTCGACCGCCAGGAGCATGTGCACCCAGACCGACTCCTCCGCCCCCTCAACGAACGGGACCTTCTGCGCCAGGTAGTCGAAGTCGCCGGTCTCGCGCAGGTAGGCGCAGACCGAGATGATCAGCCACAGGTGGTCGTCGCTGAACCATTGCGGCCAGTTCGGGTACTCGGCGGCGAGTCCGGGGCCGCCCTCGAGAGTCAACGGGTAGAACTGGTGCCAGGTGTGGCCGTCGGCGAACTGCATCTGCCAGATCGTGGTCAACATGCGGCGGGCGTGGTCCGGCACGGTGTGCATCGTGCCCAGGGTGTCCTGGCCGCTGTCGCGTGTGCCCATGCCACGGCCAAGGCCGCTCTCGTAGCCGGACACGAAGCGCGACCAGTAGAGCGTTGTCCGGCACTGGACCTGGTTCCAGAAGTTGAGCATCGCGTTCGTGTCGGCGTCGGGAGTCTCGACGGTGAAGCGCGAGAGGTAGGCGCTCCAGTCGTCGCGCAAGGCTCGGAACGCGGCCGCGACGTCGGCCGGATGGGAGAAGCGCGCCACCACGCGGCCGATCTCGGCCGGCCGTTCGGTGGCACCCATGATGAAGACGATCTGACGCTCCTGCCCCGGGGCAAGCTCGATGTCGTGGGTCAGCGAGCCGATGCTGTTGCCGCGAGGCGACGGCGCGTTCGAGGGAGTGCCCGTCTCGACGACGATTGGATCGGCCAGATCGCGGCCGCGGCCGATGAAGTCTTCGCGGTCGCAGGTGTAGCCGGCCGGGGCCTCGCTGCTGGCGAAGAAGCAGGTCAGCGGGTTGAACTTGGTGCCAACGCGGATGACGCCGCCCTCGCAGCCGGAGAAGACGATGTGCTGGGCCCAATCCAGGTTGGCGATGTCGTTGAAGGCGTCGGCGAACGAGAACTCGGCGTAGCTGAACGAGCGCAGCCGCCGCGGAGTCGCACCCGTATTCCGAACCTTCAGGACCCACAGCTCGCAAGGTGCCGGTTCATCTACTGGGCTAAGCGGAACGAAGTACGTGATCTCGGCCGCGATCCCCCGCAACGTGCCGGAGATCCGGGTGTAGGCCGTGCCGTGGCGGCACTCGTAGGCGTCCAGGTCGACCTTCGTCGGCCGCGCCGTCGGGCTCCAGTACTCGCCCGTCTCCTGGTCCCGCAGGTAGACGTAGCGACCCGGCTGATCGACCGGGATCGAGTTGTAGCGGTAGCGGGTTACACGCCGGTTGCGCGGATCGCGGTCGAACGAGTAGCCGCCGCCGGTATTCGACACGATTCCGCCGTATCGGCCCTCGCCGATGTAGTTGAGCCAGGGCGTGGGGGTGTCGGGTCTGGTGATGACGTACTCGCGAGCGGCTTCATCGAAGTAGCCGTACTCGTTCGCGCCCGGGCCGGTATGGACCTCGGTCATCGCTTCGTCTCCATGGTCCGGCTTGGACCGCGTGATGGCCACTGGACGAGGGCCTCGACGTCGAAGGCCTGACCCGGTCGCGTCGGGAGCGGGATCAGGTTACCGGCAATGCGGCGGCCGTCGACGGTGAGTTCAGCCACACGGCCGGCGGTGCCCTTTGGCTTGCGGATGGTGATGTTGTAGGTGGCGCCACGGAACCGGCGCGTGACCTTGAAGTCGCCCCAATCCGGAGGCAGGACCGGGTCGACGCGCAGGCCGTCGTGCTCGGGGCGGATGCCCAGAATCCACTGGCTGATGGCCACGAAGTTCCACGCGGCGGTGCCACTCAGCCAGGAGTTCTTGGCCTCGCCGTGGGTCGGGGCGTCCTTGCCGGCGATCATCTGGGCGTACACGTACGGCTCGCAGCGGTGGATGTCTGAGATCGCCTCCCGGGCCGACGGGTTGATACGCATGTAGTAGTCGAGCGCGCCTTCGCCGTTGCCGGCCATCGCCTCGGCGATCATAAGCCACGGGTTGGTGTGACAGAAGATGCCCGCGTTCTCCTTGTAACCCTGCGGATACGTGGAGATCTCACCCAGCTCGAGGTGGTAGTAGGTGTAGGCCGGCTGGTTCAGCACGATGCCGTGGGGCGTGGCCAGGCGCTCTCGAACCGACTCCAGGGCCTTGCCGGCGAGGTCGTTCTCGAGGCCGATCCCGGCAACGATGCAGATGCCCTGGGGCTCGATGAAGATCTGACCCTCGGCGCACTCCTTGGAGCCAACGACCTTGCCGAAGTAGTCGTAGGCGCGCCGGAACCAGTAGCCGTCCCAGCCGGCCGTTTCGACGACCTTCGTCATCGCCGCCGCCGCGTCGGTCGACCGAATGGCCTCGGGTTGATCGCCGCGCAACTGCGCGATCGCGGCCATCTCCTTTGCCGCAAGGACGAAGAGCCCGCCGATGAAGACCGACTCGGCAACGCCGCCGCCCTTGTTCTCGGTCGTCTGGAACGATTCGCCCGGCGTCTCGGAGAAGCAGTTGAGGTTGAGGCAATCGTTCCAGTCGGCTCGGCCGATGAGCGGCAGGCCGTGCGGCCCGACTCGGGCGAGGGTGTACTGGATCGAGCGCTGGAGATGCTCGTAGAGCGGCGTCTCGGTGCCGGCGGCGTTGTCGTAGGGCACGGGCTCGTCGAGGATCGCCGTGTCGCCGGTCTCCTTGAGGTACGCCGCCACGCCCAGGACGAGCCAGGCGGGGTCGTCGTTGAAGCCGCCGCCCACGTCGTTGTTGCCGCGCTTGGTCAGCGGCTGGTACTGGTGATACGCGCCGCCGGTCGGCAGCTGGGTGGCGGCGATGTCGAGGATCCGTTCACGGGCGCGGGCGGGAACCATGTGGACGAAACCGAGCAGGTCCTGGTTGGAGTCGCGGAAGCCCATGCCGCGGCCGATCCCGGACTCGAAACCCGAAGCCGAGCGGGACAGGTTGAACGTCACCATGCACTGGTAGGCGTTCCAGATGTTGACCATGCGATCGACGTGCTCGCTGCCCGTCTCGACCTTGAGGATGCCCAACTTCCTGGTCCAGTTGTCGCGCAGGTCGGTGAAGGCCGCCTCGACGGCGGCTGACTGCAGGTAGCGGGCGATGGTCGGCTTGACCCGCTTCTTGTTTATCGTCTGGGATCCGGGGGGATCGAACTTGTCGTCCCGGGGGTTCTCCTGGTAGCCGAGCAGGACGATCACTTCCTTCGTCTCGCCGGGCGCCAGATTGAGCTTGACGTGGTGCGAGCCCATCGGCTGCCAGCCGTGTGCGATCGAATCGGTGGCTTTGCCCTTCTCGACGACGATCGGCCGGTCCCAGCCGCGGTATGGACCGAGGAAGCTATCGCGCTGCGTGTCGAAGCCCGCCAGCGGAGCCGAGCAGGCGAAGTAGGCGAAGTGGTCGCGCCGCTCGCGGTACTCGGTCTTGTGGTAGATGACGCCGTCCTCGACCTCCACCTGGCCGGTCGAGTAATTGCGCTGGAAGTTCGTGTTGTCTTCCAGGGCTTCCCAGAGGCAGAACTCGATCGAGTCGAAGAGCGAGACCTTCGCGGTGGTCGCTCGTTCGTTGGTCACGCGGATACGCCAGATCTCGAGGTTCTCACCGAGTGGCACGAAGTAGAGCGTCTCGGCGCGAATGCCCCAGTAGCGCGATGCGATGACTGTGTAGCCCAGGCCGTGCCGGCAGCTGTAGTCCTCGATGTCGCGCTGCGTCGGCTGCCAGCTCGGGCTCCAGAACTCGCCCGACTCATCGTCGCGGAGGTAGACGTAGCGTCCGCCGACGTCGAGTGGTGCGTTGTTGTAGCGGTAGCGGGTCAGCCGGCGCAGTCGGGCGTCGCGATAGAACGAATAGCCGCCGGCCGTGTTCGAGATGATGCCGAAGTAGGCCTCGCTGCCGAGGTAGTTGATCCAGGGGAGTGGCGTGTCGGGCCGGGTGATGACGTACTCGCGCTCTTCGTCGTCGAAATGACCGTAACGCACGACTCTCCTCCGGATTTGCAGCGATCCGCCGATGAATCGCCACGGCTCGAGGCCGGACCCGCAACTCGGCGCGAACATGGACGTTACCATCCGACCCCAGTCGGCGCTGGCCTGTCCGGACCGCAGACTACCGGCCCGATCAGCTACCCGGTTGCGCCAGGCGGGAGCACAGACGAGGATCAGGCCCGCTGCAAACGGCGGAGTACAGTGCTGAAAATGGTCCGCCTGTCGCATGGCCGCAGACGCGCGGCCGCCGGAGTCACCGCGATGTTCAGAAGCCCGACGCCCGAAATCAAGACGCCCGAATACGACTCAGTCAACGAATTCCATAAGGCCATCGTCGACAACCTTGCCGATGGCGTGTACTTCGTCGATCCTGACCGGGAGATCAGGTACTGGAATCACGGCGCGGAGCGGATCACCGGTTACGAGTCCGGGGACATCGTCGGACGTCATTGTTTCGATAACATCCTTGACCACGTCGACGCCGAGGGGAACTCGCTCTGCCAGACCGTATGCCCATTGGCGGCCACGATCCTTGATGGGCAGCCTCGTGAAGTCTCGATGTGGCTTCGCCATGCCGACGGCTATCGCAAGCCCGTGCGTGCTCGGACTGCGCCGGTGCGAGATGGCGGCGGGACGATCATCGGCGCTGTGGAGGTCTTCTCGGATGACTCGGCCGTGCTGCAGGCCGCGGAAGACGCCGATAGAGCGCGTCACGACGCCCTCACCGACGACCTGACCGGCCTGCCGAATCGCCGTCTGTTCGACGCGGCGCTGGCCGGCCGACTCGAGAACCTGGACCGCTACGGCTGGCAGTTCGGGCTGCTCATCGTCGACATAGACCACTTCAAGGCCGTCAACGACAGCCATGGTCACGCCTTTGGAGACGCCGTCCTGGTGGGGGTCGCCAGGACTCTTCACGGCGCTGTTCGCGGCGGTGACGTACTCGCTCGCTGGGGCGGCGAGGAGTTCGCCGTCCTCGTGGAGTCCTCTGACGACTCCAGCCTGATCGAGACCGCCGAGCGCCTGCGAGTGCTCGTGGCCAGCTCGGAGGTACGCCTGGCCGGCCTCTCGAAGAAAGTCCGCGTCTCGGTGGGCGGCGCGCTGGCTCATCCCGAAGACACGGCCGAGTCGCTGTTCGCTCGGGCCGACCGCGCCCTCTACGGCGCCAAGCATGCGGGTCGAAACCGCATCGAGATCGCCCAACCCGTCTGACGCGGTGGGATCGCTTTCCATGGGCCAGTTGGCCCTCGGACGGGCCGCACGCGCGCCTAGAATTCGGCCGTGCTGTTGTCGCGGAGTATCGCTCGAGTCACTCGGCTGGACCGGCTGGATCGGCTGGACGCTGTCCTGGCGGCGACGGTCGTCGTCCTGGCGTCCTTCACCGCCGCTGTGGTCTTCCTGCCGATGGTCGGAGGCCAGCATGTCGAGGCGGGACTGGACCTGGTCCTCGACACATTCGCCACGGTGGTCACGCTCGGCGTGGCGGTCGTCGCCTGGGTCCGCTATCGCGAGATCGGTGCGCCGGTGGCGCTATTCCAGGCCTCTGCGTTCCTCGTCCTCGCAATCGCAAGCGGGGCCAGTCTGCTCTTCGTCGTCGGCAAGCTGGATGTGTCTCTCGCGGACTTCGGGCTGAACATGCCCCGCGAAGCACAGCCGCAGATCACAACGGCTGGACACCTCATGGCTGCCGCGCTGCTGGTGATCGGGGCGGCCGTGTCGCTGAAGGGCATCCGCCCGCGCCAGCACTGGCTCATCCTGCTTGGCCCTGCCGCTGCTCTCCTGGCCATCATCCAGTTCGCCAGCTCGTGGAGCCATCTGGTACCTCCGCTGAGCGGCGTCTTCATCCTCAACAATCTCAGCAGCCTGTCCAACTGGCCAAACGGCCAACCCGTGCCGCCGTCGCCCACACCGCTCGGGCTGGGCCTGCATCTGGTCGTCGGCGGTCTGTTCGTGCTTGCCGCCGAGTTGACTCGGCGCCACCACCGTCGAACCGGCGCACTGGGCGACGGGTTCCTCGCCGTGGGCCTGGTCTTCGCCGCATTTGGTGAGTTCCACACGGCCTTCTATCCGAGCACCTACGGCGGGCTCGTCACGAGCGGCGACATGCTGACAGTGGCCTTCGCCGCGGTTCTGTTGATCGGCATCGAAGCCGACGCAAGAGCCACGCGGGCCGCGCTCGGCCGCGCGAACGAAACTCTGGGCCGGCTGAGGGATGTGGAGGTGCGCCAGGCCGCGCTCGAGGAACGGACGAGACTCTCGCGTGAGCTTCACGACGGGCTGGCCCAGGATCTCTGGCTGGCCAAACTCAAGCTCGGGCGCCTCAACGCCATGCCGGAGTTGAGTCATGAGGCGAAGGCCGTCTGCGACGAGCTGAGCGGGGCGATCGACGCGGGCCTGGCCGACGCGCGCCAGGCGGTCATGGCGCTGCGCCTGGGCGGCGAGCCGGCGATGTCGCTGCGGGATCTCATGGCCCACTATGTCGACGACTTTGGAGATCGCTTCGGCCTGCGCGCCGAGTTCGAATGCGAGGACGAGCTGCCTCGCCTCACTCCTCGAGCCGAGGCCGAGCTGCTCCGAATCGCCCAGGAGGCCCTCAACAACGTCGTCCGTCACGCCGACGCGACGGTCGTGCGGGTTCGGGCCGGCGTCGCCGACTCGCATATCGAGCTACTTGTCGGCGACAATGGCATGGGCTTCGAGCCATCCGAGGTCAGGGACGGCTGTTTCGGTCTGGCCTCGATGCGTGAGCGAGCCCAGATCATCGGAGGCGAGCTGACGATCGATTCGCGACCGCATGACGGTACCCGGATCCGGATCAGGGTGCCCTTGAAGACAGGCGAGCGTGCCACCGGGGAGGTGAGTCAGTGACGGAGCCGCGTCATACGGCCCGCATCAGGGTGATGCTGGTGGACGACCACGCCCTGGTGCGCGCGGCCGTCACCCAGGCGATCACCGCGCCCGACATCGAGATGGTCGGCCAGGTTGCCACGGCCGAGGAGGCACTTCGGCTTGCCCCGACGATCAGGCCCGACGTTCTCCTGGTGGACATCGACCTGCCGGGGATGGACGGCGTCCAACTCGTTCGGGAGCTGGCGCCCAGGCTCCCCGAAACGCGGATCGTAATGCTGACGGTCTCGACATCAGATCGGCACTTGCTCGACGCGATGCGAAACGGCGCCATCGGCTACCTCACCAAGGACATCGCCCCCGATGCTCTCCAGCGCGCGGTCCGGAGCGCCTACGAAGGCGACCTGGCGATGGATCAACGCCTCGCGGCGCACCTCATCCGGAGGCTCGTCGAGAAGTCCCGGCATGCACCCGCGGTGGCCGACGACCCGGAGCTGGCAACCCTGAGCGATCGCGAGGAGGAAGTGCTGCGCTTACTCGCCGACGGTCTAACGGATCGCGAGATCGGGGCGGCTCTGACCATCTCGCCGCGCACGGTCGGGACGCACGTCAGCAGCATCCTTCACAAGCTCGGCGTCCGGAATCGAGCCGAGGCAGCGCGCCGGTATCGCGACCAGGGCTGAGTCTCGGGCGATTCAGCGCTGTGCGGCACGGGCCGCGGCGATCTCCACCCGCAGCAGGCGCGGCTGACCCACCTCGATGACGAGCCCCACGCCGTCGCGCAGGACGATGAGGAGCCTCTCGTGGGATACCACCGCTTCGTCGAGAGCGGCTAGATCGAAGATGATCAAGTCCGGCCCTGCCAGCACCAGCCGCCGCGAGGTCACGTACAGATCGACCACGACCGGCGGCGTCGCGACCGACTCGAGCGTCTCGTCGCGATATGCCACCGCCGACCGGCGGATTGCCACGAGCCGCTCGCCGGGCTCGAGCATCGGGCCGATGCGCTCGTCCGGATCGAGGCACACCACACCTCGCCGGCGGTATCGCAGACGAGCCTCATCGGCTGCGGCCTGGTCTGAGGCAGCGTCACCAGATGAGCCATCAGTCTGGCCATGTTCGACTCGGGGGGTGCGTCCGTGCAGTTCCGTCAAGGGTGCTTCGTCCATTCCCCGACTCTAGGGGCGGGCGACCTTGAAGGCATGCGCGGAATCACCGGGGCAAATACGGGTCTCGTTCTGCGGCGCCTACCGGATGCGAGGACGACTACGTAGTCGAGGTTAGGTCGCCGACTACGGCACCCTACGGATGCCACTAAGTAGCGGCCTCGGTACTCTGTATCCTGGCGTGGGGTGGCGCCGCAGCCCTGGCAGAGGAGAGCAGCGTTGGGTCGAGGCTTCCGACCTCGCCGCCTGGTCGTGCAGAAACGATTTCTGGCGATGCTCTGGACGGTTGTCCTGGCGATGTCTGCCCTGGGTTGCAGCGCGGCTGCAGTCACGCCCGCGTCCAGTGCGAGCCAGGAGCTGACCGTCTACCACTGGTGGACCGCCGGCGGCGAGTCCCAGGCGATGCAGAAGATCGAGAGTGACTTCAGCGCCGCCTATCCGGCGATCCTCATCCACGACAACCCCACCGTCGGCGGCGGCGGCATCACCCTCAAGACAGTCGTGCAGGGCATGCTGGCTGCCCACGTCCCGCCGGACACGTTCCAATCGCTGGCGGGCGGCGAGCTCAAGACGTACGTCGACGGCGGCTATCTGGACAACGTCGATGACATCTGGGCAGCGCAGGACCTGGACCAGAAGTACCCACCCATTCTCGGCCAGATGGTCACGTTCAACGGCCACAAGATGGCCATCCCGATCAACATCCATCGCGCCAACTGGCTCTTCTACAACGTTGCCATCTTCAACGAATACGGCCTGAAGCCACCCCGCGACGTCGACGAGCTGATCACGGACTGCCAGATCCTCTCCCTACGGCACATCACGCCGATCGGCCTTGGGACACGGGACAAGTGGACCGCGGTCTTCCTCTTCGACACGGTGCTGCTCTCGGTGGCCGGCCCCGACGCCTACGAGAAGTTCTACACCGGCCTGCTCGACCCTCAGACCGACAAGCTCGTCCAGCTGGCGTTCGAGAAGTTCAAGGAGCTCGTCGCGTATGTGGATCCCAATCATGGCAACTTCACCTGGAGCGACATGCCCACACGGCTCGGCAGCGGCCAGGTAGCGATGATGGTCCTCGGTGACTTCGCGGCCCCGCTTCTCACCGACGCCGGCTACAAAGAAGGCACGGACTGGGAGGCCGTCGGGTTCCCGCAGAAGCCGTCCGAGACCTTCCTCATGGTCATCGATACCTTCACACGACCGAAGGGTATTCAGCATCCCGACGCGACCACCGACTGGCTGACCAACCTCGCCAGCGCCAAGACGCAGGCCGACTTCACAGTGCTGAAGGGCTCGATAGCCGCCAACCAGGATGTGCCGATCGCCACGTATCCCGACTCGCTGCAGCAGCGCGCCTCCGAAGCCTTCAAGACCCTCCGCAACGTGCTGCCCTCCTCGATCCACGGCGCGCTGGCGCCGCTCCCCTTCCTCGATGAGTGGCAGGACCTGCTGACGGTCTTCCTGTACAGCCCGGACGTGGACCGTGCCCTGACCCAGACGTCGATGCTCATGAAGAGCTACGACGTGGCCGGAAACAGCGCCTGGTACTGGGCGAAGTAGCGACCCGCGCCGCCCGACGGCGCGCCCCGGACGGCCCCCATCGCACAACGCGCGGCGGCACGTGTCGGCGATGCCGTGGGTACGTACACCGGATACCGAGCAGCGGATCAGTAGGCGGCTACGGGTGGCTCCCGATGGCCCGCCGGATACGCATCTCTAGCGTCTGAACACGACGAGGCCGTCGGGCCCAGTGAGACCGTCCAACCCGGGACGGCCGCGTCGACGGAGCGCCAGCTCTGCACATCCGGAGATCGAATGCCCGAACCATTGCTGCAAGCACGCGGCATCGTCAAGAACTACGGGCACGTCGAGGCCCTGCGCGGCTGCGACTTCGACGTATATCCCAACGAGATCGTCGCCCTCATCGGTGACAACGGTGCCGGCAAGAGCACCCTCATCAAGATCCTCGCCGGGTCCGAGCAAGCGGACGAAGGTGCGGTATTCCTGGAAGGCCGGCAGATCCACGTCGGCTCGCCGTTCGAGGCAATGCGGTTGGGCATCGAGACGGTCTACCAGGACCTGGCCCTCGCGCCAGATCTCGATGGCTCGGCCAACCTGTACCTCGGCCGCGAGATCATGTTGCCGGGGCTTCTCGGCAAGCTCGGATTCCTCGACAACAAGGCGATGCGGTCCGGAGCTCGCAAGGCGTTTGGCGAGCTGGGCGTAGACCTCAAGAACGCTCAAAGCGCCGTGGCCAATCTGTCGGGCGGCCAGCGCCAGAGCGTCGCCGTGGCCCGCTCGGTCGCCTGGGCCAGCAAGGTCGTCTTCCTCGACGAACCTACCGCGGCGCTCGGCGTCATCCAGACCGCCCGTGTCCTCGAGACCGTCAAGCGGATCCGCGATCGCGGCGTGGCTGCGGTCCTCATCAGCCACAACATGCGCCAGGTTCTCGAGATCGCCGACCGGATCGAAGTCCTCCGGCTCGGTCGCCGCGTCGCTCGCTTCACGGCCAAGGGCGCCACGATCGAGCAACTCGTCTTGGCCATGACCGGCGGCATCGCCGAGGAGGGGGCGGCATGACTACGGTCCAGCCGACTCGCGCCCAGTCGATCCGGCGCGCGATCGGGACCAGACTGAGCCCGGTGGCGGCGCGCTGGAATTCGTTTGCTAAGACCCGCGCCGGCGCGATCGTCGTCCGCATGTTCTCCACCAACGCGGCCTGGATCCTCCTGCTCCTGGCCGTTCTCATGTTGCTCTTCAACTACCTTGCGCCGGGTAAGTTCCTGACCGAGTTCAACGTCCGGACGATGGCCGCGAACGTCTCGGTGCTGCTGGTTATTGCCGTGGGCGAGACCTTTGTCATGGCCACCGGCGGCATCGATCTGTCGGTCGGCTACGTCCTGCTCTTCTCCGGCGTCACCTCCGCTCAGGTGATGAACTGGGGTGGCCGCGATTCGACTAACTACGGCTGGGACATCGTTCTTCTCGGTTTCGTGGTCGCGCTTGGTTCCGGCTTCGCCTGGGGCGTCCTCAACGGGGTCATCGTGGCCAAGGCCAAGGTGCCCGCCCTGATTGCCACGCTGGGCACGCTCGGAATGTCATGGGGCCTGGCGGAGATCCTCAGCAACGGCCAGGACCTTCGCTACCTGCCCAGCATCATCGGCGACATGGGGGCCAGCCGGCTCTTCTTCGACAAGATCCCGTTTGTCGTGATCGTCGCCGCAATCGTGGCCGTGTTTGGCTCCGTCATCCTGAGTCTGACCCGGTTTGGCCGCTACACGCTGGCCATCGGCTCCAACCAGGAGGCAGCCCGTCGAGCGGGCATCAACGTCGACCGCCACCTCATCAAGGTCTACGCGATGAGCGGCACGTTGGCTGGGTTTGCCGCCTTCATGAACCTGGCGATCTTCACTACCACCACAATCTCGGGCCACGCGAACGACAACCTGCAGGCAATCGCTGCTGTCGTCATCGGCGGCACCAGCCTCGTGGGCGGCGTCGCCACCATCGCCGGCACCACCATCGGCATCTGCATCCCGATGGTCCTCTTCAGCGGCTTCACGATCCTCGGCTTCCAGTCCTTCTGGCGAGACGTGGCCGTGGGTGCCGTTCTCATTCTGGCCGTCTATACCGACCAGCTGCGCCGCCGCCGACGCGAGAGGCGCTGATCCCCACCTTGTGCGCAATGCGGTGCTCCGCGAGATCGGGGCGCCAGCGCAAACGATCCAGCGAAGTAGGAGAGAGGTTGTGCTCATGCGAATCAGGACCGTCACGATGCTGGGCCTCGCCCTCATCACCGTAGCCGCCTGCTCGGGCTCGGCCGCAACCGCGGCGCCGAGCAACTACAAACTGACTCTCATCCAGGGAGTCGCCGGCGACCCGTTCTACGTCACGATGGCGTGCGGCGCGCAGGCCGAGGCGACCGCCGAAGGCGTCACCCTCAACATCACCGGCGGCAACAAGTGGGATGCCACCGTCCAGAAGCCGGTCATCGACTCCGTCACCGCGGCCAAGCCGGACGGCGTCATGGTCGCCCCCGACGATTCCAAGGCCCTGCTCGCGCCGCTCAAGGCCATGAGTGACGCGGGTATCAAGGTCACGTTCGTCGACACCAGCCTCGACGACAAGTCATTCGCCGTCTCGTCCATCGCCACCGACAACCTCGCCGGCGGCACCCTGGCGGCCACGACCCTGGCCAAGCTCATCAACGACAAGGGCACCGTCCTCGTCGTCAACGTCGACCCCGGTATCTCGACCACTGACGCCCGCGTCCAGGGCTTCAATGACGAGATGAAGAAGCATCCGAACATCACCGTCCTCGACATCCAGTACACGCACGACGACCCGACGGCCGCCACCACGATCACCACCTCAACCCTGGCCGCCCATCCCGATCTGGCCGGCGTCTTCGCGACAAACGTCCAGAACGCCGAGGGCGTTGCAACCGGTCTGAAGCAGGCCAGCAACACCGTCGTCAAGACGATCGCGTTCGATGCGGGCCCCAAGCAGATCGAAGACCTCAATGCCGGCATCGTCCAGGGCCTCATCGCCCAGGATCCGTACGGCATCGGCGTCGCCGGTGTCCAGCAGACCGTCCTGGCGCTCAAGGGCCAGGCCACGACCAAGACCATCCAGACCACCCTCGCGGCGCTCACGAAGGACAACGTGAATGACGCGGCGATGCAGAAGTACCTCTACAAGGCCACCTGCAGCTAATCCCCATCTCCTCTAGGCGGTCGGGGCTTGCTGGTGCAGGCTCCGACCGCTTAACGCCGTCGGACGACCCCTCCCAGGAACCGCGGGAGGGGTCGTTTCACGTTTGGTGCTCGAGTGCCCGCGGCGATCGCAGCGATCCGCGGCGGCCGGGCTACGGTAGGAGGCCCGAGCCCATCGCGGTCGTCAGGGCGGCGTCGTTGGAGTCGCAACTCAGCTCCCAGGCGAAGATACCGCGCAGTCCCAGGAAGCGGACCAGCATCGCGCGCTCGAAGATGGAAAACGGATTCTCATAGCTGACGAA
Source organism: Chloroflexota bacterium (assembly GCA_003171255.1). Classification (GTDB taxonomy): domain Bacteria; phylum Chloroflexota; class Limnocylindria; order Limnocylindrales; family CSP1-4; genus Fen-1039. Next base: position 147,039 of record PMYK01000029.1, read on the forward strand.
CACGCCCCGGCCGGCGGCTCCCGGCTTGCCGATCGAGGCCATGTCGGGCCCATACAGGTACGGCTCGCCGGTTGACCAGCTCCAGAACTGCTCGAAGCCCTTCTGGGCGCCGCCTTCGGGCTTGACGATCCCCGTCACGTCGATCAGGGAGTGGTAGTCGGGCTGAGTGGCCGCCGGCTTCGCCGGCTGGTACAGACCGTGGTTCGTGGCCGCGACATCGTCGTACTCGTTGCCGTAGAAGGGCACGCCCACGTTCATTCTGTTGGCCGGCACGCCCTGCTGGAGGTAATACACGATGGTCCCGATGGTGTTGCCGGTTGGGTTCGCCGACGTCGGGTCGGCCGGTTCTCCGAAGAGGGGCGAATTGAAGGCCGCGTAGCCGTCCCACGACCCGTGGAAGTCGTAGGTCATGACGTTCATGTAGTCGAGGATGCCGGCGAGCTTCGCCAGCTCGAAGAACGTGCCCGCGTCGCTGCCTGCCAGGACGGCGGCGGTCAGCAGGTAGTGCTTGTTGTCGGCAGCGCCCTCGGCGTCGAGCTGCGCTCGCAGCTCTTCGAACAGGGCAGTGGCGTTGGCCGCGTCGCCGGCGCCGTGATGTGCGCCGTTGCCCGGGTCGACGCTCGGGTACTCCCAATCGATGTCGATCCCGTCGAAGAGCCCCTTGATCGCACCCCGGCCGTCATCGGGAACGGATGGGTCGTTGAGGTTGCCCTTGATGAAGAGGTCAACGCACGACGCCACGAATCTCTTGCGGGTGGCGTCGGCGGCCGCCACGTCCGAGAAGTAGGTCGATTTGGACCAGCCCCCGATCGAGATGACGACCTTGAGATTTGGGTGCAGAGCCTTGAGTTGGACGAGCTGGTTGAAGTTCCCACCGATCGGATCCGATGGGCTGTCGGCGACGCCACTGACGGTCTTGGAGGCCTCGAAGCGCAACTTATAGTCGGCCTGGGCATCGAGCAGGCCGCATGTTCCGTCCCTGGTCGGTGCCGCGAAGGCGTAGAAGATCGTGTTGAGCTTGGCAGCCGGGATGTCCTTGACGAAGTAGCCGCGGTCATAGATGTCCCAGTTGCCGAAGTAAGCGCCCACGACGCGGTCCACGCCGGATCCTTCGGTGGCCGTCGCCAACCCGGGGATCAAGGCCAGCTGGGCGCCCACAAGGGCGGCGGTGCTGACGCCCTTGAGAGCCCGGTTCCAGCGCATCGATCGACCCTTCTGGGCGCGCTCGTCACGACGTTCCGAGGCGTGCCTGCTCGTGACATTCTAGGTCGCCGCCACCGTGTGAAGCGGATCAGCGGCGGCCGCGCGACTCGGAACTGCCCTTCGGCCTCCTTGAGTCGCGCGTGACTGAGCCGACCACTGGACCGGGGCGCGGGAGCCCAAACGCACGTCAGCGGCAGCGATCGAGGGCTATCTAAATGCCCCTCTGGATCACCAGAAGGGGCATTTTGAGTGCGATATTGGTGAGCCGGGAGGGGCTCGAACCCTCAACAAGCAGATTAAGAGTCTGCTGCTCTACCATTGAGCTACCGGCCCACGGGGCGATTGTAGCGAAGACCGACCTAACGCGTTGGGTTGACTCCAATGTAGGTTCAGGAGTCCCCCGCTCTGCCGTTGTGCTACGGGCCCACGGCCGCGAAGGATACAGCAAGCCGGGCCGCCTCAGCGAAACGGCGCAGCAGGCTCGGGCGCCAATTCGATCCGAGACCTTTCGAGTAGCCACAATGCACCAGCCCGGGTGGGGACTCTAGACGGCTGCAGAAAGGAGCCCACCAACGGCTACGATAGGCGCCTGCGATCGGTAGCCCCAACATGCGTTGGAGATCCGGCGCGCTCCCAACGGCAGCTTGTGAATCAGAGCCTGGCAGTTGAAGACCTCCGGCTGCTCGAACAGCTGGAGACCGGCATCGTCGTCATAGACGGAGCGGGCATCGTTGTCCGCTGGAACGAGCATGCGGAGCGCATCCTCGGCCTGTCCGCCGACGAGGCTGTCGGCCGCCCCTGGACAGATGTAATCAACGTCGTCCAGGGCGGCAACGTGGCCGGCCACGAGGTTCGCGTCGCGGCGATGAAGCCGGGTGGCTGGCATGGCCTGACAAAGCTTAGAGTGGCGGCGGGTCGCGATGTGTGGGTTCGGGCCCATGTTCAGGCAATGAAGCTCGCGCCTACCGACGTGCGGCCGTCGATCGCGGCCATCTTCTGGCCAGACGCTGGGCCGGCCGACCAGGCCGACGAGAGCATCGGGACTCTGCTCCCCTACCGCGATCTGTTCAGGCGATCTGCCGAGGCCCTGCTGCTCGTCGACCTTGCCGGCATGGTCATCGATGCCAACGACGCCGCGGCTCTTCTCCACGGCTTGGGCCGGCAGGAGTTGATCGGCCACTCCTACCTGGACGACATCGAGGATTGGACTCCAGCGGACACGGAAGCCGCACAGAACGAAACCGTCGCCGCAGGATCGATCGTGCGGGTCCTAAGGCTGAGGCAGAGGACGGGCCAATCCATCCAGGTCGAGGCCATTGGCACGCTCGTTTCGCCGACCGAACGCGGCTACGTGCTCGTCCGGATGCGCGACCTCAGTCGGACAGGCGCGCGCGAGCGGATGCTCCGCGATCTCGGAGGGCTGGCTCGGCAGTCGGATGAGCACGCCATCGGCCGTCTCGCCGACGAAGTAGTCGAGGAGCTCGACGCCAACGCTCGAATGAGCGAAGGCCTCCAGGAGGCCGCCGAGCACGGACGGCGCCTCACGGCGGAACTGCGTGCCATTCAGGAGCTGACGCTCCTCGGCGCCACGACCGACGACCTGACGCGCCTGGCCCAGGAGACCATCGAGCAGGTCGTCCTTGCCACCGGGGCAACCGGCGGCGGCTACATCCTGGTCGATCCTACCTCGGCGAAGGTGGACCCGGTTGCATGGGTCGGGCTGCCGAGTCGGAGCTGGCCCGAAGGCAGCGAGGCGCCGCAGATCCCGAACGATTGGCCGCCCCTGGCACAGCTCCAATCGGACCAGGGCATCTGGCTGTCGCGCTCAGACGGAACCGATGGGACCGAGCCCGGTCCTCGCGCTCAGGCCGTCCTGCCGCTCCGCGTCGATGATCGGCTGGCGGGCGTCCTGCATCTCGAGTGGTCGGACTCGCCGCGGGCGGACCAGTTCGACGTCCATTTCTTCGAGCCGATCGGTCGCATCTGCGGCATCTCCCTGGCCAACTTCCGCCTTCGCTCGGAGCTGCTCCACCGCGCCGCGGCACAGCGATCGCTCGGCCACCGCCTCGACACCCTCGACGAGCTGACCCGCATCGGCGAGGAAGCAAGCTCATTCGAAGAGCTGGCCCATCGGACCGTCAGCCTGGTCCGCGAGGCGCTCGGCGCGAGCGGCGTGTGCTACCTGCTGATCGAACCGGGTCACCACCTCGAGACGCACGCCGTCGCCGGCGAGACCGGCGCATTCCGGCTGTGGCTCAATGGCGTGCCCGCAAAGGACGCGCCAGGCGGCAGCATTCTCCTCGCCGGCGGCAGCAGCGTTCTGGGCGACTTCGTCGCCAGTCAGGTCAACGAGCGCGTACTGCCACTGGCCCGCGCCACCGGCTTCCGCTCGTTTGGCGCGATCCCGATCCGAACGGGCGAGGAACTGCCGGGAGCGCTCCTGTGCTTCTTCGAAGAGCCGTCGGCGGCGCTCCCGCTCGACGAGTCCGCCCTCGACTCGGTGGCCAGGATCGCCGGCATCGCCCTCGCCAACTACCGCCTGCGCGAGCGGCTGGTCTCGTCCGAAGAGCGCTACCGAACCCTCTTCGAAGAGTCCCCCGATGCGGTCCTGGTGTCCGCGCTCGACGGCACGGTCCTCGACGCCAACGAGGCCGCCGTCCGCCTGTACCGGGTCAATCGAGGCGAGGTGCTGGGCCGCTATTTCGGTCAGCTCATCTTCGCCGACGAACGGGAGATGGCCCGCCGGCGCCAGATCGTTTGGGCCCAGGGACGCGGCACGTTCCGAGACCGGGGTCGGAGGCCGGACGGCTCCGAATTCCCAGTCGAGGTCGAAGTTCGGGTCGTGGAGCTGGGTGGCCAGCGCCGCTTCCTGCATCTGGTGCGCGACCTGTCGGATCAGGAACGCCTCCAACGCGAGTTGCTTCAGGCCCAGAAGATGGAGGCAATCGGACAGCTCGTGTCGGGCGTGGCCCATGAGTTGAACAACCCGCTGGCCGCGATCATCGCCTTCAGCCAGCTGCTGCGCAGCGACGAGCGACTCCCCGACGACATGAAGCACGATGTTGGACTTCTCGTCCAGGAGGCGGAGCGAACACGCCGCATCGTCCAGAACCTCCTCGACTTCGCCCGGACCAGACCGCCCGAGCGCCGGCCGACGAGCATCGCCGTGCTGGTCCAGAGCGTGCTCGAGCTGCAGTCCTACGCTCTGAGCGCGAACCAGATCCAGGTCAAAATAGAGATCCCGACCTCGCTGCCCGAGGTCGATCTGGACCGGGCCCAGCTGCAGCAGGTCCTCCTCAACCTGACCATCAATGCCATCCAGGCGATGCGCGGCCGCGAACGCAAGTCGCCGGCCCACCTGTCGATCACGGCGACCCTGGTCAAGGCGAGGGCTTCGGCGGGAGTAACGAAGGCCGAGAAGATCCTGGACGATCAGCCCCGCGTCAGGATCTCCATCCGAGACGATGGGCCAGGCGTGCCCGAGTCGGCGAGAGCGCGCCTGTTCGACCCGTTCTTCACCACGAAGAGGCCGGGCGAAGGTACGGGTCTGGGCCTATCGGTGTCGTTCGGCATCGTGGCGGGACATGGCGGTCACCTCTGGTACGAGCCCGGGCCCGGTGGCGTCGGCAGCAGCTTCATCCTGGAACTGCCGGTGACCGCCCTGACCATCGACGAGCGCCCCCTGGCGGAGGGCCTTGACCCGGACGGCGCTCGCGCAAGTCAGACGAGGGTGCCCGAGCCGAAGGAATCCGGCGCGGGTCTGAGGACGAGGCGGTCACCGGCCCGAGCGGGCGCGCCGGCCACTGAGGAAACCGGCTCCTCGGTCGCCGACGCGACGGCGTCGCCTCCGCACGCCGAGGCGGGTTCGGGGCCAGCGGCCGGATCGGCTGCCACGGCCGGGTCCGCCGGCGCGGCCGCGCCGCTCTCCGCCCCAGTCGATCCATCTGCCCCGGGCGCTACTGGGCCGGCGAGCCGGCCCGAGGGCGAGCCTGCCGCACAGCGACCGCGCGTGCTCGCCCTGGACGACGAGCCATCCATCCGGGCATTCCTCCGCAAGGCCCTGACCGCCGCCGGCATGGACTGCATGCCGTACCCGGATGGCGCACAGGCACTGGAAGGCATCCGCGAGCACACCTTCGACGTGATGCTCATCGACCACCGCATGGCAGGCATGAGCGGAACCGAGTTCTACGACGCTGCCGTCGAGTTCCAGCCCGATCTGGCCAAGCGCGCTGTCTTCATGAGTGGCGACGTCCTCAACCCGGATCTCCTCGGCTTCGCGACGCAGCGAGGCGTCCGGCTCCTGGCCAAGCCGTTCGACATCGATGCGGTCATCAGAGTCGTTCGCGAGGTCCTCGCCGACGCCGAGCAGGCCCAAGCCGGCCGCCCGCGCCGATAACCCGCCGGGTCGGTCGAGGGTTCAGCCCGCGCGGATGCGGCCCCCCGGAGCCCGGGCGTCGGGCATCAGCTCGGTCAGGATCGCATCCGCGGCCGCGTAGGGGTCGAGGTCGTGCGCAGCCACGCTCCGGAGCAGCTGACCCGCAGCCCGCGGCCGCCCCTCAAACCGCTCCGCCTCCGTTCGCGGATCACCGGCCACGCGCTCAGTCTGATCATCCTCTAGGGCGCGCACCCGCTCATGCAGCCGGTCGACCAGCACGGACCAGACCTGCGACTCGGCCCGCTTCAGCCGCGCCGAGTCGCCTTCCGTGCTATGGGCGACCGACCGATGACGATCGATTGCGGCCAGGAGCTCGGTCACGCCGTCGCCGGTTGCCGCCGTTGTTACGAGCACCTCGGGATGCTTCGGGACGGGTCGGCCGGGTCTCGCCTCCCGAGGCGTGTCGGCGAGCATCGCATGCAGCTGGCCGGCGGTCCGATGCGCTCCCGGACGATCGCCCTTGTTGACGACAATGATGTCGGCCACCTCGAGCAGGCCCGCCTTGATTGCCTGGATCTCGTCGCCCATCTCGGGGGCCTCGACGACTACCGTCGTGTCGGCAGTTGCGGCAACCTCGACCTCGCTCTGACCCGTTCCGACGGTCTCGATCAGAACGATGTCGAAGCCCGCGGCGTCGAACACTGCCGCAGCCGCAGTGGTCGCGGACGAGAGGCCACCGGCGTGGCCCCGCGACGCCATCGAACGGATGAAGACGCCGTCGTCCGAGGCGTAGGCCTGCATCCGGACCCGGTCGCCAAGGACGGCGCCGCCCGTGATCGGGCTCGATGGATCGACGGCCACGACCGCCACCGGCCGACCGGCCCGGCGCAACTCGGCGATCAACGCCGCCACGAGCGTGCTCTTGCCCGCGCCGGGTGGGCCGGTGATGCCGACAAGCTGGGCGCGCCCCGCCAGCGGGTAGAGGCGCCGCAGAGCGGGCTCGGCGATCGACGACCGGTTCTCGACCGCAGTCAGGAGTCGGGCCAGCGCCCGGCGGTCGCCCGCCAGGGCGGCATCGCAGAGTCCGTCGGCGCGATCCGCGGCAGCGGCGTCGTCAACCACGGGGACGCGCGTTTCGGCCACGCCGGTCGGAGCTAGTCCCGCGGCCGGGTGTTGGCGCGCAGGAAATCGGCAACTTGGGCGATCGTGGTGCCGGGCCCGAAGACCGCGGCGACGCCGCACTCTTTGAGCGCAGGCACGTCGTCGTCCGGGATGATGCCGCCGGCCGTCACGAGGACATCGTCCATGCCGCGTTCGCGAAGCAGCGAACAGATGCGCGGCAGCAGCGTCATGTGCGCCCCAGACAGGATCGACAGCCCGACGACGTCGACGTCTTCCTGAAGCGCAGCCGTCACGATCATCTCAGGCGTCTGGCGCAGGCCGGTGTAGACGACTTCGAAGCCTTCGTCGCGCAGACCGCGCGCCAGCACCTTGGCTCCGCGATCGTGCCCATCGAGCCCGGGCTTGGCGATGAGAACCTTGAGTGGTCGGTCGGTCATGACCCGCATCATAGCGGGCCGGCCCGGTCAACTCAGGCTACATGCCCCACTTGGCGCCCTGCTCCTCGACGATATGGATCTTGTCGCTCGCACGGTTCCGGCAAAGGGCGCACGGAACAACGCCGGGGAGGACCTCCTGGAAGTGGTGCGGCGCATTTGGGTCGGCTTCGCCCGCCTTGACTTCCTTGGTCGCAGCCGGATGGATGAATGGCAGCTTCATAAGTCCCGTCTCCCCGCTTCGTGTGGCGCCGCAGGTCAGAACGCGGCGCACCGATGATACAGATGACAAGGTCTGGCTATTTGTTCGTTCGGCGGGTTCGGCCGGACTTTAGAAGGTGGCCGTCTCTAGCCCCAATGCGGCGACTGGCCGTCCGCCATCGCCTCGCCGTCGATGTGGAGGCGATCGGTCCGGGGGGCGTGGCAAATCTCACAGGCGGTCGACTCACGCGTAGGGACCGGAGGACTCAGGTATCCACCGCCGGTGCCGTACGGCTCGGCTGCCTGCGTAATGGGCAGCTCTGTTGCGGCCCTGAAGACGTGCGGCTGGTTCTTGTCCGTATCCATCACCAGATCCCTCCGTCCCGGGCACCTAGCCCCAATGCGGCGACTCTTCGTCGGCCTGCTCTTCGCCATCGATATGAAGGCGATCCGTCCTGGGCTCGTGGCAGATGCCGCACAGACCCGATACGCGGCCCGGGATGGGAGGCATTTTGTACCCGCCGGAGAGTCCGCTATTCCCGAGCGGCGGCGTCATCGGCAGCTCGTTCACGTCCATGAAGACGTGTGGCTCATGCTTGTCCGTACTCACTGTCACATCCCCTTCCCTCTTCGTATCCCGGCGACTCGTCCGGCCTGTTCGCGGCACCAGTCTAGGCCTGTCCTGGAAGACAGTTACAGAGCGTTCCCGCCTCCAGCACGAGACTGGCCGTGTCGGACCGTCGCGTCTGCCCGATAGATGGCGCAGGCACGAGCCAAAGCCGCCGAACCGGGAATCGGCGCTGGCCCCGGCGAGAGCCACGCTACGGGGCCGCGATGAATCCGATCAAATCCTCGGCGCCGGCCGATCCAGATGGGACATGAACTCATCGCGCGTCTCTCTCGTGGTCCTGAACGTGCCGAGCACGCTGCTTGTGACCATCGTCGCGCCGCCCTTCTGGACACCGCGCATAGCCAGACAAAGGTGCTCTGCTTCAATAACCACGCCAACACCATATGGGTTCAGTCGCGACTGAAGAAAGTCGGCGATCTGCTGAGTCATACGTTCCTGGACCTGCAGCCGGCGGGCGTACATCTCGACCATGCGGGGTATCTTCGAAAGCCCGATGACCCTGCCTCGCGGCAGATAGCCGACGGCCACCGTGCCGAAGAACGGCAGCATGTGGTGCTCGCACAGAGAGTAGAACGGGATGCCCTTGATGACGACCATCTCGCTGTACCCAACATCGAAGACGGCGCCGTTGATGAGGCGATCCGGCTCGACGTGGTAGCCGCAGGTGAGCTCGAGCCACATGCGATGCATACGCTCAGGGGTGCGGAGCAGGCCTTCACGCTCCGGGTCTTCACCGATCTCGGTGATGATGTCGCGGACGGCACGCTCGATGCCGTTGGTTGCGCGCGCCGGCACCGGCTGACCAGCCGCCGGCCCGCCGACGGTCCCCGTCGGCGCTTCGTCGGCCTCCACGCCATCGACGTCATCGCCCCGCTCGATCCGTTCGACCATGCCGCGGAGGTGCACCTCCAGGTCGAGCTGGTCGCGTTCGGTCGGCTTGTCGGTCGTCATCGCTGGCTCCTTCGATGGAATCCTACGCCCGCCGCGCCGGCGCAGTGCCGCCCAACCGATCGCCGGCCGCGAGTCCGAAGGATCGCCCGGGCTCTAGGATAGGCGCATGGCCAAGAGAGCAAGGGGCAGTGTCCATCGCCGCGGCGTCACGGCCGACACGGCCGGCCGCTTCGAGGAGCTGGTTCAGCGGGCGCTCGACAGGATTCCCGAGCCTTTCGCGCGAGCCCTCGATGAGGTGGCCATCGTCATCGACGACGAGCCGTCGCGGGAGCAGCTGCGCGAATCCGGGCTCGGCCCGGACGAAGGCCTCTACGGGCTGTATGAAGGGATTCCCCGGACCGAGTACGCCGCAGACTGGGCCTTCGTGCCCAACAAGATCACGCTCTTCTCCGGAGTGCTGGTGGAGGATTTCCCGGATCCGGCCGAGCTGGAGCACGAGGTCTGGATCACGGTGATCCACGAGCTGGCCCACCACCTGGGGATCGAGGAGTCCCGGCTCCACGACCTGGGCGTGGACTGAGGCTGGGGGTTGGGCCGGGCTGCGGGCGGAGGCGATGAGGGCGTGCGGCAGAGCGCCCGGCCGTCGGTTCATTGCGGGATGCAAGTACAAGTTGCGGGACGCACGGATCAGCGACCGAAGCCCCCGGGTCGGCGCCTTCTAGGGGCATTCGTAGCCCTGGCCCTACCGCAAGAACGTCGATAGACTGCGCCGCCGCGCGCTACCCAGCAGCCGCCGGCGGCACGTCGAGTGGCGCGGCGCCGGCCAGCAAATCGCCGAGCCTGTCCGTCTCGACGTTGCCGCCGCTGAACACAACGCAGACACGCTCGCCGTCGCGGATCGGGACCTTGCCGAATAGGACCGCCGCCAGTGCCGCGGCGCCGGCCGGCTCCACCAGCTGCTTCATCCGCTCCAGGGCAAAGCGGACGCCCGCCAGGATTGTGGCATCGTCGAGCAGAACGATCCCATCCAGGTAGCGCCGGCCCATCGCCATCGTCCACTCGCCGGCGAAGGGCGCACCAAGCCCATCGGCCACCGACACGGGCTGGATCCGGACGATCTCGCCGCGTTCGAGTGCCAGGGAAAGCGCATTGGACTTCGTGGGCTCGACGCCGTAGACACGCACACACGGCCGCGTCTCCTTGAGCGCCGCCGCCGTCCCGGTGCAGAGCGCGCCGCCGCCGATCCCCGCCACGACGACGTCCACGTCGGGCAGGTCGTCGAGAATCTCGAGGCCGATGGTCCCCTGCCCCGCGATGATCAGCGGGTCGTCGAAGGGCGGTACGAACGTAAGCCCCCGCTCAGCCTGGACCTCTTCCATCCGGGCCCACGTCTCGCCCACGTGCTGGCCAAAGAGGATCACCTCGGCCCCGTAGCCGCGGCACGCGTCCACCTTCGAGCGGACGGCGCCGGCCGGCATCATGACCACGGCATGGACCCCGGCCTCGTGCGCTGCCAGGGCCACTCCCTGGGCGTGGTTGCCGGCGGAGAGTGTGATGACCCCGGCTGCCCGTTCCGCGGCCGTCAGCGCCGCCATCTTGTTGAGCGCGCCGCGGATCTTGAAGGCGCCCGTCTTCTGGAGATGCTCGGCCTTGGCGTACAGCCGCCCATTCCCTACCCGAATACCGCGCGCCGCCAGCACCCGGGCCGCCGTCGAGGACGACAGAATGGGCGTGCGATCGATTCGCCCCTCCAGGACGCGGCGAGCTTCGTGGAATCGTTCGATCGGAACAATGTGTTCGGGCATGGCGGAAGTATGGCGCCAGTCCGTTTCGGTGGCCGGTGGGAGCCGCAGCCGGCGATTTGTCGATCAGCGGCAAAGACGCCAAAGTCGATGCAACCTGGCGCGTCGGTCGAACATCGATACAGGTGCGTCGTCGGCGTCAACCGGCGCCGGCTCCTGCGCCTCTCCGGTCAAGGTTCTGACCCGCCTGGAGCCCGCCGCTCTTCCCTGGGCGGCGCAGAGACCCGCTCCCGGCGGGTGGCCGGAGGCGTACCATTCGGGCACTAACCGTCGAGCAGAGGCCGCCACGCGGCCGCCATCCAGGAGTGGGTCGAATGCCGGGCTTCACCCCGTTCACGAGCAACTACCAGGATCTCTCAAGCAACCAGGGTTACCAGTTCGAGTTTCGCTGCAACATCTGCAACAGTGGCTACAGGAGCGAGTTCCAGAAGAACCTTCTCGGCATGGGCGGATCGATCCTGAGCGGCGCCAGCAGCGTTCTCGGCGGCCGGTTTTGGGGCGCCTCCAACGCCGCCAATGCGGCGCAGAACATCACCGACCGCGACGCTCGCGACAAGGCCCTCCAGAAGGCCTCCAACGAGATCATGCCGCTCTTCCACCGCTGCGTGAAGTGCAACAACTGGGTGGACGAGACCTGCTTCAACAAGCAGCGCGGGCTGTGCGTCAACTGCGCCCCGAACCTGGCCACCGAGATGGAAGCCGAACGCTCGTCGGTCGAGCTCGGCCAGATGCGAGACGCGATGCGGGCTCAGACGGTCTTTTCGGGCGACACGAGCGCCCGCGCTACCGAATGCCCCAGTTGCGGCAAGCCGGTCGGCAGCGAAAAGTTCTGCGGCAACTGCGGCACGCCCCTTGGCACCGCCAAGTGCTCCAAGTGCGGCGCCGANNGCGGCCGACACGCGCTTCTGCGGCAACTGCGGCAACAAGACCGCCTGACCAGCAGCTACGAAGCGGGGCCCGGCGTCTGGCGCGGGGCCCCGCTTCTTTGTGCCTGTGCTTACCCCGCGACGGTTCCGCAGATCGTGCAGAAGCGGGCGCCGGCAGGTAGCGCGGCGCCACAACCGCTGCATGCCCCGGCCGACTTGAGGACCGGAGCGGCCGCGTCGGGGTTCAGTGGTGGACGAGGCGGCGGGGCAGGCTGGGCGGCCGGAGCGCCGGCAGCACCCTTGGCCGGCGTCGCGGCAGAAGCGCCCGCCGTCGGCGACGCGGAGGCCGTCGTACCCGGGGCAGCATTGACGATGACGCCCGGAGGCGGAGCTATCAGCGACTGGCCGCACCCCGGACACACGACCCAGGCCGGGTCCTCGATGATCTTGCGGCAGTTCTGGCAGCGCTTTGGCGCGAACGGGTCCGTCTGACCGCAGAAGGGACACGCGGCAACGGCCCGGTCGATGAACTTGTCGCAATACGGGCACGGGTGCTTGAAAGTCGGCATGGTCCGCTCCTCTAGCCTGCTGTGCCCGAAGGCTTGCTCTTCTCGGTCGCCTCGACCGGCGGGTTAGCCGCGTCGTCGGCCGTCGGCGCGTCACCAGCACCCTCGGCGGTCTCGTCGTCCGAGCCCGAAGCGTCGTCTCCGCCGTCGCCGCCCGCGCTGGAGATGGCCGATTCCTGGGCCTTGCGGCCGGGCCACTCCGCCGCCTCGTCCGTTGCAGTCGAGTGCCAGCGGATCAGGTCCGCCACGGCCGCGGACCAGGTGGCCGAACTGCGATGGACGATGCGGGCGACGAACCGACCTCGCGCCCAGGCCAGACTCGGCAACACCGCCAGAGCCAGCCGGTAGCGCAGGTACTTCGGCAGTCGCAACTGATCGTCCGGCAGCGCCATCGGCTCGCGCAGGAAGCGGCAGTCGACGAGCGCCTCGCTTATGTCGCGGACCGCCTGTTCGGCGGCGATGCCCAGCTTCTCGGGCGGCTCGCCCTTGTACTGCGCCCGCGGCATGACCCGGTAGAAGTAGGTGGCGTGGGCTCCGGCGGTGACCAGCTCGAGCGCCACGAGGTTGCCCGGCATCGCAACCAGGAACCAGATCTTGGGTTCCGTGCCGCCCGGATCGACCGGCGACATTGCTACCCAGCGCGGCGCCGCCGAACCGGCGGTCGAACACAACGACTGATAGCTCTCGGCGAAGGTCGGCTCGCCGAGGACCGCCGTCTCCACGACCGGCCAACCCGAATCGCCAAAGGCGTCGGGTCGCGTCGGGCGGCCGTCGACGAGAAGGTCCGAGGCTTTCTGTCGAACGCCGAACGGCGCGTCCGGCATCAGCTGCTCCACGAAGGCCGCGGCGTCGGCGAAAGCGCCGTCGCGCAGCTTCTCGAGCGTGTCGTGGAGTCGAGTCGAGGCGGTACCGAGGCCGCGCAGCGTCAACGTGCCGGGCCCGCCGTCGACCACGACCTCGCCGGGGCTCGTCTTGACGGTCGAAATCGATGCCCGCCGGAAGTGGATCCACGTCGCGCGCTCGTCGAGCGGGCAGACGACGAAGCCCCACGGCTGAACCACGAGCTGGCCCACACCGGTGATCGCGGCGGCCGGGCCATCCGGTCCGGGCCCGAGCGGGCTGGCCGTGGGTGTCCAGGCGAACTCGACCAGCTCGGCCGGGTCGGCGGGCACCTGCACCAGGCCGTCGGTGAGTCGCTGCTTGAGTCGAAGCTCCCGCAGCAGCCGCACCATCGGCCCAAGTCGGTCGCCGAACTTGTCGAGCATGAACCGCATCGCGTCGGGGCCATCGCCGAGAACCAGGAGCACGGTCGACTGCTGGATCGCGATCATGCTGATGTCGCGGAAGCCGGCCCGGATCGGTCGAGCGGAGCCGATCTGCAGCGTCACGCCGGTGGAGTCGATGCCGACCACGGCTTCTTCGGAGGCGCGGTTGGGGCCGACCAGCCTTCCCTCGCCTCGGATCTCGATCGTCTCGAGCTTGCCCCCGCTACCGTCGCGAGCAGCCGGCTGGGTTCGGACGTCGCGGGCGTCGCGGCCGTCGGGTCGATTTCCGCGCGGGTCGCGGGCATCGCGCCCTGGCATCTCACCCATGCCCAGGGCACTCGCAAGCCCCTGCAGCTGGCTCAGGTCGATGCCGCCGGCCGCGCCTGCGGTTCTGGGATCACGCATGTCGCCGCTCATTCCGGCTCCCCATCCTCGACCGATGCCGCCGTAAGGCCCCCGCCGTCATCCATGCCGTCATCGTACCCACAATGGGCACGCTCGGCGGGTCGGCTCGGCATGCGGACGGTCACCTGCTTGCGTCGTTGCGCAAGCTGTTGTACAGTATCGGCATGCTCGTCGTGGAAGATCTCGAGACTGCGCGGCAGCGGAGTGCGGCGGTGGCCAAGGCCCTTGCCGACCCGAAGCGTTTGTGCGTCCTGCAGTCGCTCGCCGACGGAGAGCTTTCAGTAAGGGAGCTGTCCGACCGGGTCGGCTGCCACGTTCCGAACATGAGTCAACATCTCGCCGTCCTGCGAAACTCCGGACTCGTCCTGACTCGCCGTGACGGCAACGCGATCTACTATCGCCTCGCTGATCTGCGGATCCTCGAAGCGTGTCGGTTGCTCCAGTCAATCGCCGGCTGAGCCTCGAGGCCGGCCAAGACCGTCAGGTAGAAAGGACCATCGTCAGGTGGCCGAAGTACAAGCAGTAACGGACGAGACCTTCGAGCAGGTCGTCCTCAACGCGGAGCGGCCGATCATCGTCGACTTCTGGGCGTCCTGGTGCGGTCCGTGCCGGATGGTCGCACCCGAACTCGAGCGGATCGCGCAGAAGTACGCGGGCGCCATCGATGTCGTCAAAATGGATGTCGACGCGAACCCAGCCGTCTCTCAGGCACTCCAGATAATGACCCTGCCGACAATCGCCTTCTTCCGCCCCGGACAGCCTCCGATGGCGGTCGTGGGAGCCATGCCGGCCGAACAATTCGAGGCGCGTTTCGGCCTTTCGCAGTACTCTACGGCCAAGACGAGCTGAGCCCAGGGAACTCGGCGATCCTGCGAATACACAACGGGGCCTCCCCCCTCGGCCCCGTCCTACGACCCCGGCCTACCCCCTCAGGCCGGGGTCGTGCTTTACCCGCCCGATAGGCAAACGGCGCGCGGCGCGGCCGATGGCCGAGCCTCCTCAGTGGGGCAACGCGCTCGGCTCGGCCGGCTCACCGGCGAAACGCCACGCGATCTCGAACCAGGCCGCGGCCCGGTCAACGGCGAACGCGTCCGGCACTGAGGGAATCAGCTCAACCCAATCGATTCCGCGTGCCGACATCGCGGTATCGGCCGTCCGCAGCGCCGCGGAAGCGATGTCCGCTCGCAGTTTGAAGCTGAACCGGCCCGACTCTCGCATTGCGAAGATCGTGCCCGCGCGGTCGTATTCGACGGTCGCTCCGACCTCGCGCCGCCGGACCCCGTCGAGCTCGCCGGCCAGTCGATCGATTGCCGCCGCCGGGCCTTCGATCGTGGGACTCGGGGACATGCTCAGCGCCCGGCCGCCGCGAGAATGGCCTTCAAGTCGGCCTCGTGGTCGGCGTAATGCTCGGTGGTGTTTCCGAGGAGCGACTTGAGGTGGTCTGAATCCTTGAGCCAGCGCGCTTCCGGCACCACGGTCAGATAGCCGCGCAGTTCACCGGGCACAGTGGAGAAACGGCGTCGGACCTCGGCCAGCGGCAGGGCCGCCCATTCGGCCTGGAATCGGGCATTCACGAGGTCGCCCTGGGCGTCCCAGTTCTTGCCCATCTCGACGATCTTGTCGAAGGCGAGGCTGTTCGGGCCGACGGCCAGCTCCCGGGCAATGCTGAGCCACCACTCGAGCCAGACGCCAACGTGGGCCATCAGATCGCGACCGGTCCAGTCATGGGCGCCGTCGAGAGGTTGCTCGAGCTGTTCGTCGCTCAGTTCGAGGAGGGCCTCGAAAGGCCGCCAGGCATCACGCTCTTCGTCCAGGAAGGAAAGGCCATCTGCATACATGCGCCGATGTTATCGCGGCGCGGATGCGACGGCGTGGTGCCAGTAGCGGCGACGGCGCGCGGATGCGACGGCGTGGTGCCAGGACGCCCCGGACTTAGGGGCTGTGGGTGCCAATCCTACGGGCCATTGTGGTTCGATGGCGGCCGGATAGCGTGGGAGTTGGCCGCCGACACTGGTGCATGGAGGTACCAAGGGCGTCGGACACGGGCCGGATCCATCGCGACCTCCGCATTTGAGACGAGCGGGCGTTCGTACGAGGAGGCCGCCAGACCCGACCACGACCCGAGCAACCAGGATAGTCGGCCATGACGGACCTCCCGTCGGCGGCCCGATCTGATCCCCCGTCGAGGGGTGGAACGGCTCGTCTGGACATCCGGGCGGGCCGTTCCGTTTGGACGGGCGGCGCGCGGCGGAGGGCTCGGCCGCGACTGCCAGTGTGGCCCGCTCGCGCCGCCGAACCCTCAGCCCCTCGAAACGAACGTGTCGAGTCGAGGCCGCCTGAACGGGCCCGTCCCGATATAGCGCAGCACGACTCGCGCCGCAAGGCATATCTCCGGGTCGCTCACGATCGTCCGGACGATCCACTCCACGTAGGACGGCTCCATCGTCGCGACCTCGCCCAGGGTGAGGCCGGCGAACTTGCCGAATCCCAGTCGAGTGTCGAGCGCCTCGACGAGTGTCGGCAGGTCGGCCTCGAACGTCGGTCCGCGGCGTCGGTCGGTCGGTCCCGTGGGCGTGGAGGCTCGGGGTGGCTCGCGCCCTTCGACCGAACGCGGCCGGGGTGGCAATCCAGGCAGCGGACTGTGGTCCAGCGGCCAAAGGGTGGAGTTGCGCGGTCGCAGCAGGGCGCTGGTATCGATCCGGGCCGTCACGGGCCGGCTCGGATACGGCCGCGGGACCCAGCCCGGGCGAGCGCCGGGGCCATAGTCGGAGGCCGCCGCGCCACCCGCCGCGCCACCCGCTGTGCCGGCACCCGCGCTGCGACCCGCGGCTCGTGCGGCCCGCGCCGCCGCGTCGCGGTGTGCCCGCCGCCGGTCGGGGTCACGCAACTCGTGGTACGCGGCATTGATCTCGGCCATCGTCCGGTTCGCCTGCCGCTCGACCTCGGGATCGCTGCTCGCGATGTCCGGATGATGCTGCCGGGCAAGATGGCGCCAGGCCACCTTGATGGCATCTGCGGTCGCATCGAGGGGCAGCCCGAGCACGATGAAGGGGTTTCGCGGCATCCCATCAGTCTACCTGTGGAGCCCTCCGACAACGGAAGGGTCGTCCGGGTACGGCGCAAACCCGTCGGTACCGGCACTCGAGCCGGCCGCGCTCTTGACAGGTTGGCCCGGGTGACGTCCCCTACCAACATGTCACGATCCAAACGCTCCAAGAGATTCCGCCGGCTTCGTCTGGCCCTGATTGTCGGCTCCCTGGCCGGACTTGCCGCCGCCTACAGGTTCGCGCTCCGATATCGCGAGCGGATCGGAATCCCCACCCGCAGCCCGGTCGATTCGTCGCCGGCTGAGTTCGGACTCGACTTCTCGGAGGTCGAGATCCCGGCGGGCGACCACCACCTCGCCGGCTGGTTCGTGCCCGCTGCGCCGGACGCTCCGAAGCTGCGGCGTCGAGCTGCTTCGGCGGCGGCCCAGACCCAGGAGGCCGAACGCCGGCCCGTGATCGCCATCGTCCACGGCTGGGAGTCGAACCGAGGACGAACCTTCGCCCATGCCCGCTACCTCCACGCCGCCGGCTTCCACTGCCTCGTCTTCGATGTGCGCGGCCACGGCGACAACCCGCCCGAGACCCTGGCCATGAGCGTGCCGGAGTTCGCCGAGGACACCGCGGCGGCCGCACGCTGGCTCGCCGCCCGACCCGACGTGTCCGCAGTGGGCGTCCTCGGTCACTCCATGGGCGCCGCCGGCGCAATCGTCGCCGCCGTTCGCGAGCCGGCGATCGAGGCCGTGGTCAGCGCCTCCGCCCCGGCCGATCTGGTCCGCATAACCCGCAAGACGTTCGAGATGGCCGGGATGAACATCCCCGAACCCATTGCCACTCCCCTGGCCTGGTTCACGGCAGCGATTCTGCTGGTGCCACGCCGCCACTCCGTCGAGGAGGCGAGCGCCACCGCAGCGGCCGGGCGTTACCGGGGCCCGTTGCTCCTCATCCACGGCGCGCAGGACCACGGCGTCCCGGTTGAGCACCTGGAGCTCATCGGTCGTGCCGCAGCAAAGCACCGCGGTCCCGACGACGGCCCGGTCGAAACGCTGGTCCTGCCCGACTTCGGCCACCGCTGGCTGTACGAAGACGCGGGCTGCCGCCGCAAGACCGCCGCCTTCTTCGCCAGATGGCTCGGTGGCCCGGTTTCGCCCGAGGTGGCCGGCGAGCGAGCGGCCGAATGCGTGGTCGAGCGGCCGGCCGATCCCATCTACGGCTTCGGAGCGCTGGCCGGCAAGTCAGCCCCCGGCGATCGAGCCCTGAACCTCAGCTAGTCACACGACCGCGCCGACGAGCCGCGCCGCTCGCCACCTCGCACCGCCCAAACCGGAGAAGCACATGGATACCTGGCAGGCAATCGACACGACGCGCGCCATCCGCAAATTCGCCGACCGACCGCTCGAGCCCGATCACCTTCTCCGCATCCTCAACGCCGGCCGCCGATCGGGCAGCTCCAAGAATCAGCAGAACTGGGACTTCATCGTATGCACGGACCGGGCGCATCTGGCTCAGCTGGCGGAAGTCGGGCCGTACGCCGGCCACCTCGCCGGCGCGGCCGCGGCGGTTGCCCTTATCGTGCCGGACCCGGCCACCCACGACGCCCCGTACTCGATCATGTGGGACCTGGGCCGCGCCGCTCAGAACATGACTCTCGCCGCCTGGGAGCTCGGCATCGGCAGCGTTCCCGCCACGGTCTACAACCAGCCCCTCACCCGCGAGCTGCTCGGCTATCCCGCCGACCGCTGGTGCGAGTTCATGCTCTCATTCGGCTACCCACTGGACTCTGAGGCCCTCACTTGGGCCAAGCGCGCCGGCGGCCGCAAGCCGCTGGATGCCGTGGTTCACACCGAACGCTGGTAGCGAGCCCCAGTGCGCTGCCCGTCGGCCCCGCAAACAGTTCGGCCGCCCCGGGCGAACCCGACGCGGCCGAATGAGTGGCTATTGAGGAGCTACTTAGCCGAGCTTGCTACTCCCAGCGAAACGAGCGCGCCGAGATCGCCAGGCAGACCACGAGCCAGCCGCCCAGGATCGCCGCGTCCAGCGCCAGCGGGGCGACCTGAGGGGCATTGACCATGCTCTGGCGCAGCCCGTCGCCCAGATACGTGAGCGGCAGGAGACGCGCAATCGACCGCATGAAGTCGGGCATGAAGTTGAACGGGAAGAAGATGCCCGACAGGAACATCAGCGGCATCTGAACGACCTGGACGACTCCGGTAGCCTGCTCCTCGGTCTTGAGGAACGAGGCCAGCATGAAACCGAGAGCCAGGAACGCCCCGGCGCCCAGGAAGACGAAACCTGCGGCCAGCACCAGGTTGCCGACTATCTGGATGTGGAAGGCGGCCATGCCGACACCGATTATCAAGACCGTGTCGGCGGCCGCGACGATCAGTCGGAGCAGGATGTTGCTGGCGACCAGCTTCCAGCGCTCGAGAGGCGTGGCGCCCATGCGCTTGAGGATGCCCTTCTCGCGTTGTTGGACCAGCGGCACGGCCGCGAACACGCCCAGCTGCATCAGCGCCATGGCCAGGATGCTCGGCACGAGATAGGTCACCGTCGAGATGTTGGTCGATGACAGTTGTTGTGGCTGAGCAACGATCAGGGCAGGCGCCCCGCCGTTGGTGGCCACGGCCATGCTGTATCCGCCGGCGACTCCGTTGACTGCACCCTGGACGACCTGCGTCGTCTGAGATTGGGACGGATCGATGTAAATCGTCATGGCAAGCGGCCGCCCGGGCGTCGAGCCGGCCACATTGCCCAGGCCCGCGGGGATCACGATCACGGCCGAAACGTCGCCGTTCTGCATCGCGGCCTTCTCAGCGTCCAGGGAACCATCCTGCAGGACGAGTATCGGCGCATACAGCGCGAAGTCAGCGCGAACCTGCGCCGAGGCCGCGCTTTGATCCAGGTCCACGTAGCCCACGGTGATCTTGCTGCTGTCGCCGCTGCCGGAGAAGAGCACGCCGAACAGCAGAACGAACATGACGGGGAAGAAGAAGGTCCAGAAGAGCGCGGCCCGGTCGCGGGTGAGGCCCTTGAGGTTGGCGACCGTGAGGCCGAGAAGTGTCTTCATGGTTCGGCTCCTAGTCGCGCAGTGCTCGACCGGTCAGGTCGAGGAAGACGTCTTCGAGAGTGGCCTGGCGAATACCAAGGTTGTGCGGCTGGAAGTCGAGCTCGTCGGCCATCGCCAGCAGCGCCCCGATCGTTGCCGGGACGTCCTTGGAGTAGAGCAGCGTCTGGCCATCTTCCTGCGAGGCACGAGTCACGCCACCAAGCTGCGCGAGCTTCTCGGATGGGAGCTTCGGCGACGTGTCGAAGAAGACGGCTCGTTCCTTGAAGCGGCGGCCGATCAACTCGGGGACCGTGCCCATTTCGAGGATGCGGCCGTGGTCCATGATGGCCACGCGGTCGCACAACTCGGCCGCTTCCTCCATGTAGTGGGTCGTCAGCATCACCGACTTGCCCTTCTCCTGGAGACCCTTGACGAGGTCCCACAGCGAGCGGCGGGCCTGCGGGTCCAGGCCGGTGGTCGGCTCGTCGAGGAAGACGAGATCGGGGTCGTTGACGAGGGCCAGGGCGATCGACAGGCGCTGCTGCTGGCCGCCCGAGAGGTTCATTGAGTACGCCTTGGCCCGCTCGCCGAGGTCGACCGCGTCGATCAACTGCTTCGTCGGCACGTGATGGTCGAAGAAGCTGCCGAAGAGGTCGATCAGCTCGGTCACGGTCAGCCGGGGGTAGAGGGACACGCTCTGAAGCTGAACGCCGATGCGCTGCTTGATCGACCCCGGGTGCTTGCAGACGTCCAGCCCGAAGACCTCGACGGTGCCCGAGTCGGGCGAACGCAGGCCCTCGAGGACCTCAATCGTGGTTGTCTTGCCCGCGCCATTCGGGCCGAGCATTCCGAAGACCTCGCCCCGCGCGACCTCGAAGGTGACTCCGTCGACGGCCTTGACGTCGCCGTAGTGCTTCTTCAGGTCGTTGACGCGGATGACGGGCTCGCCGCTTTGCGTCATCTCACTCCCTGCTTCCGGCCCTGCCGGCGACCCCTGCTGGTCGCGGCGAGCCCTGGCGAATCTTGACTCGGCTGCCCGAGCGGGTCGTCCCTCTTGCGTATGATCGTCCTTCGGCCTCCCGGACGATGTGACCCGGCAAACAGGCCCAAGGTTCGTGCTCGTGACCGAACGTGTCGCAGAGGCTAGTGAGGCCGTTCGAGCAGCATGTCCGACGATCGCGGCCCAAGCACTTCGAACCCGAGCCGCTCGTACAGTCGAATCGCCCGCCCATTCTCGGCGTAGACCCCGAGGTAGATGAGGTCCGTCCCGCCGGCCATGGAGTCGATCGCCAGGGCTCGAGTGATGAGATGGCCAAAGCCCCTGCCCCGCCAGGCCGGGCGAGTCCCAATCGACGAGATGTAGCTTGCGCCGTCGAACGTGTATCTCTCGCCCGTGGCCACCGGCTCGCCCTCGATGCGGATCAGATACGCGTTGAAGCGGGGTTGCTCGAGGGTCAGCCTGATTTCGGCCGCCAGGTTGGCGCGACGGATGTCGGGAATGTGGAACGACTCGCCGATGACGAGTGCCAGGGCCTCGGCCACGGCCGGACGCTGGTCGGCCGGCGGGTTGTTCCAGCGCTCCAGAACCGCGCCGCGGGGCAGTTCCACATCCGGGACATCAGCCGGGTCGCGGGTGAGGATCATGTCGTAGCCGCCGCCCTGGTCCACAAACCCGTTGGCGGAGAGGCGGGCGATCAAGTCCGACGGCGTACTGAGCCCGGGGATCGTCCATACGTACGGCTTGCGATCGAGGGCGCCGAAGAGTTCGACCGACAGGCGCAGCCGGGCATCGAATGCCTGCGGATCGTCGGGCCAGCGGACGGCCGTCAGTCGATTGAAGAACGGCTCCTTCTCGCCCGCGGAGAAGAGCATCATGGCGTCGCCGAAGTCGCGCCAGCCGCGGCCGGGGATTGCGATCGCCCGGGCCGGGTGGACCTCGAGAAAGCGGAGCGTCTCCGGACTGAGGCCACACCAGGGGTGGGGACCGCTCGGCAGTGGCATTGCGCCACATTAAGGGATCGCACGCTCGAAAGCAGGGCCACCGCGAAGGTCGAGCCCCATCTCACGCACCGCGCGGAACCTACCCGTTCTGCGCGAGCGGTTTGTGCCCGCGGCGGTTTATATAGGCGGGTCGCTAACATATATCGTCGTCGGTGCGACGGGCTCCGGAAGACGAGTCACAGGAGAAACATGCGAGCGCTGGCACGTCGGGTCGGTCTGGGTATAGCCGCCCGAGGCGACATCTCCGACACCATCGACTGGGTCAGGCGAGCCCGAGACGCCGGCCTCGATTCCGTCTGGATCCACGACTCTTACTTCGAGCGCGATGCCGTCACCTACGGCGCCGCGATTGCGGGCGCCCTGGCGAACGATCCCGACAGCTCGTTCCGAGTGGCACTCGGCGCGGTCAACCCATACACGCGCCATCCCGTAGTCCTGGCGATGACCGGCTCGGCCATGGACGAGCTGCTGCCGGAGCGCATCGTAATGGGCCTGGGC
This sequence comes from Chloroflexota bacterium, assembly GCA_003171255.1. Taxonomy (GTDB): domain Bacteria; phylum Chloroflexota; class Limnocylindria; order Limnocylindrales; family CSP1-4; genus Fen-1039. The sequence goes on from PMYK01000029.1 coordinate 169,392, forward strand.
ACGGGTCTGCCGCTCCGCCTGGGCCAGATGGCGATCCCATACTCGCCGACCGACGCCGTGGCCCGGGTGAGCGCAGCAATGGACCAGCTCCGGACCCTGTGGGCCGGCGAGCGGCTGCCGTCCGGGACGCCGGGCCTGCCGCCCATCCAGCCGATGTTCCCGCCCGTTCACCGCATTCCGCTCTACGTCGCGGCCTACCGCAAGGAGTTCGTGGAGTTAGCCGGCCAGAAGGCCGACGGCTATCTCGCCCGCCCCTGCGAGTCGATCCCGTCGCTGCGCGGAATCCTGGAGCGGCTGCGCGCCGCGGCGACGGCCGCCGGCCGCGATCCGGGCGACGTCGATACCGCGGCCTACCTGCTCTCGCTGGTCGACAAGACCCGCCGTGAGGCCCTGAACCGAGCCAAGCGTGAGCCATTCGTGATCTACATGATGTCGGTCCTGGGCGACGTTTCGCTCCAGCGCGCCGGCTTCCCGAGGGAGATGCGCGACCGGATCGCCGCCGCCTGGCGGGCCGAGGACTACCACGAGGCCGGCAAGCTCATCCCAGATGATCTGCTCGACGCCTTCATGCTCTGCGGCACCCGCGAGGACGTCGCGGCGCGGGCGATGGCGTTCCACGTCGAGACGGGCCTGAACCTGCCGCTGCTCCAGCCGGTAGTCCAGGACGAGACTCAGACGATCGAGCTGATCGAGGCCGCGAAGCTCTACGCGGCGCTGCCGGAGCGGGTCGCCGGTCGAGAGTCGGTGGCCGCGACTGTGGTGTCGGGCGCCGGCGTGTCGGGGGCCGTCACCGCCGGTTCGGGATCGGTCGCCGGCTCGTCCGATGTCGCCGCCGTGTCGGTCGGGCTCGCCGATGATCGACGGCTCGGACTGTTCGAACGCGCACGTCGCCGCGCTGCCGCCGCATACGAGATCCTGCGGCCCTTCGCCTATACCGCCTCGGCCATCCCGGTCCTCGCCGGCGGGGCGCTGGCGGTGGTGGACTCGCGCTTCTCGCTGCTGCCATTCCTGGCGGCGCTTGCCGGCGGCATGCTGCTCCACTCCGGCACGAACGTGATCAACGAGGTCTACGACGTTCGCAAGGGCATCGACACGATCACCTCGCCTCGCATGAGCCACGCCGTGCTCAAGGGCCGTGTCAGCGAGCGAGGCGCCTACGCCTTCGCGATCGGGCTGTTCGTGGCGGCCGTGGCGGTCGGTTCCTACCTGGTCTGGCTCCGCGGCCCGGCGATCGCCGGTCTCGGCCTGCTCGGTCTCGTTGCCGGCTACACATACACGGCGCCGCCGTTCGAGTACAAGTACAGGGGCATCGGCGTGCCGGTAGTCTTCGTGCTGATGGGGCCGATCATGGTCGTCGGTTCGTACTTCGCGGTTACCGGGACCTGGGACGTGCGATCGCTCGTCCTGTCGATCCCGGTGGGGCTGCTCGTGGCGGCGATCCTGCACGGCAATGAGTGGCGCGACATCAGCGAGGACACCCGGGCCGGGATCGCCACGCTGTCGAGCCGGATGGGTCGCGAGTGGGCCCACTACGGGTATCTGGGTCTGGTCATTGGTGCCTACGTGACACTCGCGCTGGCGGTGGCCGTTCGCTGGCTCCCGCCGACAACGGTCATCGCGGTTCTCTCCCTGCCGTTCCTGGCCCAGGTCGTGCGCTCGGCCGAACTCGGCGCGACGGGCCAGGCCCGAGCCATAGCCATGATCGACGTCGAGACTGCCCGACTCCACTTCGCCTTTGGGTTGTTGCTGGTGGCCGGCCTGCTGCTGGCCCGGCTGCTGCCGTGATCGGAGATCACGCGTGATCGGGTCGCGCCGCAGGGCTCCCGGGTCGAGTGGATCGGGCGCCCGGAGTCGACGCCTGGAAGCCGCCCTCGTCCTGGGACTCGCGGCCGCTGGCCCGGCCTTTGCGGCGACCTTCCGCGGGCCGCGCGATCGATTCTGGAGTCGCATGACCGCGACCGGCGTGGTCCTCGGCGGCCTGGCGCTGATCGCCAACCCCCGCCTTCGACGGACACGCATCGGCCCTCGCGAGGTGGTGCTGGGAGCCGCTTCCGCGACCGTGCTGTACGGAACCTTCAAGCTCGGCGACCGCTTCGCTCGACGCTTCGTGCCGGGCGGCGACGACCAGATTCGCGACATCTACTCATTGCGCGAGCTGGCGCCACGGGAAGAGACGGCCACGCGCCTGGTCGCGATCATCGGCCCGGCCGAGGAATTGTTCTGGCGGGGCCTGGTCCAGGAAGCCTTGATGCGCCGCTACGGCCGCTGGACCGGCGCGGCGATTGCGGCCGCGGCCTACTCGGCGGTGCACGTGACGACGGGCAACTTCACTCTGATGGGCGCGGCGGGAGTCGCCGGCGCTCATTGGTGCGTCTTGTACGCCGCGGGCGTCCCGATGGGAGCCCTGATCGTGAGCCACTGCGCGTGGGACGTTTGGATCTTCTTGATCCAGCCCACCGGCGAAGTGACGCGCGTGGCGGGCGTTCAGCCATCGCGGGTGCCTGGATTGGCCAGAGACCCATCGATGGCCGGCTCACGACCTGACGGCCGGGTTTCAGCCTGGATCTAGCTGTCCCAGTGCTCCTGGGCTCGGGCCCACTTCTCGGCCATACGCGCCGGGCGAAGGCGCTGGCGATGGACTCGCCGGCGCTCGAGATCGTCGCGGATCGGAATGAGCAGCTTGAGCCAGACGTCCACTCGATCGTAGGTGAGCTTCTGGACGGCCACGATGTCGCCGGCCACGCCGTGCCTGAGCTTACGCCATTCGATGCCCACGCCGTTTGAGTCGTAGCGAAGCGAAGCCTGAGTCGCAGACCCGCTGGCCATGATGCCGAGCGTCAGGATGCGCGGGAAGATCGAGGCCGCTGCGGGCTCTGCCAGAGCATCGATGAGGGTAGCGACGATCCACCACATGCCGTCGGAGCCGAGCGACACTCGGTCTTCGCCCAGTGCCCAGATGTGGCCATCGCCGTGCTCGTCCATGTGAAGCACGAGCCCGGTCGGCGATCCCGGCAGCGAGAAGGACATCGGTTCGACCGGCGAAACGTAGATCCGCGGGTCGTCTGGGAACGACGCGGCGGCCTCGGGCGGAACACCGAGCACGCCGGGCAACTCGCCCTGCTTGCCGACGTGATCCATCAAGCCGCGCATAACGGCCGTGAGGTCGTCGGCGGTCATCGGCGACTCCTCGTCCCAGGATGGGCTCGCCTCGAGTTCGAAGAGCCTGGCCAGATCGAAGCCGTCGGCCGGTCGGGTCATGACCCGGACCGTCCTGCCTTCGACCTGGAACTCGCGAGTGTCATTGCGGAGTGCGGACTTCGTGAGCACCATGGTGCCTCCTCGCTTGTCCAGCTTGGCTGGCTCGATCGAGAGCACATCGCTCTCAGAGCCCGCTTCAGGCAGAGTGAGGTCACGCGCCACGGCCGCTTCTGGCACTCGGCAGCCGACATACGCCCCGGGCAACACGCCCGGCTTGCCTAGATTACCCGATTCCGTCGCGGTCGGATAGTACTTTTGGCTACCAAACTGGGACTATTGGGGCCCGAGAGGTCGTGGGGCCCGTCGCCGCAGGCGGCGAAGATATGCCGCATGGAGCTTCGTCCCGTATCTTCCCGTGACCTCGACTTTCTGATCGAGATGACGCTCCTGGCTGCTTTTCCACCGGGCTCGCTACCCGATGCGGCGCCAGACCTGCCGCATGCGAAACGATGGTTCGACGATTGGGGACGCCCCGCGGACCGCGGCGTCGTCGCCTGGCATGACGGCAGGCGGCTCGGGGCCGCCTGGTGCCGCCTTCAGGAACGCGTTCTGGTCCGGGACCCGGCGGGCCAGCCGGTGCCAGAGCTGGCGATCGCCGTCGTCCCCGACCATCGGGCCGGCGGCGTCGGTACGCGGCTGCTCGCTGAACTCGTGCGCACCGCAGCGCGAGCCGACTATTCGGCGCTCAGCCTTACGGTCAATGCCGCCAACCCTGCGGTTCGACTCTACGAACGCTCCGGCTTCGATCTCGTCCGAAGGGATGGGGATCGGCTGACGATGGTCAAGTGGCTCATGGGAGACTCAGCTCCCCCAAGTCCTGAGGCGTCGCTTGCGCCGCTGAGACCGCGGCGGTGGCCGGTCCAGTCGGGATGACTCAGCGGGCCGGGCGAGCCTCCCCGCCACGCATCTATACTCGGGGAGCCCCGCCGGTCGATTTCGACCGGCGACCCGTTTCTTGTGAGGAGCTCGCGTCATGGACACCGCCAAGGATCAAGTCGTCCCCGCCAACGCCGCCATGGCCCCGGCCGGCGCACCGGCCCGCGACCTGACCCCGGCGGAAGTCGACGCGCTCGCGTCCGCCGGCGACTACGCGGGCATCTCCAAGCCGCACCTGTCGCCCATCCTCGGCCGCTACTACGAGCGCAGCTGGAGCCACGGCGAGGGCCACACCCTCTACGACTCGGCCGGACGGGGGTTCCTGGACTTCACCTGCGGCATCGCCACGACCTCGCTGGGCCACCACCATCCGGCCGTCACGGCTGCCATCAAGGACCAGGCCGACAAGCTGCTCCACATCTGTAACGCGCTCGGCTACCTAGAGCCGGTCGGTCGATTGGCCGCGATGCTGGCCGACACCTGCCCCGCTCCGCTCGACACGGTCTTCTTCTGCAACTCAGGCGCGGAGGCGGTCGAGGCCGCGCTCAAGCTGGCTCGCCGCGTCACGGGGCGGCCCGGCCTCATCGCCTTCCGAGGCGCCTTCCACGGTCGGACGTTCGGCGCCGCCTCGATCACCAGCTCGAGCATCAACTACCGCCTGGGCTACGAACCGCTCCTGCCATCGGTCTACCTGACACCGTTCCCCAACGTCTATCGCTACTTCGGCGACGATGAGGAGGCAGCAACAGCCGGTGCCATGGGCGCACTCAGAACCCTCCTCGGCCACGAGATCCCGGCCTCGTCGGTGGCCGCGATCATCGTCGAGCCGATCCA
>PMYK01000041.1:0-109280 GCA_003171255.1 Chloroflexota bacterium
GAGATGTAGGTGGCGGATAGGCTGCCGGTGGCGGATAGGGCGACGGTCAGGCCATTGGCTAAGGTATCGCCCGCCTTGAAGTTGATCGTCGAGCTCGTCGGACTCGCTACTGGATCGGGTCCTAGATAGACAGCCCAGCCCGAGCTGGAGACTGTGACTGTTAGGTTGCCCGTGACTGCCGTGGCGCCCGCGGGAACGCCGCCACGGCCGCTGACCGCGAAGGTGCGGGGTGTATTGGCACTGAGCTTGCCCGACAGGCCGTTGCCGGAGCGGGTGTCGAGCAGACGGGCGGGAGCGAGGGGGTGGTATGTGGCGCCACTCGCATCGGGTGTGAAGTAGCCGGTGACGTCGAAGACGAGATCGGTCGTGTTGCCGGCCGTGGAGATGTAGGTGGCGGATAGGCTGCCGGTGGCGGATAGGGCGACGGTCAGGCCATTGGCTAAGGTATCGCCCGCCTTGAAGTTGATCGTCGAGCTAGTCGGACTCGCTACTGGATCGGGTCCTAGATAGACAGCCCAGCCCGAGCTCGAGCCTGTGACCGTGAGGTTGCCTGTGACGCTGGTAGCGTTCGCGGGAACGCCGCCACGGCCGCTGACCGCGAAGGTGCGGGGTGTATTGGCACTGAGCTTGCCCGACAGGCCATTTCCGGAGCGGGTGTCGAGCAGACGGGCGGGAGCGAGCGGGTGGTATGTGGCACCGGCCGACACAGGAGGGGGAGCAGGCGCCACTGGCGTCTGCAACTTGGCCGCGATGGTCTGGGTGAGATCGCCGTCCCCGTTGTTGTTGTCGTAGCCCAGGGCCCAGATGCCGACTCCGCGGAGGTTCCAGGCGTCGATGGCGTCGAGCCTGGCACCCAGTGCCTGTGCGTCGTCGAAGTAGAGCTCCCGCCATGTCGCTTGTGGGCCGTAATCCCCGGCCTGTCCGTAATATGCGGTCCAGGCGGTCTGCTCGACGGTGTCGTACAGCTTGCCAAGGTGCGCACTGTCATTCATGGCGGCCAGGCCGGCTGCCGTCGAGTAATAGACCGCGGCTGGTTGCCCGTATGTGGCGGGGTCCGCCGGCGGGGCGTTGACGGCATTGCTGGCGTTGGTCGACCAGGCATGGCCATACCAGGGCAGACCGAGGATGATCGTCGAGGCCGGAGCCTGAGCTATGAACCTATTAACTGCGTCGGTCAAGTCATAGATCCACGGACTGGTCAGGGGATCGATCGACCCCGTGTTGCCCGGGCTCCCGCCCCGGAAGTCGTAGCCCATGATGAAGACCGCGTCCGCGGCTCCAGGAGCCAGGAGGTTCGCCAGGTCGTAGGTATTGGGCCGTCCGGTGGCGCAGAAGGTCAGCTCGTAGCCCGGGTGGACCTTGTCCAGCTCGGCCCGCATCGTCTTGACGAAGGCGACGTAGTTGTTGGACTGACCGGGCGCAATCGGCTCGAAGTCGAGATCGACGCCATCGGCACCTCGACGACCGACCTCTGCGGCGATCTGCTGGGCTGCGGTCAGGCTTGCCGTCGGACTCGAGAGGAGCGCCGTCTGTGCGGCAATGCCGGGGCCATCCCAGGCAAAGCTCTGGACCGTCAGCGCGACGCGTGTGCCATAGACATGAGCGCTGTTGATCACCGACGTCATCGTCGAGCCGATCCAGCCGTTCCAGCCGTTGCCGGACTTGTTGAGGGTGCCGTCACCGTTGAGGTCGATGCCGAAGTAGGCGACCGTGGAAAGCGTGGTGTAGTCGAGCGTGCTGCCCAGCTCCCAGTAGGGCAGGAACCCGAGTACCTCACGACGCAGCGAGGTAGCGGCTGCGTTCGGCCTGACGGGGCTCGGACCGGTCAGATCGGGGGCCGCCGCAGCGCTGCCTTCGCCCGCCGGATTAGCCGCTGGCGCCATCCCGTCGACTGCGATCGAGTCGCCGGCGCGCGGTCGGAAGGGTACGGTCACCACGCCGCCCGGGCTGAACGAATACGTGTCGGAGGCGTGAGACAGCGCCTCCTGATACTGGATCGAAGGCGCGGTCGCCTGCGGTGCTGCGGTCGAGTCCGCTTTAGCGGGCGGAGTGGCAGCCAGAGCCGTGGTCGCAGCGAGAGCGATGGCGAGCGCGATCCGGAGCGGCGGCAGCGACACGCGGTCGAACATGGCAGTCCTCATCCGATCGCACGCCAACCCACTCTCTGTGCGGGCGGACGTCGATCCACACTGTTTCGATCTTTTGGCGAATGGCCGACCAGATGACTGGCGACTCAAGCGCCTTACGGTCAACCCGATGCTATTCGAGCGATGGCGCGAACCTTATCGGGCAACAGCCCCGCCCAATCCTAGCATCGACATGTGGGTGTTTGTCTACCGCCTGGCGGCACGCCGGCCGGGCGCGGGGCCGCCAACCGGTCAGAGGTACGTCAAAGCTGCCGTCCGGGTGCGGCTCGTTAGCGCGCCATATGCCGGTCGGTCGGCACGCGTCAGCGCCGAACTGAGACCGTCTCGGAAGACTGCTCCACCTGCCACTCGAGCATCGGCCGGACCACACCCGGGAAGTCGTTCGCATATACGCCGCGAACGCCGTCGCCCTCGCTGCGGTCTACGACCACGAAGGCTACGGCCTCACCCTCCATGGCGTGGACGATCGTGGGGTTATATGTGCTGACGACGGCAGTGACGATGACTCGCCCCTCGGCAAGGAAATTGCCGGGGATGTGGCACACGGCTCGCACCAGCCCCGGCCGTCGCGATGTGGCCCACCACCGGCGGTCGTTCCAGTCGTTGTTTATGAAGAGGCACACGCCCTCATCGTTGTAGAAGTGAAGGTTTACAGACGGCCGAAGCTCACCCGGCGTCCTGGTCCAGTATTCGACTTCTATGTCTATCGGGCGGCGGATGTCGATCTCTTCGGACGAACCGCCGCCGGCGGGGATGACCCTGACGCTCTTGAGACGGGCCACGTCGTCGCCGGGCGCAATTGCCGGATCGGTCCATTCACGTGAGCTCGTCCGGCCGGGGCCAGTCTCCAGGTAGCGCCGCACGACTTCGTGAGTTGGGCCGTCAATGACGACCCGGCCGCGATCGAGCAGGATGGCTCGATCGCACAGCCGCAGGATGGCCGGCATGCTGTGCGAGACGAAGATGACCGTCCGGCCGCCCTGGCCGATCTCCGACATCTTGCCCAGGCACTTCTTTTGGAATTCGGCATCGCCGACTGCAAGAACTTCGTCGATGAAGAGAATCTCCGGCTCCAGGAAGGCAGCGACTGCGAAACCCAGCCGCACTTTCATGCCGCTCGAATACCGCTTGACCGGCGTATCCATGAACTGGCCTATGTCCGCGAAGGCGACGATCTCGTCGAACTTGCGCAGGATCTCCGCCCGCTTCATGCCCAGGATCGCCCCGCTGAGGAAGATGTTGTCTCGACCGGTGAGCTCCTGGTGAAACCCGGTCCCAACTTCCAGCAGCGACCCTACACGTCCGCGCAGCTCGGCGCGGCCCAGCGTCGGCTCGGTGATGCGCGACAGTATCTTCAGCAGCGTGGATTTGCCGGCGCCATTTCGGCCGATGATCCCGACGATGGAGCCACGCGGCACCTCGAAGGAGACGTCCCGGAGAGCCCAGAAATCGCCCTCTCGCTCCTGGCTCCGTCTCCGTCTCAGCGGATCCGTGAGCGTGTTCCACAGCGACTCCGTCAGACGCCCGTACGGATCGCGACGCAGGCCGATCCGATACTTCTTGGCCAGACCGCTCGCGGAGATCGCGATCTCGTCCATCAGATCACGTCGGCGAAGGTCCGCTCGACGCGGCGGAAATAGGCCAAAGAGCCCAACAGGACCAGCAGCGACGCCACAGCCGAAACCAGGATGAGGGCGTCGGGTCGATCGCCGCCGATGAGAGCCCAGCGAAAACCATCCACTACCCCGGTCATCGGATTCAAGGCGAAGACCGGCTGCCATTTGGCCGGGATGAGCGTGCTCGTGTAGACCACCGGCGAGGCGAACATCCACAGCTGGACGAGAAAGGGCAGGACGTACTTGACGTCTCGGTACCTGACGTTCACGGCGGAGAGGAAGGTGCCGACGCCGACGGCCGTCACCACAGCCATCAGTGTCAGGGCGGGCAGCCAGACGATCGCCAGCGAAGGGACGACGCCGAAGAACAGCATGACCACGGCCAGCGCTCCCAGCGAGATCGTGAAGTCGAGCAGGAATGACCCGACCGAAGCGAACGGCAGCAGCAGCCTCGGAAAGTAGACCTTGGTGATGACGGCTTCGCCACTGACCATGCTGTTCGAGGCGCCGCTCAGGCTCGAGGCGAAGAGCGTCCACGGAACCAGGCCCGCAAAAACGAAGAGCGGATACGGGACGCCGGCCGGTCCGATGTTGGGCAACTGGCCCAGAGACACGGAGAAGACCAGCATCAGGAGCACCGGCTGGAGGACAGCCCAGGCGGCCCCGAATGCCGTCTGCTTGTAGCGGACCTTGAGATCACGCCAGATGAAGAAGTAGAGGAGCTCGCGGTGGGCCCAAACCTCGCCCAGCCCGAGCTGGCGCCAGCCGTGGTGCGGTTCCAACACGACGACCTGACCGTCCCACACACTGGAGGCGGATCCCGTCTTGGGATTCTCGATCAGCACCATTAGCGAAAACGGACTCCTCGTGGTCGGAAACGGAAACTAGTTGCTGCAGTGGGGAGCGACAGCCTTTGCCCTGGCATTATGGCGGCTTTGAGGGTCCTTAGGTGTTGAGCCGCCCGGCGCTAGAAGGCAGCCGAAGCTAGATCCTGGCGCGGACGAACTCAGTCAGTCGAGTCATTCGATCCAGCCAGGTGTGATCTCGTAGCGTGCGGCGCTGGCCGGCCTGGGCGATTAGGGCAGCCTCCGCAGGCCGGCCCAGGTAGAACGCGATCAGCTCAGCGCACTCCCCGGCATCGCTGTAGGCCACTACTTCGCGACCGACTTCGAATAGCTGCCCCAGGTTCTGCTTCGCGTCAGTGATCAGGAGCGTCCCCATCCCGGTGGCTTCGTAAAGACGAAGGTTGTTGGCAAAGCCCTCGGCAACGTCGATGTGGGTGTTGATCGTGGCCGTCGATCGTCCCAGAACCTCGTACATCTCGCGGCCCCAGACGGCTGGATGGAGCGATGCCCTCAGGTCCGCAAGCTCCGGCCGGCTGCCATCCGCCGTCCAGATGTCGAGCCCCGTGCGGGCGGCTACCTCCCGCAACAACGTCACCCGCGAGGCGTGGTGTGGCGAGAGGCTACCCACGAACGAGACGCCAACGTCGCGGGCGTCGGTGCGGATACGGTCGAGCAGCGACGGCTCGAAGGCCAGGGGAAGCCACTCGGATGCGAATCCGAGGCCCCGAAAACGTTCGACGAGATTGGGCAGCGACGAGACCATCAGGCCGTAGCCGTCGGTCGTCCAGGGTGGCAGGGGCGCTGCGAGCTGACCGACGACGAGACGGACCTCGTCGCGGATCGCCCGCACGACTTCGGGCGGCACGAGGTCCACGCACTGGATATGCACGACATCGGGGCGATAGGAGCGGACCTGGGCCAGCAATGCGGTCCACATCCACCTGTCGGAGCGCTCACGCCGAAGCCACGGGACGAGGTGGCGCCGCAGCACAGGCTTCAGGCGCGCTGGTCGCGGCAGGGCCAGGCTGTGCTCGGCCGCCCACGCCCTTCGCAGAGGGGCCGCGTTGACGATCAGGTCGTCTGCCTCATGCCCCAGGGCGCGCAGTGCGCCGGCCTGGAATTGCGACTCACCGAACAGCTCGTCTGAGAGGCTCCCCTGGAGCTGTATGTAACTCTGTTTCGCCAACCCGGGATTTCGGGCCTCGAACCGAGTCAGGACGCCCTGGTAGTAGTAATCGACGATCAGGAACCGCAATTGTCAGTCCTCACACTCCGGTGATCACGACCCGAGGCAACACGCCGGCGCAGACCACGCGCCGGCGCAGACCACGCGCCGCCCTTCGAGCGATCACAAGATGCCGGACTCTGCCTTGTGAAGAGTCGGCGCCCCAACAGCCTCGAAATGATAGCCAAGGGCCCTCATTCGCTCGCCGTCAAGAAGGCGCCTGCCGTCGATGACTATCGGAGCGGCCATGATCGTAGCCAGATAGGCCCAGTCCAAGTCGCGGAACTCGGGCCATTCGGTGCCGATCACAGTGACCCCGGCACCGGCAGCCGCGGATTGAGCGGAAGTCGCGACGATCAGTCCCGGCATCTCATGCGCCGCATTGGCGTTTGCCTGGGGGTCGTAGCCGGCTACCTCGAAACCGCGCTCGAACAGCATCTGGGCCACTTGGAGGGCCGGCGATGACCTGGTGTCGTCCGTGCCCGCTTTGAAGGCAAGCCCGAGCATGGCCACGCGTCGGCAGCCAGGGGGCATGAGGTCGGCGATCCGGTTCGCGAAATGCAGCTGATGGTCGGCGTTGGCCTCGGATGCTGCGGCTGTGACGTGCATGGCGAGACCGTAGCTCTTGCCTACGTTGGTGAGCGCACAGAGGTCCTTGGGCAGGCAACTGCCCCCGAAGCCGAAGCTAGGCTGCATGTGGGTGCCGCCAATGCGCGGGTCGAGGCCTATGCCCTCGATCACCCTCGTGACGTCTGCGCCCAGGGCCTCGCACAAGACGGCCATTTCGTTGGCAAAGGAAAGCTTGAGCGCCAGGAAGGCATTCGCGCCGTTCTTGATCAGGTCTGCCTCGGCCATCCCGACCACGAGGAGCGCGCAGTTGCTGAAGTACAGAACCTCCTTGACCAGGGCGAGGGCGTCTGGATCGGCAGCGGGGAAGGTGCCGATCACGACCCGCGCTGGGTCGAGGAAGTCCTCGATAGCGTGGCCTTGCCGGAGGAACTCTGGGTTGGCAAACAGGCGCGAAGTGTCCCCTCCAAGCCACTCCGCCAAGGTCTCGCCGCTGCCGGCAGGGACGGTGCTTCTGATGACAACGGGCGTGCCGGATGCCGCCAGATCCGCTACGGAGCGGAGGGCGCTCTCGATCTGACGCAGGTCGCTGCTGCCGTCTTCGTAGATCGGCGTGCCGACGCACACCAGCAGCAGGTCGCTGCCCGGTGCCGGCGAGGCCATCGGGTGGATTCGACCCCTCGTCCCGGCGTCGGCATATGCAGCGGCCATGCCGGGCTCGTGAATCGGAAGTGAGCCGGCGAGTAACGACTCGAGGCGATCGGCACGTGTCTCGACCAGATCGACCTCATGCCCTCGGACTGCCAGGCCTACGGCGGTGGCCAGGCCGACATAGCCGGCGCCGATGACGGAGATACGGCGTGATCGTGACATCTGATGGCTACCCAGCTCCCTACGTGAATCCGGTCTGGGCCGGCTAGAGGCGCAATGATCTGACGGAAACGATAACGTGGCCGCGCCTGATCCGGCGCGCGAGCGTCCGCAAGTCATAGCGCGGACGTCGCCGGGTGCCTGATCGGGCCGTGGAAGGAGCGCGAGATCGAATGAGCCGTGCGGCAGATCTCAGCTCACGGAGGTAGCCGCCGTACAGCCACGCGCGAAGCCCTTTGTCCATCTCACCGTATGCGTCCAGACCCGGATCCCAAAGCCCCGGACCAACCGCCTTGAAGGCCTGAAAGTGGTAGAAGATCAGGGGCAGGCCGTCGACCGTTGGGGGCGTGGCCTTCAGGTCGATCCGGTATTGCATGAAGTTCCATGGCGCCAGGTCCACCCCGGGGTTTTCGATCACGTGGACGCCTGGCAAGGCAGGCCAGCTATTAAGGTAGCCCTGGTCGGCAAACTTGCCATCCTCGGCGCGGTCGAAGCACCAATCCAGGCACTGTCTGTGCCATCGTTCCAGAACCGCCCGGCCGGCCGAATCGTTGCGGAAGGTCACCCAGGCCACGTTGTACGTCCCCCATACCGACAGCTCCTGCAGGCTGGGCGGATATCGATGCGGGACGATGGCGACCGACGCGGCTCCAAGCTCGTCGAAGATCGGCTGAGGGCTCGAATAGAAGAGCAGATCAGAGTCCAGGTAAGTGATCGACTCTATATCGGGAACCCTGTCGAGCAGGTGCAGAGGCAGAGCCGGAGAGAGTGTGAAGTAGTACTCGACCGTCGATCGGTCTTGCTTCGCTTCAAGGAGCGCCGGATCGGCCTGCTCGAGGTCCGCTAGACGAACGGGCTGGAGAGATTCGAGCCCCAAGGCCGAGACGGCAGCGTGGACGTCGTCATCCAGGCACAGGGCCCACAGCGTGAACTGTGGGCAGTGGCGAACCAGTGATTGATGCAGTGCGACGGCACGCGTCAAATAGTTGCTGTCGAAGTACGAGCAGAAATGGATCACTGGGCGGGTCCGACCCCGGCCGCAATTCCAGAAACGCTCTCAGACCACTCCAACAAAGCCTCGATGACCAGGTTTACGTCATCGTCCGAAAGGCTCGGAAAGATAGGCAGGCTGAGGATCTCCCCGGCGATCCGCTCAGTGACGGCGAGCTCGACGACTATTGGCAGTCGTCCAGCGTAGGCGGGCTGCATATGTATGGGGACCGGATAGTGGATCGCAGTAGATATGCCCCGCTCCAGTAGCCAGGCCATCAGTTCATCTCGACGGAACGATCTCACAACGTACTGATGAAATACGTGTTCGACACCCGATGCGACGGCCGGCGTGGTTACAGCCGATCCGGCCAATCTGGCCTCGTAGCGGGCGGCTATGGCGCGCCGACGTGCATTATCTTCGTCGAGATATGGGAGCTTGGCTCGCAAGACGGCCGCCTGCAATTCGTCCAGCCGGCTGTTCATACCGACCACGGCACTCACATAGCGGTCCCGCCAGCCATATTGGCGAAGCTCTCGGGCCCGAGCCGCGAGTGCCGGGTCGTCCGTCGCCACCAGGCCGCCATCGCCAAGCGCCCCGAGGTTCTTCGTCGGATAGAAGCTGAAGGCCGCGATATCGCCCCACGTCGCCGCCAGGCGGCCGTCTTGTCTGGCTCCATGGGCTTGCGCGCAATCCTCGACGACGAACAGGCCGGCGCCACGGGCGATGCGCATGATCTCGCTCATGGCGGCAGGCTGACCATACAGATGGACCACGACGACGGCCCTGGGTCGCGCGCCACCCGGCCGCTGATCCGCAGCCAGCGCTTCCGCCAGGCTGGCAGGGTCAAGCGTGTACGTGTCGTCGACGTCCACGAGGATCGGGACCGCGCCGGTGCGCTCGACGCCGACGACCGTCGCCACAGCCGTGTTCGAAACGGTGTACACGGCATCGCCGGGTCCGACGCCCAGGGCCCGTAGCGCCAACTCGACGGCATCGGTCCCGCTGGCAACCCCTACGCCTTCGCGAAGACCGAGATAACTGGCGAATTCGGCCTCGAAAGCCCTGACCTCCGGGCCCAGGATGTACCAGCCGCTGTCCAGCGCCCGCCGCATCGCGGAGTCGATCTCCGCCTGATGGAGATGGTAGTCCCGACCTGGCGACGACTGCGGGATGGCCGCGAGCGCACGCCGGTCAGACATACCTGTCCATGTGTTTGCGATAGAACTCGAGCGTGCGAGCGAGCCCATCCTTTAGAGATACCCGCGGCTCCCACCCGATAGCTTCTCGGATGGATGCGTAGTTGGCGTAGTAGTCCCCGATGTCGATACGTTTGCGCTCGGCCGGGAAGCTCCGTGTTTCGGAAGTGCCCCCGCCGTTCACCTCGGTGAGCAGGCTGGCGAGATCGTGAAGGCTGATGACTTCAAGCCCTCCGAGATTGAATGTCCGGCCATTCGCGGCTTCATCGCGAGCAGCGGACATGAATGCCTCGACCGCATCGTCCACATAAGTGAAGTCTCGCAGTTGAGAACCTTCCCAAACCTCTAACGGCTCCCCTCGAATCACCTGACGAATCCAAATCCCGAGAAATGTCTGGCGAGCATCGCAGACGCGCATGTGCGGACCATACGTGTTCGTGAGGCGAAGAGCACACGCGCGGATGCCGTACACGTCGTTGTAGAGGATGTGGTAGGCCTCGCCAGCCGCCTTGTTGATGCCATTGACGTCGACCGGCCGGACGAGGTGCTTCTCGTCCACCGGCAAGTACTCCGGACGGCCGTAGATCTGGCGCGTGCTCGCAAAGATGATCTTGATGTCGGGATTGAACTTGCGACAGGTTTCCAGAATCGCCAGTTGCGCCCGACAGTTGATCTCCAGGTCTGTCTCCGGATCGGTCATCGAATCGAGATGACCCGTCTGCCCCGCAAGATTGAACAGGAGATCTTGACCGCGTATCAGGTAACGCAGACCGTGCTCGTCTCGAACGTCAGAGATGTTGATCGTGATCCTGTCGGCGAACTCCGAGACGTTGAACAGGTTTCCGCCGTACTCCGGGATCAGGCTGTCCACGATTGTGACTTCTGCGCCCTCGTCCAGAAGTCTTCTGGCAAGGTGTGAGCCGATGAAGCCGAGTCCGCCGGTGATGAGGACCCGCTTGCCGGTGAAATCGCTCATCGTCCGGTTGGCGAGAAGAGAAAGCCGCCGTAGTGCGCAGATTCTGGTGCATTGGGCACGCTAGGGATCTCCCAGATTAGGAATTCGCGCTCGAGATTGAGTCCTGATTCGCCGGCAGCGCCGAGGAACTCGTCTCGGTTTAGGAACCAGCCCGGATACTCGGTCTGATATCCGAAGCGATGAGGCCGCTGAACCACCACAAATGAATCTGCATGTTTGACAAAGGGCTGACGCGTTACGTACAGATAGCCGGAAGTGGCCGTCGCGAGCCGAGCCAGAAGCGGCCGCCAGTCCCGTGAGTAGTGGAGCGAACTGCTGGCCACCACCAAGTCATATCGCATGGCCAGGGCCTCGTCCTCGTCCACATGGAAAGTTGCTTCGGGAAGCACGGTTCGGCCACCGGCGACGAGGTTCGGTAGATCTCGACAGTGGTAGTCGAGTTGGAGGTCAGGCAGGAGGGCCTTGGCGTAGACGCAATAGTGCCCTATGCCGCCGCCCCAGTCGAGCATTGAGAGACGCTTGCGGCCCTGCGCGGCACGGGCGAGAACGTAGCCAAAAGACATAACCGTGTTGTGAACGCCGTAGTCCGGCGAGCCGCCAGCGCTTTCGTTCGAGAGGCCAAATGGAGCGCTGGTTGCGAGGGATCGGACGAAGGCAGGCCAACGTTCCAGCTGGGTTTCGACCACGCTCTCCGAATTCCACCCGGGTGATGCGATGGACGGTTCCGGCCATCCGCCCGGTAGGTACTCCCAATCCGATGGTGCATCTTCGCGAGAACGACGCCATATATGCCGGTAAGCGCTGGTCACCACCGGTGGCAACAGGGCCCTGGCTATCCGCCTCGCGGGAGGACCGAGGTTGTGCGAATGGCTCATACGGGGCGACGGTTGTTTGCGTAGCAATCGATCGACCAGGAGCCGCGGTACTGGCGGTCGATGCGGCCGGTCGAGAAGGAACTGGACCGTTGGATGAGACCCTGGACCCCACAGCCCTTTGACAACAGGAACTCGGCCAAGCACGAGCCACCCTGGCCGACACTCCCGACGAATAGGACCCGCTTCATTCGGCGGAGTATACAGTCGGGTTCCTCCGTGGTCCCGGCCAGAACCAGCCGCCTCGGTGCCATCGACGAGCGCCGGTCAGCATCCCATTGCTCTGATTGGTCGCCGTTGCGGAGCCACGATCCGCTGGCGTGCGCTCATAGCCGGTCCGCACCGCACGTGATCGCGAGACCTGGCCGACGGGCTCGTACGGGCACTACCGGCGGTCACCGGCCGACGGGCAAGCGGGGAGTATCTCTCTACTCCCCGCCAGGGCAACGGGCAACATCCTTGGCTGGGGCAGTCCCACAGGCGCGCGGCGCGGCCCATGTGCGAGAATCCGATCGCCGCGGGTGATGCACACGCCGCCGCTGATGATAGGCTGACAATCCGGGGTCAAGTTCGAGGAGTTCTTGTTGATCATGGTCGAGACTGATTCAACGAGTGCCGGAGGCCAATGCTCGTCAGAGAAGGTGCGCGCTTCCGCCAGGGTGGGCGCGTGAGCACCTTCTGGGCTGGCCGCCGGGTCATGGTTACAGGCGGAGCGGGTTTCCTGGGCACCGCGGTGGTTCGCCAACTCCGCGAGTCCGGTGCCACCGAGATCTTCGTGCCACTGGCCAAGCACTACGACCTCCGCAAGCTCGTCGACATAGACCGTGCCCTCGCCGACGGCCGACCAGACCTCATCATCCACCTGGCAGCCGTTGTGGGTGGCATCGGTGCCAACCGAGAGAATCCCGGCAGCTTCTTCTACGAAAACGCGATCATGGGCATTCAGCTCATTGAGCAGGCTCGTCTCGCGGGTGTGGCGAAGTTCATTGCCCTAGGTACCGTCTGCGCCTACCCGAAGTTCACGCCCGTCCCGTTCCGCGAAGAGGATCTCTGGAATGGTTATCCAGAGGAGACTAATGCGCCGTACGGTCTGGCCAAAAAGATGCTCTTGGTCCAAGCTCAGGCGTATCGTGACCAGTACGGCTTCAATGCGATCTACCTACTGCCAGTCAATCTCTACGGGCCTGGCGACAGTTTCGACCCAGCGAATTCGCACGTCATCCCTGCCCTGATCAAAAAGTGCGTCGACGCCCGCGATCGGGGCGACAACTTCATCGAAGCCTGGGGAACCGGGTCTGCGACGCGAGAGTTCCTATATGTCGATGACGCCGCAAAGGGGATCGTTCTTGCGAGCGAGCGCTACGACGGGCGAGATCCTGTCAACCTCGGTGTGGGCAGCGAGATCAGCATCCGGGAACTCACCGAGCTGATCGCCCGCCTTACGGGCTTCAGTGGCGAGATTCGCTGGGACCCGTCCAAGCCTGACGGCCAACCTCGCCGGGCACTCGATACCAGCCGGGCCCGTGAGGCCTTCGGCTTCACGTCCAAGACGGCGTTTGAGGATGGGTTGTGGGCGACGATCGAGTGGTATCGAGCGCAAGGTCAAGTCCCAGGCCGTGTGTAACGACGCATCCTGGCGTTTGGCCGATCAGCTTGCCATGAACGACCCGGGTTCCCTCGATCTCTGAGCAAGTGCGGGCAATGGAATCTTGATTTCTCGTGAGGAGCGGCCAGCGCTCAGGTCGAGGCACCCGTCCGACCCGATTCGCCTGGCGGCATCTGACTGGCCCGGACGACATCGTACAGGTCCGTCTCGTAGTCGGCCGCGATGGTTCGCCAGTCATAGTGCTCCTCGACAAGGCGCCGGGCGGACTCAGCCATCGCCCGACGAGCTGCGACATCATCGAGGAGGCGGATGATCTCGCTGGCGAGGGTCTCCTCATCGTCCGCTATGGCGACATCGATGCCATGGCGAACGGCTATGCCGGCGCTTGCCATAGTTGTTGCGACCGTGGGCAACCCTACTGCGAAGGCCTCAAGCAGCTTCAGGCGAGTACCGCCGCCCGCCCGGAGCGGCGCAACGAACAGGTCGGCGCCTTCCAGGAAGGGTCGTACGTCCGGGACGCGGCCAGCGATGTCCACGGCATCGCCTCCCAGCTTCCGCAGCGATTCCGGAGCGCTGGCACCTACTAGGATCAGTCGAGCCGAGGGGCGAACGTGACGCACGCGTGGGAGAATCCGTTCGATCATCCACTTCGCTGCATCCAGATTTGGCAGGTAGCCGAGGGTGCCCGTCATTATCAGGCCGTCGCCGCGGTTCTCCGCATGGTCTACGTACAGAAGTGACCGGAGGTCAGCACCGCTGGGCCGAACCACGACAGACGCCGATGGCACGAGCTTGCGAAAAGCCAGTGCGTCTGACTCCGAGACGGCGATGGTCCGCTGGACGCGCCGCACAAGTCCGCGCTCGTAGGCTCGCCACTTCCAGACATCGAGGCGCGCGCGGGCCCGACCCATCCGCGTCGACGCGAGGCGGGCAACCTCGCCGCTGATCTCGGATTCAACGTTCTGCTGGTCGAGGATGACCGGTACGCCCGCCTCAATGAATGGGGCGGCATAGGGTCCGACGTGGGCCTGCATCAACAGAACAACGTCGAAGCGCCTCAACTCGTCGCGACGCGTGGCGACCTCCACGTGACGGCGAGTCCACACTTCTTCCGGCAGCGTGGAGAGGAGCGAGGAAACCTTGGACCGGAAGGATCGGCGGGCCACGGCGGGGAGGGCGACAAGCTGGGGCTTCAGCTCGCCATCGGACCATTCAAGCTCGGGCTCGTCGGGCGGCACCACCCACAAGGTGACCTCGTGGCCCAGCCGCATCCACTCTTGTAGGAGGTAGTAGATGCGCATCTTGCCGCCGCCAAACGGCGGGTACGCGGCGTACGGGCTGATGGCCAGAATGCGCAAGCGCGGGCGCGATTCCATGAGTTATTCGGACGTCGTGCAGGTCGTCACCGCAGACGGTGCCATGCCCTTTTGACCACGGGCGGCAGTAGGTCGCGCAAGCGGGCTTTCCGGCGGTTGTAGCCCTGCAGCGACCAGCCGTCCTCGAGGGGGTCGACGGTTGGCGCATCCGTGCGTTGCAGGAAAGCAGTCTGTCCGACCACTTCAAGCAGCCGCCACATAGGATCTTGACGAAGAATGTCGACCATTACCCGAATGGTTGGAATCTGGACATCGTCTACGACGAGCAGTCCCTCGGGAGCGATATGGGGATAGATGTAGCAGTACTCGACGTATGGAAACGGGAAGGCGTGTGGTCCGTCCAGCATGGCGAACTCAAACCGCTCCGCAAAAGCGTGCCGGGGTACGGTGATTTGCGTCGGCCCCTCGACGAATCGGACCACATCCGGCGCGAGTAGCCATGACGCACGCACCCGGTCGAGGCTGTCTCCATTGCCGCGATCTTGCTTCGTGAAGACGGTGTGATCGCGCGAGAGATGGGACAGCAGGAGAGTCGTCCGGCCGGTCCCAGTCTCGACGGAATGGGTCAGGCCCTCCGCGCAGCGGCGCGCAATGGCGACCAGGACCACGTCGGAAACGGTGCCGGCGCCGTGCCAGTCATTTGGGAGCGCGCAAATCGCCGCCAGCGTCTCTTTCTCCACGGGGCCTCCTCTCAGTGGAGCGCAATCTTAGCGTGCCGACTAAGCCCGCGCCGCCACGTCGCTCCTACCGACTCTGCGCGCCCTCTTGATCTGGGCAGACTCCGTGCCCAGGTCGACCGTCCGCCTTACCGATCGCACAACAGAGAGCCGCCGGCCGAGCGCCTCCAACCGCGCTCCCCGGCTGCGTCCCGAAGGTTCCAGGCGAGCGAACGCAGAACCATCCGGACGCTCTCCCAAGCCCCGCCACCGTGCTTGATCCGTCGGGCGACGAAGAGAGGCATGCGCCAGCAAAGCAGTTGCAGCATGAAGACGGCATTCTGGCGTCGCGTACCGTTGCGGCGCATGAACAGGATGGCGTTGCGCAGCATTAAGTGGTCTATCTGGGACGGTCGGGCGGTCTGGCCGACCAGGTGCACGATGCTGGCTCGCGGGTCGACGAGACATCGGAGGCCGCGCCGCCCGGCCCGGACGCATACGTCGATTTCCTCCCAGTAGAGAAAGAAGATTTCGTCGAATCCCTGGAGTTCGCAGGCCGCGGCCACGGACACCAGCATGCAGGAGCCGTCAATCCACACGACCGGGTATGGCGACGCAGGCGAAGTTATTTCGTGGGCCTGAAGGTGGCCCGTTTGGAACGTTCGCCAGTTGAGGAGCCCGCCGGCCGTCCACACTCGGCCGCTCGGCTCCTTCACGAGAGGCCCAACCGCGAATACATCTGGCCCACAGGCGTCGATCAGCCGCCTGGCCAGCAGCGGGTCATCCACGAGAGTGTCGTTGTTCAAAAGCAAGATGTACTTGGCACCGCGGTCGCGCGCCCACCGGATCCCTGCGTTGTACCCTCCACCGACCCCCAAGTTCTCAGACAACGACAGCGCCTCGACCTGACCTCCGAATTCGCCGGCCAGCCGTTCCGCCTCGGGCTCGGCCGATCCGTTGTCGACGATCAGCACTCGGTGGGCAGGCCCGGATAGGCGTGCCAGAGACTCTATGCAGGCTCGGGTGAGGGCATAGCCGTTCCAGTTGAGGATCGCGATGACCAGCTCGGTTGGATCCGTGAGGATTTCGGTGAGCATCACTTGCCTGTGTTCGGAAACGTGGTCGTAGGGCCTGACGAGCAGAATGGTCGTGCCCCAAGCGCCTCAAATGCTGTTGCCGGCATCGTCTCAACGCGCCCATGGCCGGGTGAAAGAAGGAGACGACGCTGACGAGCAGGCTCACATCATATCCGGTGACAGTCAGCCCAGACGCTTGAGGGGTCAAGCAGGACAGGCTGAAAGTGGGACCACGTCCCGCCGCCCGAGGCGCTCCTCGCGGCCCGCTCAAGTACACTGAGCCAGTGCTGCCTTCTCAAGGTCAGAAGGGACGGTAATCATCCTTTGCCCAACGTGAACACCATGGCTGACTCGACCTCGGGTCTGCGGATCTCAGCCGTGATCAATACGCTCAACGAGGAGAGACGACTCCCGTTCGCGTTGCGGTCAGTCAAGTCATGGGTGGACGAGATCATCGTCGTTGACATGCACAGCACAGATGCCACGCGGGAGATAGCAGAGAGCTTCGGCGCCAGGGTGTTCCTGCACGAGCCCCTTGGCTACGCCGATCCTGCCAGGGCGTTTGCTCTTGAGCATGCGACTGGAGATTGGATACTGGTCCTCGACGCCGACGAACTAATACCCTTGCCCCTGAGCGAGCGACTGCTGGAAGTGGCTCGGCGGGATGAAGCCGATGTCGTTGTGATTCCATGGCTCAACTACCTGCTGGGCGCCCCGCTTCGTGGCACGGGCTGGGGGCCAACCCAGGATCGTCACGAACGGTTCTTCCGCCGAGGCTCCGTCGCTGCCCAGCCCGCGATACACGCCTTCTTGGCGATCCAGCCGGGAGCGAGGGTCCTGGAGTTGCCCTATGCGGAAGGGCTGGCGGTCGTTCATTTCAACTACCTGGATGTGCATCACTTCCTCGATAAGCTCAACCGGTATACAGACATCGAAGCGGAGAGAGTGCAGGCCAGTCGAAAGGCTGGTTCGGTCCCGCGCGCGCTCGTGCGAGCCGGGCGAGAGTTCGTGAGCCGCTTCGTGCGCTTTCAGGGCTTTAGAGACGGATGGCGTGGCTTCTATCTTTCTGCCCTAATGGCTACGTACCGGGTGGCCGTCGCCGCCAAAGTCCGCGAACGACAGGTCAATGGCGATCGACATGCCGTCGAGGCTGCCTACGAGGCAGAGGCCGAGAAGGTGCTGGCTGCCTATAGTCAGTCGGCGAGCGGACACCAACCCTCGCTCCATCAGACTCCTCAAGCGGGTCTCGCGGCTCACAGGAGGGCTGAATGAAGGTCACGATCGTTACCCCGGTCTATAACGGCATGCCCTGGCTGCCGGAGTGCGTCGGCTCGGTTGCCGAGCAGCGACGCGACGTTGAAGTCGAGCATTTCGTTTACGACGGGGGCTCTACGGACGGCAGCGCGGAGTGGCTTCGAGAGCACACTTCCCTCGGCTATGAGGCAATCATCGGCCCGGATGGTGGTCAGACAGATGCACTCGCAAAGGGCTTCTCCAGGGCCACGGGCGAGATACTGGGATGGCTCAATGCCGACGATTTGCTTGAGCCGGGCGCGCTCAGGCGCGTCGTTGACGTCTTTGGTGCGGACCCGAGCCTGGCGATGGTCGTTGGTGTCTGTCTTATCATCGACTCCAAGGGCGCCGTTATCGGTGCTATGCCGCCGCCGCCGGTGCCGACGCTCGCGGGACTGTTGCGCCTTCCCTATAACCCACCGCAGCCCGCCACATTCTTCTCTGCGTACGCCTACCGGAGCGGAGAGGGACTGGATCGGACCTACGATCTGGCGATGGATATCGACCTGTGGTTGAAGCTGGCCAAGGTCGGTCCAATCAAGACCGTCGGGACCGAGGTGTTGGCTCGGTATCGCGAGCACCCCGACGCCAAGTCCATAGCCAGATCTCCGGCTTCTGCGCGCGAGAGCTTCCGGATCCGGCGTCGGCACGGAATGCCACTACGTAGCCCGGCAGCAGTTAGCCTGCTCAGGATTGGTGTCGTCCGACCCATCACCTCGCCACTCACCCGTCCATTCCGAAGAGTTCTCCGGCGGATGGTACTTGGACCGTCGAACAGAGACCTGGCCAGGACCTAGCGTCTCGGCCTGCAATAGCCAGGCAGTTCCGTCACGGCGCTGGTTCGACGAGGCGGCTTTCCGCGGACGCCGAACAGCGATAGGCTGGCAGGCGGCCGGCCGCCGAGCGCGAACCCCTCGCCGGATGAGGCCGAGCCTTCGTACCGCCAGCCGAGGTCACCATGGCCCAGCGCCTTCTTCTCGACATCGGGCCCACGGCGGGCAGTCACGGCGCGCGCGGCATCGGAAGCTATGTCCGAGGACTGACCGAAGCCATCGGCGAGTGGCCGGCAGAGCGCCGGCAGATGGTGTGGGCACTGGCTTTGCCCGGGGCCACGTCTCCAGTCTTCGAAGGCCGCACCGTTTGCTCTCGTACCCTGAGCATTCGACCGGTCGACCTGGGGTGGCTTCTCGGGTCGTCGGCCATCGGCCGCGCGGCTCGCGTCGCAGGTGCGGACGTATTCCACGCGACCGATCCACAACGTCCCGCTCGCTTGCGCGCGACCAGACAGGTGGTCACGGCCTACGATCTGATCCCCCTGCGGGAGTCCGGAATGCTGGGTTCCTGGCAGCCCCACCATCGCCATGCGTACCGGCTCTATCTCGATCAACTGAAGCGGGCGGATGTCATCGTTGCCATATCGAAGGCGACCGCCGAAGACCTCTCCGAGCGGCTCGGCATCCCGGCGAACCGGATTTCGATCGTGTACCCGGTGGTCCGAACGCCTCTGGCCGTCACGCGAGCCTCCGGGGTCGGGCGAGCACCGGGTGCCGAACCCACGTTCCTGTTCGTCGGAGCACTCGACAGTCACAAGCAGCCCGAGCTGGCCATCGCTGCCCTGGCCGAGTTCCGGAAGGTCCACGCCGCCGGCAGGTTGCGGTTCATCGGACCCGCCAGGTCCGAGCAGCAGACCCAGCTGAGACGACAGGCCGAGGGCCTGGGCGCGGCAGATAGCGTGAGCTTCGAAGGTCGAGTCTCGGATGACGAGCTCGACGCGGCCTTCGCCACCGCTACAGCCCTCGTGTCGACGTCACGGATCGAAGGCTTCGGCCTGCCGGGCGTCGAGGCGGCGATGCGAGGTGTCCCGGTAATCGCGGTCGATACGGCGGCGGCTCGGGAGACGGTTGGATCGGTCGCCATCCTTGTGCCGTCCGATGCCGGAGCGATTGCCGAGGCCATGGCGGCGCCGACCCCGGTGTCAGAGCAGGCCAGGGCCGCTCTTGCGGCTCGGTTCTCGAGTCAGGCGGCTGCGGCCGCTCTCTGGGAGGCCTACGCGCAGGTGCTCGCCTGAGCGGGGCCGAGCGCAGCCGAGCGCGGCCGCGTCCACACCGTGCCCTCCATCCTGAGTGGTCAAGGACGGTAGACTCAGCCGATGCGAATCGCTCTTCTCGGGACGAGGGGGATCCCGGCCAACTACGGCGGCTTCGAGACCTTTTATGAGAATTTTGGGCCGCGCCTCGCCGAAAGGGGCCACCAGGTCTGGGTCTACAACAGGCCTCACGTCGTGGGCCATCGCGATCTCCTGACCTATCGCGGTGTGAACCTGGTACATCTGCCTTCATTGGCGAGCAAGCACTTCGAGACCATCACCCACACCGCGCTGAGCGTCTTCCACTCCCTGCCGCGTCGGTATGACATCGTGTACATCTGCGGTGTGGGCAATGCCTCGCTGGCCTGGATTCCCAGGCTTACGGGGGCGCGGGTCGTGCTGAACGTAGATAGCTCCGATTGGCGTCGCGCCAAATGGGGGCGCCTTCCGGCGACCTACCTGCGACTGATGGAGCGGTTCTCTGGATCCGCGGCCAATACCATCGTGGTCGACAACCGGGCCATCGGCCGCCGCTATCGAGAGGATCACGGCATCGAGGCTGTGTACGTGCCGTACGGCGCCAACGTCCTCCGCAACGAAGGTCGCGAGGCGCTCGATCAGTGGGGGCTCGATGACGGACGTTACGTTCTTTGGGTCGGCAGGCTCGAGCGCGAGACCCTGGTTGAGGAGCTGATCGAGGCATTCCGTCGGGCCGATCTTCCAGGGTTCAAGCTGGCGATCGTGGGAGACGCACCCTTTGCCGACGACTACAAGAAGGAGCTGCGGTCGATAGCCTCGCCGGAGGTGGTGTTCACCGGCCGCCAGCATGGCGAGGCATATCAGCAGCTGAGTTGCCATGCCTTCGCGTACGTCCAAACGTCGCCGACGTCGGGCACGAGCCCGGCTCTACTCGACCAGATGGCGTTTGGCAATGCGGTGATCGCACGCGCAACGGCCACGAACACCGAAGTGGTCTCCGATGCGGGCCTCCTGTATTCGCCCGACGATCCGATCGGAGACCTGGCCGCCGCCCTTCGACGACTGTACGAGACCGAGGGGCTTGCGGCGGACCTGCGCATCAGGGCAGTAGACCGAGTGCGCGACCAGTATTCGTGGGAGCTTGTGACCGACAAGTACGAGGAGTTGTTCGCGCGTCTGATGAAGCGCCGACCAAGAGGTACCAAAGGCTGATGCGAGTTCTAATAACCGGCTCCGGCGGAATGCTGGGCAGCGCCGTCTATCCGGCCTTCGTTCGCGCCGGTCACGAAGTCGTTGCGACCGACCTTGTGCCACGGCCGGAGCCCGGTATGCCGATGGGCCTTCTGGACGTCCGCGAACACGGTGCCGTCCGCGACTGCGCCCGGGAGACCAAGCCCGGCATCATCCTCCACCTGGCGGCCGAGACCGACCTCGAGCGCTGCGAAACCGATCGCGACCACGCCTACCTGACGAACGCCATCGGCACCCAGAACGTTGCTCTGGTCGCGTCCGAACTCGGCGTCCCGCTGGTCTACATCTCAACAGCCGGAGTGTTCGACGGCACGAAGGGCGACGAGCCGTACACGGAGTTCGACCGGCCGAATCCCATAAACGCCTACGGCGGCTCGAAGTACGAAGGCGAGCTCATCGTCCGGCACACCGTGCCGCGGCATTTCATCGTCCGCGCCGGATGGATGGTCGGTGGACGAGAACGTGACCACAAGTTCGTGGCGAAGGTGATCAACCAGCTCCGAGACGGAGCCCGGGTCATCCACGCCGTCACCGACAAGCTCGGGACGCCAACGTACACCGAAGATTTCGCGCAGAACCTGCTGGCCCTGATCGACACGCCCTTCTACGGCCTATACCACATGACCTGCGAGGGAGCAGGCAGCCGCCTCGACGTGGCCCGCGCAATCGTCGAGTTCTACGGACGAAGCGACGTCGAGGTGATCCCGGTATCGAGCGATTTCTTCGCCGAGACGTACTTCGCGCCGCGGCCGCGCTCAGAGATGATGCGCAACTTCGCGCTGCAGCTGCGCGGCCTGAACCTGATGCGTCCCTGGCCCGAGGCTCTGCGCGCGTATCTGGATCAAGCGGGCTTCGAGCTCGAGCGATCCTCGGCGCGCGGGGCGTAGAGCGGGGAGACGGCCGTCGGAACCGGGACTGTGTGATGAGGATTCTGTACGTCGAGCCAATCGGCGTCCGGGGCGGGATGGGCCACTACAACGAAGCCCTCGTCGGGGCCTACGAGCAGGCAGGAGCCAGCCTCGAGGTGGTCACGAGCTCGGACGATGGCTCGGGCGATTTCCGGGCGAAAGTGCACGTGAGCCACCTCTTCCGCCTCGCGCTGGACCGATCGCAGCCTCGAGTCCTCCGCGCGATTGGCTACGTAGGCGGCTACCTGGGCTGTCTGCGGCTGGCACGGCGCGCCGACGTCGTGCTCCTGCACTTCCTGCATCGGCCTGCTGCAGACCGATGGGCCCTCAAGGCATTCCGGCGGCTGGGATGTCGACTCGTACTGGTCGCCCACGACCCGCAGCCCGTCCTGGCCAGCCAAAGCGGGTCCGCGTACCAGCGGTGTCTGCCCCTCTTCGATCTCATCGTCGTGCACGGCCCTAAGGCCCGCGCCGACATCGTTGCCCTGGGCGCGTCGAGCGACAGAGTGATCGTGGCGCCATTCGGCGACTACCGAGCCACGACGCCCCTGGACCCTGCTGCAGCGCGTCGCACTCTCGGACTTCCGGACGTTGCCCAACCGACGGCCGCAATCATCGGAAACCTCAAGCCGGGCAAGGGGATCCGTCGCGCTCGCGAGGCGCTCGAGGGCGCCGGTTCGCCCATCCGGACGCTGCTGATAGCCGGCACCAAACAAGGGGATTGGGACCTCGACGACGCCCTTCGCGCATCGGAGACCACCCAGCTCCAGATCGTGCGCGTGGACCGGCGAATGTCCGACATGGAAGAGCGCGCGGCCTATTCACTGGCAGATGTCCATCTCGCCCTGTACGACTCCGGCTACTCGTCCGCGGTCATCGCCCGAGCGCACTCGATGGGCAAGCCCGTGGTGCTCACGGATGTCGGTGACCTCGCGCTGCAGGAGCGGCCTGGCGACGTGTTGCTGCCCGCCGGCTACGAAGCGGACCAGCTCCGAAAGGCCATCGCCGGCTGCCTGAAAGCGGACGTGGAGGCGCCGGCCACGTGGGATCGCGAAGCCTGGCTCTATCACGCCAGGAGCGTGCTGTCCCGGATCTGACCAGCGAGTCTCGGCTTCGGTCGCGGTCAGGCCGTTGCGGCTACTGGTTCGGGGGTCGCCGCTGTGCCCGTACTTGCCGAGGCACCGGACGCAATGCCCGTCAATGGGGATACCGCCAACGCCGCCAGCGACCACGGAAGTATCGCCATTTCGGGTTCCATTATGGTCGGCAGCCAGTAGCTCACGATGGCGAGGGATATCGACAGCGCGAGCAGCGCCAGCCCCACTGTGGTGCTGCCCCGACGGATAGCTCTGCCGGCCGTGATGAGCAGCCCGAGTGCAAACAGTACGGCCCACCCAAGTCCGAGCCATCCGAGCATGACCCCCATGCTCAGGTAGTAGGACTCGAGCACGTATTGCGGTAGCTCCGTCGTTTCCGGGACCCCTCTGGAGCCGACCGTGCCAAGCCCGATACCCAGCGGGTGCGACGCGACCATGGACCATGCCGCGGAAAGCGAATCCAAATGCCCCTGAGTCGACGGATCGACCGGTCCTCCCGATGGTAGAGATGTCGAAGTGTCACCCGGTCCCGTCCCGGTATCAGCTGAGGAGGAGGAGAACGAGATGGAAGCGATAGTACTGGCGATCAGCGCCGTTCCGCCTCGCGCGAAGTAGATCCCGCCGCTCAGGACGATTACCGGCACGATCGCCAGGCTCAGGTACTTCAGGGCGCGGCGCGGGCTGGGCGAGAGGCGCCCGATTGCGACGAGAAGCACTACCAGACTGACAGCGCAGGCGACGATCGCACTACGGGAGAAGGTGACGGCCAGGGCCACGAGAATGGGCACCAGGGCAAGGGCCGCCCACCGGCGCTTCAGTGGGTTCATCGCCACCAGGGCGGCCGCCATGAAACCCCAGGCGGACAGTGCGAATCCAAGCTCGTTTGGCGAGCCATACATCCCGGCAGCGCGGGGACCGACAAGGTGTTGCGCTGTAAAGGTGGATGGGTACGGAAGGCTGAGTGTCCCCCAATAGGTTCCCACGAAAGACCAGCCGAAGGCCTCCGATTGGACGATGGCGAAGAGTGCGATCGGCACCGCAATGATCGTCATGGCCTTGAAGTAGACGCTCGTGTCGACCGGCCTCAGACGGATGGCGACATACACGCCCACCGGGAACAGCAGCAGCCTTACCTGGTTGAGCGCGAGTGCGTCGTGGCGACCAACGAACCCGACGACGATCAGGACGACGAAGGCCGCGCCGACCATGTCCATGAGCGCGGGCTGCAGCCGGGGACGGTGGCCGGCCCGGTAAAGGGCCGCGAGCGCACCAAACTCGGCAAGCAGAGCGGCGGCGAGCGCCGCCTCCTTCCACGCGGAAAACAAGATCAGCGACGTCCCGGTGACACCGAAGTTCACCTGGGCGATCTTCGTGCTCAGCGGGTGCACGGCGAACAGGAGGAGGACCAGCCACAGCGCCCAGGTCGGCCGCAGCAGGCCAATTGCGACAACACCTGCGAGCAAGAGGAGGGCGCCCGCCAGATGGAGCGGCGAGATCAGCAACAACAGACCGGCAATTGAGGTGACGCAGGCTGCCGCTGCCGCTCTATGTGTCATCTGGTCGCGCATCATCGCGGTCTCAAGGGCTGAAGACATGAACTCGGACCTCAGGAGGGCCAGAAGACGAAGTTGGAGACATAGTCCGGACGAGAGAAGTCGGGAAGCAACCCGATCTGATCTCTCTGCAGATCGAACTCCTCCAACTCCACGATCTTCCAGCCGCGAATGAACGCGGCCCTCGCATAGCCGTGGTGATCGCGCATCCTCTCGATTACGTTCGCCGGCGCGCCACGAGCATGCCGAGCTTCGCTCTCGACGAAGACGATCGGTCGATTCGTTGCGATCGTCTCTTCCGCGCCCTGAAGGACGGCCATCTCGTGCCCCTCGACGTCGATCTTGAGGAAGCCGACGTTGAGGAGTCCGAGGGAGTCCAATGTCTGCGTCTGGACCGACAGTTCAGTCGTTGCGCCGAGTTCCGCTTCCGCCGCGACCTGGACCTCATCCGCTTCCGGAGAAGCGAGACGAGCGAGTCCGTCATTGGACGGTACGAGGAGTCGGGCGGTCGTGGCGTGGTCCGAGAGAGCGATCTCGTGCACACGCACGTTGCGCAGACGAGCGCTTCGAATGTATCTGGCCAGCTCGGGCTGGGGCTCGAACGCGTCCACGATGTCTGCCCGCTTGGCCATCCAGTACGCGTAGACTCCCCGGTTCGCGCCCACGTCGATGGCGTTCTTGCCGGTCGGAACGAGGCTCGTGATCAGATCTGCTGGTGGATGCAAACCAAACACTCGCCGGACGCTTCTCTTGCCCCGAAGCCTCAGAGAGATGGGAGCGGGCACGCGGTCGGCCAGACGGCCGCGGAGTGTCATTACAGCGAAGGTCCTCCTGGTTTTGGCGAAGCATCGAACGAGACGCCGCATTCGACCTAACTCTACCCGCTGCGCACCTCTGTCGCAGGAGGGAGCGAAGGCGCCGATGCCCGCGCGACCAAGGCCCTATCGGCCGGACTCGGCAGCCATGGACGCCATGAGCCTCGCCATCTGTTCTGCCGTCACATCCCATCTGTACCGAGCAGCCCTCTCCAAACCTAGATCGATCTGACGCCGACGTAGGCCGGCGTCGCTCATGAGTCGCTCGACATGCTGGCGGACGGCTGGTGCATCGCTCGGGTCATGGAAGAGAGCCGCGTCGCCCAGGACTTCAGGCAGGGAGCCGCAATCCGACGAGACCACGGGAATGGACCGCTGCATCGCCTCGAGGGGCGGAAAGCCGAAGCCCTCCGTCCGGGAGGGGAACAAGAATACCGAAGCCCCGCGGTACCACGCCTCCAGTTCGTCCTGGTCCACGCGGCCGCGAACGATTACCCGCCCGTCCATGTCCGCCGCGCGCCTTTGGAGTGTCGGGTGATAGTGACCGGGCTGGCCAACCACTACCAGAGGCAGCCCCGCAGGGCTCGAATCCGACCACGCATCGAGCAGCAGACCGATGTTCTTGCTCGGCTCGGTCACACCTACGTACAGCGCATACGGCCCATCGAGCGGGCTGGGGGATGTCGCCGGCCGGGGTGGATGGAGGCCCGGGTACACCACAGTGATGCGCTCCGGGTCCACACCCAGGTGGCGGCCAATCTCCGATCGACTGAATTCGGAGATGGTCACGAGGCGATCCGCATTGTGAGCGCTTCGTCTCATGGCCCACGTCGCGTAGCGGGTGAACAGACGCCCATACGTGCCGGGTCCCGTCAGAAAGTTGACGTCGAGAATGGCCACCAGCTGCGGGATCCGGCCTCGTCTGGCGGCATAGCCGGCCGGCATCAGGAGAGCGTCCGCCCCACGACTTTCCGCGAGTCGCCGGATGCCGAAGTCATACCACCACTGCTGGCGGGTCACGTTGATGGGCCGGAAGAATAGACCATTGCCGATCCTGCGCGGTCCGTCGGCTCTTTCCAAGTCAAGAGTCGGGATCTGGGCAAGCGCGTCCACGAGGCCATTTACCCAGCGCGCGGTGCCGGTGTGGGGGCGCCGGAGCACGGCTGTGTCAACGACCACCCTCACCAATCCGCCTGCCTTTCAGCTCGCCCTGATGCCTTGGGTTCTCGGGCCTGGAGTCGCCTGGACGCCCGAGCGACCGCCCCCAGGCATCGCCACCTCTATACTAAGGCGATGGACCAGATCGCTTTCATAACTGGCATAACTGGCCAGGATGGCTCGTATCTTGCAGAATTCCTGCTCGACAAAGGCTATCGCGTCGTGGGCATGACGCGTCGGTCCAGCACAGATTCCATGGAGCGGATCGAGCACCTCCAGACCCGCATCGAGCTACTGCAGGGCGACCTCCTCGATCAGGCTTCGCTCGTGGCTGCGATACAGGCAGTCAAGCCGACCGAGATCTACAACCTCGCCGCGATGAGCTTTGTCCCAACGTCCTGGAACCAGCCCGTGCTGACCGCTGAGTTCACCGGGCTGGGCGTGACCCGGATGCTGGAAGCGGTCCGACAGGTGGACCCGGCGATCAAGTTCTATCAGGCGTCGTCCAGCGAGATGTTCGGCAAGGTCCGCGAAGTCCCGCAGAACGAACTAACGCCTTTTCATCCTCGCAGCCCGTACGGCGTGGCCAAGGCCTACGGTCACTTCCTGACCGTCAACTACCGCGAGAGCTACGGCCTGTTTGCCGTGTCGGGGATTCTCTTCAACCATGAGTCGCCCCGTCGTGGTCTTGAGTTCGTAACGAGGAAGGTCACCGACGGCGTGGCCCGCATCTCGCTCGGGCTTACGAATGTGCTCCGGATGGGGAATCTGGATGCTCGTCGGGACTGGGGGTTCGCCGGAGACTACGTCCGAGCGATGTGGGCGATGCTGCAGCAGCCTGTCGCGTGCGACTACGTAGTCGCGACTGGGATCGACCATTCCGTGCGAGACGTCTGTCAAATCGCCTTCGAACGCGTCGGGCTCGACTACGAAAAGTACGTGGTCCTGGACGAGCACCTGTTGCGCCCCGCGGAGGTCGACCACCTGTTGGGCGATCCGACCAAGGCTCGCCAGGAGCTCGGATGGCAGCCGACTGTCAGCTTTGAAGACCTCATCTGCATGATGGTTGATGCGGACATGGAGCGGCTTCGCAATCACCCGGTTCGACACGCCGACGTCGCGTTCGCCAGCGCACACTCCTAAGGAAAGCCATGCGCGTCTTTGTCACGGGCGCCGTCGGCTTTGTAGGTGGCTGGCTGCAGGCTGAGCTCAGGCAGAACGGCCACACAGTAGCCCCCGCACCCGGCCCGGAAGAACTGGACATCACCGATCGGGAGGGTCTCGCGCGGTGGCTGGCCCAAACCGGCGACCTTCCGGAGGCGATCGTCCACCTGGCCGGCATGGCCTTCGCCCCCGATGCCCGGGATTACCCGGGGGAGGCGTTCAGAGTCAACGTCGGAGGAACGCTCGCCCTATTCGAGGCTCTTCGCCTGGTCGGGATCAAGCCGGCCGTTCTGGTGACCGGCTCGTCGGACGTATACGGTCTGCCCCGCTCCAGGGACCTGCCGCTCGGCGAGACCGCACCATTGGCCCCAAATCACCCCTATGCGTTGTCCAAGGTCGCCCAGGAGGCCGTCGCCATCGAGGCTTCGGCTCGCTACGGGTTCCCGGTTGTAGTCACCCGCTCCTTCAACCACGCGGGTCCCGGTCAGCGTCCGGTGTTCGTCATCCCGGCCATGGCCCGCCGGGTGGTGGCGATGCAGCGGGGCGACAGGACGAGCATCCCGGCGGGCAACGTGGACGTCCGCCGCGACCTGACCGACGTCCGCGACGTGGTGCGCGCCTACCGTCTCCTGCTGGAGCGGGCCGCGGATGGTTCCGCGCCCGCGGCGCTGGTGGTGAACGTGGCCTCGGGGGAGGCCGTCAGCATCCGCTCGATTATCGATCAGCTCTGCGAGCTCGCCGGCGTGCCACCTCGCATCGAGATGGACGCATCTCTGGTCCGCGCCGACGATCCAGTCGAGATCTGCGGCGACTCCAGCCTTCTGACGCGGCTCACCGGCTGGCGACCGGCGATCCCGCTCCGCACGACGCTGATCGATGTCCTCGCGGAAGCCTCGGGAGTCTGAATCGACTCTGCGCTCGGCCGCGCGTTGGCTCGGCCGGTCAATCCGATCCGCTATCCTGTGGGCCGGTATTTGCCAACGGAGACTGGGACTTTGATCAAACGAATTGGACCAGCGATCGCGCGCATCTGGGCGGGCCATAGAGTCGCGACGATAGCCGTGAGTGTGGTAGCGGTGGTGGCAATCGTGGCCGCAAGCCTGCTTATCGTGGTCGACCCCGGCGGCACCGCGCGAGCTACCGCAACAGCGAGCCCCTCGCCAACGGCCACTGCGTCGCCCTCACCGTCACCAACCGCCTCGCCGACGCCGCTCAATTCGCCGTCTCCCACGGACAACGGCTCGCCCACGCCGATGCCTTCGGGCTGGGCCTACTCCGACCTCGACGGCGTCGCGACCACACAGGACCTCGCGCATCGCCTGCCAATGGCGGTAATGATCGCGGACAACATCGTCTCTCGGCCGCAGTCGGGAATCTCATCGGCCTCCATCGTCTACCAGGCCTATGCAGACGGCGGCGAAGACCGCTATCTGATGATCTTCCAGGAGGGCACGGCCTCCGCCATCGGTCCCGCCCGGAGCGCCAGACCCTACTACGTCTACTGGGCGACCGAGTACAAGGCCTTGTATGCCCACGTTGGAGGCGATCTGGTGTCCCGCACCCAGACCATTCCGGCAATGGCCCGCAGCATCTACAACATGGACGACCTCAATGGCGGCAGCTGCGCGTACCACCGCATCAGCGAGCGAGCGGCGCCGCAGAACGACTACACGACGTCGGCCGACCTGATCCGCTGTGCCGCCAAGATGGGCTACCCGGCGACCTACCAGAACCTGCCCGTCCGCCCCTTCAGGGACAATGTCATCGCCTCCGTCCGGCCCGCCTCGCAAACGCTCTCGATCGCGTATCGAACCGTCACTGTCGGCTACGAGTACAGCCCGTCCCGGGACTCCTACCTCAGGACGATCGATGGCTCAACCGAGATCGATCCGGCCAACAACGCCAAGGTCTACGCCAACACCATCGCCATCATGTATCAGGCGGTCGGCTCCGATTCAGTAACTGAGCCCGGCTACAACCGGCCGGTGGTGTCCAACGTCGGATCGGGCAAGGCCACGATCTTCATGGAGGGTCAGTCCATTGACGCTACCTGGAAGAAGACGTCCAACACCGCGCTGACCCGCTTCTACGACTCGGCCGGCAAGGAGATCCCATTCGTTCGCGGCGAGATCTTCATGCAGAGCATCCCGACCGGTACCGCCGTCACGGTCAAGTAGCCGCGCCGCGAGCCGCTGGCTCGTGCGCGCCACAACGCAGAATCAGATCCGGCCGGCGAACACTCGCCGGCCGGATCTGTTTGTCACGAGGTGAGACCTACATCATCACCAGTCCGCCGTCGACGGCGAGGACCTGGCCGGTGATGTAGCCCGCCTCGTCGGAGGCGAGGAACGTCACGGCGTTGGCGATGTCCTCGACGGTGCCGAAATGGCCCAGAGGCGTCTGCGCCTTGATCTGGTCGGTGAGGCTGACCGGGAGGTCCTTCGTCAGCTCGGTCACGATGAAGCCCGGTGCCACCGCGTTGCAGGTGATGCCACGCGACGCGACTTCACGGGCCGTGGCCTTGGTCAGGCCGATGAGCCCCGCCTTGGACGACGAGTAGTTGGCCTGGCCCATCTGACCGGCCTGGCCCGACACGCTCGACATGTTGATGATCCGACCCGCATGGGCCTTGAGCATCGGGCGGATGGCCGCCTTGATCATGTAGAAGGCGCCGAAGAGGTTGACCTCGAGAACCTTCTTCCAGTCGTCGATGGGCATGCGCATGATCAGGTCGTCGCGGGTGATGCCCGCGTTGTTGACCAGGATGTCGATCTTGCCGAAGGCAGCGACCGCGGCGCCGACGGCCGAGACGCAGGCCGCGGGGTCGGTGACGTCGGCCGGAATATAGAGCGCCTTGCGCCCGAGGGCCTGGATCTCGGCCACGGTCGCCTCGGCGACTTCGGGGCGGCCCACGTCGACGAACGCTACGTCGGCGCCCTGGCGGGCCAGGCTCAGGCAGATGGCTTTGCCGATGCCACGCGCACCGCCGGTGACGAGAGCGGACTTGCCGGACAGATCGAGCATTGAGCTCCTCCTCGTTGGTACTGCGCCGACACTCGAGGTGGCGGCGCCGATCGTTACGGAGTGGTGGACGCCGAAGCTGCCCCGGCGCGGACCCACTCGAGGGCCGGCGGGAACGGATTGACGGGCTCCAGGTAGCCGGGCATGACCGAGACGTCCGCCGGGCCGATATCCGCAGCCCGGGCGGCCGCGGCCGGATCGGCGGTCCACTCGAGGGTGATGGCGCCCGACGTCAGGCCGGCCCCAAAGGCGACCAGCAGCAGCCGATCGCCCTTCTTGACACGGCCCGCTGCCACGGCCTCGCTGAGGGCCAGCGGCACCGATGCCGCGGACGTGTTGCCGTAGCGGCCCACGTTCACGAAGACCCGCTCCATAGGGAAGTTGAGTGACTTCGCGAGGCCCTCGATGATCCGCATGTTGGCCTGGTGAGGGACGACGAGATCCACGTCCGTGAGCTTGATCCCGGCCTTCGCCAGTGACTTCGTGGCGGTCGAGCCCAGGGTCCGGACGGCCATCCTGAACGTCTCGGCGCCCTTCATCTTCATGTAGTGCTCGCCCGCGGCCATGGTCGTCTCGCCCGTCGGTCGAGCGGAGCCGCCGGCCGGCAGCCAGATGAAGTAGGCGCCCGACGGCTCTGTCGTCATCTCGATGCCGAGCGTCCCGCCGGGCTCGTCGGAGGCGGACAGGACTGCCGCTCCGGCGCCGTCACCGAAGAGGATGCACGTGCCTCGATCAGTGAAGTCGGTGCAGCGGCTGAGCGTCTCGGCACCGATCACGAGGACATGCTTGGCCATGCCGCTCGCGACGTAGGCGTGGGCGGTGGCATAGCCGAACACGAACCCGGAGCAGGCCGCGGCCAGGTCCATCGCCGCGGCGCGCTTGTTGCCGATTGCTCCCTTCACGAGAGCGGCAGTCGACGGCATCGGGTAATCGGGCGTGAGCGTCCCGACGATGATCAGGTCGATGTCGTCGGGCTGGAGCCCGGCGGTGGCGATCGCTCGCAGCCCGGCCACCGCGGCCATGCTGGCGGTCGTCTCCTCCGGGCCCGCGATATGGCGCTCCCGGATGCCCGTCCGAGAGACGATCCATTCGTCGGTCGTATCGACCATTCGCTCCAGATCGGCGTTCGTCAGGACCAGGCTCGGCGCGTAGGCTCCCCAGCCGGTCAGGTGAACACCGCTGACGGGGCGCACCGTCACGGCTCGACCTCGATTAGCGGCTGCTTGGACTTCACGAGCTTGCCGGTCTCCGCGACGACTCGGACGACGGTACCCGCCTGATCCGACTTGATCTCGTTGAACAGCTTCATTGCCTCGATCAGGCCGATCACATGGCCAACGGTGATGTACTGTCCGGGGGAGACATATGGCGGCGAGGTGGGCGACGAAGAGGAGTAGAAGATGCCCGTCAGCGGCGCCTTCACGAATCTGGACGTGGGGCTCGGCGCCGCGTCGCCGGCAGCGGCCCCGCCGGACGAGCCGGGCGCGTCCGTGCCTCCGCCCGGGCGATCCGAGCCCGAACCGACCTGGATCGCGACAGGGCCGATGGCCGTCGGTGCCAGGGCGGCGGGCTTCCGCAGGACGATCCCCGTCTCGCCGGCCTCCACCTCGAGCTCGATCAAGTCGCTGCGCTCGAGAAGGGACCCGAGCTTGTCGATCAGGCTAAGGAGCGACGCCGTTTCCGGCGACATCGCCGGCTGCTCGGCCGAGCCCTCCGGCGCCGGAGCCTGGCCAGCGGCCTGGTTCGTTGTCTCGTCGGGACGATCGCTCATCTATCGCTCCCTCACTCGGCCCAGCGGCGGATGACCAGGGCGCTGTTCTGACCGCCAAAACCGAACGAGTTCGAGACCGCAACCTCGATCTCGCGGCGGCGAACCACGTTTGGTGTCAGGTCGAGGCCTGCGGCGGCAACATCGGGATTCTCCAGATTGATGGTGGGCGGGACCAGCCCGGTCCGGAGGCTCATGATCGTGGCGATGGCCTCGATCGCCCCGGCGGCGCCGAGGGTGTGGCCGAGCATGCTCTTATTTGCGGTGATGCTGACCTGACCGGCCCGCTCGCCAAAGAGTGTCTTGATGGCCTCGAGCTCGCGCGGGTCTCCCTCGGGCGTGGAGGTGGCATGGGCGTTGACCATCGTCACGTCGTCGACGCTCAGGCCGGCCTTCTCCAGGGCGCGACGAATTGCCCGCACCGCACCCGCCCCACCGGGCGCGGGCAGGGTTATGTGCGAGGCGTCGGCTGTGGCGCCGTAGCCAACGATCTCGGCCAGTGGCTGTGCGCCGCGAGCCAGGGCGTGGTCGAGCGATTCCAGCGTCAGGACGCCGGCCCCCTCGCCTATCACGAAGCCGTCTCGGCCGGCGTCGAAGGGCCGCGAGGCGCGCTCGGGATCGTCGTTGCGGGTCGACAGGGCTCGCATGGACGCGAAGCCTGCCACGAGCGCTTCGTGGCCCGTCGCCTCGGTCCCACCGGCGAGCATCACGTCGGCATCGCCGCGCCGGACGGTCTCCCAGGCTTCGCCGATGGAGTGGCCTCCGGTGGCGCAGGCGGATACGACGCTGAAGTTCGGGCCCTGCGGGCCGAAGACGATGGCGATGACACCGGCGGCCAGGTTGCTAATGGCCATCGGGATCAGGAAGGGCGACATTCGGCCTGGTCCCTTCTCGCCCATCAGGAGAATCTGGTCGGCCAGGGTCCGGATGCCACCGATGCCGGTGCCGACGATGACACCGGTCCTTTCGGCCAGCTCGCCCTCGAGCCGAGCCGGCAGCCCCGCCTGATCCATGGCCTGGCGGGCCGCAACCAGCGCCAGCTGGACGTAGCGGTCGTTACGACGCTGCTCCTTGCGATCGAGGACTGCGGAGGGATCGAAGTCCTTGACCTCGGCCGCGATCCGAGTCGTCAGCCGCGCAGCATCGAACTGGGTGATCGGACCGACGCCGGAGCGGCCGGCGATCAGCCCTGCCCAGGTCGACTCAACGTCGAGCCCGAGCGGGGTGACCGCGCCCATGCCGGTCACGACAACGCGAGGCTGGCCGTTGGTCGGGCTCATCGAACAAGCTTCCCCGTGCGGATTGTGGCCGCCCGATACACGTCGCCGGGCAGGCCGCGCGCCGAGACGGCGTCCGAGGCTGCCATGACGTCGTAGTTCGTCCGATGGATTTCGGCCTTGATGCCCTCGTCGCCGATCTCGATCAGCGCCCAGGTGGCCGTTGGATCGCCATCGAAGACGTAGCCGGCGCTGCCGGCGTTGACAATGGTTCGCCAGCCTATCTCGCGGACCTCCGGCATGTGGGTGTGGCCGCAGACGATGACCTTGGCGTCGGTGCCGCTGACGCGCTCGATGGTGACGACCGGATCGAGCTC
Source organism: Chloroflexota bacterium (assembly GCA_003171255.1). GTDB lineage: Bacteria > Chloroflexota > Limnocylindria > Limnocylindrales > CSP1-4 > Fen-1039. Next base: position 33,710 of record PMYK01000041.1, read on the forward strand.
CGCACCGAGACCGTCGGTCAGCGACCCGGGCGAGGCGTGGCAGAAGAGAACAAGGTCGTCTCCGACGCGCAGGCGGCGCTCCGACGGCAGACGGCGCAGATAGTCCACGCCGTCGTCGCCGATCTGGTCGCGAGCCCATTCGGCCGCGATCCGGTACGAGTCGGGCGGTCCCTCCGTGAACCACGGGAAGGCGGCCGTGAAGTCGGCATCGGCCACCGCCATGTCCGTGTTGCCGAGCGTCACGAACGCACCCGCCCGCTGCAGCTCCTGGACCAGAGCCAGGGTGCCGGCCGGATCGGGGCCGTTGAAGACCAGATCGCCGCAGATCGCGACGTAGTCGGGGCGAGCCGCGTTGACCGCCTTGTGGACGGCTGCCAGCGCGGGCAGGTTGCCATGGATGTCGGAGAGAGCTGCAATTCGAACCATCAGCGGAGAGCGCTCTCTGGGGCGATGATGAAGCTCAGCCGGGCGTCGCAGGCAACGTCGCCGTCGACCGTCGCCACACCGTGGCCGCGCCCGAACTTGCTGCCGAGGCGCTCCATCGTCACTTCGAGGCGGAGTTGATCGCCGGGCGTGACGATGCGCTTGAAGCGGCACTCGTCGACCGCCGCGAAGAGGCCGAACCGACCGCCGAAGCCCGGCTGCTGGGCGACGAAGACGCCCATCGTCTGGGCCAGAGCCTCGATCTGGAGCACGCCGGGCATGATCGGCTGACCGGGGAAGTGGCCCTGGAAGAACCACTCGGTGGCGGTCACGGATTTGAGACCGACGATGCGCTTGGCCTCGACGTCGTACTCGACGATCCTGTCGACGAGCAGGAACGGCCAGCGATGCGGTAATAGCTTCTCGATCTGGCGGGTGGTCAGGATCACCTGACCCGGCGTCGGTATGGGTTCGTTGGTCGCTGTCTCGGTCACGGGGGCGGCTCCTGGTGGCTGTGGGAAGCGGCTCAGCGGTTGCCGGCGGCGACGAACGGGGCGCTGCCGACTCGGTCGAGCAGTCCCGTGGTCACCTTGCCATCGATGAAGACCTGGTTGGCGAGGATCGCGCGATGCAGCTCGATGTTCGTGATGACGCCATCAACGAGCAGCTCGCGGAGCGCGGCGTCGGCACGGGCTATGGCCTGGGCCCGATCGGGACCCCAGACGCAAAGCTTTCCGAGGAGCGAGTCGTAGTAGGACGGGATGTCGTAGCCCGGGTACAGGTGCGAGTCCATGCGGACGCCGGGGCCTCCTGGGGCAAGGTACGCATCGACCTGGCCGGCCTGAGGGCGGAAGTCGTTGGCGGGATCTTCGGCCAGGATGCGGAACTCGATGGCGTGACCGCGCGAGACCACGTCGGCCTGCGTCATGCCGATCGGCTCGCCGGCCGCGATCTTGATCTGCAGGGCGACCATGTCAATCCCGGTGCAGAGCTCCGTGATGGGATGCTCGACCTGGATGCGGCAGTTGATCTCGATGAAATACGCATCGCCCTTGCCGTCGACGAGGAACTCAAGCGTGCCCAGGTTCTCGTAGCCGGCGCCGGCCACCGCCTTGACGGCCCGATCACAAAGCTCCTGCCGGGCGGCATCGGAGAGAGACGGGCTTGGAGTTTCTTCGAGGAGCTTCTGGTGGCGCCGTTGAACGGAGCAGTCTCGCTCGCCCATGTGGATCGCGTTGCCGAAGCGATCGACCGCAACCTGGACCTCGACATGGCGGCTGTCGTCGAGGAACTTCTCCAGGTAGAGTGAATCGTCGCCGAAGCCGGCCATGGCTTCTGAGCGACTGACCTTGAGAGAGGACTCCAGCTCACGCGGCGTTCGGCACAGACGCATGCCCTTGCCGCCGCCGCCGGCGGACGGCTTGACCAGGACGGGGTAGCCGATCCGTTCGGCTTCCTCGAGCGCATGGGCCTCGTCGCGCAACATCCCGGAGCCCGGTATGGTCGGCAGGCCCTGCGCGCCGAGCAGCCGTCGAGTGCCCTCTTTGGAAGCAAAGCGCTCCAGGACCTCGGCCGGCGGTCCGACGAAGGTGAGACCGTGAGCTCGGACGACGTCCGCGAAACCCTCGTCCTCGGACAGGAAGCCGTAGCCGGGATGGATGGCGTCGCAGCCGGTCACGACCGCAGCCGAGACGATGGCCGAGGCGGAGAGGTAGCTGTGCCTGGCATCGGCCGGGCCAATGCATATGGCCTCGTCTGCCAGCTGGGCGGCCAGACTCTCGCGATCGGCCTCGCTGTAGGCGACAACGGCGCCGACGCCCAGGGTTCGGCAGGCGCGCAGGATCCGCAGCGCAATCTCGCCGCGGTTGGCGATCAAGATCTTGGCGAACATCAGGGTCGCCCAGCCAGGGTGGCCGGCTCACGCGCCAGCAGATCGGTTTCGCCGGCCAGGTGCTCGGGAAGCCCGATTCGAACCAGCTCCTGCCCGTATTCCACGGCCTCGCCGGCCTCGGCCAGACTCGAGCCGATCACGCCGTCTACCGGCGCCACGACGTCCTGCTGAACGCCGAGCACGTCGACCGAGCCGATCCGGTCGCCCGACCGAACACGCATTCCAACGGCCATGTCGCGCGGGTGGTAGATGCCTACCGCGGGGGACCTGGCCGCGATCCGATCGGACTCCTCGACGGTTTCGGCTTCCGGGCGCGACCGAAGATCGCGCTCGTCGGGTCGGCCGTGGCCGGCGGCGCCTCGCGGAGCGGCATGGCCGTGGCCGGCGAGGGCTTCAGCGACCCTGCCGCCGCTCCGTCGGCCGGCGTCGGCCGTTGCGGGCTTGCGCAGCCGGGCCTTCCAACCGCCTTCACGGACCTCGATCTCGCCCAGGCCGCTGGCGGCCAGCTTGGCGATCAGGGCCGGCAGAAGGTCATCGGCAAGGCGGACGATTGCTTCTCGGTCTTGCCTCGCACGGCGAGCCTTCTCAGGGTCGGCCTGGCCGGGGTTCGCGCCGGGGTTCGCGCCGCTCTTGAGGGTGCCAGTCATTCTCTACACCTCCTCGCGGCCAGACGGGCCGGTGCGCGGCGTTCTGGTGAACCGAGGCATCGACCGCCTCGTGGAGATCAAACCGCGCAGTCGATGGGCGATGCCGGGCCGCTCCACCGGGGCACTCGGCCGATCTGCGACTGTGTACGGGCCGTACGCCCGGTAGCGCTTGAAGCGAGCCTCGACGAGATCGTCGACGGACAGGCGTCCCAGCGAGTCCAGGTGTTCGATCACGACGCCTCTGATGCGCCGGGCCGTCTCCGCCGGGTCCGTGTGGGCGCCCTCGCCGGGCTCCGGGATCACCGCGTCGACGATGCCGAACTCGAGTTGCTCGGCGGCGGTCACCTTCATCGCGACCGCGGCCTGGGCGCTCTGCTCGGCCGACCGCCACAGAATGGCGGCGCAGCCTTCGGGGCTGATGACGGAGTAGATCGAGTTCTCGAGGGCGAGAACTACATCGCCGACGGCGAGGCCGAGAGCACCGCCCGAACCGCCCTCGCCCGTGATCACGACGACGATCGGGGTGCGGAGCCGCGACATCAGCCCGACGGACCTGGCGATCGCCTCGGCGATGCCGCGCTCCTCGGCCGCGGCGCCCGGGAATGCGCCTTGGACGTCCACGAATGTCAGGACCGGCATGGCGAAACGCTCGGCCATCTCCATGATCCGCATGGCCTTGCGGTAGCCCTCCGGATGCGGCAGGCCGAAGTTGCGGCGGATGTTCTCCTCGGTGTCCTGGCCCTTCTGAAAGCCGATGACGACGATCCGCCGGCCATCGATCCTGGCCAGGCCGGCCACGATTGCCGAGTCGTCGCCGAAGAGGCGATCGCCGTGGAGCTCGATGAACTCATCGGCCATGACCTTGACCAGCTCGAGCGTGTGCGGGCGCTTGAGGTTGCGAGCCTGCTGGACATGGGCCCAGACCTCGGCCGTGGGGCTCTCGGGCTTGCCCTCCGCATGGGGGCGGCCAAGAAGTCGGTCAACCACGGGGAGCCTCCCCACGTGAGCCGTTGCTCTCGCCATTGCGCGAGTCGGGGGAGCCATCGCCGCTCAACGCCCCGGTCAAGGCGGACAGGAACGAGCGCGGCTTGAATGCTCCAGCGGCTATCGGCTCTCCGATGCCGTTGAGCGGCGGTGCAATCAGGAAGCCGAGCAGGGCGATGATCTCGTCGCGAAGGTGGGCCCGGGCCACGATCCGGTCGACGAACCCGTGGCTGAACCAAAACTCCGCCCGCGCGTAGCCCGGCGGCAGCTCTTCGCTGATTGTGCCAGCCGACACTCGGTCGCCGGCGAAGCGGATAAGCGCATTGGGCTCGGCGATGTTGACGTCGCCGACGACCGCGAACGAGGCGAAGACGCCGCCCGTCGTCGGATCGGCCAGGACGGAGAGATAAGGAACGCTCGCGGCCTTAACCCGTTCGACAATGGCCATCGTCTTGGCGAGCTGCATCAGCGCGTAAGTGCCCTCTTGCATGCGCGCGCCGCCGGATGAGGAGACGATGATCAGCGGAATTCGCTCGGCGATTGCGGCCTCGCCGGCCCGAGCGACCTTCTCGCCCACGACCGAGCCCATCGAGCCACCGATGAAGCCGAAGTCCATGACGCACAACGAAACCGGCCTTCCGCCGATCGTGGCTGTGCCCCAGACCGCGGCGTCGCGCAGGCCTGTCGAAAGCTGGGCGGCCACGAGCCGATCCGGATAGGGCTTGAGATCCACGAACCCGAGCGCATCGACGGGCTGGAGGTCGGCGTCGCGCTCCATGAACGAACCGCTATCGACGAGATGCGCGATCCGGACCTTGGCCGGGATGCGGAAGTGATGGCCGCAATGGGGGCAGACTCGTAGCGACTTGTCGAGCTGCTTGTTGAAGAGCATTTCCGCGCAACTCGGGCACTTCGTCCACAGGTCCGGCGGGTATGCGTCACGGCGCGGGCGGAACGGCAATCTGACCGGCATCAGGACACGACCCCAATGATTCCGTTGATGACCCCCGATCGGCGGTTGCGGCCGGAATGCGCGGTCCGGCCGTGGGCCGCCCGCGCGGCGCGGCCCATCCGGCCACTGGCAGGGTGGGAATGGCGCCAGGCTACGTATACCGCCCCGAGTGAGATGGCCGCCGAGGCGACGCCCACTCCGCCAACGATCATCGGCCGCGACGGATGGGCGGCCATCTCGGGCAGCCGACGGAAGGCGGCGCCGGGCGACACGGATCGAGCGCGACCCGCGGCCGCGGGGGCGGCGGGCGGAGGCGGGGCGGCGACCGCACCCATCGTCGCGTTGATTCCGCTCAACGAGCTGCTCCGGAACGGAGCCACAGTGCCAGGTCTGGCACGGGCCACAGCCTCCGCGAGTGGCAGGCCCGATTGCTGGCGGGCGGCGCCAGCCGCGAGACGGGTCGCGAGGGCCTCCTCAAAGCGGAATGAAGGATGCACGCGGGTCAGGCTCGCCCGGAGTTCGCGGGCGGCAAACCGCACGGCCGGATCAACCTCGACGTCGACCGGGAAGTCGGCGACGCGCCGCTCGTCCGCGGCCATCAGCCCATCGAGGTAGCGCTCAGTTCGCCGAGCGTCTCGCGTTCCGTGACCCAGCATCAGCTCAGCTGGCCCCGAAGGTCGTCGGCGACGGCACGCAGGGCTCGATGCAGAAGGACTCGGACGGCGCCCTCCGAGCGGCCCAGGATCGCGGCGATCTCGGCAGTGGACATCTCATCGACGAAGCGCAGCACGACGGCCCGCCGGCGGTCCTCGGGCAGGCGCGACACGGCCTGCCAGGCGGCGCTGACTGCCTCACGAGCCGCCGCGGTCTCGACCACGTCGCCTGGGGCGGAGAGCTCCGCCGCATCGTCGAGAGAGGCGGCCGGACGGCGGCGATCGCGGCGACGCTCGTTGGCCACCACGTTGCGGGCGATACGGAAGAGCCAGACGCGGAAGGTCGAGAAGTCGGCGGCATCGGCCGCGCTCACTGGGGCTGCCCGCGAAGCGATGAAGGCATCGACCCGCTCCTCGAAGCGAGGCAGGCCGGCCAGAGCCTGCATGAAGACGCGTTCGGCCGCGTCCTCTGCCGCATGCTGGTCTCGGAGCTCGTAGTAAGCGTAGCTATACACCTGGGCCAGATACTTCCTGTACAGGGCGTCGAAATAGCTCGGGTCGCGCCGGGCCGCTTCGACAAGACTGCGATCGCGATCGAGCCGGGCGGGACGGGCGCCCTTCTCCACTCTATTCAACACCGGCCGGCTCAAAGTGTTACACCCCGGCCGCGGGAATCGCGGCCTTCGGCCCGGCCAGCGGCGGTGTCGCCTTCGACTCCCCGACCGGCGGCGAGACGGACGCGCGTCACCTCGCCGACGAGAAGCTCCACTTCACGGCCTGCCGAATCCTCGATGAGCAGCGCTCCCGTGGCTCCGTCGACGCCGACGGCCTTGCCGGCCGTGATCGTCCCCTCGGGCATCTCCACAAGGACTGCGCGGCCGGTCGTGACCTGGCGGTCGTGCCAGCCCGCCACGTCGAAATGCCCGTCGCGCAGGGCCACCACGCGCGGCTCGAGGCGCAGCAGGAAGCCATCGAGAAGGGCTTCGGTACCAATCGGACGGCCGCGCGAGACCTCGCTGAGGCTGGTCATGACGTCGGCCAATTCTGCCGGAAAGCGTTCACGTGGCCACTCGGCGTTCACTCCGATGCCAATCGCGGCCCTCGCCTCCGGCGTGCCCGCGCCCTCGCTCTCGCCCAGCACTCCGGCCACTTTCCGGACGCCGGCCGGGGCGTCGCCGGCCACGACGACGATGTCGTTGGGCCACTTGAGCTTGAGCATGCCGATCGGCAGGCCGGCCACGTCCTCAGCCGCGTCGGCCATCGCCAGGGCCACGACCGCGGCCAGCCGCCACAGCCGATCTGGGGCCAGGTACGTGGGCTCAAAGCCGAGCGACAGAAGCAACCCGGCTCCATCGGGCGCAACCCAGGATCGACCGGACCGTCCCCGGCCGGCGGTCTGCTCGCCGGCGACAGCCAGACAGACCTCGGGGGTTCCTTCGGTCATCCAGGATCGAACGATGTCGTTGGTCGAGGGGACCGACCGGAACCGCTCGTGTCGCGATAGAAACGCGACGTTCGTCGTCACGCGCCCGTCTTCGACGCCCTACCGGAGACGACCTCGGCCCCGAGCTCGCCCTGCAGTAGTGGCTCCGGCTCCTCGAGCGCGAAGGCCTTGTGCAGCGCTCGGACCGCGGTCTCGACCTGATCCTCGGCGATCATGCAGGTGATCCGGATCTCCGATGTGGAGATGATCTCGATGTTGACCCCGGCCTCCGCCAGGGCGGCGAACATCCGCGACGCGTAGCCGGGCGCGTTCTGGATGCCGGCGCCGACGATCGAGACCTTGGCCATCGCCGAGTCGGTCGTCATCTCGCGGAAGCCGAGCTCGCGCACGATCGGCTCCAGGATGCGCTTGGTCTTGGCCAGATCGCCCCGGGTGATGGTGAAGCTCAAGTCCGTGGTGCCGTGGTGGCCCACGTTCTGAACTATGGTGTCGACGTTGACGCCGGCCTCTGAAAGCGGGGCGAAGACCGCGTGAGCCACACCGGGCCGGTCCGGGACCTCGACCAGCGTCACCTTGGCGACGTTGCGGTCGTGGGCCAGGCCGCGAACCTTGTTGCGCTGCTCCACGAACGGATCCTCCTTGATGAGCGTGCCGGGAACGTCCTCGAACGAGCTCAGCACCTCGATGACGACATTGTTGACCCAGCCGAGCTCGACTGCTCGGACCTGCATCACCTGGGCGCCCTGGTGAGCCAGCTCCATCATCTCCTCATATGAGATGACGGGCAGCTGGCGGGCGTCCGGCTCAAGCCGGGGATCTGCGGTGTATATGCCCCGGACATCGGTGAAGATCTGGCAGCGGTCGGCCTCGAGAGCGGCGGCGAGCGCGACACCGGTGGTGTCCGAACCGCCGCGGCCGAGAGTGGTTACCTCCGAAAGAGTCGGGTCGAGCTGGCTCTGGCCCTGGAAGCCCGCCACGATCACGACTCGCCCCGCGGCCACCTCGGCCTGGATGCGTGACGGATCGATCCCGGCGATTCGGGCCTTGCCGTAATTGCCGTCGGTCGTGATACCCGCCTGCGCCCCCGAGAGTGCGATCGCCGGCACACCGAGCGCGTGCAGGGCCATCGAGACGAGAGTGGCGCTCTGGTGCTCGCCCGTTGCGAGGAGCATGTCGAGCTCGCGCGGATCCGGCTCGTCGGTGATGGCGCCGGCCAGGGCGAGCAGCTCATCGGTCGTATCGCCCATCGCCGACACGACGACCACGAGGTCGGAACCCGTGGCACGCTCGCGCGCAATGCGTGCGGCAACACGCCTGATCCGGTCGGCGTTGGCTACGGACGAGCCGCCGAATTTCTGAACGACGAGCGGTTTGGACATGGCGGGCATTCTAGCAGCCGAGAGAAGTTCATCTCGACACCGCGAGGCGCAACTCGAGGGACCGCGAGACGCAACCGGCCGCCTCCCCGACGGTAGCCGCGCCCCTACTCGGAACAATGGTCTTCCACACCACCGAGGAGTTCGAACGATGTGCTTCGATCTGGACAGCGCTCCCCCGATCCCTCCGATAGCCGGCGCGGCCGTCGAGAGCAAGTCGCTTACTCTCCGCGCCGCCGACGGCAACTCATTCCGGGCCTTCCATGCCTGGCCCGCCGAAACAACCGGCAAGGCCGTCGTCATCCTGCCGGACGTCCGCGGGCTTCACCACTACTACGAGGAGCTGGCGATTCGATTCGCAGAGATCGGCGTCGAGGCGCTGGCGATCGACTACTTTGGCAGGACCGCCGGTCTGGGCGATCGAGGCGACGGTTTCGACTACGGCCCGCATGTTGCCCAGACAACCTGGGCAGGGCTTTCGGTCGACATCGCCGGCGCCGCCACCTACCTCCGGAGCGAGGGACACGGCGTGCGATCGCTCTTTACCACGGGCTTCTGCATGGGCGGCCGGAACGCCTTTCTGTCCGCGACATTGGGCCTGGGGATGGCCGGGGTCGTCGGCTTCTACGGCTTTCCCGGAGGTCCCGGCCGCAACGACTCGCCTGCCCCGATCGACGTGGTCACGCTGATGGAATGCCCGGTGCTCGGCATCTTCGGCGGCGCTGACGCTGCCATCCCGGTGGCTACGATCCAGCAGTTTCGCGAGGCCCTGACCTCGGCCGGGCTCGACAATGAGATCGTCGTGGAGCCCGATGCCCCGCACAGCTTCTTCGACCGAAAGCAGGCCGAGTTTCAACGGCAATCGGATGATGCCTGGGCCCGGGTCCAACACTTTGTCGAGGCGCACGGCGCAGGCTGATCGGGCCGATCCGGCATCTTCAGGAACGCAGCCCGACGACACCGGCCGCCCAGCTGTGCGACCATTCGCGGGCGCGGCGCCGTTTCGGCGAAGCTGGCGCCGACACGGAGGAATCGATGTTCAGGCGACGCGAACGGCGCGACGAGTCGGAAGTCCCGGTTGACGCCCTCGAGGCAGAGATCGACGCGACGGCCGAAGAGCTCGAAGGCGATGGGCTCGACGAGAACGAGCTGGCGGACCAGCCCGAGGACATGACGGCAGACCTGGAGTCGCAGGCCGCCGACTACCTCGCCGACAACGATGTTTGGATGTACGGCCCCAACGCCGAGGCCGTTCTTGAGATCCTCGACCGGCTAGAGGAGATGGTCCCGGACGAAGCGCGACCTCTCGCCGAAGCCTGGCTGGCGATCCCGAAGTCGGACCGCGAGCGCGCCCGGAAGGTCGCCCGCAGGATGGCCGAGGACAACGAGGAGATCGGCCGCCATCTCCAGCTCGTCCGTGAAGCCGTCGGCACATGGATGGCAGTCACGGGTCCGTACCCGGAGTTCGTCGCGACAGACCCGGACTGGGGCCGGAACTGCGCCCAGAGCGGCGAGGCGGCGCTCGATGCGGCTACCGCCGTGATCCTCGAGGGCAAGCTCGAGGAGAAGCACTACGAGGCGCTGCTCGAGCCGTGGTCGGAGACGATGGCGGAGCTCGACGCCGCAGCCGAGGCGGCGAAGATCGAAGGCGCGCCTGACGGCGAGCCCGACGCCGATGCGGACGACGGCGAGGACGAAGACGACGAGGCTGCCGAGGGCGAGTTCGGGCCCAACTCGCTCGAGGTCGCCGACTTTCTGAACCGCTTGTGGCTGCTGACGCCCGAGCAGGTCGGACGACTCGTAAGCGGCTGGCAGAGCGCCGAGCGCGATGACCTCAAGGCCGCGCACGAGAGACTCCGAGTCCTGGTCGCCGAGGACCCCGAGTGGCGCGACCAGGTTCGAAATGCCCAGAACAACCTCACTCCATGGCTCAACGCCGGGCGCGTCCAGGAGACGTCCGGTTTCCTCGGTCAAACCGGGCAGGGCGAGTCTCGAAAGATGGCCGGCCCGGCTCTGGCCGATGCCGTTGCCGCCCTCGTGCTGGGCGATCTGCTCGATCGTGGCGACGCGGAATTGCTGTACGGGGCGTGGTTCAATCTGATCGGCGCGCCGGCACTGCCGGCTCAAGGCGCGGAGGACCAAGCCGTGGCGAAACCCCCAAAGGCCGAGAAGCCCAAGAAGGCATTCGCGAAGACGGATGCGGCCGTCGGCAGACCGAAGCCAGGCTCCGTCAAGGCTGTCTCGGCGCCACCGGCGAAGCCGGCCACGCCGCCGACCGCGAAGGCCGCCCCCGCACGCAAGGCCCCCGCCACAGGCAAGGCCGGCAAGGCCGGCAAGGCCGCGAGGAAGTGAGCAATTGGCTCGGGCGGCGCCCGAGCCCGGAGGGTCGATGTTCCACAGGAAGAAGCCCGACGCCGGCGACGAACCCAATCGGCTCCGATATGAAGCGCAGCCAAACACCTTGAGTTGGGGCGCTGGCGACGCGGCCGAACCCGCCGAGCAGGACTTCGTGGCCACCGACGACTTCGACGAGGACGAGGACGCGGACGCGGTCCAAGGAGACGATCCCGAGACTGCCGCCCGCAAGGCCGCGGAGCTGCAGGCCGAGCTCGAGCGCCAGGCGGAGGAGTTCGGGCTGACCGGCCTCGACACGGCCTCCATCTATGGCCCGAACGGCGAGGCGGTCGTGTCGCTGCTCGAGTCGCTGCCGACCATCGACTACGACACCGCCGAGGCTATAGCGGACGCGTATGAGGCGATCCCGGGAGCGGAGCGCAAGATCGCCCAGGCTGAGGCTCGCCGGCAAGCCCGTGCCAGCGACCTGGACGCCGAGGCTCAGACCGCCGAGCGGGCCGTCGCGGACTGGTTGGCTTCCCTGATCCTTTCGGACGACGATGAGGGACTATTCCGCATCGTCGCCGATGCGGCCTCGGACGCCATAGACGCCCTCGTCCTGGAGGACGATCTGGCCGAAGTCGACTTCGCCACGCTATACGGCCCATGGTCGGATGTGATGGACACCGAAGGCGACGATGACGCCGCTTCGGGCGACGGCTCAGTCGATCAGGCGGCCAGCCCGGCGGCCGACGCGGAAGACGAATCCGAGGCAGATGCGGAGGACGAGGGCGAGTTCGGTCCGAATACCGCGCTGGTGGTCGACTTCCTGACCCGGCTCAGCGGCCTTGACTCAATTGGGACTGGGGAAGTCGTGGCCGCCTGGCGCGAACAACCGAAGGAAGAGCTGAAGGCGGCCCACCGGTCTCTGCAGGCCCTGGCCGACGAAGACCGAAAGTGGCGCGAGCAGCTGCGGCTTGCCCAGGAGGAGATCTTCGCCTGGATGGACCATCGGACGACCAAGCTGCTCGAACGCTTCTCCGCCACGAGCGACGCCCGTATCCGTGAGTCCGCCGGCCCCGCGGTCGCCGACGCAGTCGCCGCCCTGGTCATGGCCGACATGCTGGAGCCCGACGATGCCGAGACGCTCTACGCGCCCTGGGCGAAGACCGTCGGCCAGCCGGCCCTGCCCGAGTACGAGGACGAGGACGAAGGGGCCGACTGACCGCACGGCCACGATCGCCGGCGAGCACCTCGGCGCGTCCTCTAGACGGTAAACTCGCGTCCATGAAGCAATCGATCGTCACCCTGGACATGGAAGGCGTGCTGACGCCGGAAATCTGGATTGCCGTGTCCGAAAAGACGGGCATTCCGGAACTGCGCCGCACCACGCGCGATGAGCCCGACTACGACAGACTCATGCGCGGGCGCCTGGCCATCCTGGACCAGCATGGATTGAAGCTGTCGGACATTCAGAATGTCATCGGCACGCTGCATCCACTGCCCGGCGCCAGGGAGTTCCTGGATGAGCTGCGGTCATTCGTGCAGGTCGTGATCCTGTCAGACACATTCGAGCAGTTCGCCGCTCCCCTGCTCCGCCAGCTCAACTTCCCGACCCTGCTGTGTCACCAGCTGGTCGTCGAGAATGACCACATCGTGGATTACCAGCTGCGCATCCGGGAGCAGAAGCGCGAGGCCGTGGCCGCGTTCAAGCGCATGAACTACAACGTCATCGCCGGGGGCGATTCGTTCAACGACACGGCCATGCTCGGCGAGGCTCACCGGGGCATCCTGTTCCATGCGCCGGAGAACGTGAAACAGCAATTCCCCCAGTTCCCGGCCGTCGAAACCTACGCCGACTTGATGGGTCTGATCAAGCAAGCGATGGCGTAGAGGGCTGGGGCGGGACCCGGCGACGAGCCGCGCCGAGAGCCGAGTAGAGGGATCGAACCGGCCGCACACCTCACGCCTAGCCGCCGGGTGGCTGCCATCGAAGTCCGATGTCGGAATCGGCGCGTCCGAGCGCTCCAGGGACACAAGAGAGCCCCTTCCCACGATCACGCTACCGAGTCCGGTGCCGCAGGGCCCCGCGAGTCGGCCTCGCATCGGCCCGCAGCCATACATTGCAGTCGCGATGGGAATATCTGTGATGTCGTGGATAGGCCCGGCCGGGCGGCGTGGTTCGCGACCCGGCGAGGAGCAGAGGAGCCTCCTCTACCAGCCGAGAGCCCGCATCACGCCGGCGGTCGTCGGCGCCGCATCGATGATCGCGCCTACGCCACCGGCTGTCCGCTCGGCCGTCTCCGGATCCTTAAGGCCGTGGCCGGTCAGGACGCAGACAACCGTGGCGTCGCGATCGATTCGACCCTCCCGCGCGAGCTTGCAGACACCCGCGACGCTCGCGGCGGAAGCAGGCTCGCAGAAGATGCCCTGACTCATCGCCAGGTCCCGATACGCGGCCACGATCTCGTCGTCGGTGACCGCCTCGATGAGACCACCGGACTCGTCGCGCGCGGCCTCCGCCCGCTTCCAGCTGGCGGGGTTGCCGATGCGGATGGCGGTGGCGATCGTCTCCGGGTGCTCGATCGGGTGGCCCAGCACGATCGGCGCCGAGCCGGCCGCCTGGAAGCCGTACATCTTCGGCTTGACCGAGATTCGGCCCGCGGCCTGGTAGCGGTTGAAGCCCGCCCAGTAGGCCGTGATATTGCCGGCGTTGCCGACGGGGATGGCCAGAATGTCGGGCGCCCGACCCAGGTCGTCGCAGACCTCGTAGGCCGCCGTGGTCTGGCCCTCGATTCGGTTCGGATTGAGATGGTTCACGAGCGTGACCGGATGCTCCTTCTGCTCGGCCATCTCGCGCACGACGGTCAGCGCCTCGTCGAAGTTGCCGTCGACGGCGATGATCTTCGCACCAGCCGCGAGAGCCTGAATCAGCTTGCCAAGAGCGATCTTGCCTTTGGGCAGGACGACGATCACTTCCAGCCCCGCGGCGGCGCCATAGGCCGCGGCCGAGGCCGAGGTGTTGCCGGTGGAGGCGCAGATGACCGCCTTGCAGCCCTCCTCGACGGCCTTGGAGATAGCCATGACCATGCCCCGGTCCTTGAAGGAGCCTGTCGGGTTCATGCCCTCGTACTTCACGTACAGGTTGGGCACGCCGATCCGTTTGGCGATGTGGTCGATGCGGATCAGCGGCGTGAAGCCTTCGCCCAGGCTGATGATCGGCGTCGCGGCGGTGATGGGCAGGAACTCGCGGTAGCGCTCGACCAGGCGCGGGCGGGCGGCGGATGGAGCGGCGGCGCGAACGGACGATTCAGACACTTCGATCGACTCCGGCTACGAGGTCAGGATCGGGTAGATGGGCACGTCGCGGTCGGGCGCGATGAGCGACTCGATCGCCTCGCGAACTTCGGCCAGCGGAACCGGTCGCGTCCGGATGGCCACCCAGGCGCGGCTCCGATGGCGCGGCACGCTGCTCGGCGGAGGCCCAGCAATCTCTTCGGCGAGACGGCCGGGGACCTCCTCAGGTAGAACGCCCGGCAGGCAGACATACCAGGGCCGCCGGACGGTGTCGCGATCGTCGGCCAGGGTTACGAGCTGAGGCGCCGCCGGTGGCAGGTCCGCCCAGGTGCTCAGGCCGCTACGAACGACCTCGAGCAGGTCCGCCAGGACGGCGCTGCTGGTCGCCGCGCCGCCGGCGCCGGGTCCCTCGAACGAGACTCGGCCGACCGGATCGGCGTCCACCTCGAGCCGATTCAGCACGCCGTCGGTCCGGCCCAATGGCGTCGCCACTGGGACCGCGGAAGTCATGACCGATCCGGCCAGACCAAAGGCGGGCTCGGCCGTGCCGGGTGCGCTGACGGTGGCCACTAGCCTGATGGCGAGCCCCAGTGCAACGGCGCCGGCGATGTCGTTGGCCGATACGCCGGTGATGCCCGGTTTGCCGTTACCCCGCAGCGAAGGCGGGCTGGCAATGATGGAGTCGACTCGCGGCCAGGCGCCAAACGCCAGGCGGGTCAGAACGGCGAGCTTATTGGCAGCATCGTGGCCTTCGACGTCTGCACTGGGATCGCGCTCGACGTAACCCTGGGCCTGGGCCGCAGCGAGCACTTCTTCGTAGCTGCGCTTGGCTTGCATCATCTCGGTCAGGATGAAGTTGGTGCTGCCGTTGACGATGCCCCGGACTCGCCGGATCTGGTTGGCCGCGAGGTCACGGGCGATCGGATCGAGGACGGGAGTTCCGCCGCAGACGGCCGCTTCGTAGCGGAGCGCCGCGCCGGCGGCGCGTGCGATTGCCTCCAGCTCCAGGCCGTGATGGGCCAGCACGTGCTTGTTCGCGGTCACCACCGGCTTGCCGGCACCTAGCGCCTCGGCGATCAGCGAGCGCGCCGGCTCGTCGCCGCCCAGTAGCTCGACCACTACGTCGACATCCGCACGGCGCGCCACCTCGAAGGCGTCGGGGGCCATCAGCTCGCGGGGCATGCCGTGATCGACGGCGCCCTGAACGTTCATGTCAGCGATGGCGACGAGTTCCAGCATCCGGCCTCGGGCCGGGCCGATCTGGCGATCGGGATTGCGAAGGAAGCCGCGGGCCACCTCCGCGCCAACGGTGCCCGCACCGAGGATCGCGACGCGGACTGGTCGTTTCTCGGTGGTCATGGGCGGGCCGGACTGGGGCCAGCGGAGCCGAGTTGGCTACGCAGCCGACTGTGACGGACGTGGATTGCGTCGTTCGGGAATGGTACCCGAGGCGCCTGAGGCCGTGCCGGATCCCGCGTCGGTCGGTAGACCGCCTCTCCTCGACGACGATCGTCGGCACGCCGGGCTGCTGTAGACTGCGTCGGAAATTCAAGCGGGGCCAAGTGTTCGAAGTCATCGCAAATCTCTGCGGACGCACGCCGGCACCTACCGTCACCGGGGCGCCTGTGGGTCGCCGTGGGATCCTGACAGTCCACCAGTACCGCCTCCTCACATTCACCTTCTGGGCGCTGGGGATAGCCGCGGCCGCCTACTTCTGGTACTACCTGACCATACAACTGGGCGGGTCGACGCCAGTAGATGCCACGTTCTACTGGCACGCCAACTCGAGCAACCTGTACCCGAACGCCGCTCTCGGCCAAGGAAACGGCTATGTCTACACGCCGGCTTTCGAGTTCCTCGCGGCGCCCTGGCGAGTGCTGCCGTTCCTCACCTTCGTGGCGATCTATCGCGCACTCCTGCTCGCGATCCTGATCTGGCTGGCCGGGCCGCTGACCCTACCGGTCCTGCTGACTTTCCCGGTCGCGTCCGAAATAACCTGCGGCAACATCCAGCTGGTCCTGGCCGCCGCCATCGTGCTCGGAAGACGCTGGCCGGCGGCATGGTCGATCGTGCTCCTGAGCAAGGTAACCCCGGGCATCGCCCTGCTCTACTACGTTCTTCGACGGGAGTGGCGCTACGTGGCGATTGCCGGTGCCGCAACGGCGGCCGTGCTGCTGGTGTCGCTCATCCTTTTCTGGGGACAGTGGCCCGACTACATCCGCTTGATGTCGAAACCGGCCCCCGCGGACGGCCCGCTGTATCTGAGCTTCTGGCAACGCGCGCCTTTCGCCCTCGCAATCATCGTGGTGGGAGCGTGGCGCGGCTGGTGGTGGACGGTGGTTGTCGCGGCGTTCGTGGCGCTACCGGGCTGGTATTACATCAGCCCGTCGCTGTTGGTCGGTGCACTGCCTTACGTTCGGGAGCATGCCGGACGGGTTCTGCTCGCTCGGCAGGCTCCGGCTGAGGCCGCTGCCGGCTAGGCTTCGGGCCAACTTCGCGTCCGCTACACTCGGCGCACCATGACTGACGCCGCCGCTACGCCCAAGCCTCGCCCGTCAAGCCTGCCCGTCAAGCCGCGCATCTACAGCGGCATCCAGCCCACCGGCCAGCCTCACCTGGGCAACGACCTGGGCGCGATCCGCAATTACGTGGCTTTGCAGGATCGCTATGAGGCGATCTACTGCATCGTCGACTACCACGCCCTGACACACGTCCACGATCCGGAGGTGCTGCGCCGCCAGACCCTCGAGATGGCGGCCGCCCTAATCGCCCTGGGCCTGGACCCGAAACGATGCACCGTCTTCGTCCAGTCGCATCGGCCGGAGGTCACCGAGCTGTGCTGGCTCTTCAACACCGTGACGCCGGTCGGCTGGCTGCAGCGCACTCCGACCTACAAGGAGAAGCGCGCGAACCAGCCCGAGGACGTCAACCACGGCCTGCTGACATACCCGGTCCTCCAGGCCGCCGACATCGCTCTGCCGAAGGCGTCGCTCGTTCCGATCGGCAAGGATCAGGCCCCGCACCTGGAACTCACCCGCGAGATCGTGCGCGCCTTCAACGCCCGCTACGGCGAGACCTTCCCCGAGCCAAAGGCGGTCTACACCGAGGCGCCCGTCGTCCTCGGCACCGACGGCGTCAAGAAGATGAGCAAGTCGATCGGCAACACGATCGAGGTCCTGGCCGAGCCCGACATGATCCGCAAGCAGGTCATGTCGATGATGACCGACACGCAGCGGATCCTTCGCACCGACCCCGGGCGGCCCCAGGTCTGCAACGTCTGCCAGTTGCACCGCCACTTCGGTGACGATTACGAGGAGATCTGGGAGGGCGAGCGCACCGCCCGGACGGGCTGCGTCGACACCAAGAAGCTGCTGGCCCAGCGGATCATCGACCACTACGCGCCCGCCAGGGAAACCTACCGCGAGCTCATGGCCGACCCGGTCCGGCTCCGTCGCATCCTCGACGAAGGCGCCGAACGAATCCGACCGATCGCCGAAGCCACTATGGTCGAGGTCCGCGAGCGGATGGGGCTGCGCTAGTCGAGCGGCGTACCATCTGCTCCTAAGCCAGTCGCTCGAGGACAGGGGACGATGACGGATCAATCGGCGACCAACGCGCTTCTGACACCCCGCCTTCAGCGTTGGTTGACGGCGTTGGTGATCCTGGGAACCGTCGCGGTCGGCTTCATTGTCATCGGCTTTGTCACGAATCTGGTCGCGTTCTTCAGCGACGTGATCATGGTCTTCTTCCTGGCGTGGCTGCTCGCTTTCATCCTTAGCCCGCTGGCAAGCGCCCTCGTCCACCTTTTTCCGGGTCTGCCGCGGGCCATCGCCGTCATCGTTGTCTACGCCCTGCTGATCGTCGGGTTGATAGTCGCCATCCTGCTCGTGGCCCAGCAGCTCTACTCGTCGATCAACAACCTCGTCAATAACTGGCCTTCCGATCAGCGCTTGCGAGAGATTCTCCAGCCCTGGCAGGACCGCCTGAACTCGGTTGGCGGCAGCCAGATCAGCCTCCACGACCAGGTCAACCAGCTGCTGGCCACCATCAAGAACGGCGCGGGTCAGCTGGCCAAACCGCTGGGCGACATCGCCGTCGCCAGCATTGGCATGTTCGGCAACCTGCTCTTTGTCTTCTTCCTGTCGCTATATATGGCGGTCGACCGAGATCGGATCGTCAGCTTCCTCTTCCGGATCGTCCCGCCCTCGTACAACGAGGAAGCCAGGCTGCTCGAGCACAGTGTGGCCCGCTCCTTCGGTGGCTTCCTCCGTGGCCAGGCGCTCTCAGGCCTGATGTACGGCCTGGTGTCGATGTTCGCGAGTCTCCTGCTCGGGCTTCCGTATATGCCGGTCACGGCCGCATCGTCGGGCATCCTGCAGGCCATCCCATTCTTCGGACCGTTCATCTCGTGGGTCCCGCCGGTGCTGGTGGCCATCTTCTTCAAGCCGGACGTAGCGCTCCCGGCCATGATCATCATGGTCGTCGGGTGGTTCGTGTTGATGAACATCATCCAGCCGCGTCTCATGGCCGAGGCCGTCGGCCTCCACCCTGTCGCAGTCCTGGGCTCGGTCATGATCGGCTCCAAGCTGGCAGGCATCCCCGGCGCCATCTTCGGCATCCCGGTCGCGGCAGTCATCGCCTCGTTCTTTTTCTACTACCTGGGTCGGAACCGAGACGCCGACCCGGTGGCGGTCCGAGCCGCTCGCCGCGTTGAGCAACGCGAAGGTCGGCCGATCCGAGTCCCACGTCTACCCCAGGCAGGCCAGGACCAGGAAGTGGAGACGACCGTCGCTTCCGGGGGGCAGCCGAACCTCGAGCGGCGGCGCCGAGCGGGTCGGAGTGCCGATCAGGCGCGCGTCACCGATCAGGCGCGGGCGACCGATCAAGCCCGCATCACCGATCAAGCTCGCATGACCGCTGATTCCATGCCCCCCACTCCGGTCGTCGATCCCCTCCTGCCGATCCAGGATGCCGAGGCTCCCTCGGCCGATTAGCGACCGGCAAAGGCCGCGAGGTCGGCCTGCGAGACGCCGGAGCCCACGATCTGATAGCCGTGGGTCGTTCCCGGAGAGACGAGCGCGACGGCCTCAGGACTTGGGCACCTTGATGAGCGCCGCGACGATGTTGACGAACGCCGACTGGCTGACGCCTGTTCCGGTTGCTGTGTAGCCGTGAGCGGTGCCGGGACTAACGTAGATCGCAAAGCCCGTCCCGACCCCGTCCAGGCTGCCGGTCAGGTCGCCGAAATTGGCCGAGCCAAGGGCCGTGCTGTGCGCTGAGCAGGCGCTCGCGCTGCTCGTGCAGAACGCGCCTTCCTTGATCTCGATCTTGGCGCCCCCGGTCGTCTGGTAGGAGGCCGTCACCGAGCCCGAGGCGCCGTACGTGCTGCTGGCCGCGGCGAAATACCACGGACTCGGCACGACTGCGCAGTAGACGGTGAACGGAACATTGTTGGCGGTCTCCACCCAGAAGGACTGGTTCGAGACCTTGCCGGAGCATGCGCCTGCTGCACCCGTGGGACTCGCCCCGGAGGTGGGCGGGGCTGTTGGGGCCACAGTGACGGCGGGCGTCTCGGAAGCGCCCGGCGAGGCCCCTGCGGGCGTGTCTGTCGGCGCGGCCGTGGGCGATGGCGTGGGCGACGGCGTGGGCACGGGCGTCGGAGTGCCGATAGGCGCCGGTGTCGGAGTCAGCTGGACATAGATGGGCGTCGGGTTGGCGGCAGAGCATCCCGTCATCGCGATGACCAGGCCCATTGCCACGGCGATCACCGCTGGGACGCGCAGGCGTCGACTAATCACGACCGAACCTCGGTGTTCACAGTTGTTCCCCCGATGTCGTCGCCGGACCGCAGTGGCAGAGCCCGCGCGACGGAAAGCCTGGTCGAAGTCCTCGCCGGTGTCAGGCAGGGACAGCCGGCTGAGCGGTAAAGATCGACGTCTGCGCGGTCTCGGGCAGCATCACGCCCAGTATCTTTTGCAGGGCGAGGACGTGAACGCACGAACCCCAGCTCTCGAAGAAGTGGCAAGTGCAGTGCCAGGCTTCGCCTTCGAGTCGAACCGTGTGCGTATCGTTGTCGCCCTTAAACGTGACCGCGAGCTGTTCGAACGAGATCCGATCCAGCTCGCGGGCGTAGCGGTTCGCCTTCTCGACCTTCCCGATGAGAGAGCTGTGCATCGCCAATATCCCTCCGTCGCCCTGCATTGCCCCGAAGAGTTCACTGCCCTGCCACGGGGTCGCGGCGGTGGGCAGCTAGACACTCACTGTACAGCTGCGAGCCAAGAGAGGCCGGGCGGTTCCCGTGCCCCTTGTGGACATCTTCCGAAAGGGCCGGCGCGGCAGCCGGTCGCCGCCGAGTTGCGCCGGGACCCGGAGTCAGGCGCCGCGGACGATGGCCTCTCCGACAGACAGATTCGCATCTACCGCGGCCACCGAGGCGGCCTCCGTGTAGACCCGCACGAGAGGCTCCGTGCCGCTGAAACGGATCAGCAGCCATGACCCGTCGTCGGCGAAGAACTTGAACCCGTCGTTGGTCGTGAGCGTCTGGGTCCGAACCACGGGCCGACCAGCCAGCTCAGTCGGAGCCTTCTGCGGCAGCTCGACCAGGAGTCGATCCTTCAGCTCCGGATAGACCGCCCGATCGAAATGGACGTCCACGCGGCGGTAGCTCGACGGTCCGGCGATCTCGTGGAGATGGGCGATCGCCCGCGACGCGGGCCACCGCCCGGCCTCTTTCTCGCACAGGAAGAGGTCGAGCAGCATCAGGTCGGTGAAGATGCCGTCGCGCTCCGGCAGGTGCATGCCGAAGCCGAAGCCGCCGGACTCCTCGCCGCCCATCATCGCGCCCGTCTCGATCATCTTGGGTCCGACGTACTTGAAACCGACCGGGACTTCGTAGACGTCCACGCCATAGCGCTCGCCCAACCGTTCCGCCATCGACGTCTCATTGACCGTCTTGACGACCGGCTCACGCAGCCCCCGATGCTCGACCAGGTAGTACATGAGCAGGGCATAAATCTGCAGCGTGGTGATGAACGTGCCCCGCTCGTCGGCGGCGCCGGACCGATCCGCGTCGCCGTCGAGGAGCAGCCCCAGGTCATAGCGGCCCTGAGCGATCGTCCGGAGAGCCTCGTCGACGTTCGGCGGGATCGGCTCGGGATTGACGCCCCCGAAGTACGGGTTGCGCTCGGAGTGCAGCTCCGTGATGCGGATCCGACCACCCTGCAGCAGGCGCGGGATCCACGTCGCTCCGGAGCCATAGAGCGGGTCCACGAGCAGATCCACGTCCGCGGCCCGGAGGCGGTCCAGATCGAGGTTGCGACCGATGAACGTGCGGTAGGCATCGAACGGGTCGTAGCGCTCGACCAGGCCGGCGGCCTCGGCGTCCGCGATCGGCCGGCTTTCGATCGTTCTTCCGGCTCCGGCGGCGATGCGGGCTTCGATGTCCGCCAGCATCTCCGGTCCACCGGCGGCGCCCGTGGGCGACTTGACCTTGAAGCCGTTGTCGGTCCAGGGGTTGTGGCTGGCGGTGATCACGATGCCGGCCGCGGAGTGCCGCTGAACGACCTCGAACGAGGACATCTGGGTGGGCACGGCCTGTGACGCAAGGGCGATCGGGATGTCGTGGGCGAGAATGACCTCCGCGGCGGCTGCCGCGAAGTGCTCGCTGGCGAAGCGTCGGTCATAGGCGATGACTATGCCGCGGGTCTGCTCACCGCGAGCGATGACGTACTCCGCCACGGCCTGGGCGCAGCGGCGGACGTTGGCGAAGGTGTAGTCGTCGGCCGTCTTCGCGCGCCAGCCATCCGTACCGAAAACAATACGGGTCGCTTCGGCCGCGCCGGCTTCGCTCGCGACTGCGGTCCCAGTGGTCGCCGCCCCGGCTCCGACCACGGCTGACTGCGTGCCGTTCAAGGCTTCTTCTCCTCTTTCGCCACGGAGTCTCGACGCGACATCTCCTCGGCGATCTTGCGAACTTCCTGTGAGCGCTCGGCTGAGCAGACGAGCAGCGCATCCGGCGTGTCGACGATGATGACGTCGTGCAGCCCGATGGTGACCACGAGGCGGCCTTCGGCGAGCACCAGAGTGTCGGTCGATCCAAGGTCGCGGCGATTGCCCAGGCCGACGGTAACGCCCGGCTCCGGACTCGGCGAGTCCTCTCGCCAGGCATCCCGCAGAGCGGCCCAGCTGCCGAGATCGCTCCAGCCCACGCTCATCGGCACGACGGCTACGTCGCCTTCCAGCGATGCCGGCTCCATGACCGCGTAGTCGATGGATGTCGCCCGCAGTGCGGGGTAGGCCGTGTCTAGATCGGTCGTCGTGCCCGCCTGGCAGATCGCTCGCAGCGGGCCGAGGATGTCCGGAGCGTGGCGCGCCAGACGGTCGCGAATCGTGGCCCGAGTCCAGGCGAAGATGCCCGCGTTCCAGCTGGCCATGCCGGTCGCGATCATCTCGGCCGCTCGATCGGCCGTCGGCTTTTCCACGAAACGTTCGACGGCGAAGGTCGGACGGCCGGCCACTTCCCGCGCCGGCGGCCTGGCGAGAACGTAGCCGTAGCCGGTCTCGGGTCGGTCCGGCATCACTCCGAGGGTCACCAGCGAGCCGCCCCGCGCCACTTCGCCGGCCGCGGCAAGGGCGTCGCGGAAACCGGCCTCGTCGGCGATGTGGGCATCGGCCGGGAGCACGATCATGACCTCGCCGTCGGGTCGGGCAATCGCCTCAGCGGCCAGGGCCACTGCCGCTGCCGTGTTGCGCCCGATCGGTTCGCCGATGAGATTCGCCGCCGGAATGGCCGGCAGCTGCTCCGCGACCAGCGAGAGGTGGCGGCGATCCGCAACTACGTAGACGTCCTGCGGGGAGACCAGCGGCGCCAGCCTGGCGACGGTTCGCTGGATCAGCGTCTCGTCGCCGAGCAACTTCAGAAATGGCTTGGGGCGATCGGGTCGGCTGAGCGGCCAGAGTCGGGTTCCGCCTCCGCCGGCGAGTACGACGGCGTACACGAGACCCTCAGCGCCCTGCCGCAGCGGGCTGGGCCACTCCGCACTCGTCCGCCAGCGCGGCCGCCTTGTTAGTCCGCTCCCATGGGAAGTCGTGGTCGGTCCGGCCGAAGTGGCCGTACGCGGCCGTGGGCTGGTAGATCGGCCGGCGCAAGTCCAGCGCCTCGATGATCCTCGACGGACGCAGGTCGAAGTGCTTGGCGATTGCCGCCAGGATCTTCTCGTCCGGAACCTTCTCGGTGCCGTATGTCTCGATCGACACGGACACGGGACGGGCGACGCCAATGGTGTAGGCCAGCTCGATCTCGAACCGATCGGCGAGGCCGGCGGCAACCACATTCTTCGCCACCCACCGGGCGGCGTAGGCGGCCGAGCGGTCCACCTTCGTCGGGTCCTTGCCCGAGAATGCGCCACCGCCGTGGCGAGCCATGCCACCGTATGTGTCGACGATGATCTTGCGGCCGGTCAGGCCCGCGTCGCCCATCGGGCCGCCGATGACAAACCGGCCCGTGGCGTTGACGTGCATGACGGGATCCTTGGCCCGCAACTCCGCCGGGATGATCGGCATGATCACGGACTCGATGATGTCGGAGCGGAGCTTCTCGATGAGGACGTCGGGGTCGTGCTGCGCCGCAACGACCACGTTGGCAACGCGTTTGGGCACGCCGTGGTGGTACTCCACGGTGACCTGCGTCTTGCCATCGGGGCGGAGATACGGCAACTGGCCACTCTTGCGGACTTCCGCAAGCCGACGGGCCAGCCGGTGGGCAAGCGCGATCGGCAGCGGCATGAGTTCCGGCGTCTCGCGGCAGGCGTAGCCGACCATCATTCCCTGNNCCCCACTCGGCGTTGGTG
This sequence comes from Chloroflexota bacterium, assembly GCA_003171255.1. Classification (GTDB taxonomy): domain Bacteria; phylum Chloroflexota; class Limnocylindria; order Limnocylindrales; family CSP1-4; genus Fen-1039. The sequence continues at coordinate 57,559 of PMYK01000041.1, forward strand.
TAGCCGATCTCCTTGACCGTGTCGCGGACGACGGCCTGGAAATCCACGTATGTCGACGTGCTGATCTCGCCGAGCACCAGGACCAGACCGGTCGTCGTGGCAGTCTCACAGGCCACCCGGGCGTTCGGATCCTCGGCCAGGATCGCGTCCAGAATCGCGTCGGAAATCTGGTCGCACATCTTGTCGGGATGACCTTCGGTCACCGACTCCGATGTGAAGAGGTACTGCGCGTCGTCGAGAAGGCTGGTCATGGTTCTCCCCGGGGCGCCGCATCCGGCGCTCGAATGATTGGGTCGTCAGCTCCAGCCCGAAGGTTAGCATGCGACGGCCACCCGTTCGGCCGCCCGGCCGGGGCCGGCCGAGGCCTGGAGCACGGGAATCCGAGCACGCCGGCTCGTCTTGACCGAGTTCGCGTTCATGCGTCCCAGGACTACTATCGAACTGCCGAGCCACGCGGAGCCCGTCTAGAGGCCCGAAACGACCCCCATCAGTCGCCTGGCGCATATTCCACAGGTCGAGGCGAGATAGTAGTCACGTGGCGCATGTTCGAGAAGTCGGGCGGCTCAACGCCTCGAACAGATCGTCATGGACGGCGGTAGCCCCAGCCTACGCCAGGCGTGCTTGGAGCGAGCGTCAGCGCAGCCGACAGCTACGATCGGCCGATCAAGTCCCGTGCTGCCAGGAGGCGAGGTACTCGGCCTGTTCGGGCGTAAGCGGATCGAGGACGATGTTCAGGGCCGCCAGCTTGAGCCGGGCCACTTCCACGTCGATCGTCTCCGGGACGTCGTAGACGCCCTTCGCCAGGTCCTTGTGCTTGCCCTTCAGGTACTCGGCCGCGAGCGCCTGGTTGGCGAAGCTCATGTCCATCACGGACGCCGGGTGCCCTGCCGCGCAGGCCAGGTTCACGAGGCGGCCTTCGGCGAGGACATGGATGCGCTTGCTGTCGATCACGTACTCAACCACATTCTCACGGACTTCGCGGACCTTGCCTCCGGCCAGCTTCGTGAGCGCCGGGATGTCGATCTCGACGTCGAAGTGGCCGGAGTTGGCCATGATCGCTCCGTCGTGCATGACCTTGAAATGCTCGGCCCGGATAACGTGGATGTCGCCCGTGGCCGTGACGAAGATGTCGCCCCAGGGCGCCGCCTCGCCGATCGTCATGACCAGGTTGCCGTCCATCAGCGCTTCGAGGGCGCGGACCTGGTCGACCTCGACCACGGCGACCTGCGCACCCATGCCCCGGAACCGAGAGGAGATGCCCTTGCCGCACCAGCCGTAGCCGGCAACGACGACGTGGCGGCCGGCGATCAGCAGGTTGGTGGCGCGCATGATGCCGTCGAGCGTCGACTGGCCCGTGCCGTACCGGTTGTCGAAGAGGTGCTTGGTCAGGGCTTCGTTCACGGCCACGACCGGATAGCCGAGGGCGCCGTCGGCGGCCATCGCCTTGAGGCGGATGACGCCGGTCGTGGTCTCCTCGGTCCCGGCAAAGATCTCCGTCAGCTGGTCGCGGCGCTCCTGATGGATCAGCGTCACGAGGTCGCAGCCGTCGTCCATGGTCATATGCGGCCTGATGTCGGCGGCGGCATTGAGGTGGCGGTAGTAGGTGTCTCGATCGGCACCGTGGCGGGCGTAGGTGGAGATGCCGTACTCCGCGACCAGCGCGGCTGCCGTCTCATCTTGCGTCGACAGCGGGTTGGAGGCGCACAGCACCACTTCCGCTCCTCCGGCCTTGAGGGTCCGGACCAGGTTCGCGGTTTCGGTCGTGACGTGGAGGCAGGCCGCCAGGCGCAGGCCCTCCAGCGGGCGCTCACGCTCGAATCGCTCGCGGATCAGCCGCAGAACCGGCATCTCGCGCTCCGCCCATTCGATCCGGCGCTTGCCCTCGGCGGCGAGACCGAGGTCGGCAATGTCGTGACCAGGCAAGCTGGACTTGCCGGCGCCGGACCCGGCTGCCGGTGTTGTTGACTGGGTCGGGATAGCCATGCGACTTCAAGACTCCTTGCGAGCGAAAATACGGCGGAACGTCCCCGTCCAGCCGCTCCATGGCGGCTCGGTGCGATGGATCAGCCGCTCTTCGAATGTCAGGCTGACCTGGTAGCCGAGGCGTCGATAGGCAGCCAGGGCGGGCGGATTATCCGCCCGGACGTTAAGCACGACCTGGTCGCAGAACCGAAGCAGGTCCGCGGTCACGGCACCGGTCACCGCAGTAGCGTAACCGCGTCCGCGGAAGTCGGCGTGGGTCATCACATTCCCAACCACGGCCAGCTTTGCGGCGCGGCTGATGACGTGGGTTCCCGCGGCCGATACGAGCCTGCCCCCCACGCGAATGCCGAAGTACAGCCCATCGGTGATCGCACTGGCCGGCAGCCACGATGCGAAGCCGAGCTGGTAGAGGCGATTGAGCTCGCCGATCTCCACCGGCAGGAGCCGCTGGACGTCCGCCGGAAAGGGCCGGAAATGGGCCGAGTCAACCCACATTCGAAGCATCGCCGGCCCCGCCTCCACCCGGTAGTTGGACGCGAGGGCGGCCAGATGCTCCCGCTTGGCGGCGACGTAGGCGGCACGTGGCTTGATGATGTTCGACAAGACGGCAGCGATGCCCGCGTTGTCGCCCATGACGAAGATCGGCTGCGGCGAGTAGCCCGCGTACTGGAGGACGACGGCGATCGGCTGGCCGGCCGCGAAGGCCACTCCCCAGCGAGTGCGGAGAAACTCCCGATCGTCGAGATCGCACAGCGCATAGGCCGAGTAGAGTCGATCGGTCTCCAGAAAGGCTCTCAGCATCGACCGATCGGCCGTCTCCGTCGCCACTATGGCCTGCTCGCGACGACTGACGGCGCCCGAGGTCACGAACGTCCACCCGCGGGGACGCCGAGGCCGGATCCGGCACCCAAGGAACTTGATTCGACGCCGCAGCCCGAGGCTTTCACGAAACCATCCGTGGATCAGTACTGGATGACGCTCGTCGTCTTGTAGCCCTGGAGTCGTTCGCGGCCCTTGAGGAACAGCAGCTCCACGAGGAAGTCCAGCCCCACGATCTGGCCCTGCAATCGCTCGACGAGCTCCATGGTCCCGCGGACAGTTCCGCCCGTGGCGAGCAGATCGTCGACGATCAGCACTCGCTGGCCCGGCCGGATTGCGTCCTTGTGGATCTCGAGGGTGTTGGAGCCGTACTCCAGGGCGTACTCCACCGATACGGTTTCGGCTGGAAGCTTGCCCAGCTTTCGGACGGGAATCAGTCCCGCGTGAAGCTGGTAGGCAATCGGACCACTGAAGATGAAACCGCGCGACTCCATCCCGACCACCAGATCGACGTTCATGTCGCGGTACGGCTCGATCATCTGGTCGATGGCGTCCTTGTAGGCGGCCGCATCCTTCAGAAGGGTCGTGATGTCGTAGAACAGAATGCCCGGCTTCGGGAAATCGGGAATCTCGCGGATCTTGGCGCGCAGGTCCTCGGCTGGCATGGTCGAGGCGATCCTCCAGGCATACGGCGGCTGGTTTCGGCAGGCGAAGTCTACCGCAGCGCCGGACCCCCCACGAGCGCGCCGGTGTCGAAACCCTACGGGATGTGCGGCGAACCAGGAGCCAATGCCGGTCTTGCCCAGGCGTCGAGTATGGCCACCAGCTGGGCGTCGATCGCGGGCCCGAGGCTGGTCGAGAAGGTGGCCGTCAGATGATGCTCGTCGCGCCACATGATCATGTTGTCGAGCACGACAGGGCAGTTGCCTGTCCCAGGGCAAATCTCGGGGGTAAGGTCGATCAATCGCGCGCCGGTCCCATCGGCGGCGATGTCCTCGCGAGTGCCCATCGCCGAGCCGAAACCCACCCTCTGGCTGTACTCGCACTTTCGGTAGTCGGACAGATACGAGGAGAGGCAGTCCGGGACCTTCTCGTTTGTCGGGAGCGGCGGGTCTTTGATGATCACGACGCGCTGGCCTGCCGGGAGCTTCTGGATCATCCTCACGAGCGCCTTGCCTTCGGCAGTGGCGTTCTCTTCGGCGCCGTTGTCGGTGAAGATCCAGCGGCTCATCGAGATGATGACCAGGTCGGGCGGGCTGTTCTGGAGTTTGCTCACGACGTTGTTGTTCCAGGCCATGCACTCGGGATACGGGACGGAGGGCGGCCCGTAGTACACCAGATCGTTGAAGTCCAGGAACGAGCAGTCGATCTTGAGGTAGGGAATCAGCTTCCAGCCATGAGCCTTGGCCACCGCGTCGACCCCAGGGAACAGCGCCGAGGCATGGGAGTCACCGACGAGAGCGACCGTATAGGTGCCGCTGGGGTTGCCGTAGACGCAATTGCTCGAAGTATTTGGAGCGGTGGTCGCCTTCCACCCGAGACAGTTGTCATGCCAGGGCTGCTCGTAGTCGGTGGCGGCCTTGCCGAGAGAGGGACGAATCGCGCTCGTGACCGCATATGAACTGGGCGGCCCCGAGCTCGGACCGGGCGTCAGGGCGGGGGTCATCTCCGGGATCGGTGTCGGCGTCGCATCCGTGAGGGTGGTCCGCGGCGCGAGCGAGGACATCGTCGGCGTCGGGCTGGGCGTCGCGGCAACGGCGGGAGTAGGGGTCGACGAGGGGTCGGGGCCGTCCAGCGCCGCCAGCGCGGACTGGGCCCCAAAGTCGAAGGTCGTCCCAACCAGGGCGACGGCGAGCATGACCGCCACGCCGGCCATGACAACTCGGCTCGGGCGCGGAAGCGGGATCACACCCCGTCTGAACGGCTCTTCGACGAGGGCCCAGCTCAAGAACGCCACGGGGATGGAGAGCCCCGCCAGCGCAAGGGCCTGGCCAGAGGAGAGCCAGGGCTGAAGGGGTGTCGTCAGATACAAACCGCCCAGGACGAGCACCGGCCAATGCCACAGGTACAGCGAGTAGCTGATCTTTCCGAGGAATCTGATCGGGGGCAGCCGCAGCAGAATGCCGGGGCCCGACCGCTCGGTGCCGGAGGCGATGAGGAGGACGCCGGCAACGGTCGGGATGAGCGCCGCCGTGCCCGGATACGGCGTGGCAACCGAGTCGATCACGAATGCAGCGGTGATCAGAGCCGCCAGCGCGGCCCAACCGGCGAATGCCAGGGTCTGCTTGATCGCGCTCCGAATTACCTTCGGCAGCAGATCGAGCGACCCGGACCCGATCGCAAGGAGGCCGCCGGCGCCGAGCTGCCAGGCACGGGTGGGCAGCATGTAGAACGCCGTCGACGTCGACGAGTAGGTGAGCGTGAGGCTGGCGATGAACGACACCACGACCACCACGGTCAGGGCCACGGCCGCGCCCGGGCGAGGCCACTTCCAGGCCACAAGTGCGAGCAGGGCCGGCCAGATGAAGTAGAACTGCTCCTCCACCCCGAGCGACCAGAAGTGCAGGAACGGCGAATAGCTGACCGGGTTGAAGTAGTCGGTGGTCATCGCGAAGCGGATGTTCGCGACCGACAGGGCGGCCGATGCTGCGTCCTGCATGACCGACGACCGGTTCACGAGCGTGACCAGCCCATTCGCGAGCGGGATCGTGATCAGCAGCGTGACGGCCGCCGCAGGCAGGATGCGCCTGACGCGGCGGGCGTAGAAGCGCGAGAAGCCGATCCTGCCGGTCCGCTCTCGCTCACGGATAAGCAGCCCCGTGATCAGGAAGCCGGAGACGACGAAGAAGAGATCTACGCCGATGAACCCGCCGGTGAGCTGCGTCGAAGCCTTCGATAGAAGGCCGGCGTGGAAGAGCACGACGAGCGAAACGGCGACGCCGCGAAGCCCCTCGATATCGGGACGGAAGCCGTCCTTCTCGCCCGCGCCGCTCTTCTGTTTCTGATGAGCGACACCCGATATCGCCTTTTCCGAACGATGCATCCCACGTCCTTCCGGTGGTCGCCGTGGCGCGGGGTGCGACGGAACTGACCGGCTACCCGTGACGAACCCCATCGGGGTCCAGACCGTGTCCCTCAGACGCGGACCGGTCATAGGTTACGCGATAGAGCAATCCTGGGGGGCGATCGACCGTCCCCAGGCCGCGCGGATCAGCGATCAAGCCCCGGAACCGCCCTGTGCTGCGGCCGCTCGTTCGCGTTGGAGCCGCTGCTCTTCGGCCGCGGGGAGGAGTCTCGAGACCACAGACTGAGCCATGGTCCATGCCCGGACGGGGTCCCGGGGCAGCCGAATGCGGGCCTGGTTCGAGCCGAAGCGGACGACGTCGCGGCCCATCGGGGCCAGTGCGCGCATAGCAGCGGCACGCGACAAGGTCCCGAGCCGGACCACGAGCTCGCCCTCCTCGCGCGAAATGGACGCGATGCCGGCGTTCTCGGCGGCCATCCTCAGCTCCACCACCTCGAGCAGCCGCAACACCGGCAACGGCAACGGCCCGAACCGGTCCAGGAGCTCCTGGCGGAACGCGGCCAGCTCGCCGGCCGTGCGGACGCGCCCGAGGCGACGGTACAACTCGAGCTTCTGGGCAGTCTCGGGGACGTAGGCGTCCGGCAGGTGCGCGTCTACCGGCAGATCGACCACCGCCCCGGGGCGTTCGATCTCGGCCGGCCGGCTCTCGAACTCGGCCTTCTGCTCCTCGACCGCCTCTGCCAGCAGGCGCGTGTACAGGTCGAAGCCGACTGCGGCGACGTGGCCGTGCTGCTCCGCGCCGAGAATGTTGCCGGCGCCTCGGATCTCGAGATCCGAGAGGGCGATCTGGAACCCGGCTCCGAGCTCGGAGGCATTGAAGATGGCCTGGAGCCGTTTGCGGGCCACGTCCGAGAGCTTCTCGCGGCGCCTGTAGAGCAGATAGGCGTAGGCGCGGCGAGACGACCGACCCACGCGGCCGCGAAGCTGGTACAGCTGGGCCAGGCCCAGAGTGTCGGCCCGGTCGATGATGATCGTGTTGGCGTTCGGGATGTCCAGGCCCGACTCGATGATCGTGGTGCAGACCAGGACCTCGGTGGCGCCGCCGGAGAAGGCAATCATCACTCTCTCGAGCTGTCCTTCCGGCATCTGGCCGTGGCCGACCGCGATCCGCACGCCCGGCAGGAGCGCCCGCAGCTGCTCGGCCTGGGCCTCGATCGTCTCGACGCGGTTGTGGACGAAGAAGACCTGGCCGCCGCGGTCGAGCTCGCGCAGGATCGCGTCTCGAACGAGGCCTGTGGAAGCCTCGGCGACCCGCGTCTGGATCGGCAGCCGATCCTCGGGCGGAGTCTCGATCAGAGACAGGTCGCGGACGCCGGCCAGGGCCAGGTTCAACGTTCGGGGGATGGGCGTCGCGGACAGCGTCAGGACGTCGACCTCGCGGCGCAGCTTCTTGAGGCGCTCTTTCGCCGCCACCCCGAAGCGCTGCTCCTCATCGACGATGACCATGCCCAGGTCGCGGAACCGGACGTCCTTGCTCAGCAGGCGATGCGTGCCGATGACGAGATCGACAGAACCGCTGTCCAGCCCCTCGATCGTCGATTCCTGCTCTTGGGCGGGCACATAGCGCGACAGGAGCCGGACCGTCACCGGGTAGGCCGCGAACCGCTGGCTGAAGGTGGCGTAGTGCTGCGCCGCGAGAACCGTGGTCGGCACCAGCACCGCGACCTGCCTGCCTCCCTGGATCGCCTTGAACACACCCCGCAGGGCGACCTCGGTCTTGCCATAGCCGACGTCGCCGACAACCAGGCGGTCCATCGGCCGACCGGCCTCCATATCGAGCTTGACCTCCGCCGTGGCTCGCAGCTGGTCGAGCGTTTCCTCGTACGGGAACGACGCCTCGAGCTCCTGCTGCCAGGGTGTATCGGGCGGAAAGGCGAAGCCGGGTGCCGCGGCACGGGCGGCGTAGATCTCCAGGAGCTCCTTGGCGAGGTCGGTGACGGCGCGCTTAACCCGCTGCTTGGTGCGCAGCCATTCCGCTCCGCCGAGCTTGCTGAGGGCCGGATTCTCCCCACCCGAGTAGCGGCTGATGCGGTTGATCTGCTCAACGGGCAGGAAGATCTTGTCGGTGCCGGCCAGGCTCAGTTCCAGATAGTCGCGTTCCTCGCCGGAGACGCCGCGGCGGAGCATCCGTTCGTAGCGAACGATGCCGTGATCTATGTGCACGACTAGGTCGCCCTGGGTGAGCCGCTCGAGTACGTCGCGCGGAACGACCCGCCTGAAGGCCTTGGGCCGCCGGACACGGACGGAGCCGAAGAGCTCGCGGTCGGTGACGAACACGAGCCCATCAGGGCCTCCGCCGAAGCCACCGTTGAGGCTCCGACCGATCAGGGTCCGCGTTGCCGGTGCGGGGGCCTCGGAGAGCCGATCGACTACGGCCGTTGGCAGGTCCTGCTCGGTCAGCAGATCGGCCAGGCGGGGCGCCTGATCGGAAGCCACCACGACGCGATCGCCATCCGCCGTCCAGCCCGAGATGGTCTGAGCCAGACGCGCCGTCCTGGCGGGAGGCAGTGCCGGCTCGCGCCAGCCGAACAGATCGCCCATCGGCGTGCCGCCGCCGGTCGGTTCGGCCGCCTCCGACTCCCAGGTCAGCTCGAGAGTCCGGCCGCGCAGCAGACGTGTCTTCCACTCGCGCTGGGGCAGGTACGCCGCCGGCCACGCGTTGGGCAGATCGGCGGCCGTCACAAGCTCGGTGCGACGCTCTTCCGCCTGGCGCCACAGGAAGTCGGCCGCATCGGCGATGTCGCCGGGCTCATCGAGGACGAGCAGGGTGGACAGCGGAACGTGGTCGAGTCCGGTCGCGGGACACAGGACGGCCGCCCAGACCTCGGCCGCATCGCCCGTCTCGAGGGCTCGAGCGGCGGCGACGGCGTCGTGGACGTGGCCGGAATGCGCCCCGAGCTCGCCCGTCCCGACGCGCACGCCTTCTTCGAAGCGGGCCAGGTCGGCCGTCAGGCGGTCCGGAAGCCCGGGCGAGCGACCCGGCAGGCGGGCCACGCGGGCACGAATCTCCGCCACTCCGCCGGGCGGCACCAGGAACTCACTGGCGGGCAGCAGAACGACTTCGTCGATGCTGCGGACGCTGCGCTGGTCGGCGGGGTCGAAGACGCGCATCGAATCGATCTCGTCGCCGAACAACTCGATCCGGATCGGCAGCGGTGCGGCGGACGGAAACACGTCGACGAGTCCGCCACGCCGGGCGAACTCGCCACGGCCGGCAACTTCGAGCACCGGGTCGTAGCCGAGAGCGAGGAGCTCATGGAGCAGCTTGTCCTGTTGGATGCGGGCACCTACCCGCAGCCTGCGCGGCTCGGCCGGCACTTCCTCCGGGTCGAGCGTGTGTTGGAGCAAGGCCTGAACGCTCGCGACGAGGACTCGGGCCCGCCCCGAGCGCCACGCCGCAAGGGCCGCCACGCGGGCCGCGGTCTCGTCCCGCACCAGCTCGCTGCGTTCGTACGCGAGGGCCGTGCGAGGTTCCAGCACCACGACGGCCTCGGGATCGCCGAGCCAGGCCTGCAGCTCCTCGGCTACGCGGTCGCCGATCTCGGAGTCGCGGGCTACCCAGCACAGCCGCTCGCCCGCGGCCGTCGCGGCCATCGCCGAGCCAGCGGTCTTGATTGCCTCAGGGCGCGCAGGATCGCCGAGAACCAGGGCGGCGGCAAGGAATGTCTTTGCCCCGTGCGGGACCGAGGCCAGTGACGCGTGGCGGCCACCGCCCGGCAGCAGTCCGGCCTCCACGCCAAGCCGCCCGCGCAGAGTGGCGAAGGCACCGCTGGCGTGGAGCAGCGGCGGCAGCACACCGAGGTCCGGCAGCCTCCGAGCAGCCGGCCCGGAGCCGGAACCGGCGGCTGCCGCTACTTGACCTGCCGTCGCTCTGGCGGCCTGGGCCGCCTGGTACGCAACCTTGATCTCTTCGTCGACGTGACGCTCCTGGCCGCGCCGGCCGCGGCGGGTCGGAGTGGCAGGGTCCTCGGGCTCGACCGGGAAGTCGGGGTCCCCATCGGCCCGCGTGGCTCCGTCCGGCAGCCCAAGCCCGTCTGCGCCCAGGGGGTCGGCTGCGCCGCTCAGCGCGGCATCGATCTGGCGGCGAAGCGACCGACCGCCACGGACGCTCATTCGCCCCCTGCGGGCGGCTTGGGCTTGCGCCAGCCGGTCTTCGTGCGCCGTATGCCGTCGGGTCCGGGCGGGCCGTCGACCGCGCCCGGTGGCGCCGACCGCTCGTCGTCGTCGGGCCGCAGCTCGAACGCGTTGAAGTGATTCGCGGCCTTGCTCGTGCCGTCACGGGCCCAGGCTTCGACCGCGTCGGCGGCGGCGTCGAGCAGCTCGGACAGTCGGACTTTCTCGCCCCGCCCGAACTGGCTCAGAACGTGGTCGATGGCATCACCGCCGGGCTCGCCGATCCCAACGCGAAGCCGGCTGAACTGCTCGTTGCCCAGCTCGCCGATGATCGAGCGCAGGCCGTTATGGCCGCCGGCGCTGCCGCCTTCGCGGAACCTGAGCTTGCCGAATGGCAGGGCAAAGTCGTCACACACGACCAGGATCTCGGCCAGCGGCGCGTGTTGCCGGGCCAGCACCTTGCGCACCGCAAGCCCCGACTCGTTCATGAAGGTAAGCGGCTTGACCAGCAGCAGATCCAGGCCGCTATACCGACCCTGGACGATCGCCGACGCGTCGCGCGTTCGGCCCTTCCCGGACCAGCCGGCTCGGTCGGCCAATCGGTCGAGGACCATCCAGCCAATGTTGTGGCGCGTCTTCTCGTACTGGGCGCCGGGGTTCCCCAGGCCAACGACGATCTTCACCGCTGCTCCGACGTGTGCCGCCGCGCTCGAGCGCGACACGCAAAACTAGCCCTGATCCGAGTCCGGAGGGCCTGTGGCGGATGGTATCAGGACCTGCGAGTGGCCGAGCCAAACCAGCTAGCGCACCGCACCCGGTCAGGCGCCCCGGCTAGCCCTCGAGCGTCGCCTGGTCCGAAGCAGACCCTGGGATCCGTACCTGTTGACTGCCGCCGCCGTCTGACGCGCCGTGGTTGTCATGACCCGGCAGCGACGCCAGCACGCCCTGCTCGAGGGCTCGCATGGCCGCCTCTTCGACGGGCTCGGCGTGGTCCCAGCCGCAGATGTGGAGCGAGCCGTGTACGGCGAGCAGGAGCAACTCCTGCGCGGCCGACCAGCTCACGTCGCCCGTCTGCCCACCGCGTCCATCCGCGGCTTGGGCGATGGCTCGTTCCACGGACACGATGATGTCGCCGAGATGCGCACGCAGCCCTGGCGGTAGGGCGAAGGCCTGCTTGAGAGCGGCGGCCACCCACGGGTCGCGCTGGACCGCGGTCCCCCGCTCGTGTGGCGGAAACGCCTCAGGCGGCAGGAACGGGAACGACAGCACGTCGGTGGCGCCCGAGGCGCCCATGTGCGTGGCGTTCAGCGGAACCATCTCGGAGTCGGTCGAGAGAACCACGCCGATGGAGGCCGGGCCCGGAGCGCCGGCAGCTGCCAGAGCGGCCCGGACGGCGGCCGCCACACGATGACGGGAGGCGACATGCGGCACTCCCGGTCGGATGGTCACGTCGATCCGGAATGGCGGGAGATAGACCGAAGACGTGTCGCCCTCGACCTCGTCGAACGACGCCAGAATCGGGTGGGTCATCGAACCACCCGCCGGTTGGTCGGCCGAATCCAGTCGTTCATCTGTCCGAGTCATGGATCGGCGTTCGGCCGGCGCGAGCCGGCCTTTCGTTCCCCATGTCGGTTTCCGCTCCTTCGCTATCCCAGGCCCTTTTCGCGCCGCGACTCGAGTTCGACGACCTTGTTCTGTGGATAGGCGATGCGCTGGTGGTACATGCCCAGGAGCTGCCCGACGAAGGCCTCTCGAATATTCTCAAGATCGCGGATCGTGAGGTCGCATTCGTTGAGCTGACCGTCGCTCAACCGCTCCTGAATGATCTGGCTGACCATCACCCGTATTGTGGCCTCATCGCGGCTCGACAGTGAGCGCACCGACGCCTCGACGCCGTCGGACAGCATGAGGATCGCGGCTTCGCGCGACTGGGGCTTTGGTCCGCCGTGGCGGAAGGGGCGCTGATCGACCGCGTCGGCGGCGGCCTTCCCGGCGCGAGTCTCCTGGCCACCGAACGGCTGCGCCGCTGCCTCGCGCGCCCTGCCGTACACGGAACCCATGATGGCCGTGCCGTGGTGCTGCGGGATGAAAGCGATCAACGGCTTAGGCAGCCGGGCCTTGTAGGCCAGGTCGATCCCATCGGCCACGTGCTGCTTGAGGATGGTCGCCGAATCCTCCGGCTCGAGCTGGTCGTGGATGTTCTCGCCGCTGGCCTGGTTCTCGATGAAAGCCAGCGGGTTGGCCAGTTTGCCGATGTCGTGGTAGTAGGCCGCGGCTCGCGCAAGCAGCGGATCCGCGCCTATCGCCGATGCCGCCCGCTCCGCCAGGTTGCCGACCATGAGCGAGTGATGGTACGTGCCGGGCGTCTCGATGAGCAGCCGGCGCAGCAGCGGCTGGGACGGATTGGCGAGCTCGAGCAGCTGGGAAGGGGTCAGGATGCCGAACAGGTTTCCGAGAAGGGAGAAGCTGCCCAGAGTGATTACGGTGGCGATGAGGGCGCCGCCAATCGCCGCCGCCCCCAGCTGGAGCATGCCGGTTATGTCGTGCAGGCCAAGGAGCTCGAAAGCACCCACGACCGCAATGTCCGCCACCGCAACGGCCAGACCGGCCTGAACGAAGAAGTGCTGTCGCTCGCCCTTGCGGATGGCCAGGATCCCGGCAAATCCGCCAAGGAAGACATAGGCGGATTGCTCGATCGACGAGCCGCTAACCGGGCCGGCCAGTACGGCCAGCAGCGCGACCATGACGATGCCAACGCCGGAGTCGAGCAGGAGGGTAAGAAGCATGCCCGAGGCGGCGGTTGGAACCAGATATGGCAGCCAGGCCCGACCGCCCGGAAGCTTCACCGCGAGAACCGACACCACGAATATCAGGCCGACAAGGAGCAGCGTCGGGCTGCGGTGCCAGTACTCCGGCCTGAACCGCCACAGCCAGCCAAGCAGGAGAGCCGCGACCACGGTCCCGAGCAGTATCCAGGCCGCCGCATTGCCCCAACCTACCGTCGACTTGTCCAGACCAAAGAAGCGGACCTGGACCATGTCCTGTTCGGTGATGAGGTGGCCCTGGTCGACGATGACCTGACCTGCCTGAAGGGTGTCCTGGCGGTCGTTGGCCGGATCGGCTCTGGCCCGGTCCTGGGCCTGCTGCGTTAGCGTGGCACTGACCGAGGAGTTGACCGTTACGAGCGGCGACACGAGCGCGGTTACCAGCTGCTGCTCCGACTGGCTCAAACCTGCCGGCATCTGCCCGGCGACCACGGTCGGTATCTCGGCTACGGAGTGTATTTCCCGGCGCTCTCCGTCGCCGAGGAGTTGCACCGCGGCCTGCTCGACCGCCGGCCAGCGGGCGGGATCCAGCCCCTCCAGGATCGCCATCGGGCCGGTCGCGAGGGCCGGTAGGGCCGCTTGAAGCGCGGCATTGCGTGCGTCGGCGGTCTTGCCGGCACGGAACGCGTCGTCCACCGGGATGAGATCCGTTTGTAGGCTCGAAACCTGGAGGCTCGCAAGATTGTCCGCGCGGCTCTGACTGAAGTCGTACTGGGGTGCAACGGCGGCGGCCGCAGCGTCCTGCGCCTGCTTGGTCGCGGTCGGATCGGGTATCGAGGCGGCGCGGGGAGCCCGAATGACAGATTGGGCGATGGTTCCGGAGGCATAGCTGGGTCTCGCGGTCGTCAGGTCGCTGGCGACTCCGGCGGCAAGCGCGGCTGCGATCAGGAAGGCCGCAACGACTAGCCTGAGCGCGTCTCGCCGGCCGAACGGGCTGGGTCGTTCGTGCGGCTCCCTCAGCATCGGGCTACCGTCACGATCCTGCGGCGCGAGCTGCCAGCAGCTGGGTCACGATCTGGCTAACGACCTTCCCATCTGCCCGCCCACGAGTCTTCGGGGAGAGCCAGCCCATGACCTTACCCATGTCGCGCGGAGACGCGGCGCCGGTCTCGGCGATGGCCTGGTCGATCAGCGCCCGAACTTCGGCTTCCGACAGCGGCTGCGGCATGAACTCGGAGATGACCTTGATCGCGGCCTCTTCCTTGACCGCGAGGTCCTCTCGGCCACCGCCACGGAATGCGTCAACGGACTCATGACGAACCTTGAGCTCGCGGCTGAGGACGCCGATCATCTCGTCGTCGGCGAGGCCGTGTTTGCCTTCCTTCTCGGCGCGCTGAACGGCCGCCAGCACCATGCGAAGCGCATCGCGGCGCATGGCGTCCTGAGACCGCATGGCGGCCTTCAGCTCTTCGTCGAGTCGATCACGGAGAGACACCGGTGTGGCTCCTCGGGGCGGGTTGCGCGCTCTGCAGCCGTGGCCGCGCACCCCTTCGACGGCGTGACTGGTCTCGCTAGCTCTGCTGCTGGCGAGCAACCTTCTTGCGCTTGGCTTCCTTGCGCTTGCGCTTCACGCTCGGCTTCTCGTAGTGCTCGCGGCGACGGGCCTCGGCAAGGATGCCGCTCTGCTGGATCTTCTTATTGAACCGGCGCAGGGCACTCTCGAAGCTCTCGTTTTCACCCACACGAACTTCTGCCAATCCGGAAATCACCTCCTTTGGGGCTCGTACGCGATCGCGACTTGGCATCAAGCTCTTGAGAGCATGCGCCAACCGCCCGTGGACAGAGCCCGCGAAGTGTAGCCCGTCAGTCGTTGCCACGTCTACAAGCGATGGCGGGTAGCAATGTCGAAGGATTGATTGATTTGGAGGCGGCGAAAAGTACGATTCCTTGCGTCACCTCGGAATTCGGGGGGGCACGTTGAATGGGGGAGAGCATGTCCGGTCAGGTCGCGTCCTGTTCCCACCGATTCAGCCCGCCGCTGAGGCTGCGCGCTGGTACGGTCGGGCTCATCGCATTGCTCACGCTGCCCGGCTGCACTACTGCCAGCAACCGGCCCGGCGCCTCACCTACACCGGTCTCTCCGACCGCCGCCACCAGCCCAGGACAGGTCCAATCGCCCGCGGCGGCGACGACTGCCACTACCCCGGCACAGGTCCAGCCACCGGCGGCGCCGACCGCGTTGCACGAGTGGGTCGACGAAACTTCGAGTCGGTCCGTCCCAGCGTACTTCGAATGGACGCCCCCGACGGGGACGATCAGCGGCTACTACTTCTGGATCAAGGGCGCATACACGTCCGATGTAACCCCGCCGCCGTCAGTCTGCGGACCGAAGTGGGAGAAGCTCCCCGCCTCCGCGACGACGCTCATGATGGAGAGCGTGCAGGCCGAGCCAAACGCGTTCATCTGCGCCTACAACGACGCCGGCACATCGCCCACGGTCGAGTTCCCGCAAGACACTCCCTGGGCGGCTGCCCAGCCCACAATCCCGGGAGCGCCGGCCGCCTTGGACGCATATCTCGACGCGACTGGAGGCGGCACGTATCCGGCCGAGCTTCTCGACTGGGTCGGCCCTCTGGAAAGAGTCACCGGCTTCTACATCGAGATCTGGCACGGCGGCGGAGACATTCCGGCGCCGACCGCTTGCGACCCGAGTTGGACGAAGCTTGCCGCCTCGGCTCGGACCTACACGATTCCTGCCGTGGAAGAGCTGCCTTCGGTCTTCATCTGCGCGTTCAACGACGCAGGCATCTCGCCTATGGTGAAGTTCCCGACTCCAGAGCAGGAATGAAGGCCACGATCCCAAGCCGAAGAGGACCCGCCTGAGGCTACTGGATCTGCAGGTCGCGCATCGCCGCCTCTGACCTTCGCTACGATGGCGGCAATGGATCGATTGGACAGCCTGCTCGACATCATCGACCAGGGCGAGGATCGCTACGGCGACCGATTCGCCTTCGGGATGCGGAGTGACGACGGCTCGACCGAGCACTGGACCTACCGCGAGTTGAACCGGCGCAGCCGGATCATCGCCTGGCGGTTGCGAGCGCTGGGCCTCCAGCCGGGCCATCGGCTCCTGGTCTGGACGCCATCGAGCCCGGCCGTGCCAGCCCTGCACTTCGGGGCCATGCGAGCCGGCGTTGCCGTGGTGCCGCTCGACCTTCGCATGTCATCGGGCGCAATCGAGCGGATCGTGGCCCGTGCCGACGCCCAGCACCTGGTACTCGGCACCGGCCGCGACACGCCCGATCCGGCCGACGCGCGCCTCGAGCACTTCCCCCGTTCGATTGTCGAGCGGCTCGCGGATGAGCCGGACGGCACCTTCCCGGTCGACTGGGAAGCTCAGGTCGGCGCCTGGCCACGACCCCAGGGCAGCGACATCGCCGAGGTCGTGTTCACGTCCGGGACCACTGGGGAGCCAAAGGGCGTGGTGCTGACGCACTCCAACCTGATCGGGACGCTCGACGCGGCACACAACCTCCTCCCTGAGCAGGAGCATCGCGCGGTCTCGCTCCTGCCCCTGTCGCATCTGCTCGAGCAGGTGGCAACGGTCTTCTACGCGATGAGCGTCGGCGCTCACGTGCTGTACGTCCGGAGCCACAACCCGCGGGTCATCTTCGAGGCGATCCGCGACCACCGGACGACCACGCTGGTGCTGGTGCCTCAGGTCATGGATCTCTTCTGGGCTGCGATCGAGCGGGAGGTGGCGGCACAAGGCCGGCTGGGCGTGTTCAACGGAATGCGCCGGGTCGCGCGGCGGCTTCCCTACCCCGTCCGACGCCGTCTCTTCGCACAGGTCCACCGCCAGCTCGGCGGCTCGCTGAACCTGATCGTCTCGGCAGCCGCATTCCTGCCGCCCTCGCTCCAGCAGGCCTGGGAGGACCTGGGGGTCGTCGTCATGCAGGGCTACGGCGCCACGGAGTGTGGAGTGGCTTCGGCCACGAGTCAGACCGACCACGGCCTCGGCACCGTCGGCCGGACGATCCCGCCGGTGGAGGTGAGGCTAGCCGACGACGGCGAGATTCTGGTCGCCGGCCCCACCCTGTTCGGCGGCTACTGGCGCGACCCGGCCACGACCGCCGCCTCGTTCACCGCCGACGGCTGGTACAGGACCGGAGACATCGGGCGGCACGACGAGAGCGGCCACCTGATCCTGATGGGTCGCAAGAAGGACATCATCGTCCTGCCCAACGGGCTGAACGTGTATCCGGAGGACGTCGAAAACGCCCTGCGAACGGCGGGCATACGCGATGCGGTGGTCGTGGAGACTCGGCCCGGGCGGATCGAGGCGGTCGTACTGGCGCCGGGCGCACCGGTTCTGCCCCAGCCTGGCGAGCCGCCCGATGCCACGCGCGCCCCCGAGATCGATGACCCGGCCGCGGTACGGGCGGAGATCGACGCGGCGATCAAGGCCGCCAACCGGACGCTGGCCGCGCATCAGCGGGTAGTCGGTTGGCGGCTCTGGGCGGACGCCGACTTCCCGCGGACCCACACGTTCAAGGTTCAGCGCGACCGGGTCCGGATCTGGGCGGTGATCGACGAGCCACTTCCCGTCCGCGAAGAAGGCCACTCTCCGGCGGGCGGCCGTCGGGGCAATCGCCGATAGGCAGCTGCCCGGAACCTCGTGTCAGCCGGGAGGCCAGCTCATGTGGCGGCCGCCGAGCAAGTGGACGTGAAGGTGGTCGACGGTCTGGCCGCCGTTGCGGCCGACGTTGACGACCAGCCTGTAGCCGTCCTCCGCGATCCCTTCCCGGGTCGCCAGCTCAGTCCCGACGGCGCAGATCTTGCCGATCAGATCGTGATCCTTCGCGGTGACATCGCGGACCGAAGCGATGTGCTTTCGCGACAGGAGAAGGATGTGCGTTGGTGCCTGCGGGGAGATGTCGCGGATCGCGACCACCGAGTCGTCGGCGTAGATCTGGGCCGAGGGCAGCTCGCCCGCAACGATGCGGCAGAACAGGCAGTCGGACGGCATTGCGCGCTCCCTGATGCTCTCTGAGGGCGGCCCATGATGGCTGCGTCGATCTTGCTACTTGCGAGCCGGCTTCGCCAGGGGTTCGTACGCAGGCCGTCTGACCATGCAGGCCGATCGCCGCCGGGTGGACCGCCAGCAAACGCCCCGGAGGTTCGGTCGCGGGCCGGCGGCTCGATCGACTCGGCCGGTGGATTGGACGAGTTCGCGGTGCATGGCGATCTAGAATTGGGGCCAGGAGGCGACGCTTTGGACGCCCGAGGGTGAAACTCCGCCGCAAGTCGGTTCTGGCCGCGACCGCGAGCCTGGTTGCAGCTGCCGCATTCGTCGGGTCCGTGCTGCTGGCCATGACCTCGGCCACGGCGGCGATCGCCGCCCCCAGCCCCTCGCGGTACGCGACCACCACGCCGTCGGCAGTCCGGGCAACCCCAACCGCCACGCTCGATCCTATTCACAGCCCCGGCCAGAGCCCCAGTCCGACTGCCGCCTCGCCGTCCGTCTCGCCAACTGCCAGGCCCGCGCCGACGGTTCGCGAGTCGCTCGTGGCGCAGGGAACGGAGCCAAGCATCGCGGCCGATCCGTTTCACCCCGGAGTCGTGGCTATCGTCTCCGAAAACCTCGTCATGACCGCCGAGCGGAGCGGCTGCAGCAGGCCGGCCGTTCGCATCTCCAAGGATGGCGGCGTCACTTGGGGAGCGGCCGTCTACCCCTGGCGAGCGCAGTGCCAGGACGTCCACTCGGTCCTTGCCTGGGGCCCCGACTCGCGCCTCTGGGTCGGCGACGCAGTGGGCGCGACCGACGGCGTGGTGGTGTCCGTGACTCACAGCGATGACCTCGGCAAGACCTGGTCGGTGCCCTGGGTGCAGCACTTCACCAATGGCTGGTCCGGATGCTTCCCGGCCATCACAGCCGACGACTGGCCCGACAGCCCCAACTTCGGAACGGTCTACGTGGCCTACAACTGGCTGCCCGACAACTTCGGACCTGCCGTCGCGGTCATAGCATCCCGGGACGGCGACAACTGGGTCCACACCGAAGTGACCCTGGACTCGCTGCCCGACTACCCGTATTCCTGGCGGATCGGATATCGAATCCAGGCCGCGCCCGACGGCACGGCGCTTGTTTCGTTCTACGAGAGCAACCTCAGGCTCTGGAACCCCGCCAACATGCTCGATGAGGGTCCCGCGACGAACATCGGACGGATGGGCTTCGAGGTCGCCCGGGTGCACTTCGAAGGCAAGAGCCTGTCGGTCGACAAACCCTACTGGGCTGCGAACGTCGACCACACCGAAGCCCAATGGCAATCGGCGCTCGCGATCGACGACTCCGGACAGGCATGGCTCGTAGTCGAGACCAATGACCACATCGCCCTTGGCCGGCTCGACGGGCGGTGGCGGGAGTTCTCGGTCAGCGGCCAGAGCAGCTTCAAGCCCTCGCTCGCCATAAGCGGTCGGACCATCTTCGTCGGGTGGCATGCCTCGGACGACGATGGCATGGTTCGGACCTATTACACCCTGAGCTACGACGGTGGCCAGACGTTCTCGCCGCCGGCCCTGATCAGTGCCGTCGCGTGGAATCCGCGATCTGCGGACGTCATGAACGGCGTCGGCTTGCGCGAGAATGCCGACTTCGGCGGCGGGGTCGTCTACTACGCCTACGGCGACGCGCGATCTGGCCTCGCCATCTACATGGCGGCGATCAAGCCCTGAGCCGTGCCGGGAGCGGTGCCGAGGGGCTCGCACCCGGGCACAGGTCGCCCGGCGAGAGCAGCGCTGACGCTAGACCGCGATCGCCTCGAGAGCCACCCAGTCCTCTTCGGCCCAGCGACGGCCCAGCCGCAGCCCCGCGGCCTCGAAGGCAGCACACACGTCACCCTCTCGGTCGCGGAAGATGCCCGAGGCGAGGATCCGGCCACCCGGCGTCAGCTCGGCGCGGAGCGGCCCCGCAAGCTGGACCAGCAGCGATGCAATCAGGTTGGCCAGGACCAGATCGAAAGGGCCCTCGCCGGTTGGGACGCTGCCCTGGCGAACACCAAGCTTGCGCGTTTGAGCGTTGCGTCGGGCGTTGGCAACGGTCGCCTCGACCGCGATCGGGTCCGTGTCCACGGCCAGGATTTCTCGGGCGCCAAGCTTCGCGGCGGCTATGGCGAGGATGCCGGACCCGCAGCCTACGTCGACGACGCGGGCGGTGCCGCCCCGGCCCAGGCCCCGCGCCAGAAGCCCCTCGTCGGCGAGGATTTCGAGGGCCCCGAGGCACAGCCGCGTGGTTGGGTGAAGGCCCGTCCCGAAGGCCATGCCCGGGTCCAGTGACAGGACCACGTCGTCGGGGTGCTTGGTATGGCGCCGCCAGGTCGGCCGTATCACCAGCCGCCGACCCACCCGCAGCACCGGGAAGTGGCTCTTCCACGACTCGGCCCAATCGTCCTCGTGGACCAGACGCGTCTGCAGGTCGCCGATCGGACGCAGCCCAAACGCCTGCAGGTGTCCCAGCGCAGTGGTCGCATCCCATATCGCAGACTCGACCGCCGCCGGATCGAGGCCGGGCAGATAGGCCCGCACGATCGCCGGCTTGGTTCGGTCGACGACGGCGCCGAGCCCTTCGTCGATCAGCCCGAAGCCCGGCTCGACGCTGGTGCCGCCTGGCGCGAAGCGGGTCAGTATCTCGCTGACTGCCTCAACGGCCTCGATGTCGGCCGCCACCGACAGCTCGACCCAGACGCCGGGCCCCAGCGCGCCGAGATCGGCCGCGACGGCGTCGGGCTGTGCGACGCCCACGGGCTCGCCGCCGATCGGTGACCCGCCGTCCGTCCCCCTAGCCGAGGGCATCTTTCATCCGATCGATGATCCCGCCTGTGAGCACGGTCTCGCCCGACTCCGCCGCCAGTTCCTCGAGCAGCTGACGCCCGCGTTTCGAGAGCTTCGTCGGGACGTTCACGTGGACCATGACGTGCAGATCGCCGCGGGTGCCCGGCCGTCGCAGGTGAGGGACGCCTCGACCCCGAAGCCGGATCTCGGTGCCCGGCTGAGTCCCCCCACGAACCTCCAGCTCTTCGTCGCCCTCGATGGTCGGGATTCGAGTCCGAGTCCCGAGGGCGGCCTGCGCGATCGAAAGCTGCAGGTCGTAGAAGATCTCCGTTCCATCGCGGCGCAGGAAGGCGTGGGGAGTCACGTGCACGGCCACGTACAGGTTGCCGGCCGGACCGCCGCGCGGACCGGCCTCGCCCTCGCCGGAGAGTCGGATCTGGTGGCCCTCGTCGATGCCGGCGGGAATGGTGACGCGGATCTTCTTGCGGCGCTGGGTGCGCCCGTCGCCGCGGCACGCCTGGCAGGGCGAGTCGACGACGCGACCCTCACCATTGCAGCGGGTGCAAGCCGTTACGTTCACCATCTGCCCGAGCATCGTCTGGCGGACGCTCCGGACCTCGCCGCGGCCTCCGCAAGCGGAACATGCCACTTGCGAGCTGCCGGGCGCGGCCCCGGTTCCGGAGCAGGTCGCGCAGCGGTCGAGCAGGTCGAACTCGATCTCCTTCTCGATGCCTCGGACCGCCTCCTCGAACACGATCCGGAGGTCGTAGCGCAAGTCCGAGCCGGACTGGCGCCGGCCTCCCCGACGGGCGCCCGTGGCGGCACCGCCCATGCCCGCGAAAAAGGCATCGAACAGATCCCCGAACCCAGCGAACCCCTCGCCGAAGGGCGAGCCTGCCCCGCCCATGTCGTGGAGGCCAGCCCGGCCGACCATGTCGTACACCTGCCGCCGCTGCGGATCGGACAGGACCTGGTACGCCTCGTTGATCTCCTTGAACTTATCGCCGGCGCCGGCCTCAGTGCTGACGTCGGGGTGCCACTGCTGAGCGAGCTTGCGGAAAGCGCGCTTGATGTCCGCGTCGGACGCATTGCGGTCCACGCCCAGGATCTCGTAGAAGCTGCGCTCGGTTGCCATCTGGTTGAGAAGGATACGAGACGAGCGAGCTGGGCACGTTCCGGCACCGGCACGATCCCGCGGCGCCGGCCAGTCGGCGGCAGTCGCCCTATGACTGGAGCAGTTTGCCCAAGCGACGCGAGGTGATGGCCAGTCCAATCAACCCCATGGCCACCAGGTAGGCCAGGTCGATCAGCAGCGTGGCATCGGGCGTGCCGGTGGTCAGGGCCCGGATGAGATGGACGCCCCGATACAGCGGCGTCGCCTGAACGAACGCCTGGAGCGCCGGTGGATAGCCGTCGATCGGGTAGAACGTGCCCGAGAACAGGAACATCGGCATGATCGCCAGCTGCATGAAGTCAAAGTCGCGCCAGTGCCGGACGAACGTGGTGGCGGCCAGGCCCGCCCCGGCGAAGCCGAAGCCGACGACCATTGCCGCCGGGAAGGCGAGCAGCCCGAGCGGCGAGCTCACCAGCCGGAAGCCGGCCAGGCCAAGAACCACGATCACCGCCAGGAACCCGACGGCGTACAGGCTGCCACGTAGCAGGGCCCACATGACCTCGCCCCGAGCGATGTCGTTGAGCGACATCGGCGTCGCGATGATCGCGTCGTAGAGCTTCGCGTACTTGAGCTTGAAGAAGAAGTTGTTCGAGGTCTCGTAGATCGCGCCGTTCATCGCCGAGCTGGCGAGCAGCGCGGGCGCCACGAACACCACGTAGGGAACGCTGCTGCCGTCCGCGAGCGGGACGTTGCCGATCAGCGCGCCTACCCCGAAGCCCATCGAGAAGAGGTAGAAGAGCGGCTCGAAGAAGCCCGAGAAAATGACCATGAAGGTCCGCCGGTAGACGAGCAGGTTGCGCTCGACCAGTCGTGTGGGGCGGGCGAGGGCGAGCGGTGGTGCGATCCGGATGGTCAGCATCTAGACGACCAGCCTGCGTCGGAAGGTGATCCGTCCGGCCCACAGACCGGCGAGGGCGACGGCGACCAGAGCCGCGACGTGAACCGTCAGACCGACTGGATCCACCTGTCCGAGAGCGAGCGACCGGGCCGCCGCGACGCCGTGATAGAGAGGCGTGATCCAGGCCAGCGGCTGCAGGAAGAGCGGCAGCCTCTCGATCGGGAAGAACGTGCCCGAGAACAGGAACATTGGGGTGATGCCGAACCGAAACAGGGCGGTGAAGCCCCCATCTCCGGTCTGCGTGGCGGCGAAGGCCATGATTGGGGCGGCGAAGGCGAGGGCCGTCAGGACTGCAACTGGGACCGCCAGCACCACGAGCGGCGATGCGGCCGCGCCCAGCAGGACGATGACCACCAGGAAGAGCACGGACAGGAGCGTCGCCCGAAATCCGATCCACATGAGATCGCCGACGAGCAGGTCAAGCGCGCCGATCGGCGTGTTGAGGGCAGCGAAGTAGGTCTTGTCCCAGTGGATCTTGCCCATGATCGGCCAGGCGGCCTCGAAGGCGCCGGCCATCATCGCCTGCGTGACGAGCAGTGCGGGAGCGATGTAGTCGAGATACGGCACGCCACCGGGAACGCCGCCGTTGCGATTCACGTACAGCCCAAGACCGATGCCCATGGACACGAGGTAGAGGAACGGCTGCGACAGCCCGGACAGCAGATAGCTGTACCAGCCGCGCCGGAAGACGAGCAGATCGTGCTCCAGGACGTGCAGCGAACGTCGCGAGGCGATCGCTCCGGGTCGTGCCCGGCGCAGGCCCGTGATCGTCATCAATCGACCAGGCTGCGGCCGGTGAGGCGGAGGAATACGTCCTCCAGGGAGCTGCGCCGTACGAGGACGCTGGCCGGACGGAGTCCGCGTTCGTAGGCCGTGGCCGCCGCGGCCTCGCCATCCTCTGTGTAGACCAGCACTCGATCCGGGAGTTGCTCGATGCGCTCCGCCAGGCCCTCGAGCCGGCCGTCGAGGTACGACGAGTCGTCGGTCTCGTCGTCGGCCCTGCGGAAGCGCAGCTCGAGCACTTCTCGGGTGACGTACCTGTCGATGAGTTGGCGGGGCGACCCCTCGGCGACGATGCGGGCCTGGTCCATGACCACCAGCCTGTCGCACAGCTGCTCGGCCTCATCCATGTAGTGGGTGGTCAGACAGAGCGTGACGCCGCGCTGCTTGAGTCGGTACAGCCGATCCCATACGAGGTGGCGGGCCTGAGGATCGAGACCGGTCGTGGGTTCATCGAGGAGCAGGAGCGAGGGCTCGTTGATGAGCGATCGAGCGATGACCAGGCGGCGCTTCATGCCGCCCGACAGCGGCTCGACCCTATCGTCCGAACGCTCGGACAGCTGGACGAACTCCAGCAGCTCCTTCGCTCGTCGTCGAGACTCGGCCCACGACAGGTCGAAGTAGCGACCGTAGGTCAGGAGGTTCTCCAGAACGCTCAACTCGCTGTCAAGTGTGTCCGCCTGCGGCACAACGCCCAGCCGGGCCCGGATCCGAGCGCCATGCTGGGCCGGATCGAGTCCGAACACTGTGAGTTCGCCGGAGGTCACGGGCGAGACGGTACCGATCATCCGCATCGTCGAGGTCTTGCCGGCACCGTTCGGGCCAAGGAAGCCGAAGGCCTCGCCCGGAGCAACATCGAAATCGATTCCGTTAACGGCCGTGAACGAGCCGAAGCACTTCGTCAGACCGCGGGCATGGATGAGCTGCTCAGTGACGGGTGGGGTTGTTTCTGGCACGCCTCGATGGTACCGCCGGCGGCCTGTGGTGATGTCCGCGGCGACGGTCGAACCGTCGGCGGGGATCACCCTCGGCGGTGGCCATGGGCGATCACGCAGCGGCGCGACGCTGACTTGCGCGCTCCGCGGGCACAAACCATCGCGCAGCGGGTCCTGGGACGATCTGGCCGTGGAAATGGAGGGTGCCGGGGCGCATATCATCGTCGAGTACCAGCAAGGGTGAGGCGTGGAAGAATTCTGGGTCTGTCCGCACTGCCGTTCCCTAAATCGGGCCGGGTCCGGCAAGTGCTACAGCTGCAAGAACAAGTACGGCAGCAAACCGCGTGAAGACACCGCCAAGAAGGCGGCGGTGGCTCCCGCGCCGGCACCGGCGCGTCCGATACCCACTCCGGAACTGGGCTCCAGGCCCGCCCCGGCACCCCACTACACACGACCGGTGGCCCTGGCACCGGCCTCGGCTGGCGCAGGCGCCGTGATCGGGGCGAGCCATGAACGCCATTCGCTCAACCCAATCTCCGCTATCCGCCGCCGCGCCGCTTGGTGGCTTGCCATGCGCCAGTCCGTCTCTGTCGGCTGGCTCGGCTACCTGACCACGGTGCTGCTCGCGCTGGTCCTGACCATGGGTACGATCCTGATCCTCCTGGCCATGCCGGCTACCACTCATCTGCTTCAGCATGGAAACCTGAGCGCGGCCTTGGCTCAGCTGACCACGAGCCAGCATGGACAGCTCCGAATGCTGTCGATCGCTTTGGGGGCCGTCGGAGTCTTGACGCTGCTGTGCTTCTCCGCCTTCCTCGGCCTGACCACGCACAACGCCACAGGCCTCGGCGCCGACCAGCCGATTCTCACGCCGTATGAAGCCGGAACCTGCTGGGCCGGACTGCTCTGGACTCAGGTACGCATCGCTGTGGGGTTGATCGTTCCGGCGGCCCTCATCTGGCGCGGCTTCGCCATACCGGGCCTGGTGGCGGCAATCGTGGCAATCGAGATCGCCCATCGCCACCTCGAGGACCTGGGCGGGTGGCTGGCCCGGCCGGGCCGGCATCTGCCCGACCTCTACGTGAAGCTCGGCGTCGGTGGCTCGATCTCGTCGCCTCTGGCCTCGTTCTGGCTGGTTTGCTTCCGTATTGCGAACGTGCTGCTCGTGGTTTGCAGCACCGTGCCGGCTCTCCTGCTGAGTGCATTCGTGGCACTCGCAATCGCCGATCGAAGCGACGTCGTCATCTGGCAGGCCACGGGCCTCGGACCGGCACAGCTTGGGGTCGCCGTGCTGGCGGTCGTCGCCCTGGGGTCGTCTGCCCTCTGCGTGGCGTTGCTCGTGCCCGTCACCCTGGGCCTCACGCAGCGCCAGCGGACGCGCAGGACGATGGTTCGAGTCGGCCGGTCGAGGTCCTGGGTCGCCCGCCCGGGCGAGGGCGGCTACGCTCCAGGATCACCGACTCTCGCGACGCGCTACGCCGAGTACGACGACGAGGACCGAATCGTCGAGCGGGTTCCATCCTACGGCGACTCCGCGGCCGGATTCCCCGGCCCGGGCGGCCCGGGGTTTGGCGGCCCGGGGTTTGGCGGCCCGGGGTTTGGCGGCCCGCGGTTCGGGGACGCGGTTCAAGGAGCCCCGGATCAGGCCTCCTTGAACTCGCCTTCGACGACCTCTTCGTTCCCCTGGTCTGAGGATCCGCCGGCCGAGTCCGACTGATCGCCATCGCCGCTCACCGGACCTCCGTCCGCGGGACCATTCGGCGGGGTTGCCTGATAGGCCGCCGTGCCAACCTTCTGGAGCTGCTCCATGAGGGCGTCGGATGCTGACTTGAGGGCAGCCGGATCGCTGCCCTTGAGCGCCGTCCGAACGGCCTCTACGCGACGCTCAGCCTCGGCCCGGTCCTCGGGCGCGACCTTGTCGCCGAGATCGCGCAGCGTCCGCTCGGCCTGGTACGCCACCGCGTCGGCCTGGTTGCGAGTCTCGACCTCTTCCTTTCGCTTGCGGTCCTCTTCGGCGTGAGCCGTGGCCTCGTTGACCATGCGGTCGACGTCGCTCTTGGACAGCATCGAGCTCGCGGTGATGCGAACTTGCTGCTCGCGGCTGGTGGCCCGATCCTTGGCCTTGACGTCGAGGATGCCGTTGGCGTCGATGTCGAACGTGACCTCGACCTGCGGGATGCCGCGCGGAGCAGTCGGGATCCCGTCGAGGATGAACTTGCCGAGGGTTTTGTTGTCCGAGGCGAAGTCACGTTCGCCCTGGAGGACGTGGACCTCGACCTGGGTCTGATTGTCGGACGCAGTCGAGAAGACCTGGCTCTTGCTGGTCGGGATCGTGGTGTTGCGATCGATCAGCCGCGTCATCACGCCGCCCATCGTCTCGATGCCGAGCGACAACGGAGTGACGTCGAGGAGCAGGACGTCCTTGACCTCGCCCGCGAGAACGCCCGCCTGGATCGCGGCACCGACGGCCACGACCTCGTCCGGGTTCACCCCGCGGTGCGGCTCCTTGCCACCGAACATCTGCTTGACGGCTTCGTTGACCGCCGGCATGCGGGTCTGGCCGCCGACCAGGACGACCTCGTCGATGTCGCCGGGCTTGAGTCCCGCGTCACGGAGGGCCTGCGAAACCGGGCCACGCGTCTTGTCGACTAGATCTGCGGTCAGGTCCTCGAGCTTGGCCCGCGACAGGGTGATGACCAGGTGCTTGGGCACGCCCTCGAAGGCGGTCATGTACGGCAGGTTGATCTCCGTCGTGGTCGTCGTCGACAGCTCGATCTTGGCCTTCTCAGCCGCCTCCTTGAGCCGCTGGAGAGCCTGCGGATCGCTCCGCAGATCGATGCCCTGCTCGCGCTTGAACTCGGCCAGGAGCCATTCGATGACGCGCTGGTCAAAGTCGTCGCCGCCCAGATGGGTGTCGCCGTTGGTGGCCTTGACCTCGAAGACGCCCTCGCCCAGCTCGAGGATCGAGATGTCGAAGGTGCCGCCGCCCAGGTCGTACACGGCGATCTTCTCGTCGTGCTTCTTGTCCAGGCCGTAGGCAAGGGCCGAAGCCGTCGGCTCGTTGATGATTCGCTTGACGTCCAGGCCGGCGATGCGGCCGGCGTCCTTGGTGGCCTGGCGCTGGGTGTCGTCGAAGTAGGCCGGGACGGTGATGACCGCCTCGGTGACCTTCTCGCCCAGATACGCCTCGGCGTCAGCTTTGAGCTTCTGCAGGATCATCGCGCTGATCTCGGGCGGGGTGTAGGTCTTGCCGTCGGCAAGAACGACCTTGATCCCGTCGCTGTGCGAATCGCGCTCGACCTTGTATGGGACCAGGTCGAGGGAGTGCGCCACATCCGGATCGTCGAAGCGGCGGCCCATGAAGCGCTTGATGGAGTAGACGGTGTTGCCGGGGTTGGTGACGGCCTGCCGCTTTGCCAGCTGGCCGACGAGCCTATCGCCGCTCTTGGTGAAGGCGACGACCGACGGGACCGTCCGACCGCCCTCCGCGGACGGGATGACAGTCGGCTCTCCACCTTCCATAACCGCCACGACGGAGTTCGTCGTGCCTAGGTCGATGCCGATGATCTTGCCCATCTATAGGTGCTCCTCGTTTGATCGGTTCTGTGTTAGTTGGCGTGTGAAGTGGTGTCGCCCGATCCGGTCGCGCCTGCGGCAACCGCCACCAGGGCAGGTCGCAGAACTCTGTCTCGGACTCGGTAGCCGCGCTGAACCTCGGCCACGATTTCGCCGTCTGATCGGCCTGTGGCCGGGACGCTGGCGATCGCCTCGTGTTCGCGCGGGTCGAAGAGTCGGCCGAGCGCCTCGATCGGAGTCACTCCCTCGCTCTCCAGCAGGGCCCGCAGCTTGCGGTCGAGCAGGACGATCCCCTCGATCCAGGCCACTCCCATGAGCTCGGCGGGCATTGCTTCGAGCGCCCGATCGAAGTCGTCGGCGAGGGCCAGCAGCTTGCGCAGGACCGACTCGCTGGCCAGTCCGAATTCGCGCTCGCGGTCCTCCGCCGTGCGTCGCTTGAAGTTGGCGAAGTCGGCCGCGGTGCGCTGGAGCGCGGCCAGGTGCTCGGCCGCGAGGGCCTTTGCCGTTTCGAGCTGGGCCTCGAGCTCCTCGACCGTCGCGTCGCCCGACGCCGGCCCGGGGTACGGGCTATCGGCGGGCTGACCGGGCCAGTCACCCGCGGCGCCGCGGTGATGAGTTCGGCTGTGGGTCGGTCGATCAGGCATATAGATGCTCCACCAACTCGTTCATGAGCCCCGAGACGAACTCGACAGAGGCGATCGCTTGGGCATACGGCATACGCGTTGGTCCGAGAACGCCGACTACGCCGATGGCGCGGCCGACCCGCCCGTAAGGTGCCAGGACGAGCGAGACGTCCTGCATCTCGAGCGGTCCGTTCTCGTGGCCGATGTAGATCTGGATGCTGCCGGCTCTAGCTACGCTCTCGACGAGCGAACCGAGGTAGCTCCGGTTCTCCAGGGCGGCGAAGACCTGCCGGACCTTTTCGCTGCGGTCGAACTCCGGAGCAGCCATGACGTTGAGAAGGCCATCGCTGAAGAGATCGTCGATCAAGGCCGCGTCGAACTCGCGCATCGTCCGCACCAGCCCCTCTCCGATGCGGCAGAGCAACTCCAGGTCGTCGGACTCGCCCTCGCCCCGCGGAAGATCGGCCAGGGCAGTGTCTATCTCATCGGCAGTGCGCTCGATGGACAGCACGTTCAGCAGTCCAGATACTCGGTCCAGCTGGTCCTGGTCCGTGGAGTTGGGCAGGTTCTGGAGGGTTTGCTTCATCGTCCCTTCGCGGAAGAGAACCACCAACAACGCCAGGCGATCCTGGACGCTGACGAGGTCAACGCGCCGAACGCGTGCCGCCTGCGGCTTGGCGGTCGTGGCCAGGCCCGCGGTGCCGGTGTTGGCGGCCAGCGTGCTCGCGGCGAGGCGGAACCAGTGTTCGCTCGCGAATTCCACCTGGCCGAACTGGTGACGGATCATGCGCTGCTCTACCTGCGGAATGGACCACTCGTCGGCCAGGACCTGGACGTAGTAGCGATAGCCCGCGTCCGTGGGTACACGCCCGGCCGAGGTGTGAGGATGCGAGAGAAGGCCCATCGCCTCGAGGTCGGACAGGATGTTGCGAACGGTCGCACTGCTGACGCCGAGGGGGTAGTGCGTAACGAGCGAACCCGAACTGACGGGCGTCGCCGAGAGAACGTATTCGTCGATGACGGCCCGCAGGATTTCGCCCGATCGGGCGTCCAGCGAGCCGATGGTGCGGCGTGGCCGTCGCGCCATTGCTGACTCCATTTCCCCACAGGTTTGCGGTCGAAGCTCGTGAATGGTGTCCGGCGCGGCGTCGGCCCGGAGGCTGAGGGTCCGCGACCGGCTGCCGATCCCCGATTCGGCCTGGCTCCGGTGGTCGTTAGCACTCTCACTGTGCGAGTGCTAACTTGCTTTTGGGGGATGGTAGCAGTCTCACTGGCAGAGTGTCAACGGTCGGGCTCGACCGGCCGATCAGCTGCTGGACATGCATCGAGGCCGGAAGACAAGCTTCCGGCCTCGATGAACTGCGCCGATTGAGTTGTCGAAGCGAGTGGCTCTAGACGCGGGCCATGCTCCCAGACGTTGTTGACCGTCGTGCGAGTGCGTCGACGGAAACGGCCGCCAGAAGGACGAGACCGGTGGCGATGTACTGGTACTCCACCGGCATTCCGAGGAGGAACAAGCCGTTGTAGATGGCCCCGATGGTTAGGCCGCCAAGGAGGCCGTGGATCGCGCGACCGCGACCGCCCATCAGGCTCGTGCCACCGATGACCGCGGCAGCGACGGCAAAGAGCACGTACTGACCGCCGTTGATGTTGGTGGTGATACCACCCAGCTGGGAGACATAGATGATGCCGGCCAATCCGGAGATGGCCGAGCAGATCACGAAGGCCCAGGTGCGGATGGAGTTCACACCGACGCCGGCCCGGCGGGCCGCTTCCGGGTTGCCGCCGGTCGCGTATACGTGCCGTCCGAACTGGGTCCTCTCGAGGAGAAGCGTGGCGCTAGCTACGACAGCGAGAACGAGCGGAACGACCCACGGCACGCCGATGATCGCCAGGCTGCCGTGGCTACGGTTGACGTTGCAGATGGCCAGAACCGC
The DNA here is from genome assembly GCA_003171255.1 of Chloroflexota bacterium. Taxonomy (GTDB): domain Bacteria; phylum Chloroflexota; class Limnocylindria; order Limnocylindrales; family CSP1-4; genus Fen-1039. The sequence continues at coordinate 88,077 of PMYK01000041.1, forward strand.
GATGCCCGCAATGGCGATGAAGGCGACCTTGGCGACGGTCAGACCGATTGGCGGGGCGACCAGCCCACTGCGACGTCGTTCGTGGTCACGCATCCACATCGAGCCGCCGATGACCAGGACGATGACCCCCAGGCCGACCCAGCTGAACAGGACGTCCAGATAGGAGTAGACGATGCCGTAGATGTTCACCTGCGCCGGCACGACGGTGCTTGTGACGGAAACGCCACCGGCCGGGCCCAGGAGGATGATCATGACGCCGAACCAGAACATCTGGCCGGCCAGCGTGACCACGAACGACGGCAGCTTGAGTTTGGTGATGATCAAGCCGTGAAGGGCGCCAATCAAGCCGCAGACAGTGAGCGCTGCGATGATCGCGCCCCACCAGGGCCAGTTGTGCAGATAGTCGGAAGGCGCCGCCTGAGGTTGAACCAGCTCAGCGGTCACAATGCCGCCGATGGCCGCGACGTAGCCGATCGACAGGTCGATCTCGCCCAACAGCAGGACGAAGATCTCGGCGACGCCCAGGACGATGAAGACGGCGCTCTGTGCAAACAGGTTGACCAGGTTGCCGGAGCTTAGGTAGACGTGATTGGGCGAGATGAGCTGGAAGACCAGGATGGCCACGACCAGGGCCGCGACAACCGGCAGAACGCCGGCATCACCGCTCTTGACGCGGACGAACCAGCCCCTCAGATACTCGCTGAGGCTCTGGGCCATGATCTCCGGCGGGATGACATCGACCGCGGCCGCGGTGAGGTCCGGCGCCAACTCGGCCTGCGCCGCCAGGTCGTCGGAGGCCTTGCTGCCCCCGCGTTCGTCATCGAGTCCAGGCATCGTTAGTTCCTCCCTCGGGCCGAGCCGGAAGTGCCGACCTCGCGGGCTGACCCGCCGGTCGTCATGAAGTCCACCACGGTCTGCCTGTCGAAGGCCGAAATGCGATCCTGGGCGACCATTCGGCCCAGATGAAGCACGGCAATCCGATCGGCGATCTCGAAGACGTCGTTGAGGTTGTGGGAGATGACCATCACGGCCAGGCCGTGGTCCTTGAGCGACTTGATGAGGTCCAACACCATTCTGGTTTGGGCCACGCCAAGGGCCGCCGTGGGCTCGTCGAGCAGCACCAGCTTGGAGTTCCACATGACGGCCTTGGCAACCGCCACCGCCTGGCGCTGACCGCCTGAAAGCGTGGCGACGGGCTGGCGAATGGAGCGCACTGTGGTCACGTGCAGGCCGGCGAGCGTCTCTGCGGCAGATCGCTCCATGGAGTCCTCATTGAGGAAGAGGCCGTTCAGCCTCTCGCGACCAAGGAACATGTTCTGGACGATGTCCAGGTTCTCGGCCAGGGCGAGGTCCTGGTAGACGGTCTCGATGCCAAGCGAGGCTGCGTCCCTCGGGCTCCGGATGTGGACCGGCCGGCCATCCCAGAGCATCTCTCCGTGGTCGGGCTGGTGAATGCCGGCGATGGTCTTGGTCAGGACGGACTTGCCTGCGCCGTTGTCTCCGCACAGCGCGGTCACCTGTCCGGCCGGGAGGTCCAGATCGACCTGGAACAGCGCCTGGACCGCACCGAAATGCTTGCTGATGCCCCGCAACTGGAGCAGTGGCTCTGCCCCGTCCGACGCATTCGCAAGTGCCGGCCCACCTGGGGCCAGAGCACTTCTGGTGAGCCCCTCCTGCCCCGATACTTCCATTGCCATGACTCCAATCTGCGTTCGCGCTGTTCGGTCGGGGTACCTTCGTGACCACCCGAGAAGTGGTGTTTCGGGCCCGTCTTCAGGCCCAGTCCTGAAAAGTGCCGTGTCGCACCCGCGAGGTGCGAGTGCGACACGGCGAGGTCGCGATAACCCGATGCGCTAATGCGTATGCGCTATCGCGGCCGACTAGCGTCTACTTGATGCCAGCGGCGGTGCAGACATCGGCACCGACGGCGGCGCAAAGCGTTACCGGGTCAATTGCCTTGTCCTTGATGACCGTGGCCTCCATGTTCGCCGAAGTAACCCAGTAGGGGGTTAGCAGAACGGCCGGCTCGGTGACGGCGGTGTTGGAGGGATCAGTGGTGGTGCCATTGACGAGGGCGGCGGGAGCCGTCTGGCCGGCGCGCAGGTAGGTGGCCAGCGCGACAGCTGCCTGGGCCTCGAGGTAGATCGGCTTGTAGACCGAGCCGCACTGCCAGCCCTGGAGGACGTATTCCATACCGGTGAGAGTGGCGTCCTGACCGACGGTCGGGACCTTCTTGGCGGCAACACCAGCGCCCTTGAGGACGGTGATGACAGCGCCGGCGAGGCCGTCGTTGGCCTCAATGGTCGCGTTGATTGCGGTGTTGGCGGTGTACGCCTGCTGGAAGATGGCCTGGCCCTTGGCGTTGTCCCATCCGGGGGAGAGCTGCTCGTGAACAAGGGTCATGCCGGCGCTGTTGGTGGCGCCATCAGCAACCTGGGCAACGGACTGGCCCCAGACCACCGAGTTGTAGCCCTTGGCGAAGTCGATCGCGTTCGGGTCGGTGTCCTGGCCGCCGTCGACGGTGAAGACCTTCGGGCTCGTGATGCCCCACGCGGTGACGCAATCCATGAAGCCCTGGCCGATCAGCTTGCCAACCTGAACGTTGTCAAAGCTGACGTAGTAGGTCTTGTCGCCCTGGAAGGTGGCGCGGTCGTAGCTGATCATCGGGATGCCGGCCGCTGCGGCCAGCGCCTGGATCTGCTTGCCGGTCGGTCCGTCGAGCGGGTCCACGAGAAGGACCTTGGCGCCGGCGGTGATATCGGCCTGGGCGATCGTGACCTCGGTGTTGGTTGTGCCGGAGGCGTTATCGATCTTGTAATCGGACGCGGCATAGCCAGCGGCGTCGAATGCCTGCTTGAGATACGGGGCGTCATAGGTGGTGTACCGCGCCGACGTAGTCACGTCGGGCAGGATCACGGCTACCAGGCCGCTGCCACCGACGCTCTTGAGCTGCGCCATGGCAGAGAAGCTGGCGTCGAAGGACGTGACGCTGATGCCGGCCCCGGTCGCACCGGAGGCAGCTGCCGGCGCGGTGGGAGTGGCCGTCGATGACGAGCAGCCCGCCACGATCGCCGCTACCGCGACGATGGACGCTGCGAGTTTCCGAGTGTTCAACAACTCCTCATCTCCTCTTAAGATGTTTCGTGACGCCTATCTGGCTTGGTCAGCCGGATGTCTGGGCGTTCTACCAGGCGACGCGTCTGCGTCGCCCCGGACGATCGGGCCTGGCATCACCTCCTTGCCGGTTCGGCCTGGGGTTCCGATTGCCCAACACGGGGCGCCCGTCTGGGAAGCCACCGGTCGGGATCGACCCGGGCGGAATCGCCCGCAAGCGGGCCAATCGTCGGGTCGTAGAGGGTCGGCGCCAGCGCCAGCTCGGCAGCGCCGAGCAGGAGCGTGTTGGCACCGAGAAGGGCCGTCGTCAGTTCGACCATGGCGCGCGGCGCCGGCAACGCCCGTGAGTCGAGCTCCCGGACGACGGCCTCCCTGACATACGCGAAGATGCGTGAATAGAGCCCTCCCAGGGCAACGCGGGTCGGGTTGAACACGTTTACAAGACCCGCCAGTCCAATGCCGAGCCAGCGACCCGACTCGGCCAAGGCCGCGAGAGCAACCTTGTCGCCTCGATCGGCCGCAGATAGAAGATCGGCAAGCGCGCGCGTGCCACCAAGGGGATCCCGCCCAGACCGACGAAGAAGTGCTTCCTCGCCCACCTCAGCCTCCCAGCAACCGCGAGCGCCACAATGGCAAAGATTACCGTTCGGGTCCACAGTGATGTGGCCGACTTCGCCAGCATACCCTGCCGCTCCAGTTAACGAGCGGCCGCCCACGACGATACCAGCCCCAATCCCGCCTTCACCCCACAAACAGATGAAATCGTTTGACCCGCGGCCAGATCCGCGCGAATGCTCCGCGGAAGCGGCCAGGCTGGCGTCATTGTCTACGAATACGGGAACGTTGAGGTCCCGGAATTGCTCGTGGATAAGGCTTCCCAGCGGCACGTCCCGCCAGCGGAGGTTGGGGGCATGATGGAGATGCCCATCTTCAGCACGAACAGCACCCGGAACGGACACACCGATTGCGACGACGCGCGGTCCATCGCTCAGCCCTGCGAGCAGCGGCCCGGCAAGGCTCTGGAGCTCGTTCACGATTTGGACAGGATCCGAGTTGGCCAGAGAGCGATCGCGCCGCGTCGAGCTGATGACCGCGCCCCCGAGGCCGATGACCGCAGCGCCGATCCAGTCGGTAGATAGGTCGATGGCCAGCGCTCCAGGTCCGTCGCGTCGCAGTTCCACGACTGGAGATGGTCGTCCGGGCGCCTGTGGCAGGCCCTTGGTCCGACTTCGTTCCCAGACGAGCCCGCGTCCGGACAGCTCCCCGATCAGCGACGCGACGGTGCTGCGGTTGAGGTTCAGTTCAGCCGCGAGTTCCGACCGGGACAGCGGGCCGCCAAGATGCAGCTCGCGCAGCATCCGGCTCAAGTTTCGTCGACGAATCTCGGCCTGAGCGACTCCACCTTCGCCAGGGATAGCCATCGGCAGTCGTTCCTCGTTGGGCCCGAGTGTGAGACCGGTCGACCGATTGGGCGGGCAGTAATAAACAAACTCGTTTAGCGGAAGATACAACAAATATCTCCCGGGCGACAACCCTGCGATTTGTGGTGGACAGGGCCTATTGGTGCAGGTAACCACGATCGAGAGGCCGATTCTTGCCTCACCAACGGGTCGTGATCGGGCGTCCGGACGAGTGGTCGACAGTGCCGGTCGGGCTGGTGCGGATCTCCGTCCTTGACACGCCACATGGGCCGGAGGCGAGACAGAGGCACCCACCGCAGAGGGATGCAGATCGGCCGGGTTGAGGCGAAGGGTGGGCCCAGCCTCACAGGAGGCGGGCGAATAGCTCGTTGCTCAGGAGCCGGCCCTTCGTGGTTAGCCGCAGGCGAGGCTCGCCATCGGCATCCGCGTGTTCGAGCAGCCCGGCCGACTCGGCCCAGTCCAGAACGCCCGACAGCGGTGGTCGCGCGGCCGCAGCCTCGGGGATGCCGGAGTCGAGGCGCAGGGCGAGGATCAGCTGCTCCGCAGCCGCTGTTTCGGCCGTGAGGACCTCGCAGCCGCCGGGGGGCAGACTGGATGCCGGGCCGGACCCCGGCTGCGCTGCCGTAGCGCCGGCTCGGCCTCGTTCCGGGACCAGGGCGGCTACGTAGGGCCCCATTGCCGCGGCATTCCACCGGCGCGTGACCCCATTGAAGGCGTGAGCTCCCGGACCGACGGCCTCGTAAGGCGCCCGCTGCCAGTAGGCCAGGTTGTGGCGGCTCTCACGACCGGGCCGGGCCCAGTTGGAGATCTCGTAGCCTCGCCAGCCGTCGGCCGCGAGCAGGTCCGTCGCCCGGCCGTACTGCTCCGCCGCACGATCGTCGTCCTGATCGGTCCGAGCCCGCTCGCGCCAGCGGCGCGCGCCCGGCGCAGTCGGCAGATGGTCGCCATCTATGCCGGTAATCCCCTCCTCGTCGGGATCGTCGAGGGTCAGGGCGTAGAGCGAGAGATGGTCGGGAGAGAGGGCCAGGGCTGCATGCAGGGTCGCTTCCCAGGCAACAAGCGACTGGCCGGGTATGTCGTACAGCAGATCCAGGTTGACCGAGCCGATGCCCGCCGCCCGTGCCCCGGCAAGGGCCGCGGCCACGTCCTCCGGGGAGTGGTGCCGGCCGATGCGTCGGAGCTCGCCTGCATCCATGCTCTGCGCACCGAACGAGATTCGCGTCACCCCGGTTCGACGGAAGGCGGCCAGGTCGCCACGCTCGTCGGGGCCCGGGTTGGCCTCGATGGTCACCTCCGCATCCGGGGCGACGCCGAACCGCGCCCGAGCAACGGCCATCAACCGCTCGAGCCACTCTGCGGGGACCAGCGACGGGGTTCCGCCACCGAAGTAGACGCTGCGGAGCGGCGGTCGGTCGGGCCCGAACCCGATATCCAGCTCATCTGCACGGAGTTCCAATTCGCGGCCGACGGCTTCGTAGAGACGCTCGGTTCGGGCTCGCGGCCCGCGGGCATCACCGCCGGCGTAGACGACGAAGTCGCAGTAGGGGCAGCGAGCGACGCAGAAGGGCAGGTGGACGTACAACGCCACCGGGGGTTGAGGCTCTCCGTATGCCGGGAGGGCCTCACTCGTGGCCCCAGCGTCCGAGTGAGGCCGGATTTCGTTCACGTCGCCAGCGTAGCCCGTGCGCTGCCGGAGCGCGGCCAGGCTCCAGGCTGGGACTACCGCGCGCTCCGCCGCTCTGGCTGCGGCCTGGCTCGCCCGCTGCCACGGACTCGGGCCACGATGCCCCGTGAACGACCGGCCTCGGCCGCCCGTCGTTCGGCGCGATCGACGAAACCCGAAAGCTCGATCTGCTCGGCGAAGCCTTGAGATTCTGCGCCACGACCCGGGACGAGCGGCCGTCGGGTGTCCTGCCAGCCCTCGGGCAGCCGACGCCTCGCCTCGAGCTCGTCCGGCTCGTTGCCGGCAGGGGGGACCTGCCCGGCGTGGCCGGTGCACACGAACAGCGCGAACGAAGCAACGGCGTGGCCGATGATGGCCGCGCCGATCCCGCCGGTCGCGAGCGTGGCCCAGCCGAATACCAGACCCATGCCGAGCGACACCAGGAGCAGCGAGCGGTGCCGCCCCGGCGCAGCCGAGCGCGTGACCAGGACGTAGCCCAGGGCCGCGACCAGGATGGCGACGCCGTCGGGCAGCCCGATCGCGACCAGCGTCCCGAGCAGCGCTCCGCGAAAAGCCGCCTCATCGATGAGGGCCGTGGCAATGGAGTTGAGAGCCGCGCCCGGATAGGCCGCGGCCGGCGGGTACCGGAGATACCCGTAGCGCAACCAGGCGAGCGCCGCTGCCTGCGCCAGGCCGAGAGCGGCCAGGATCGCCCCGAAAAGGAGGACGTCGGATCGGTGCCCGACCAACAGGAACAGCACGTCATGCGGCTGGGGGTGGACGATGTAGAGCGCCGCCACGAGTGCCAGACCGATCAGGTACCAGGAGAGTCGCGTCAAGAAGCCGCGCCGGCGTCGGCCCGGCTCATCGAACTCGGCCGTGCCGAACCGGCCTGCCTCGAGGCGCAGCAACATCAGGACCATGAAGAAGCCGGAGGCGATGAGGACCCGGACCGTTTCGGCCGTCATACCTCGTCCATTCGAAGAACCGCCAGGAACGCTTCCTGCGGGATCTCGACGGACCCGACCCGCTTCATGCGCTGCTTGCCCTCTTTCTGCTTCTCGAGCAGCTTGCGCTTGCGGGTGATGTCGCCGCCGTAGCACTTGGCCAGGACGTTCTTGCGCATTGCCGCGACGGTCTCGCGGGCGATGACGTTGGAACCGATGGCGGCCTGGACGGCGATCTCGAACATTTGCCGCGGGATCAGGCCACGCAGTCGATGGACCAGCTCGCGGCCGATCGCCTGGGCCCGGTCTCGGTGGACGATGACCGACAGGGCGTCGACGGGCTCGCCCGCGACGAGGACGTCGACCTTGACCAGGTTGGCGGCTCGGTAGCCGATCTCCTCGAAGTCCATCGATGCGTAGCCCTGAGTTCGAGTCTTGAGCTGGTCGTAGAAATCGACGATGACCTCGCCGAGCGGCAACTCGAAGTTGAGCAGGACGCGCTTCGGGTCGAGGTACTCCATGCCCAGGAACGCCCCGCGCCGGTTCTTGGTCAGCTCCATGAGCGTGCCGATGTAGGTGGAGGGTGTCACGATCCCGAGCTTGACCCAGGGCTCGAGTATCTCCTCGATCTGGCCGGCATCCGGCATCTTTGAAGGGTTGTCGACCATGATGGTTCCCTGCCCGTTGATGAGCACCACCTGGTATTCGACCGAGGGCGCCGAGGCGATCAGCTCCTGGCCGAATTCGCGCTCGAGCCGCTCCTCGACGATCTCCATGTGGAGCAGGCCCAGGAACCCGCAGCGGAAGCCAAAGCCGAGCGCGACCGAGCTTTCGGGTTCGAACGAGAAGCTGGCGTCGTTGAGATGCAGCTTCTCCATCGCGTCGCGCAGGTTCGGATACTCGGAGCCGACGATCGGGTAGATACCCGCGAAGACGAGGGCTTTGGCCGGCTGGTAGCCTGCCAGCGGACGGTCCGCCGGGGCGGCGACGGTCGTGACGGTGTCGCCCACCTGCGCCTCGCGCACGCTCTTGAGGCCGGTGGCCACGTATCCCACATCGCCCGCCCGCAGCTCCGGCATGGACACTTGCTGAGGCTTGAAGAAGCCCAACTCTATTAGCTCGGCCTCTGCTCCGGAACCCATGAGGCGGATGTTGTCGTGGGCACGCAACGTGCCCTGGGCGAGCCGGACGTAGACCACCACGCCCTTGTAGGCATCGTAGTGCGAGTCGAAGATGAGGCCCTGAACCGGCGCGTCCGGGTCGCCCTTGGGTGGCGGAATGCGCTGCACGATTGCCTCGAGGATCTCTGCCACTCCGGTGCCGTCCTTGGCCGATGCCAGCAGCACTTCCTCGCGTGGCATAGCCAGGACGCTCTCGAGCTCCTCGATGACCACATCGGGCTGGGCCGAAGGCAGGTCGATCTTGTTTAGGACGGGGATGATCGTCAGGTTCTGCTTGAGAGCGAGGTGGACGTTGGCGAGCGTCTGAGCCTCGATCCCCTGGGTGGCGTCGACCACCAGGATTGCGCCTTCGCAGGCCTGCAGGCTGCGGCTGACCTCGTAGCTGAAGTCGACGTGGCCGGGGGTATCGATCAGATTGAGGCCGTACACCAGGCCGTCGGCGGCGGTGTATTCGAGCCGCACCGCCCGGGCTTTGATGGTGATGCCGTGCTCCTTCTCCAGGTCCATGGAGTCGAGCATCTGGCTCGTCATCTGCCGCGCGTCGACGGTGTGGGTCAGCTCGAGCAGCCGGTCGGACAGGGTCGTCTTGCCGTGGTCGATGTGGGCGATGATCGAGAAGTTGCGCAGCCGGTCTTGCGGAATGGTCACGCGTTGGAGTTTAGCGGGGACGGCCGCTCAAGCAGGCGATACGATTCGGGGTGGCATCAATCGACGGAATGGAGGGCGGCATGACGACCGGCGACGACTGGCGGGCGGATCGGATCGGGGCGGCGCTGCGGGGCGAGAACCCAAACGTACTGCGGCGGCTGAACCGCAGCTTCGCGGTCATGGGCGACCCGCAATTCCTCCCCGGCTACTGCGTGCTGCTCGCGGACGATCCCCAGATCACGCGGCTGAGCGACCTGGCGCGGCAGGCTCGCCTCCTGTACCTCGCCGATCTCGATCGCCTGGCCGAAGCCGTCGAGATCGCGTGTCGCGGTCTGGACCCGGCCTTTCGGCGCGTCAACATCGAGATCCTCGGCAATAGGGACGCGTTCTTGCACGCGCACGTATGGCCGCGGTATGACTGGGAGCCGCCGGAACTCGTCGGCAGGCCGGTATGGCACTACCCACAGGAGTGCTGGAGCGACGCAGGGTCGGCGCTGGGCCCGCAGCACGATCGGTTGAGAGCCGCCCTCGTCGACGCGCTGGACGCGCTCACAACGTCGGCCGACACTCCCGCCTGACTAAACCCGGCCGTGCCCAGACTTGCACGCGGCTTGGTGCGGGACCCCAGGTCGCCACCGCCCTGGCGACACGGTCCCGAGGGCTACTCCACTTAGTACTGGACGATCCGCGGCAGCGTCTTGGCTTCCTGGATCCAGGCTGTGACCATCTCCACGGTGGGCAGGCGACGGACGAGGTTGCGGGCCGCGTTCGCTTCGGCGAGGGTCTCGGTGAGGTTGACGGCGTTGCGCTGAGCCAGCTCCGGCACGGTGTCGACGCCGGCGACCTCGAGCAGGTCGGAGTACTCCGAGCCGATGCCGTTGATGCGATACAGGTCGACGCGGTTGACCCACTTGAGGATGAAAGCGTGGCCGATGCCCGACGCCTTCTCGAGCTCCTCGCGACCCTTTTCGGTGGCGCCCCGCTCGAGCAGATCGTCGGTCGTTCTCACTCCGACGGCTTCGAGCTGTTCGGCATAGACGGGGCCGATCCCCTCGACATCGATGACCTTCACTGGATCCTCCAGGTGGCAGCATTCGTTTGTATGCCCGGCGATTATGCGGCCTGTAGAGCTCTGCCCGACAGTACCGAATTGGTGCTGCCGACCACGATTTCCCCCGCCTGATCCCCGAAGGCCGACTTCGGTCACGCGCCTGCGCGTGTACACAGGACTCTGCTACCATCAACCGTCGCGTCAGTCGGCCCAGTTTCGGTTGCCTGTCGCCTTCCTTCTGCAGCATAGAGGTCTTCGAACTTGGCCAAGACGCCCCGAGGCTGGACCGGCGCCCGCACGCCGTCAGCGATCAAGCGGGTCCGCCAGGCAGAGCGCCGGCGGGCCATCAATCAACCGCGCAGGAGCGCGGCGAAGACGTACGCCACGAACGCCATCAAGGTCGCCAGCGGCGCCAGCGAAGGCGATACCGCGACCGCGTTGGCCGAGGCGATGAGCGCGCTCGACAAGGCCGCGAAGGTCGGGGCGATCCACCCCAACAACGCCGCCCGCCGCAAATCGCGCCTGGTCCTCAGGCTGAATGCCCTGGCCGCGGGAACCGCGGTGCAGACCACCCGCGCGACCAAGACCACGGGCTCCGCCGCAGCCGTCAAGGCCGCACGGACCCGCATCGCCTCCGGCAAGGCCACCAAAGCAAAGGGCCCGCAAACCGCCGCCGGCAAGGCCAAGGCCGCACTGTCGAGGACGGCACGCGCGGAGACCACTCCGGTCGCCGCGGCTCCAGCCGCTCCGAAGGCCGCCGGCAAGGCTGAGAAGCCCGCGACCAAGTCTCCGGCGAAGGCCGCCGGCAAGGCTGAGAAGCCCACGCCTAAGGCCGCGGCCAAGGCTCCGGCTAAGGCCGCCGGCAAGGCTGAGAAGCCCGCGGCGAAGGCCGCCGCCAAGGCTCCGGCTAAGGCCGCCGCTAAGGCTGAGAAGCCCGCGTCAAAGGCCGCCGCCAAGGCTCCGGCTAAGGCCGCCGCCAAGGCTCCGGCTAAGGCCGCCGCCAAGGCTGAGAAGCCCGCGGCGAAGGCCGAGAAGAAGCCCAAGGGCTAAGCTCCCGCGCACTCGCACCAATACCGGGCCAGGTCGAAAGACCTGGCCCGTTCGATTCCGGGGCACCAGGGCAGCCCCAACGCCCGAGCTGGCCACGGCGATAATCCCGCCGCCGCCGGCCGTGGTCACCACCCAGTCAGGCAAGCCGTAGCTGACGCTGCGCCAGGACCCGGCGGCCGTCTGGTCTCACCTGAGCAAGCTCCACCGAACGTCCATAGCGCCTCCTCTGCCGCTTCACGGTCGTTCCACGCCCAGGGCCGAGATTCATTCTCGGCCCGACGGCCCGAATCGCGAAGAGCGCAGGTAATGGGTCGCCAGACTTCGATAGGCAGGAGATCGCGATGAACTCGATCCATCGCTTGGGTGTGACCATCGCCGGCGTCGCCACGATTGCCACAGTGGCCGGGGCCTTCGTCGTGCAGGGCTACGCGGCCGCACAGCAGACCACGTCCCAGGCAACCGCGACGATCGGAACGCCGGCGGCGACGGCGTCGCTCGGCCCGGAGATCGTGTACGTCAACCCGGTGCAGTCCCCGCAGGTCATCCACGTCACGAAGACACAGCCTCCGGCTCAGCAGCCACCGGCGATCCACGTTGTCGTGCCGTCCGTTCACGGCGACGACAATGGTGGCGGCGACAACTGATGGACGATCCGAACTTCGCCCGACTCGAGCCGCCTCCCCTGGTGCGGCGGGCGCCCTCTCCGCCTGTCACCCACGCCCCAAAGGCCAGGCCTGACCCGAAGCCGATGCGACTCGCGCTTGGTGCGGCAGGACTCGCTGCGCTGTCGGCCATCGTTACGGGAATAGTGGTGCCGCCCAGGGCAGTGCTGCTCCCGCCGGCGAACGCCCAGCAGGCTGTTTCGGGCGCAACCGGGGCGTCGATCGCGATCCAGCGGCCGATCACCTACATCCAGCTACAGGCAGGCCAGACGGCGCCTCCAGGAGCCAAGGTCATCGACCCGGCGGCGCCTAAGCCGGTCACGGTCGTGACTACAGTTCCCGCGCCTGCGCAGAAGGCCGTCATCGTCAAGACCACGCAATCTGGCAAGGTCGTGCCGTGATCACCAAGCGAGACCTTCGAGGTTCGCGGCCGCTCGGGCGGGGGCGCGACAACGCCCAGCCGACCGTGTCTCCCCTCTGGGGGCCCATTTACGGCACGACCACGAGCGTCGAGCCGATCGTCCCGTTCAGCCACGCCGCCTTCTCGATGGGCGGCCGGCTCGTGCTCCACCTCGACGCAGACGACGAGCGTCGCGACGAGGCCGGCGCCGCGACCGCGTTCGTGGCCGAGCGGATTGGGCGCTGGGCGGCGCGGATTACCAGGCACTCGGAGACGTCCGACCTTTCGGTCCTCAACTCGGATCTGCGCGACGAAGTCCCCCTCCGCCCGACTCTTGCCGCCGTCCTCAGAGCCGGACGCATGATCACCGAGTCGACGGAAGGCTTGGCGGACATCACCCTCCTCGACGCCCGCCTGGCAGCCGAGGGGCTGGCCGACGAACCGAACGATCGGTTCTCGCACGCCTTCGATTGGTCACTGGTGTCCCGTCGTCGCGGTTCGGCGGTGGTGCGCCGCCAACCCGGCCTGCGCTTCGACCTCGACGGCGTGGGCAAGGGCTGGATCGCCGATCGGGCCCTCCGTCTCCTTTCCGAGTGGCCGAGCGCAATAGTCGATGCGGACGGCGACCTCGCGATCCGCTGCGCCCCGGGCAAGACCTGGGAAGTCGCGGTGGACGACCCGCGCACACCCGACACGTCCCTGGCCGTGCTGCGCCTGACGGCTACGAATGGCGTGCCCGGTCAGTGGGGAGTGGCCACCTCCGGAACCTCGATACACCGCTGGATCGTGAACGGGGGCCTGAGTCACCACCTCATCGACCCTCGCACCGGCAGGCCGGCCGCCACCGATGTGGTTCAGGCGACGGTGATTGCCGGTTCCGCGCTCCGCGCCGAAGGGCTCGCCAAAGCTGCGGTGATAGCCGGCAGCTACGAGGGACTCGCCCTCCTCGAGCGCGCTCGCGTCCGGGGCGCCGTCATCTTGACCGACAAGGGCGAGGCCGTCGCCCTGCCCCAGACACTCGCCCTGCTGGGCAACTGAGGAGACCACCATGTTCCCTCTCGAGCCTGACCGGCCGCCTCTGCCTCTTCGACCGCTCGCCGACCCGGCGGCGCGCCAATCCGGGCCACGCCCGACCAGGGCCGGCGGCCCGGTCTACCGCGGGCTGCCCAGACTGGTGCGCCTGGCCATGTGGGTCATCGCAGCCCTCGTCATAGGTGGCGTCCTTGGCGCAACAGCGCCGACCGCGCTTCGACGTCTCGGTGCGGTCGCCGCGCTCCAGCCGGGCCTCCTCGCGTGGTACACCGTGCGCGCCCTCGGCTTCCTCGCCTACCTCGTCGTGGCCGGCTCGGTCCTGTACGGCCTGCTGCTGTCGACCAAGATCCTCGACGCGATAGCCCACCGGCCCGTGAGCTTCGCACTGCACAAAGATCTGGCGGTAGTCGGCTTCGTACTGGCCGCCCTCCACGCCGTCATCCTGTCGGCGGACCAGAGCTTCGCCTTCACGCCGCGCGCGATCCTCGTCCCGTTCGCTTCGCCATACGCGGCGACGTGGGTCGGAATCGGCCAGCTGACCTTCTACGGCCTCGCGGTCGTGACGGCGAGCTTCTACGTTCGTCGCCAGATCGGCCAGCGGGCGTGGCGCCTGCTCCACTACCTGACATTCCTGGTGTTCATCGGCGCGATCGGCCACGGCGTGATGTCCGGCTCCGACAGCGGGTCGGTGTGGGCCTTCTGGCTGTACCTGGTGCCCGGCGCCGCCGCCGTATTCCTGCTCGTCTACCGGATCGTCGTCTCCATCTCCGCTCGGTTCTCGCGATCCGAGTCGGCGCGGCCGGTCGGCCAGAGCCCGTTGATCACCCGCGCTCCACTCGCATTCCCGGGCAGCCGCGTCAACGCCGACCGCCCGGGACCGACGCTTGACTAGCACAACCCCGCCGCTCCAAGGAGGTCTTCAATGCCTCGTGAAGTCGCGACGAGGGCCCAATTGATGGACGGAACTAGCTCTGCTGCGCCATTAGCCGCCCCGCTGAGCTATCGTGTGCCCATGGGATCCCGGATTCTCGTCGCCGATGACGAGCCTCATATCCGAGAGGTCGTTCGGGCCTACCTCGAGCGAGAGAGCTACGAGGTGCTCGAGGCACCCGATGGCGAGGTCGCCCTGACGCTCGCGCGAACGGCCGGGCTGGACCTGCTCGTGCTCGATGTGATGCTGCCTTTGCGCTCCGGTTTCGACGTCCTGCGCGCACTGCGCAGCGAGGGATCGAATGTCGGAGTGGTCATGCTCACCGCCCGGGACGACGTCATCGACCGGGTGGCGGGCCTGGAACTCGGCGCCGATGACTACGTCACCAAGCCGTTCGAGCCACGTGAGGTAGTCGCCCGAGTAGGGGCCGTACTGAGGCGCTTCGGTCGACCAGCCGGCAGCGCTGCTACCGGCTCCACGGATGAGGCTCCGCCTCCGCGGCCGACCATCCTCTTCTTCGATCTCATTATTGATTTGGATGCTCGAGACGTCTCGCACGCAGGGGCGAGCGTGCCGCTGACTCGAACCGAACTCGACGTCCTGGCTGCGCTCGCAGAGCAGCCCGGCAGGGTCTGGACGCGCGAGCAGATCGGCCAGCGGGTCTTCGGCGAGTCGTTCGACACCTTCGACAGGACGATCGACAGCCACGTCAAGAACCTCCGCGCCAAGCTGGGCCTCCGAGGAGACGGCGGATCATACGTGGAGACAATCCGGGGCGTGGGGTATCGAGCCGCCCGCCCGGTCGACCAGGCCTGATGCCGGAAGAGGGGACGTGAGCCTGCGCTGGCGAATCGCCATCGGGTTCGCCCTCGTTGCGCTTGCCACTGCCGCCGTAATCGCCCTCGCTACGCCACCGATCGTGAACCAGGGTTTCTCAGACATCGACACCGACAACGATGGCGGTCAGCCTATCGCCACTGCCCTCTCACCCGCGTCGAGTGGCGACGGCGAGTCCGGCGACGTAGCCGGGCAGGCGACTTTGGCCGCCACTGCAGCGGCGCCACATCCCGCCGTGACTCCAGCCCCGGCGCCGGCCGCCGGCCCGTTGAACATCGGTCACGCCCAGCAGATCACGATCATCCGGCTACTCCTGGCTGCCGTCGCCGCGGCCGCCGTCGCGTCCATGTTCGGTCTGCTCGCCGCGGGCAGGCTCGTGCGACCGCTAACCCAGTTGGAGAAGGCTGCTGCCGCCGTCGCCCGCGGGGACCTCGGTCGGCGGTCGGGTATGGCGGGGCGGAGCGATGAGTTCGGACAGCTGGGCCGCACCTTCGACTCCATGGCCGCCGAGTTACAGGCGGCCGATGAAACCAGGCGCCACTTTCTCCAGGACGCGGCCCACGAGCTCAAGACACCGCTGGCGGTCATCGACGCCACCTCCAGCGCGATCCTCGACGGCGTCTACACGCCCGAGCGCCGCCACATCGAGACCATCCGCGACCAATCGCGCGTCCTGGCTCGGATAGTGGACGACCTCCGGACGATCAGCCTGGCCGAAGGAGGGCACCTTCCCCTTGAGCGCCGCCGGCTCGACGTCGGGGCTGTGCTCGAGTCGGTCGCCGCGGGCTTCGAGGCCCGTGCCGCAGGCAACTCGATCACGCTCTCGGTCGATGCCGCGCAGGGGATCGTTGTCGAGGCGGACCCGGATCGGCTCCGCCAGGTCATCGGCGCTCTCGTCGACAACGCCCTGCGCCACACTCCGGAGGGCGGCTCGGTTCGCGTGACCGCCAGCGCATCCGGCCCGCACGGGGTCATGGCAGCCGGCCGAGTCGGTCCCCCGAAGCCCGTCGTTCGGCTGGCCGTCGAGGACACTGGGTCGGGCATTCCGGCCGAGTCCCTGGCGCGCATCTTCGAGCGGTTCTACCAGGCCGATCCGTCGCGAAGCCGCGGTACGGGAACGAGCGGCCTCGGACTGTCGATCGTGCGAGCGCTCGCCGAGGCCCACGGCTGGCGCGTGGGCGCGGAGAACCGGGCCGAGGGCGGCGCTCGACTCTGGATCGAGTTGCCGGCTATCCGTCTCGCCTGACGCCGCTGGAACGGCTCGCTCGCCGCAAACGCTCGCGCAGGGGGCCCAGGCTGGGAGGCCGACCAGACGTGCCGTAGTATCTGCATCGCATCCACTGCCGATCGCATGGAGGAATCCAATGTCGGGCTGGGGTACAAGTCCTCCGGGGTTCGACCCACTCGACCCGCTCGGCCAGGGCGGAGAGGAGAAGTTCGAAGTCATCGAGCTTGTCGGGCCGCACCTGCGCGTGACGGGCAAGATCTCGCTTCTTCGGTTCGGTCGCCTCTCGGACCTGATCAACCACAACCGCGGCTTCGTCCGACTCACCGACGCTCGGCTGCTGCGGCGCAACGGCGAGCCGACGAACCTTGTCGTGCCCGAGCTGATGGTCAACCAGGACGAGATCACGTTCGTAGGCCAGAGCGCTGAAGACGCCTCGGCGGCCCCGACCGGCCCGGTCGGAGGCATGGACCGGCCGCTCATGGAGCGAGTCCCGCGCCAGCTGGTCATATTCACCGCCGGCCACACCCTCACCGGCACGATCTTCGCGTTCGTGGAGACGGACATCGCCAACTTCGTCGACACCGCCGAGCCGCGCTTCGTTGCCCTGGTCGACGTCACGGCTCGTTCGCTGGCCGATCGCCGGGTCATCAGCCACTTCGGCCTAGTCCTGGTCAATCGCACGCAGATCACCGCCGCGTCGTTCCTCGAGAAGGCCGGCGGCGCCAACGAGACGGGCGTGGCCGTCGAGTAGACTCGGGCCGCCGCTGGTCCAGCCGCCGGAGATTGAATTCGGGCGGTGCATTGGAGCCGGAGGGGCAACGAGCGGGGGCCGATCATCGTGGCCGAGCTGCGACGCACGCTCTCCGAGTCGGAGTTGGCGCGGCAGACGGTGGCTATTTGCAGCCGTGGACCCTCTCGAGTTGACGGACTCAGCCGAGGATTTCAGCCCCTGTCCGGCTTGACCGCACGCAGGTGGAGGAACAGCGGCAGCCGCTGCCAGCGATGAAGGATCCGCCCGGGAGTCGTGTCGGGGATCTCGACGAGCCGCTCGACCAGCAGGCCCGCCGCTTCGATCGCTCCGAAGTAGTCCTGCAGAGGGCGGTGCTCGCTGGTGAACGTCATCCTGAGGCCACTACGCTCAAACGTGTCCGCGTAGCGGCGCCGCTCAAAGTACGAGCCGTGGATGACGAAGGCGGCATCGGGCTCCAGTGTCTCGAAACCGCCGGCCGAGTTGATGGGGTGGACGATCGCCAGACAGAGCCGCCCGCCCGGGACGAGCACCCTAGCCATCTCTCGAACCGCTGCCGGCATGTCGTCGATGTCCTGGAGAGACATGAACGCCGTCGCGAGGGGTACGGATTCGTCGCCGAACGGGAGGGCCGCCGCGTCGGCCAGTCGGTAGTCACCGGCCGGATCGGCGGCCCTGGCGTGCTCGATCAGCGTCGGGGAGGCGTCGACGCCACGGACGGAGTAGCCACGCTTCTTGAGGTCGCGGGCCAGCCGGCCTTCTCCGCAGCCGACGTCCAGGATGTCGCACGGAGCCGGTGGCAGCAGCTCGAAGAAGCGCTCGGCGTGGAACCGCCAGTAGCTGTCATGGCCCGGGGTCCGGGCCCACGCGATCCAGTTCGCGGCTTCGGCTTCCCAGGCGTCGCGCATGTTCATCGGCGATCCCTCCCAGGTTGACGGACACGTCTCGGCAGACGCCGGCGAATGATGCCTGGTCGACGCGGCGCGGTAAAGGCCAACGCCTGGCACGGACTTCCGACCTGGAGCTTCCGGGCAGCCGCGGAACGGCTTGACCTCACCTAGAAGCGGCCGGCCCCGAAGGACCGGCCGCTTTGGCGATTGACCGGGCGATGGTGCGGGCCGCTACGGCTTGACGCCTGCGAGGGACTGGCGGCCGAGGTAGAGGGCGGCGCTGCCGAGCTCTTCCTCGATGCGGAGGAGGCGGTTGTACTTGGCGACGCGCTCCGAGCGGGACGGGGCGCCGGTCTTGATCTGGGCCGTGCCCATGGCCACGACGAAGTCGGCGATGGTCGTGTCCTCGGTCTCGCCCGAGCGGTGGCTGACCATAGCGGTCCAGCCGGCCCGGCGTGCCATCGCGATAGCGTCGACGGTCTCGGTGACCGTGCCGATCTGGTTGAGCTTGATCAGGACCGAGTTGGCGGACGACTCACGGATACCACGCGCAATGTAGTCGGGGTTGGTCACGAAGAGGTCGTCGCCGACGAGCTGGACCTTGGAGCCGAGACGTTTGGTCAGCTCGGCCCAACCCGCCCAGTCGTCCTCGGCCAGGCCGTCCTCGAGGGAGATGATCGGATACTTGGCGATCCACTTCTCCCAGAGGTCGATGAGCTGGCCGGAGTCGAGGGTGCGGCCCTCGCGCTCGAGGAGATACTGACCGGTCACATCGCCGGTACCGGTGCCTTCGACAAGGACCGAGCTGGTGGCCGGGTCGAGCGCGATCGCCACTTCGTCGCCGGGCTTGTAGCCGGCCTTCTCGATGGCGCGGAGGATGACCTCGACCGCGGCCTCGTTGGACGGCAGCGACGGCGCGAAGCCGCCCTCGTCGCCCTGGCCGACGGAGAAGCCTTCGGCGCTCAGGATCGACTTGAGGGCATGGAAGACCTCCGAGCCTGCCCGAAGCGCGTCGGCGAAGGTCGCGACGCCCACGGGCGCGACCATGAACTCCTGAAAGTCCGTGGAGTTCACGGCGTGCTTGCCGCCGTTGAGGATGTTGAAGAAAGGAACCGGCACGATGCGGGCGCCAACGCCACCGAGGTAGCGGTAGAGCGGCATCTCGTAGCTGGCAGCGGACGCGTGCGCCGCCGCAAGAGAGACGCCTAGGATCGCGTTGGCGCCGAGCTTGCCCTTGTTCGGGGTGCCGTCGAGGGCGATCAGCGCGGCGTCGAGGCCGGCCTGGTCGGACGCGTCGGTGCCGAGCAGCTCGGGGGCGATGATCTCGCGAACATTGGCAACGGCCTTGAGCACGCCCTTGCCGCCGTACTTCGTCTTGTCGCCGTCGCGCAGCTCGACCGCCTCGTTGGCGCCCGTGGAGGCGCCGGACGGAACCGCCGCGCGGCCGACCGAACCGTCGACCAGGACGACGTCGACCTCTATGGTCGGGTTGCTGCGCGAGTCGATGATCTGGCGGGCTTCGATCAAATCGATTGCTGTCATCAGCTTCTCCGTCTACTTTCGATCGAGCAGGATGGCGACGCCGGGCAGCTCCTTGCCCTCGAGGAATTCCAGCGACGCGCCGCCGCCCGTTGAGATATGGGTCATCTTGTCGGCCAGGCCCTGCTGCTCGACCGCGGCAACGGAGTCGCCGCCACCGACGACGACCGTCGCACCCGCCTGGGCCCGACCCGCCAGGAAGCGGGCGATCTCCTTTGTTCCGACCGAGAAGGACGGGATTTCGAAGACGCCCAGGGGGCCGTTCCAGAAGACGGTCCTGGCCGGCTCGAGAGCCTTGCGCATTGCTTCGATGCTCTGCTTGCCGATGTCGACGATGTTCCAGGAGGCCGGCACCTTGTCCGCGGCGAGGGTCTTGTACTCGCTGCCCCGGGTGACTTCCTTGGCCACGACCACATCGATGGGCAGGATGATCTTGGTGCCGTGCTTGGCGGCAGACTCCATGATCGCCTTCGCATCCTCGACGCGATCCGGCTCGACCAAGCTCTTTCCGACTGCCTTGCCTTGCGCGAGCATGAACGTGTTGGCCATGCCACCGCCGATGACGAGGATGTCGACCTTGTCGACCAGGTTGCGCAGGACCTTGATCTTGCCCGAGACCTTGGCGCCGCCGATGATCGCGGCGAACGGGCGTTCCGGGTTCTCCATGAGCTTGCTGAGGAACTCGATCTCCTTCTCCATCAGCAGACCCGCGTACGCCGGCAGGATATGGGCAATCCCCTCCGTTGAGGCGTGGGCGCGATGCGCGGTGCCGAAGGCGTCGTTGACGAAGACGTCCGCATAGCTCGCCAGGGCCTTGGCAAACACTGGATCGTTCTTCTCTTCCTCGGCATGAAATCGAAGGTTCTCGAGGAGGATGCATTCGCCAGGCTTGAGGCGGTTGATTGCGTCTTCGGTGCCGGCGCCAAGGGCGTCGCCCGTGACCGGAACGGGCATCTTGAGCAGCTGCGACAGGCGCTCGGCAACGGGGCGCAGGCGCATGCTGTCCTGGACCTTGCCGTCGGGACGGCCGAGGTGGCTGGCCAGGATGACGATCGCGCCCTGGGCCAGCAGCGACTTGATCGTCGGCAGGGCGGCCACGATCCGGCTGTCGTCCGTGATCCTGCCATCCTCGAGGGGAACGTTGAAGTCGACGCGGACGAAGACGCGCTTACCTGCCGCGTCCAGGTCCCGGATGGTGAGCTTGTTCATCTTGACCTCGGGCTTGGCTGAGGCGGCGCGGGGCCGACGAGATCGTCATCGGCCCCGTTCCGACTTACGAAGCGATCGTTAGAGGCGCTCGGCGATGAACTTGGTCAGGTCGGCAACGCGGCAGCTGTAGCCCCACTCGTTGTCGTACCAGGACAGGACCTTGGCGAACTTGCCGGTCCCGCCGATGACCATGGTCAGCGCGGAGTCGATGATCGAGGAGCGAGAGTCGGCCTTGAAGTCCATCGAGACGAGCGGCTCGTCGCTGACGCCGAGGATGCCCTTGAGCGGGCCTGCAGCGGCCGCCCGGAAGGCATCGTTGATCGCCTGAGCGGTGGTCTCGTCGCGGAGATTGACGGCGAAGTCGACGATGCTGACGGTGGGGGTCGGGACGCGCAGGCTGAAGCCGTCGACCTTGCCCTTGAGCTCCGGGATGACGAGTGCCAGGGCCTTGGCGGCGCCGGTGGTCGTCGGGATCATGTTGAGGCCGGCCGAGCGGGCGCGGCGCGGATCCTTGTGGGCAACGTCCAGGATCTTCTGGTCGTTGGTGTAGCTGTGGATCGTGTTCATCAAGCCCTTCTCAATCCCGAACGAATCGTTCAGGACCTTCGCGAACGGCGCCAGGCAGTTGGTGGTGCAGCTGGCGTTGCTGATGA
>PMYK01000041.1:109295-113296 GCA_003171255.1 Chloroflexota bacterium
GATGTGGGCGCGGGCCTTGTCGGCCTCGGTGAAGCGGCCGGTGGACTCGATGACGATGTCGACGCCCAGGTCCTTCCACGGCAGCTGGGAAGGATCGGTCACCTGCAAGACCTTGATGGACTTGCCGTTGACGACGATCGAGTCATCGGTGTGGGTGACCGTGCCGTGGAAGTTGCCGTAGGTCGAGTCGTGGGCGAAGAGGAGAGCATTGGTCGGGACATCGACGATGTCGTTGACCGCGACGACTTCGAGCCCGGGCGCGCGCTCGAGGATCGCCTTGAGTGACTGGCGGCCGATGCGGCCGAAACCATTGATACCGACACGAACTGCCATGTTTTGACCTCCAGGATCGATGCCGCGCTCGGTCAACCGTTCGCGGAAGGGGGTGTGGCCCGACCGCCGCGCCAGGCCGGGTCGCCGAGACGCGCGATCACGAGTGGGTGGCCGCCGGCCAGACCCACGTCCTTGCCGAGTTCGGCGTGGACGATCTGGACCCGGCTGCGGGGAGTGCGGAAGGCGGTGGCGGCGACCTCGGCCCGAGCAGGACCGAGCAATCGATCCCCTTGAGCGTCCGCGATCGCGCCGCCGACAACGATCCGGGTTGGGTTCAAGCCGTCGACGAAACCAACGCAGGCAACCGCGAAGGCGCGTCGACCGCGCTCCATGATCTCGTGGCACGCTTCGTCGCCGGCGTCTTCGCCCTCGGCGATGTCCCGTGCCTCGATGCAATCGAGGCCCTTCTGGGCCGCGCAGTCAGCCAGAAAGGGGCTCTTGCCGGCGGTCACGGCCTCTCGAGCGGTCTGGGCCATGACCCGACCCCCAACGAACGCCTCGAGGTGGCCGATCGCGCCGCAGCTGCAGACGCCCTCCATCGAGACAGGGGTGTGGCCGAGTTCACCGGCGGTGCCGTCGGGGCCGTGAAAGATCCGGCCCTCGGTGATGATCGCCCCGCCGACGCCGGTCGAAACCGTCAAGTAGATGAAGTCGGGGCAATCGCGCGCCGCGCCGAAAGCCATCTCGCCCAATGCGGCGACGTTCGTGTCGCGCTCCAGGAAAGCGGGCAGGCCGAGCCGTTTTCCCAGTTCCGGGGCGATGGGCACTTCCTTGAACTTCGGCCCCATGTTGGGCGTATCGACTACAACGCCCCGCCACGGATCGACCGGGCCGGGGCTGGAAATGCCGATGCCCAGGATTGCGCTTCTTACGTCGTCGGGGGCCTTGTCGAAGACCTTACGCAGGGCGGCTTCGCAGGCGTTGAGGATCGCCGCCGGGCCATCGGCAACAGGCGTGCGCCCCTCCGTCATGATCAGCCTGGACCCATCGTCCATGACGACTGCGGTGCGAATGTTCGTCCCGCCCACGTCGAGGGCCAGGACAGGTCTTGCTGACAGGGGGTAACCTCGCAATTCCAGATTTGGAGGGGATGCTCGTCAATTCTAACAAAGGGGATTCGGGCGCCGGTGGGCCGGTCGGCCTATTCGAGCCGGCTGCTCTGACTGCGGCTGGCGTGCCGGCAATCACCCAAAAGGCCGTACGGACCCTCTGCCGGCCGCCGGATCGAGGCTCCAGAGCACCCTCAGACGGACCGGGGGCCGCCTCGCAGCCCATGAAGCGCCTCCGCCGGAGCCGACCAGGATCGTCGACCCGGCCGCAACGGCCCTAGAAACACCACGACCCCCGCCGAGGCGGGGGTCGTGGAAGTCTATCGATTCGCGCCGTTCAGCCGCCGATGCGGAAGACCTTGCCGCCGCAGTCGGGGCANNCGACCTTCTTCTTGTCCTTGACGCAGTAGCCCTCTGCCATTGTTCCAAGCCTCCCAGTGACGACGGGGCGTGGCCCCTGACATTAGTGGTCGTGCCTACTCAGGCAAGCGTACCTGATGCCGATGAATGACGACGGCTGCCTTGCCGACAGATACCGGTTCCAGACCGATCCCGATCGGCCCGGCTTTCGCCGAGTGCCCCCGTTTGGCCCTTCTGACGCTCGACGCGGCAGTCGGAGCTTGCGGAGGCGTCGCGTTCGCCAATACCTCGAGCCTCGTAGATGGTGGCAACAGCGGTCACCTAACGGGAGCATAGACGGCCCCAAAGTTGAGCGTCAAGCGTGGCCCCGAGGGACTCACGGGGCGGAGAGGGCTGATTGGACGGTTATTGGCCCTTCCTGCGGCGAGACCGGACGCCCTTCCCGGCCACGGCCAGGGCAGTAGTGACGACCACGAGCATCACCAGCACGACCGCCAGCATCGTTGGACCGTCGGGCGGAGAGGCCGCCGTCGAGGCCCATCTGGTCGAGGCGGCCGCGGCGAGAGACGCCCCCGTAGTCTGCGACGGCACTCCGGCGACCAGGCCGGCCAGGCTGTCCCCGGTCGTCGCTGCGTCCTCGCGGTCGCCCGGCAGGCTGATGATCGAGGCCGGATCGACCTCGATCATCAGGCCCTGATCATCTCGTCGGACGAGCCCGGTCGCTTCTATTGCATCGCCCGGTTCGAGCATGCCCACGACATCGGCCGCGTTCGGCCCGCCGACTCGGACCTCTCCGGTGCCGTCGTCGATCGTGACGCTGTCGGGCGTGGTTGTCGTGACCAGCCCCGCGACGGTGACCGAACTGCCCAGATACGCCGAGAGGGACTCGATCGCGATGCTGTTGGGGACATTGCCGGCGGAAGTGCTGCCAGATCCGGCGCCGACGCCGGACGAACTAGCCTGATGCAGAACGGCGGCCGAGTCGGGAGCTTTGGGCGCCGGACCCAGGTGGAAGTCGAGTGACGTTCGAGGTAGTAGCTGGAATGCCTTCGAGTCGGACGTTGAGCGGCGCACGATCCCAGTCACCTCGGCCAGGCGGCCGACTGCGGTGGTTGTGACGGTGATCGCCGCGGCCGGCTCGCCCAGAACGACGACCGGGTGTCCATCGACGGTCAGGTCGGCGCGCCATCGCGAGCCCGCCCGTGTGATCCGGTCGACCCGGCCACAGACCTGGACCAGCCGCCATTCGAGCGAGGCGCTCAGTGGCCCGGCGACGGAACTCGCGCCGACGGCCTGAAGATCACCCTGCGCCAGGACTTGAGAGGCCAGAACCGTCGGACCGCTCTCCCAGCTTCCGACCTTGCCGGTCACTCGGACGCGCATGCCCACGTGCGGCACGTCCGCGCCCTCCGGCAGGACTACCGCGACGGCGGCGGTTCCGTCGTCGACGACTATCGTCGGGCTGCCGATATCGAGCAGACCCGCCGTCGCCGTTGTCGTCGCCTCGACGTCAACGGCCGCGCCACGGGTACCGATGGCGGAGGCCAGGTCGTGGTGAACGGACGTCGCGGTGGAAGGCGGCGCGGTGCCGGGGACCTCGGTCTCGGCCGAGACCAGAACCTCCAGGTCGGTCTGTTGGCGGAGCCAGACTCGGTAGCCGTCGAGCCGTCCGGTGGCGGTGGCACGTTGCCCGACGATGCCGATGGCGAGCACGTTGTCGCCGCGCGCCACATCTGAACCCGACAGACCGGTCGGTGGATCTGCCAGCAGGCGAACGGACTGAGCTCCGTCGCCGATCGTGATCGTCAAGCGCCCGCTGTCGGTTTGGACGGACTCGACCGTGCCGCTGATGGCGACGAGCGACCCCTCCGTCCCTTCGCCGACATCGGGGAGGCCCGCCGGAGCCGCCGCCGGATCGGCGTCTTCGACTCCCAATGCGAGTGCGGTTACATCGCGGACCTCGAGCTGGCCGTATGGGGCGGCCAGCGTGCCCGCTACTTCGACCGCGCGACCTACCGTCAGCCCATCGACTGCCTCCGGCAGGCGGACGAAGATACCGCCCGATTCATCCTGAACAGCGAACAGGTCGTCGGCGCCGACGAGTCCCGGCTCGACGGTGACGACGCCGGCCACGCGAACTCGCGTACCGGCGGCCCTGGCCCGCACAATCGCGATCGACTGCAGCTCGGCGGCCGTTTGAGTGGCGCGGGCCGACGTCGTTGAGCTGGCCGTGGGAGTGGCCGTCGGCTTGGGCGTGGC
>PMYK01000023.1 GCA_003171255.1 Chloroflexota bacterium
AAGCGCGACTACGAGGCGGATTCTCTGGCCGCGCAGGCGGCCGGCGACGGCACGACTACAACGGAGTCCTCGGACGCAGCCGACTCGGACGACTCGGACGAGACGCCCGAGGATGCGCCAGTGGACGACGAGCAGGTGCTGGTCCTCGCCTAGATCACACGTCCCCCCGGGGCGCTGCGCATCCCCCCGCGCGGCGCCCCGGCCAACCTCTTTCCGGTCCCCTACTCGGGGCGGTACAGTTCGCGGCGGTCGACTCCGGTTGCTGCCGCGACCTGCCGGACTGCCTCGGAGCGCTTCGATCCGGCCGCCACGAGCCGGGCCACTTCCGAACGAGCGGCGTCCATGGAGGCCGGCTCCCCGGCGGCCTGTTTCGCCGCGGCGGCGCCCGAGAGCGCCTCGNNGGGTCAGCTCGCCGGCCGCGGCCCGCCTCGACAACTCCTCGAGCGGCCCCCGCAGGACCTCCTCATGGATCTTCGTCAACTCGCGGCAGACGGCCACATGCCGCTCCCCGCCGGCGGCGGCAGCGAGGTCGGCGAGTGTCGCCGGAATGCGGGACGGGGCCTCGTATATGACGCACGCCCGCTCGTCGGCCGCGACTCGTGCCAGCCGAGTGCGCCGCTCCCTGCCGCTGCGGGGCAAGAATCCTTCGAAGGTCCAGTGAGCGGCGGACAGACCGCTCGCCACCAGCGCCGCAAGCACAGCCGAGGCTCCCGGGATCGGCACGACGACTCCGCCCTCCGCTGCCCAGGCCGACGCCAACTCCGCGCCCGGGTCGCTGACCAACGGCGTCCCCGCATCGGTGACGAGGGCCAGGTCGTGGCCGGCTCGAAGGTGATCGAGCAGTTCCTGCTCGCGCCCGCGGCTGCTGCGTGCGTGGTAGCTCACCAGTCGCGTCGCGATCTCGTAGCGAGCAAAGAGCCGCCGAGTATGCCGAGTGTCTTCGGCAGCGACGAGCGGCACGGTCCGCAGCACNNCGCCGCGTGAGGCGAGTGTCCTCGGCGGCCACGAGCGGCACGGTCCGCAGCACTTCGATCGCGCGGTAGGTGACATCGCCCAGGTTGCCGATCGGCGTGGCCACGACGAAGAGCCGCCCGAGCGCGGCGGCGTCGCCGGGGCGAGCGTCGCCACCGGCCCGAGCGTCGCCGGCGACGCTCACGGTCGTGCGGATCCGGGCCGCCGACGAGGGTAGAGGTAGTCCACCCCGGTCGTCCGTGGCCCGAGCTTCGCCACCGGCGGAACCTGCCTCTTGAACTCGGAGACCGCGACCAGCCGCTTCACCCGGGAGATGGCGGCCGGGGCAAAGCCCATGTTCAGCAGCTCGTCGTCGGTGCGTCGCTTGTCGATCATCCAGAAGAGCAGTCGATCGAGTTCAGGGTAGGTGAACCCGGCCTCCACCTCATCGGTCTGTCCCGGCCAGAGGTCCGCGGACGGCGCCTTGCGGATGATCTCCTCGGGCACGCCGATCGCTGCCGCCACCTGGCGGACCTGGCTCTTGTACAGATCGCCGATCGGGTTGAAGGCGCAGGCCGAGTCGCCGAACAAGGTCGTGTAGCCGATCAACGATTCGGTCTTGTTGCCGGTCCCGACTACCAGCCCGCCCCACACCACCGAGACGTCGTACAGGACGGACATCCTGGCCCGGGCCATGAAGTTACCCCGCCTCAGCGGCGCCGCCTCGCGCACGGCTGCCCCGCCGGCGCCAATCTCTCGATCGCGCCCGAAGTAGCCGTCGACGATTTGGCTGATGTCGACGATATCGCTGGCACAGCCGAGGTTGTCGACCACCAGTCGGGCATGCTCTACCGACTCTCGCGATGAGGTCCGATACGGCAGCAGCAAACACAACATGCTCTCGGGTCCGATCGCCTCGGCCACCAGGTAGGCGACCAGCGCGGAGTCGATGCCGCCCGACAACCCGAGCAGGGCCCGACCGAAGCCGGCCTGCCGAAGCTGGTTGCGAATGAATCCGACCATGACGCGCCGGGCGACGTCGGTGTCGATGGCCAGCTCGGGCGGCAACTCGAAAAGCTGGCCCTTTCGTTCGCCGCCGTGTCCTGCCTCGGGACCGGCGCCGGACACCATCAGCTCTGCTCGGGCACAGGCTCGGGCTCGGTGGGAGCCTCGCTAGCCTGGTCGATCGCCATCTCAGTGCGCTCGGCGAGAATCCTTCGCAGCTCGCGCAGGTGCAGCTCGGGTCGTTCATCGCGCAGCAGCGGCAGGCCGATGCGCTCGCGACGCACGTCGCCCAACTCGATGTCGACGAAGTAGAGGCCCTCGTCGAAGAGGGGTGCGGTGAAGATGGCCTCGCCGCTCGGCGAGATCACCTCTGACCCGCCCCAGAAGCTGATCGTCTCTTCCATCCCGACGCGATTGCAGAAGACCACGAAGCTCGTCGTGAGCTGAGCGTAGGTTCGCATCAAGGTCCGCCAGGACGCAGCCGTGCCCAGGCCGACCTCGTGGATGGCGGCCAGATCCCGGCCCGGCGACGACGATACGTTGATGAGTATCTGGGCACCGTCGAGGGCCAGCGTCTCGGGCACGGCCAGGTGCCAGAAGTCCTCGCACACCGCAAGGCCGAGCGGGACGCTCAGCTGCGACTCCACGGCTCGGAGCCGGTCGCCCGGGGCGAAGAACCGTCTTTCGTCGAACAGGCCGTAGGTCGGCAGGAACAGCTTGCGATGAACGAATCGAACGCCGCCGTTCTCGAGAAGGGCGGCGCTGATGAAGAGCCTGTGGTCGGCGGCCTCCTCCACGAAGGAGACGATTACCGACATTCCCGCGGCGTCGGCGGCGAGCCCGAGCAGTCGCGGATCGTCTACCCGCATAGCAACCTCGGCCGCGAGATCCTGCAGCTGGTAGCCGGTCAGGCCGAGTTCCGGGAAGACCACGAGACCCGCCCCGCCCGCTCTGGCTGCTTCGATGACCTGGCGGTGACTGGCCAGGTTGTCTTCCAGAACGCCCAGTCGAGGCGCCAGCTGCGCGAGTGCGATACGAAGAGGCTGCATGTTCGAAGTCTAGCGGCGCATCGACCGGAGGGACACCGATGGCGGAGCCGGGTGTCTGCCGAGCGCGCCGACTACTTGTTCAGCCAGACGGAGCTGAGGATCTCGGTCTGGTTTCCGGCACCAACGAAGCCCTTCACATAGTTCCGTGCGCCGGCCGGTAGCTTGGCGTTCAGGAGCGGAACCGTCGGCATGTCCGCGGCAACCAGATCCTGGGCTTTCTGCCAGTCCGCCTTCGCGGCTGCGGCGTTCGTGTCAGTGAGCGCCGTGCTCATCGCCACGTTGAGGTCCTCGTTTTTGTAGCCGAACATCGGCGAGGGCGCGTTGTTGGTGTAGTGGAAGAAGGCCGAGTAGAGGAAGTCGTCGGCGCCGCCCCACCGGCACGACTGGCTCTGCAGCCACATGGTGAGCTTGCCGGCGGCCTCGTCGGCCAGGTAATTGGGCGAGTAGGCCTCCGACTTGACGTTGACCGCGAAACCAGCGGCCTGAAGGTCGACGGCGATCGCCTGAGCAAGGCCCTTGGCATCGGGGAAGACCGACGAGGGAACGCCCGTCGGATACCACAGATCGACCGCGAGGCCGGTCGTCGGAACGCCGGCTTTGGCCAGGTACCCCCGCGACCCGGTGACGTTGTAGGTCGGCAGGTATTCGCGCACGTAGTACTGGGCCCCGGCGGGAACCCAGTTGTCGGCCACGCTCGCCTCACCGGCGTAGAAGCCGGCAATGTACGAGGGCTCGTTGACGGCCGCTGAGATTGCGAAACGCACGCCCTTGTTCGCCAGAAGGTTGGGTTGGCCACCGACGGTGTCGGCGTTGTTCATAGCCAGCTGGGTGACGTTGCAACCCGAGCCGCGATCGAGAAGAACGAGGTTCGAGTCGCCGGCAACGGTCTTGACGCTGGCGGGGTCGAGCGACTGGACGAGGTCGACCGCACCGGACTGCAGGGCCTTGAGCTCGGAGGCGATGTCGGGGAAGGGCTTGAACACGATCCGGTCGAGATAGGGCTGTGTTCGCGGGTTCCAGTAGCTGGGGTTCTTCACCAGGGTGACGTGATCACCGGGCGTCCTGTCGCTGAACATGAACGGACCGGTGCCGACCATGGCCTTGCCCTGGCCGTTGGTGCCGAGTACGTACGGGTTGTCGGCCAGCGTGGCGTTGTTGCCGTCGTTGGCCCCGATGGCGGTCGGGCTCTGGATACCGAAGGAGGCCACGGTCTGGCTGATCAGGAAGTTGCTCTGCGCGTGACGGAGGTGGAAGACGACCGTTGACGGATCGGGGGCCTCGACCGACGCCAGGTTGGATGCGCCTCCGAAGCCACCGAAGGCCGCCGCGAAGTACGTGGCGTTGGTCTGGAGATCGCCCTTCGGAAACGCGTTCCAGCGGTCGTAGTTGATCTTGACCGCGGCGGCGTTGAACGCGGTGCCGTCGTGGAACTTGATGCCGGAGCGCAGCTTGAACGTGTATGAGGTGCCGTCGGCGCTGACCGTCGGCAGGGCAGAAGCGAGGACGGGGATGATGTCGCTGAGACTGCCGGGCGCCAACCCGACGAGCCCTTCCACGACCTGATTGGCGACGTATAGGGACTCGGGGTCGCTCACGAGGGACGGATCGGCGTAGTGGATGTCACTGCTCAGGGCCACCGTGAGAGCCCCACCGGTCTTCGGACCGCCAGGCGAAGCCGACGCGCCAGATCCGCCACAGCCCACGGCAACCAGGGCCAGCACGGCCAGCATCGACGCCCAACGCTTCACGTCCCCAGTCCTTCCTGATCACTGCTCATGCCATCGCTGGCCCTGTCATGCCATCGCTGGCCCGGCGCGCCGGAACCCGCGGCGCGGTCCCCATCGAGGGGCTGTTTCGCCCGGGTACAACCTTAGCGAGCCTGGCTCGTCCCTGCCGGACTGGTTGCCGTACTTGCGGCCGCGCCGCCTGCCACCGTCTCGGCGCCTGCCGGGACACCACCGCCAGCGGAGCCGGCTGGGGCTCCCTTCCCCGGCCGGCCGGTCACCTGGACCTGTTCGACAGTCCCGTCCACCTCTTCGGCGAAGTGGCAGGCAACCTGGTGGCCGGTCGCCATCTCTCTCAGGACCGGTTCCTCTTCGACGCAGCGCTCCGGGTTGCCCAGGCGCTCGCGCAGCCAGCAGCGGGTGTGGAACCGGCAGCCCGACGGCGGGTTCGATGGGCTCGGCACGTCGCCCGTCAGGATGATCCGGCGACGGCGTATCTCGACCGCGGGGTCCGGGATCGGCACCGCTGAAAGCAGGGCCACCGAGTACGGGTGTAGCGGCCGCTCGTACAGGTCACGCGAGCCGGTCACCTCGACGATCTTGCCCAGATACATCACCGCGATCCGGTCGCTGATGTGCCGGACCACCGACAGGTCATGGGCGATGAACAGGTAGGTCAGCCCGAACTCGTCCTGGAGATGCTCCAGCAGGTTGATGATCTGGGCCTGGATCGAGACGTCGAGGGCGCTGATCGGTTCATCGGCCACGATCAGGTCCGGATGCAGGGCCAGGGCGCGGGCGACGCCGATGCGCTGGCGCTGCCCGCCACTGAACTCGTGGGGGTAGCGGTCGCCGTAGTCCGGATCCAAACCGACGGTCGCCAGCAGGTCGCGGACCCGATCCCGCCGTTCCCGTCCGGAGCTCACGCCGTGGATCTCGAGCGGCTCCGAGATGATCCCGGCGGCGGTCATGCGCGGGTTCAGGCTGGCATACGGGTCCTGGAAGATCATCTGCATGCGCCGGCGCACGGCCCGCAGGCTCGAGCCCTCGACCCGGGTGATGTCCTGGCCGTCGAAGACGATCCGGCCGGCCGTCGGGCGGTACAGCCGCAGGATCGTGCGGCCGACGGTGCTCTTGCCGCAGCCCGACTCGCCCACCAGGCCGACGGTCTCGCCCTTCCGGATCGACAGCGAGACGCCATCGACCGCCCGCACGTCGCCCACATGGCGGCTCACCAGAATGCCGCTCGTAATGGGGAAGTACATCGTGAGACCGTCGATCTGCACCAGCGGCCGGCTCGCGGCCTCGGCCGGAGTCGTGGCCTGGGGATTCACGGGGCCCGCCTCGGGCGTCGCGGAGAACGTCATCGAGACACCTCGACCGGCTCGGGTGCGGGCACGAAATCGACCCGCAGCGGTCGGCCGGCGATCGCCTCTTCGGCCGTCGGGCGGTTCCAGCAGGCCGAGCGATGCGTGGCATGCGGGCCGGTGGTCTGCACCTCCGCCGTCTCCCGGACGGGCTCGAGCGGCGGCATCTCATGCCAGCAGCTCTCCACCCGCCAGGCGCAGCGCGGGGCGAACGGGCAACCCACCGGGGCGTGGCGCAGATCGGGCGGGGTCCCCTCGATCGGGATGAGCGGCTCGCCGGGCTGGGCGTCGAGGCGGGGCATTGAATGCAACAGTCCGACCGTGTACGGATGAGCGGGCCCGGCGAACAGTTCGGCGGTGGTGGCGCTCTCGACGACGAAGCCCGCGTACATGACGTTGATGCGGCGGGTCAGACCGGCCACGACACCCAGATCGTGGGTGATCAGGATCACGGCCGTCTTGTGTTCGGAGGTCAGACGACTCAGCAGCTCGAGAACCTGGGCCTGGATGGTGACGTCCAGGGCGGTCGTCGGCTCGTCGGCGATCAGTAGCTTGGGCTGCAGAGCCAGGGCCATGGCGATCATCACGCGCTGACGCATGCCGCCGCTGAACTGGTGCGGGAAGTCGCGCAGACGTCGATCCGGCTCGGACATCCCGACCATCGTAAGGAGCTCGACGGCGCGCGCCCGAGCCTCCTTCTTGGTGACCTTCTTGTGGGCCTTGATGGTCTCGACCATCTGCTCCTCGATGGTCAGGACCGGGTTCAGGCTGGTCATGGGGTCTTGGAAGATCATCGCGATCTCCTTGCCCCGAAGCTCTCGCATCTCGGCCTCATCCAGGCCAATCAGATCCTCACCCTCGAACAAGACCTGGCCGCCCTCGATTCGCCCAGCGGGCGCCGGCAGCAGCCGCATCACTGCCAGGTTCGTGACGCTCTTGCCGCAGCCGGATTCGCCGACCAGGCCGAGCGTCTCGCCCTCGTCCAGATCGAAGGAGACACCGTTCACCGCATGGACCGTGCCGTCGTGGGTCCGGAACCGAACGATCAGATCGCGCACAGACAGAAGGGCCACGCCGCTACCTCTTCAGGCGCGGGTCGAGAGCCTCGCGCAGCCCGTCGCCCAGCAGATTGAACCCGATGGCGCTGATCACGATCGCGGCACCCGGGAAGAGGATGAGGTACGGAGCGGACTGCAGGAAGCTGCGCGAGTCGGTGAGCATCTCGCCCCACTCGGCGATCCTCGGGTCGCCCGGGCCAAGCCCCAGGAAGCCCAACCCGGCCACGTCGATGATGGCCGTAGCCGCAGCCAGAGTCGCCTGCACGATCAGTGGCGTCATCGCGTTCGGCAGCATGTGGCGAACCAGAATCCGGACCGGCGAGGCGCCCATGGAACGGGCGGCAATCACGTAGTCCGACTCTCGAATAGCAAGCAGGCTGCCCCGCAAGAGACGAGCAAACATGGGCGAGTAGGAGATGCCCACTGCCAGCATGATCTGGATCTCGCCGTGGCCCAGCCAGGCCACGAGGCCGATGGCCAGCAGTATCCCGGGCACGGCCAGCAGGACGTCGATCACACGCATGAGGACGCCGTCCACGACGCCGCCCGCGCCGCCCGCGATGGCCCCCACGATGATGCCGCCAATCAGCCCGAACATGACTGCGACTACGCCGACCGTAAGGCTGATCCGGGCGCCGTATAGGACACGGCTGAACTCGTCCATCCCTTGCTTGTCCGTGCCCATGAGGTGTGTGAGGCTGGGTCCCTGTAGATGGTCCGAGAGCACGCCGATCGTCGGGTCGTACGGGGATATGTACGGCGCCAGAATTGCCCCCGCGACGAAGACCGTGATGAAGAACAGGCCGATGAGAGCCGGCCCGTTGCGCAGCAGGCGCCGCAGGGCGTCGTGCCACAGGCCACGGCTGGCCCGCGCGGTCGGGGCGATGGCTAGGCCCGTAGGGGTCGCCATCTCAGCTGTACCTGATCCGTGGGTTCAAGAACGCGTACCCGACGTCCACGATCAGATTCACCGTCATGAAGATCACGGCGAAGATCAGGACCAGCGACTGGACGACGATGAAGTCGTGGTTCTGGATCGAGGTGACCACCCAGGAGCCCACGCCGTTCCAGCTGAAGACCGTTTCGGTCAGCACCGCGCCGGCGAGCAGCGCTCCCGTCTCGAGGCCGATCACGGTGGTTAGCGGCAGCCAGGCGTTGCGCATGATGTGGCGGTCGTTGACACGCCGGTCGGTCAGGCCCTTGGCCCGGGCGGTCCGGACATAGTCCTCGTTGCTGACGTCGATGACCGAGGCTCGGGTGATGCGGGTGAATACGGCCAGCGGGATCGAGCCGAGCGCAATCGACGGCAGGATGAGGTGGGAGACCGCGTCGATAACGTACCAGTGCCCGGCCAGCATGGCGTCGATGATCGCGAAGTGGGTCACCGGATCCACGTCGAGGCGCGGATCGATCTGGCCGAAGGTGGGCAGCCAGTGGAGCTGGACTCCGAACACGAAGGCGAGCGTGTAGCCCAGGACAAAGACCGGGATCGAGATCCCGAACAGGGAGATCACGGTCACCACAGCGTCGATCCAACTGTTGGGGTGCCGGGCGGCCAGCCGACCGAGTGGGATCCCCAGGCCGACCGCGAAGACCATTGCGCCCATCGTCAGCTCGAGCGTGCCCGGGAAGCGGATGAGAAAGGTGTCCGCGACCTGGCGACCGTCGATGAAGCTGGACCCCATGTCGCCATGCAGCAGCCGGCCGATGTATGTCAGGTACTGCTCATAGAGGGGCTTGTCGAAACCCTCGGTCGCGCTGATTTGGGCGACAAGCTGTGGCGTCGCGTGCTGCCCCAGGATGGCTTCCGCTGGTCCCCCGCCGGGCAAGAGGCGCAGGAACAGGAACAGAATCACCGACAGGCCGAACAGGACGGGAATCGCCACGAGCAGGCGGCGGATGATGAACCTTGCCACGCTCTGAGGTGATCCTCCGCTGATAGCAGCCCCCCGGGGTCTTGGTCGACCTCGGGGGGCCCTTATTTCACGAGATCTTACAGCCCTGCCGCGCGGACTGGCCGGCGGCTCTGCGGGCTACTGAGTGAGCCAGACGGTGTTGAAGTACTCGATCCCGTTACTGGCGCCTACGAAGCCGTGCACCTTGGAGGTCATGGATCCGGGTGGAGTGGAGTTGACGATCGGCACGGCCGGCATGTCGGTCGCGAGGGCATCTTGAACCTGGCCCCAGTCGGCGTTGGCCGCGTCGACGGTCGGCTCCTGGAGAGCCTTCAGCATCAGCGCGTTGGCCGCGTCGTTCTTCCAACCGAACTGAAGGTTCGGCTTGCCGTCCTGATACCCGAACCAGGCCGTGTAGAGGAAGTTGTCGGCGCCGGCCCAGTCGCAGGTCCAGCCGAAGAGGTACATCGAGAACTTGCCACCGGTCGCGTCACTGACGTAGCCGCCGTGCCAGTCCTCGGTCTTGAGGGTCACAGTGAAACCTGCAGCCTGCAGATCCTGCGCGATGGCCGTGGCGATGCCCTTCGGATCGGGCATGTAGGGGCGCACCACGTTGGACGGGTAGTTGAGATCGATCTTGAGCTGGTCGGCCGTGAGGCCGGCGGCCGTAAGGTCGGCCTTGGCCTTGGTGGCGTCAAAGGCGGGCAGGGCCTCGGCCTTGAAGCCGAGGGTGGCCGGCGGCATGAAGCCCGTCGGAACCTTGCCCAGACCCGAGTAGAACGCGTCCACGTAGCTCGACTTGTTCACGGCCTCGGCGACGGCCGTGCGGACGCTCTTGTTGGCGTAGATGGTGGGCTGGCCGCCGACGCTCTGGTTGAGGTCGAGGTTCAGCTGGTTGCAGGACGCGCCGCGGTCGATGATCGCCAGGCCGGAGCTCTGGGCGGTCTTCACGTCGAGGGGCGAGATCGAGAAGGCGAGGTCCACGCCGCCGGACTGCAGGGCTTGCAGCTTGGCAGTGGAGTCACCCATGCCCTTGAACGTGATCTGGTCGAGATGGGCCGCGTTGGCGGTGTCCCAATAGCTCGGGTTCTTCACGAGGGTGATGTGGTCACCCACGACCCACTCCTTGAACATGAAGGGGCCGGTGCCGACCATGTCCTGGCCCTGCGGGAGCAGGCCCTCGGCGTACTTATTGTCCTTGAGCGGAGTCGTGTCCGCGCTAGCGGCCTTGAGTGCCGTCGGGCTCTGGATACCGAAGACCGCGAGGGTCGAGGCAAGCAGGAAGTTCGACTGCGGGGTCTTCAGGGTGAAGACCACCGTGCTCGCGTCCGAAGCTTTCACGGAGGCGATGTTCGAGGACGTCCCAAACCCGCCGAAGACGGCGCCGTAGTAATAGGCGTTGTCCTGGAGATCGCCCTTGCCGTAGCCCTGCCAGCGGGTGTAGTTGTAGACGACGGCGTCCGCGTTGAAGTCCGTGCCGTCGTGGAACTTGACGCCGGTTCGGAGCTTGAACGTATAGGTCAGCCCGTCCGTGCTGACCGTCGGCAGCGCCGCCGCCAGGACCGGGATCACGGTGCTGATCGTTCCGGGCTGCAGCTGGACCAGGTTCTGCACGACCTGGGCCGCCACGTAGAGCGAGTTGCCGTCGCTGACGAGGGACGGGTCGGCAAAGACCATGTCGCCGTCGAGCGCGACGATCATGTTGCCGCCTTGGACCGCCGTCGATCCGGGCGTCGGGGTAGCAACAGGAGCCGTCGTCGGCGTGCTGCCGGCGGGCCCGGACGTGGCCGGGGCCGTTGTGGTCGTGCTGCTGCTACAGGCCGTGGCCACAAGGGCCGCCACGGTCAGCAAAGACGCTAGACGCTTCATCTCCATCCCTTCCCTTTGTCACCAATCAGGGAACCGGCAGCAACCGCGCCTTGCGGCGCGATGGGTTCCTCCGTCAGGGCTGCGATCGCGGCGTACTGGGCTCAGGGCGCCGACACGCAACGTCACCCTATATCAAACGGGCCTAATCTGCATACGCCCTATCCACAGTGGTTACTTGCGTCGCGAGATTCAGGCGGTCGGGGCTCGCGACCCGCGCGAAGAACGAGCTCGATGCGGCGCGTATGCAGCTAGTCCGTGGCCACTGCGGTGTCGATGACCGACTGGGAAGCCGCAGACTCCTGGACCGCCTGCGCCGTGACCTGGTCGGCGAAGTGGCAGGCAACCTGATGATCGGCGCCAACTGTCTTGAGCAAGGGCTCCGTTGTGGAGCATTCGGCGGGATTGCCGAGCCTATCGCGCAGCCAGCAGCGGGTGTGAAACCGGCAGCCGGTCGGCGGGTTGGCCGGAGACGGGACGTCGCCCTTGAGAACCAGCCTCCTCTTGCGCACTCGAGGATCGGGCACCGGGATGGCCGAGAGCAGCGCCACCGAGTACGGATGCTGAGGGTTCGCGTACAGGATGTCCACGGGGGCAATCTCGACGAGCTTGCCGAGATACATGACCCCGATCCTGTCGCAGAAGTACTGCACCACGGACAGGTTGTGGGCGATGAAGAGGTAGGTCAGGTTGAACTGCGCACGCAGATCCGAGAGCAGATTGAGGATCTGGGACTGGATGGAGACGTCCAGGGCAGAGACGGGTTCATCGCACACGATGAATTCCGGGTCCAAGGCCAGGGCTCGGGCGATGCCGATGCGCTGCCTCTGGCCTCCGGAGAACTCATGCGGGTAGCGCCGTGAGTAATCGCGCCTGAGACCGACGGCCTCCAGGTAGTCGCCGACCCGGCTATCCCGAATAGAGCGCTTTCCCCAGCCGTTGGCCTTGTCGCCTTGGGCCAGGAGGCCTTCGCCGATGATGTCGCTGATCGGCATTCGTGGGTTCAGTGATCCGTACGGATCCTGGAAGATGATCTGCATGCGGCGCCGCATCTTCTTCAGGTCGTTGCCCTGAAGGGCCAGGACATCCTGGCCGTCCATCGAGACGGTGCCGTCGGTGGCCTTCTCGAGCCGCAGAATGGTCCGCCCGAAGGTTGTCTTGCCGCAGCCTGACTCCCCCACCAGGCCGAATTTCTCGCCGCGGTAGATCTGCAGGCTGACATCGTCGACCGCATACACCTTGCCGATCTGGTGACGGAGCAGACCGCCCATGATCGGGAAGTACTTCTTGACGTTGCGGGCATCGAGGAGGATCTCGCCCGGCGCTTGGGGCGCCGCGGGGACCGGCAGGGCCGGAGCCGCTGGGGCGGCTGGGGCGGCCGGCTGGGCAGTCGGATCAGACAAATCGCTCATTCTCTCAGCGGGCTACGCTTTCCACTGTCTCGGCCACGGCGTTCTCGAAAGCCACTCTCCGGCCGGCCCCCTCAGGTGCATGCAGGAAGCATCGCGAGATCGCCCCGCTGGCGGCTGCCAGCAAAGGCGGCTCGTCCTGGGTGCAGCGATCCCAGGCGAACGGACAGCGCGGCTGGAACTTGCAGCCGGGCGGCATCCGGAACGGGTTCGGAACAACGCCCTTGATAACGGACAAGGCCTGACCACGCTTCTTCACGCCGGGGATCGAGCTGAGCAGCCCCTGGGTGTACGGATGCTGCGGACTGAGCAATACCTGGTCGACCGTTCCTGTCTCGACGATCCTACCGGCATACATGACGGCAATCGTCTGGACGGTCTCGGCCACGACCGCGAGGTCGTGCGTGATGAGCAGCAGCGCGGTACCGGTCCGGGCCTGAAGCTCCTTGATGAGCTCGAGGATCTGGGCCTGGATGGTGACGTCGAGGGCGGTGGTCGGCTCGTCGGCGATCAGCAGCTTGGGGTTGCAGGACAGGGCCATGGCGATCATGGCTCTCTGCCTCATGCCGCCCGACAGCTCATGTGGGTACTGCTTGACGCGCCGTTCCGGAGCCGAGACGCCAACCAGACGAAGGGATTCGATCGTCCGGTTCAACACCTCTTTGCGGCTGAGCTTGGGCTGGGTGTGAAGCTGCACAGCCTCGGAGATCTGGTCCCCGATCGTGAAGACCGGGTTGAGGCTCGTCATCGGCTCCTGGAAGATCATCGCGATCTCCCCGCCTCGAACGTGGCGCATCCGATCCGTGGACAGCTTGAGGAGGTCCACGCCGTCGAAGATGACCTCGCCTCCGGCGATCTCGCCGGGCGGGATGTCTATGAGGCGCATGATCGAATGAGCGGTCACGCTCTTGCCACAGCCGGACTCGCCGACCAGGCCGACGGTGCCCCCGCGAGGAATGGCGAAGTCGACCCCGTCAACGGCCTTGACGGTTCCGTCCATGACGTGGAAGTAGGTGCGCAGCCCTCGCACGTCGAGAAGCGGAGGGTCTTCCGCCGTCGTCGGGGCAGGAAGTCGATTGGCGGTGTCGGGTAGGCTGCTCACTCGCGGCTCCTGGGGTCGAGGGCGTCACGAAGGCCATCGCCCATGAAGTTGATGCCGAGAACGGTCAGGACGATGGCGAGACCGGGGAAGGTTGGCCACCACCAGTTGCCCTGGGCGATGAAGTCCTGAGCCGCAGTCAGTTCGTTGCCCCACGTCGGCGTGAGCTGCGGATTCACCCCGTAGCCGATGAAACTGACGAACGCCTCGCCGATGATGACGCCTGCAACCGAGAGAGTCGTCGAGACGATGATCGGGCTTACGGCATTGGGCAGGATATGTCGAAAGATGATCCGCACGTCGCTGACGCCAACCGCGCGCGCGGCATCGACGAAGACCTCGGTCCGAAGCGTCAGGAACAGGCTCCGAACCAGACGGGCAATGCCTTGCCATCCAAAGACGGCAAACACGATAAGGATGACTCTCCAGTCGCCGTTCCCGAAGACCTCGGCGAAGATGATGATCACGAACAGGATCGGGATGCTGAGCATGACGTCGACGATCCGCATCAGTATGTTGTCGAGCCACCCGCCGAAGTAGCCTGCGAGGCCTCCGACTATGGTGCCGATGACGGCCGAGAAGATGGATGCCCCGAGGCCAATCAACAGTGAGACGCGAGCTCCGTTGACGACCAGCGTCAGGAGATCTAGGCGAAGGCTGCCGGTCGTGCCGAGTATGTGTCCGGGCGTGAAGGGCGGGCAGCCGCTGTACGCAAGTTGGGTCGTGCTGCCGGGGCAGAAGAGGGAATCTGGAACCGGCACGAACGTCGGGTCATAGGGCAGAAAGATCGGGCCGAAGACGGCAATGGCGATCATCCCGACGAAGATGCAGGCCCCGATCAGAGCCAGACGATGCTTCTTGAACCGCCTCCAAGCCAGCTGCCACTGGTTCAGCGAGACGAGCGCGACTTCGTAGTCGGGCGAGGGCCCCCCAGCCCCAGTTAGGTCAGCATCCTCGATGCGAGGGTCCAATGTGGTGTCCCTAATCGTACTTGACGCGTGGATCGACTACGGCGTACATGATGTCGGCGAACAGGTTACCGAACACGACGACGACCGATGTGATGAGCAGAATCCCCATCAGCACGGTGTAATCGTTGTGCCCGACCGACTCCACGAACTGCCGCCCCATGCCGGGCCACGAGAAGATGGTCTCCGTCGCGATTGCGCCGCTGA
Source organism: Chloroflexota bacterium (assembly GCA_003171255.1). Lineage (GTDB taxonomy): Bacteria > Chloroflexota > Limnocylindria > Limnocylindrales > CSP1-4 > Fen-1039. The sequence goes on from PMYK01000023.1 coordinate 14,599, forward strand.
AGAGAAACGGGATCTCGAGGCCTACGTTTGTGATGACCGGTAGCAGGGCGTTGCGGAGAGCGTGTCGGAAGATGACCCGCCGCTCCGATAGACCCTTGGCGCGTGCGGTCTTGACGTAGTCCTGGTTGAGTGCGTCGAGCATGCTCGATCGGATGAAGCGCGAATCACCGGCCACACTGACCAGCACGAGTGTCAGGACGGGCAGCGCCAGGTGGCGCGCCAGATCCGTCAATGCATCAAGCGGATGCGAGCCCACGAACGTCCAGTAGTCGCCCGTGCCGAAAATAGGGACGGTCCTGGCATCCCACATGCCGCTGGCTGGAAATATCTTGAGCGGAGGCACCGACAGGAATGCAATCAACATCAGGCCAAGCCAGAACGTCGGCAACGAATACCCAACGTAGTTGAAGATCGTGAGGGCCGAGTCGAACTTGCCGTAGCGTTTCACCGCGGCGTAGACGCCGGCCAGGAACGCGATCGTGATCCAGATCACGTATGCAGTGCCGGCCAGGATGAGCGTCGGCAGGGCCCGGTTAGCGATGATCGTGGTGACCGGCGAGCCATCGAAGATCGAGTACCCGAAGTCGCCATGAAGAACGCCGTTGTCACCGCCTGGCAATGCAATGGAAACACCCGCGATGTTGATGTTGCCGCCCGGGAGAGCGTTCAGAACGCCCTTGTCCCCGCACGCGCCCATCCACATGCAGTACTGCGCCGGCAGCGGCTCGTCCAGACCCCAGCGGTGCTTGAAGGCTTCAATCTGGGCCTGGGTGATCTTCGGATTCTGCGCGAACCGGTCGGCTGGATTGCCCGGCTGGAGGTGCATCAGCATGAAACAGACAATTGTGATGCCGAAGAGAACCGGTATCGCCTGCAGTGAGCGTCTGACGATGTACTTGAGCATTCCTACGCCCGCATGTACGAGAGGGCGACGAGCCCAAGGCTCGTCGCCCTCTCTATCGAGACCTAGATGGGACGACTGATTGGAAGATCAGTCGGGGTTACTGGATCAGCCCACCCACCAGTCGCCGATGTTCCACTCACCGGCGGAGGTCGTCGGGTTGCCCGTGAAGTTGTGCAGCTTCGGGTTGACGAGCCACACGTCCTTGCGGTTGTAGAGCGGAAGCTCGTACGTGTTCTGATCGGATACGTAGATGTCCTGGACCGTGAACATTGCGTCACGCACCTTGACGAAGTCGACGCTCGACTTGACGGAGTTGTATGCCGCGTCGAGAGCCGGAAGGTTGGTGCGCGTGACGTTCTGGCCGTTGTGCGGCGCAGCATCGGGGATGCCAGTGGAACTGTAGACGTTGTACCCGCCCAACGGATCGAGCGGCGAGACGTATGCGAACTCGGCAACGTCGTAAGTGCCATGGATCAGGACGCACGGAGTCGTGGCCGCCACGTCATTCCAGCCGGCGAAGATGTTCGGAGTCTGGGTGACGTCAGCCTTGATGCCGATGGCCTTGAGCTGCGAGGCGATCATCTTCAGAGTGTCACCGCGGACCGCCTTGGTCGTGGTGCAGTACTGAAGCTCCAGCGTCTTGCCGCCCTTGGCCAGGTAGCCATCGGAACCCTTTGTCCAGCCGGCCGCGGTGAGGAGTGAGGATGCCGTGGTCGGGTCGGCGGTCGTGGAACCGCCCTCATCCTTGTAGTACCAGGTCAGCGGCGAGATGAAGTTGTTGGTGATCGTTACGTTGCCGCCGAGCGGACCCTTGGCGATGGCCTGGCGGTCCGTTGCCAGCTTGACGGCCTTGATGATGGTCAGGGCGTCGGCGCCGTACTTGGTCGTAAGGCTCGCCTTGTTGAAGGCGTTCAGTTCGTAGGTAAGCGAATCGTGGATGGCCTGCTGGGCCGGATCGATACCGGTGAGAGACGGGATGTCGGCGTTCTGCAGATCCTGGCCGAGGTCGTACTCACCGGCCTTGAAGCCCTGGATCATCGCATCCGAAGTGCCGTAGTACTTCCAGATGACCGATGTCAGGTACGGTGCATGACCGCCGACCGTCGACCACTGCGGGTTCGGAACCAGCGTGATCTGGGCGTCGGCCCGTGCGTCAGTCGGGATGTAGGCGCCGCTGTACACGCCGGACTTGAGATTGGTGAGCGGATACAGCTTGGTGGGGGCGTCGGCAACGCTGATCGTGCTGATGTAGTGGGCGGGGAGCACAGGCGAGACGAGGCTCAGATAGCCCTCGTACACCTTGCTGAAGTGAATCACGCAGTTGGTGGTCGTGCCGCCGTCGATGCCGGAGATGTCTTCCCAGCCGGTGGTGCCACCAGCCAGACCAGTGTTAGCCGGGTCCATGACCCACTTCCACGTGCCCTGGATGTCGTTGCAGGTGATGGGCTGGCCGTCTGACCACATCATGCCCGGCTTGAGGGTCCAGGTGACGTCCATGCCCGAGCCCTTGAGAACGACTCCGCCGTTGTCAACGGTCGGAATGTTCGTGGCAAGGTCGGGGACGTACTTGAGGTCCGGGGTGACGTTAAGAAGGCCGTCGAACATGCTACCGGAGACTTCGATGTCGGTCTCGGCCTGGGCGAAGTACGGATTGATCGTGTCCGGGTATTGCCACTCCGCGAGAACCACGGAGCCGCCCGGTGTGGTCGGCGTAGTTGCCTTGTAGGTCGAGCCGGTGAGCGAAACCGTGACCGGAGTGGGCGATGCCGCCGGAGCGGTGGGGGTCGCCGCGACCGGCGTGCCGGTTACCGGCGCCGAGGTCGATGTCGCGGTGCTGCTGGAGCAGGCGGTCGCCACGATAGCTGCAATGGCGAGCAGGCCGGTGAGCCGTTTACGCATGCAATGCTCCTCCCTGTGGACTTTTCTCCCAAATAGTTGGGCACAGCGGCCGTCGGATCGTATCTTCCAACTTCCACCGACTGGTGCCGGTGGCTATCTGGATTCCGTGGATCGATTGGATCTTGGGCAGGTCACGACCGACGCATTGAGAAATACTATGGTGGCTCCCCGAGAAGGTGTCAAATGCCCGACAGCCTCGCCGGTCCGCCGTCTTTGCTGCTGGGACGGCACTGAATAGGGCGGCCGTAGGGGGTGACAATCCCTCGTGGAAGGGGGGCCCAGATCCGCCCCGGAGGAGACCGCAGAAGCCGGCCTCGACTGGTCCAGAGAGAAGGGTCGGCCAAGGCTACCGCAGCGCGCAGGTGGACCGGCGACCCGCCCCCGACCACCGGAGACGGCCGAGCCCCGCAGCAAATCTAGCGAGCATCATCCGACCCACCAATCGCCGATATTCCACTCGCCGGCTGAGAGGGTCGGATTGCCGGTGAAGTTGTGAAGCTTGGCGTTCACGAGCCAGACGTCCTTCCGGAAATACAGCGGCAGCTCGTACGTATTCCGGTCGGAACCGTAAAGATCCTGGATCGTGGACATCGCCGCAGAAACCCGGTTGAAGTCGACGCTCGTGGCGATGGTGGCATAGGCGGCGTCGAGGGCCGGGAGACTGATGCGGCTGATGTTCTGGCCCGTGTTGGGTGGGTTGTCCGGGATGCCACTGGAGTTGTACACGTTGTACCCGGTCAGCGGATCGACGGGCGAGACATATGCAAACTCAGCCACGTCGAAATTGCCGTGCTGGAGGTTGCACAGGGTGGCGGCGGTGGTGTCTTTCCAGGCACCGAAGACGTCCGGGGACGGCTTGGTGTTGACGTCGACCTTGATGCCGATGGCCTTCAGTTGCGAGGCGATGAGCTTGAGGGTGTCCTCGCGGACCTGGCGGGTCGTAGTGCAGTAGTTGAGCTCGAGGACCTTGCCACCCTTGGTCAGGTAGCCATCGGAACCCTTGGTCCAGCCGGCATTGGCGAGCAGGGTGGTAGCGGTGATCGGGTCAGCCGCGGTTGAGCCCCCGATGTCCTTGTAGAACCAGGTCAGCGGCGAGATGAAGTTGTTGCTGACGGAGACTTTGCCTTCAAGAGGCCCGTTTGCGATGGCCTGACGGTCGGTCGCGAGCTTGATGGCCGTGATTATCGTGAGGGCGTCGGGGCCGAACTTGGTCTTGAACGACGCGTTGTTGAACGCGTTGAGCTCGTAGGTCAGCGAATCGTGCACGATGACCTGCGTTTGGTCGATCGAGGCCAGCGATGGGATGTCGGCATTGTTGAGGCCCTGGCCAAGGTCGTACTCACCGGCCTTGAAGCCGGCGATCATCGTGTCGGCAGCACCGTAGTACTTCCAAACAACGGAAGTGAGCCACGGGGCATGGCCGCCGATGGTCTCCCATTTCGGGTTGGGCTTGAGTGTGATCTTGGCGTGCCCGTCGACGCTGACGGGGATGTAGGGGCCGCTGTAGATCGCGCTGGACAGGCTGCCCATCGGGTAAAGCTTGGTCAACGCGTCCTTGACGGGTATCGTGGTGATGTAGTGCGCCGGGAGCAGCGGGGAGACGAGCGACAAGTAGCCCTCGTACACCACACCGAAGTGCATCACGCAATCGGTGCCGCTGCCGCCGTCGACGCCGGTCACGTCCTGCCAGCCAATCGTGCCACCGGCCAAGGCGGCGTTGGGTTGGTCCTTGTCCATGATCCACTGCCACGTTGCTTTGATGTCGTCACAGCTGATCGCCTGGCCATCGGACCACTGCATGCCGAGGCGCAGTTTCCATGAAACGTCCATGCCTTTGCCCACCAGCACGACCCCACCGTTGTCGAGAGTGGGCACGTTCAAGGCGAGATCGGGGACGTACTTCAGGTCTGGCGTGAGTTGGACAAGGCTGTCGAACATACTGCCCGCGACTTCGAGGTCCGTGGGCGACAGGGCGAAATAGGGATTCACGGTGTCAGGGAACTGCCACTCGGCGAGGACGGCTGCGCCGGTCGTGCTCGCGGCCGGTATCACTTGATATGTAGAGCCCGTGAGCGGAGCGGGCGCCAGTGTCGGCGACGCAGCGGCCGCCGAGGCAGGCAGCGTGATCGGTGCGCCGGTCGAGGGTGGCGGCGTGCCCGTCGATGGACTGCACGCACTCGCAACCAGGATCGCAATCGCGAGAACGCCGATCGGACGCCTACGCATCCAGGCAACTCCCGATGTCCAATCCAAGGCCCGGGGCTTGGGCTACAGGCATCTCGCCCTCCATTTGGAACAATGAGTAAACGGTCTGACTTGCGTTTGGGCTGAGGGCGATGCCGGGATGTCGCTCCGCCGTACTATGCCCAGGCACCCTTGCAGTGTCAAACGTGCCCTATCTGGCTCCTCGATAGTTTGGCGAGGCTCGCGAGACGGGCCGGAAACAGCCCGATCCGCCGGCTCAGTCGGGGCAGGGTGTCTGACTGCCCATCATGACGCGCCAGCGAAGGTTGGGCTGACGAGCGGCGGTCGCCTCGTCCAGTCGACGAACGGGCGAGCTATGCGGCGCCGAATGAAGAAGATCCGGATCGGCATGAGCCTCATCCACGATGAGCCGCATGGCCTCCACGAATGCATCGAGGGTCTCGACGGATTCGGTCTCGGTTGGCTCGATCAGAAGGGCCTCTTCGATTGTCAAGGGAAAGTAGATCGTCGGTGGGTGGAAGCCGTAGTCGATGAGCCTCTTGGCTACATCCAGAGTTCGAATTCCGGTCTCGGCCTTGAGGGTCGCGGATGAGGCCACGAACTCATGCATGCAGGGTCGCGAGAAGGGCACGTCCAAGACGTCGGATAGGCGTGTCTTGAGGTAGTTGGCCGCAAGGACGGCATCTTCGCTGACCTCGCACAACCCCGAGCCACCGTGGGCCCGAATGTATGCATAGGCCCGGACCAGGACTCCCGTGTTGCCCACGAACGCCCGTACGCGGCCGATGCTGGTGGGCCTTTCGCCGACCGTCTCGAGGCGGAAACTGCCGTCCGGCCGGCGCAGGACCCGCGGCGCGGGTAGGAACGGCAGAAGCTTCTCCCCCACTCCGACGGGTCCCGCGCCCGGGCCGCCGCCGCCGTGAGGTGTGGAGAACGTCTTGTGGACGTTTATGTGCATCACGTCGAAGCCGGCCTCGCCCGGCTTGAAGCGGCCCATTATGGCGTTGAGGTTCGCGCCATCCATGTAAGCCAGCGCGCCGGCCTCGTGGATTGCATCCAGGAGGTCGCCTAGACGCGCCTCGAACAGGCCGACCGTGGACGGGTTGGTGATCATGACCGCGGCCGTCCGGGGACCCAGTGCGGCGCGGAAGGCGTCTACGTCCACGCCGCCGTCGGGCGCGGACGGAATGGTGATCGTCTTGAAGCCCGCCATCGACGCCGTAGCCGGGTTGGTGCCGTGAGACGAGTCCGGAACGAGGACTTCGCTCCGCTCGATGTCGCCTCGGCTGCGGTGATAGGCCCTGACCATCAGGATGCCGGTCAGCTCGCCCTGGGCCCCGGCCGCTGGCTGGAGCGTCACGGCCTTCATTCCGCCTATCTCGGCGAGCGCTTGCTCCAGCTCCCAGAGGATCTGGAGCGTCCCCTGCGCGACATCGTCCGGGGCGAACGGGTGGAGAGCCGCGAAGCCTGGCAGACGAGCAGCCCATTCGTCGATCTTGGGGTTGTACTTNNGTACTTCATCGTGCACGAGCCCAACGGATAGAAGCCCGTGTCCACTGAGTAGTTGAGCTGGCTTAGATTGACGTAGTGGCGGGTCAACTCCGGCTCCGACACCTCGGGCAGCCGCGGCCCTTCGACCCTCAGCTGGCCGGCGGGGATGCGCGCCAGGGCGTCCTTGGGCGGATGAGGCACCTTGCCGCCACCGCGCCCCGGGCGCGAACGCTCGAACAGCGTGGGCCCGAGACGATCTCCGGCGACGGTCATCGGGCCGCTCCGGCGGCGCCCACGGCGCCCGCAAGCTCCTCGTCGAGCGCCGCTGCGAAGGCGACGATCTCGTCGGGCGTCGTGACCTCCGTGGCACAGACCAGCAGCGTGTCGGCCAGCGACGCGTCGTCCGGCACGGCCCGGGCAAGCGGCAATCCGGCCACGATGCCGCGGCCAACCAGGCGGGCGTGGACCGCCGACGCGTTCGGGACTCGCACGGCAAACTCGTTGAGGTACGGGCCGGGGTGCAGCCGCGGGGCCCCGGCCTCGGCCAGAGCCTGCTCCAGCTCGGAGGCACGGGCGGCGCCCAGGGCGGCCACGTCCCGAAGGCCGTGCGGCCCCATTGCCCCGAGATAGATTGTCGCGGCCAGGGCGCACAGAGCCTGGTTCGTGCAGATGTTGCTCGATGCCTTTTCACGGCGGATGTCCTGCTCGCGAGCCCGCAGGGTCATGACGAAGGCACGCCTGCCGTCGATGTCCCTGGTCATGCCCACCAGCCGGCCGGGGATCTGCCTGACCAGCGGCTCGCGGCAGGCCAGGATGCCGAGGTAGGGGCCGCCGTAGGAGAGCGGTATGCCGAGTGGCTGGCCATCGCCGGCGGCGATGTCGGCGTCGTACTCGCCGGGCGTCGCGAGGACGGCCAGCGACACGGGTTCCACGACGGAGACGAAGAGAGCGCCCGCAGCACGGGCGAGCCGTCCGATCTCGGCCATCGGCTCGAGCAGGCCCAGGAAGCTCGGGTTGGCGACCACCACGCCCGCGACCGGACGATCGGTATTGGCGAGCATCCGCTCCAGGGCCGCCAGGTCGGTCGTGCCGGCGGTCGGCCCTTCCGCGACCAGCGGAATCTCGTCCGCTACCAGCGAGCCCCCGCCGAAGTAGGTGCGGAGCGTCTCGCGGTAGTGGGGATGGACGCCGTGGCTGACCAGCACCCGCTCGCGACGCGTGGCGCGGCAGGTCATGAGCGCGCTCTCGGCCGTAGCCGTTGCCCCATCGTAGTGAGAGGCGGAGACGACGTCCAAGCCGGTCAGCTCCGCCAGCAGCGACTGATACTCGTAGATGGTCTGGAGCGTGCCCTGGCTGATCTCGGGCTGATACGGCGTGTAGGCCGTGTAGAACTCGCTCCGCAGCAGGAGCTGGTCCACGACCGCCGGAATGAAGTGGCGGTAGGCCCCGGCGCCGAGGAAGCTGATCAGGTCGACACGATTGCGAGCCGCCAGCTGGCTGAGCCGAGCGGTCAGCTCGGCCTCCGACTCTGGCGCCGGCAGATCGAGACCGGACGACCGCAGCGAGGCGGGTATGTCGGCGAAGAGGTCGTCGATCGAATCGACGCCGATCGCCCCCAGCATCAGGGCGCGATCTTCAGCCGTGTGCGGGCTGTACGCCATCGGCTCAACTCCCTACCCGAGCGCTACGTCCCAGCAACGATCAGGCTTCCGCGGTGAGCGCTTCGTAGGCCGGGGCATCCAAAAGGGCGTCGGCCTGAGACGGATCGGCAAGGTTGATCCGCAGCATCCAGCCCTTGCCATACGGATCGGTGTTGAGCAACTCGGGCTTGTCGGACAGCTCGGCGTTCGACTCGACCACCTCGCCGCTGACTGGCGCGAAGAGGTCGCTCACGGCCTTGACCGACTCGATCACGCCGACCGCGGTGAACTGGGTGACGGCCCGCCCAGGCTCGGGCAGCTCGACAAAGACGATGTCCCCGAGCTGCTCGGCCGCGTACTCGGTGATTCCGACCGTTGCGAGGGCGCCCTCGATTCGGACCCACTCATGTTCCTTGGTGTAGCGCAGATCCTGGGGCACCATGCCTTGCTCCTCCTGTCGCCGGTCACCCGGCGTTCGCGCTCCACTGCAAGCGGGCCTCGGCGGGAGCGACCGCCGAGATTCTGGCTCAGGCCGGCTTTCGGTAGAAGGGCAAGGGCACGACCTGGGCGGGAACTCGCTGATCTCGAATGCCGACGGACACTATCGTACCGGGCTCGGCGTCGGAAGGCGTCACGTAGGCCATGGCTATCGCCTCGCCCAGAGTCGGCGCGAGAGTCCCGCTCGTGACCGTGCCGGTCCGGCGATCGCCGGCGAAGACCTCGTAGCCGTGGCGGGCGATTCCGCGGCCGCGGATGACAAGGCCGACGAGCTTCTTGCGGATCCCGTCCGCCTGCGCCTTCTCGAGCGCCGCCCGCCCGACGAAGTCGCCCGGCTTGTCGAGCTTCACGACGCGGCCCAGCCCGGCTTCGAACGGGGTGGTGTCGCGGCCCAGCTCATTGCCGTACAGCGGCATGCCCGCTTCGAGCCGCAACGTATCGCGTGCGCCCAGCCCGACCGGAACGACACCGTCGGCCGCTCCGGCCTCGAGGATCGCGTCCCACACCGTCGCCGCAGCAGCCACATCGACGAAGACCTCGAAGCCGTCCTCGCCCGTGTACCCAGTGCGAGCGACCAGCGCCGGAACCCCGGCAACGTCGCCCTCGGCGATGGCGTAGTAGCGCAGCCCGTCGAGGGCTATGTTCGTGAGCCGAGCGAGTACGCCGGCAGAGCGGGGTCCCTGGAGCGCAACCAGTCCCGTGGCCAGCGAGCGGTCATCCAGGATCACCCGAAAGCCGTGCAGGCGGTCGGTCAAGGCATCGCTCACGGCTCCGGCGTTGGAGGCATTGGCCACCACCATGAACCGCTCGTCGCCCAGGCGGTAGATGATCAGGTCGTCGAGGATGCCGCCTTCGGGAAAGCAGATCATCGAGTAGTGCGCCCGGCCGATTGCAAGCCCGGCAGGATCGCTGGTGAGGGCAAATGCCAGCGCCGCCCCCGCTTCCTTGCCCTCGACAGAAAGTTCGCCCATGTGCGACAGGTCGAAGACGCCCGCCCGCGCCCGGACCGCCCGGTGCTCCTCGAGGATGCCGGTGTACTGGAGCGGCATCAGCCAGCCGCCGAACTCCACCATCCGGGCCCCACGCGCCGTGTGTCGATCGGCGAGCGGAGTCGTCAGCGGCGTGTCGTGGGACTCTGCCATCGAGATCGACCTCCGGTCGTGGTCACTTAAGAGCGCTGGTCCGGAGCGACGCTATCGAGACGCGCGGATCAGACGGCTTCTGGTAGTCGCGTCGCCGCCAGACCGACAAGGGAGCGCTCCGTCTCGAACGAGAGAAGGGTGGCTGCCTCGTCGAATGAAACCCAGCGGACCTCCTCGAACTCGTGATCGTGACCGTCGAGGTCGCCGCCGGTGGGCTCCATCATGAAGTAGTGCACGGTCTTGTGGATGCGGGTGCCACGCTGGACGAAGGTGTACTTGATTGCGTCGAGGGGCGACAGGATCCGGACAGTCAAGCCCGTTTCCTCGCACACCTCACGCAATGCGGTCTGCTCGAGGCTTTCGCCGGGTATGGGCGTTCCCTTCGGCAGAGTCCAGGTCTGGCTATCTCGCTCGCGTCTTCGGCGACCGAGCACAAGCTGCGGGATGGCATCGCGAAATCGGATGACGATGCCGCCTGCCGAGGTTGCGGTGGCGCTGCTCAACCTCGCCACGGGGCCGCGGCGAGGCTCGACCGACGGTCGGCGCTAGGCCGCCCGCCAGCCCAATGCATCGTGACGGCGGCACGAACGAGACCGCTTCGAGGAGCGTCGGGGCGAGTCGTCACGGGGCGCCAGCCGGTGACCTGAAGCCCACCATGGGACGGTCGCAGGATGGTCTGCCGGCTCGTGGCCCGTTGAAATGACAGGCTGGAGTGCAAGCCGAGGCGGCGCTCCCACTCGCGGCCGACAGGGCGGACGAAACGGGCAGCGGGCCAGGCCGCGTACTTGGCCGCGATGCTGTGCTGCATGCGAGCAATCGTACCCGGTCAGACGACCTTTGCAAGCACGGCCCCGACACGTTCCAGGCGCTCCGGTGACAGAACGCCCCGCTGCTCGACGATGTGCAGCTCGCGCCGCGCCGCCGACAGATACAGATCCAGCACCGCGGGGGCCAGCCGCTCGAGCACCTCGAGGTGTGCCTCCAGAGTGCCCGCATCGCCCCGCGTGATCGGACCGGTAAGAGCGGCGCTGACACCGACCGCCCTGGCGTTGGCCAGGGTCTGTTCGATGAGGCGCCCGTAGACGGTCAGGGCGCCACGTTCGTCGAGGCCCGCCACGGCCCCGAGTGCCACGATGGCGTCGAGCAGGGCGATGAGCCCGCCGGAGGCCATGACGGCGGCCGCGTGGTAGGCCGCTTTGGAACCATGGGGCAGTCGAACCGCCACTCCCCCGACCGCTTCGGCGAGGCTCGCCAGGAGCGTCATGGCCGCCTCGTCGCCCTCGATGGCGATCGTCGAGCCCGCGATGTCGCGGACCGACCGCTCCACGTCGGAAGTGAAGGACACGAGCGGGTGGAAGCCACCGATGTGGCTGCCGGCGCCGAGCGCGGGCTGGAGCACCTCCGCGCTCAGCAGGCCGCTGGTATGGACCAGGACCTGGCCGCCGTAGAGGCGCAACGGCTCGACAATGGCGGGAATGGCGTCGTCCGGCACGGCCAGGATGGCCAGGTCCACTTCGTTCAGAACGGCTGCTGGCTCGGTGAACACAGAGGCGGACGGAACCAGGCCCTTGAACCGTTCGCGGCGGCCTGGGTCGCGGCTGGCCACCGCCGTAACCGGCCAGCCGGCGCGGCTGATCGCCAGACCCAGGGCCATCCCGACCGGCCCGGCCCCGATGATCCCCACCGCCGGCGCCCCGGACGACTCGCCGGCGCGGCTGTGGGCATGGGCGCCGGGCTGGGCATGGGTGCCGGGCTGGGCATGGGCGCCGGGCTGGGCATGGGCGCCGGGATGGGCATCCGATCCGGCAGGCACGTCGTTCGGACCGAGACTTGCATCAGCCGACCCCAGCCTCAAGCGACTACCCTCCCTGACGCGAACTGGCGCTATCCTTCGACGGAACTCGATGGTTCGGCCGTGGCGATCGAACCGCACCAAGCGATGGGACCGCGCCGGCCAGACCGAGTGTACGCAACATCGTCCCCTGGCGGCAGAGGCGCACCCCCGCAGGGGCTCTAGCGATCGGTCACCCGCCCGCTCCCACGGTCGGCGACTTCGAAGGAGCTTTTCGTGGCCAGCGATCCTTTCGGCGCCCGGGCCTCACTCGGCCCCGGGATGCCGGACTTCTACCCACTCTCGGCCCTGGCTCGATCCGGGGCGGCGAAATCGGCGCTCGATCTCGGCCGCCTGCCGGTGACGCTCAAGATCCTTCTGGAGAACGTGCTCAGGCACGCCGGGAACGGCATCGTCCGCGAGGCAGATGTTGCGACCCTGGCGGGTTGGAGGCCCGGCGCGGCCGCGGCCCCAGACGCATCCGAGATCGAGATCCCGTTCCTGCCGGCCCGGGTCATTCTGCAGGACTTCACGGGTGTGCCGGCCGTCGTCGACCTTGCCGCCATGCGCGACGCAATGGCCGACCTGGGCGGCGACCCATCGCGGGTCAACCCGCTCGTGCCCGCAGACCTGGTGATCGACCACTCCGTCCAGGTCGATCGCTACGGCACCGCCGACGCCTTTGCCTTCAACGTCGCACGTGAGTACGAGCGCAACGGCGAGCGTTACCAGCTGCTGCGCTGGGCCCAGACCGCGTTCGCCGACCTGCGCGTGGTGCCGCCCGGGACCGGCATCGTCCACCAAGTCAACCTGGAGTACCTGGCCTCGGTGGTCACGCGACGCCGAGATCCGGACGGTAAGGGCGAGGTCGCATTCCCTGACACGCTGGTAGGAACAGATTCGCACACCACGATGATCAACGGCCTGGGCGTGCTCGGCTATGGCGTGGGCGGCATCGAAGCCGAAGCGGTCCTGCTCGGCCAGCCGCTCTACCAGCCCATGCCGAAGATCATCGGCGTGCGACTCTCGGGCGAGCTGCCGGAAGGTTCCACCGCGACCGATCTTGTGCTGGTCGTGACCCAGATGCTCCGCTCATATGGGGTCGTGGGGGCGTTCGTCGAGTTCACCGGCGACGGCCTGGCGGGGCTGGCGCTCGCGGATCGGGCCACGATCTCCAACATGTCACCCGAGTTCGGGCCGACGGCCACGCTCTTCCCAATCGACGCCGAGACCCTGACCTACCTGCGCCTAACCGGCCGGGCGGCCGAGCAGGTGGACCTCGTCGAGCGCTACGCGAAGGAGCAGGGGCTGTGGCGGCTGCCCGGCGTCGCGCCCGAGTTCGATGCGCTGCTGACGCTCGATCTGGGGTCCGTGGAGCCTTCTCTGGCGGGGCCGCGTCGACCGCAGGATCGCGTCGCCCTGCGAGACCTGCGAACGAACTTCCGCGCGGCCTATCCCGCCGGCCTCGAGGAGAAGGCCGGGGCGGTTGTCGCGGCGGGGTCGTCGAGCTCGGGTGATTCCGGCGGCTCGGCGGCCACCGAAAGTGCGGCTCCAGCCGCGGCGTCGTATCCGACCGTCCGAGTCGAGGCGGCCGGTCATTCAATCGAAGTCGCCTCCGGATCGGTCGCAATTGCGGCCATTACCAGCTGCACGAACACATCCAACCCCACGGTCATGGTCGCGGCCGGGCTGCTTGCCCGCAATGCCGTCGTCCGCGGGCTGAGCGTGCCGCCGACGGTGAAGACCAGCCTGGCCCCGGGCTCGCGTGCCGTGACCGAGTACCTCCGCGGCGCCGACCTGCTGGCACCGCTGGAGAAGTTGGGCTTCGCGCTGGCCGGTTACGGCTGCACGACGTGCATCGGCAATAGCGGGCCGCTCGACGCGCCCGTGGCAAAGGCGATCGAGGACAACGATCTCGTCGTCGCGGCCGTGCTTTCGGGCAATCGCAACTTCGAGGGACGCATCCACCCGCTCGTCCGGGCGAGCTACCTCGCGTCGCCGCCGCTCGTGGTGGCCTTCGCGCTGGCAGGGACGGTGGACATCGACCTGACGACGTCACCACTGGGCGTCGACCGCGACGGGACGCCCGTCTTCCTGCGCGACATCTGGCCGACCGACGACGAGGTTCGGACAATGGTCGGTTCGGCCGTCAGCAGCGAACTGTTCCGGTCGGCCTACGCCTCGGTCTTCGATGGCGGGCCCGAATGGAAGGCGCTCGACATCCCGTCGGGCGACCGCTATCGATGGGACGCCGCGTCCACCTATGTCGCCCTGCCGCCGTTCTTCGTGGGGCTCGCCCGGGAGCCGGGGCCGGCCAGGTCGATCGAGGGCGCGCGTGTCCTGGCGCTGCTGGGCGACTCGGTGACGACCGACCACATCTCCCCCGCCGGCTCGATCGCGGCGTCGTCCCCCGCCGGTCAGTGGCTCCTTGCCCACGGCGTGGCGCCGCTCGACTTCAACTCGTACGGGGCGCGGCGAGGCCACCACGAAGTCATGATGCGCGGCACCTTCGCCAACATCCGCCTCCAGAACGCCCTCGCCGGACGCGAGGGGCCGTTCACGGTCCATCTCCCTGATGGCGAGGCGACCACGATCTTCGACGCGGCGATGCGCTACGCCGGGGAAGCCGTGCCGCTCATCGTCATCGCCGGCAAGGAGTACGGCTCCGGATCGTCACGCGATTGGGCGGCCAAGGGGCCGAGGCTGCTCGGCGTGCGGGCGGTGATCGCCGAGAGCTTCGAACGGATCCACCGCTCGAATCTGGTCGGCATGGGCATTCTGCCGCTCCAGTTCCTCCCCGGCGAGAGCGCAGCGAGCATCGGTCTCACGGGCCGGGAGGCGTACACGGTCGTGCTGCCCGCGGAGGGACCCTCGCCGCGGTCGCACGTCGACGTGGTCGCGCGAAGCGACGAGGGGAGCACGCGGCGCTTCGTCGCGGTCGTCCGGCTGGACGGCCCGATCGAGCTCGGCTACTACCTGCAGGGCGGCATCCTGCCGGCAGTCCTGCGCCGCCTCGCAGCGGAGACGCCACGACCGTAGGTCTTAGTCTCGGGCCTCACGGGGTCTGTCCGCGGCTACTGGCTCCAGCTCGTGGGCTTGCGGTCCCAACGATGCGACCGGAGCTTGGCGATCAGCTCGGGAGAGAGGGGCCCGGCGTCGCTCGCCGCCGTGTTCGCCTCGACATTGCGGGCCTTGCGCATGCCCGGGATCACCGTGCTGACATCGGGGTTCGAGAGGATGAAGCGCAGGGCCATCTCGGCCATGGTCATGCCCGCCGGCAGGAGTGGCTTGAGGGCGTCGGCATGCGCCACCGACTCGGCCAGGTTCTCAGGCACGAAGTAGGTGCTGCGCCAGTCGTCCTCGGGCCACGTCGATTGCAGAGTCAGATCGCCGATCAGGCTGCCCTCGTCGAACGGGACGCGAGCGATGACCGCCACTTTGTTTTCGCGGCAGGCTGCGAATAGCTCGTCTTCGGGCGCCTGGTCGAAGATGTTGTAGATCACCTGGACGGCGTCGACCAGACCCGACCGAACGGCTTTGACGCCGTTCCACGGCTCCCAGCGGTTGAGGCTGATACCGAAGCCGCGGATGGACCCGTCGCGTTTCAGCTCGGCGACCGTCTGCCTCAATTCGCCGCCGTCAAGCCAATCGTCCTCCCAGACGTGGAGCTGGATAAGGTCGATCGTGTCGACGCCCAGGTTGGAGCGGCTGATGTCGACGTACTCGCGGACGTAGGTACGCGGGAAGACCTGTCCGAGCGGCGTTCCCCGCCGGCTCGGCCACTGGCGGTTCCGGGGAGGAATCTTGGTGGCCGTGAGGATGCGCTTGCCGCGCTGGTCGGCCGCGATCCGCGAAAGGAGCTGCTCGCTGCGGCCGTCGCCGTACGCCTGCGCCGTATCGAAGAAGTTGACGCCCTTCGAGACCGCCAGCTCGAGCGAGGCCACCGATTCCTCGTCCTCGGCGCCGGACCAGCTTCCCATGCCCCACATTCCATAGCCGACCTCGCCGACCTGCCAGCCGGTCCGCCCGAACGTTCGATGACGCATCCTCGGACACCTCCTCACGGCCGACCTGCACCGCGCAGCCAGATGACGGCGGGCATGCCTTGAGCCATATGGTAGCGCCCGTCGGACGCGAGCCCCGTCCTGGGTTTCTCGACCTACGGCGAGGAGTACATCGGCCGCATCAATCAGACCGCGACGATGGTGCTGTTCCGCTAGTTCCACGCTACGGGCGAGTCGGCTGGCCCCCGGACGTGGGATCGGGGCTGGCATACTCACCCCTGGAGCGCCTTCCTGGACAGGCGCCGACGCGACCTCGCCACGCAACTATGCGCTAACCCGAGGCAACCATGGCCGAGTGGGTTTACTTCCTCCACACGCCTCGTGACAACTTCGCGGCGACGATGACCGCCGAAGAGATCAGCGTCTGGGATGAGCACTTCGTCCGGCTGAAGCGCCTGTTGGCGGAGGGCACGCTGATCCTGGCGGGCCCCACGCTGGGCCAGATCAACACCGGCATCGCCATTATCGAGGCCCCCGACGAGGCCGCCGCCCGCCAGATCATGGAGCAGGATCCGGCCATCTCGAGTGGCCTTGCCTCGGGCGAGTTGCGCGGGTTCCGCGTCTCGCTGCTACGCGGTCGCGACGGCTGAGCGCCGACTTGGTCGATAACGTTGGCCCGGGGGCGAACTCTCGGCTGGTGAGCGGCGCTTCGGACTGCTCGTCCGGCCCGGGCGTGCCCACGGACGAGTCCGGTTCGCCCCCGGCAATCGCCCTGGCCATCGGCCACGCGAGAGGCGCCAGGGCTACGAGCAGCAACGCCGGAGTGTGCACACTGGCGATCGGCGAGGCCAACCACATCAGTGATGCCCCGATCGCGAACGCGACGCCGGGCCTTCGCCGCATCACAAACATGGCCCCGATACCGGACACCAGGATGACCCGAGGCAGCCAGGCGTAAATCGCGCTCGGCAACCCGACCATGCCGGCCAACCCGGCGGCTCCCGTCGTGGTCGCCGGCCCGGCTACGTTCGTGGTCGTGACCTGGACGAACTTGGCCATGATCAGCGGCTCGGTGCCCAACATAGCGATCAGGGCGCACACGACGCCTACGCCGATTGCCACTGCCGCCGCCCTCCGCCGGCCGGTCACGAACAGCCACCACACGAAGATGACCGGCGTCAGCTTCAGCGACGCCAGGACGGCGATGACGATCGCCGCCCGGTCGTCGTGGCCATCGACCAGCCAGCGCCAGGCCACCAACATCCCGAACGCAACCAGGCAGTCGACGTTGCCGAACTCCAGGAGCACGCCGATCGGCACGCCCAGGACGATCAGCGCCACACCGGCGAGGAGGGGTGCACGGCGAATGAGCATGGCCACGGCCAGGAGCTCGAGGGTGTCCATGGCGATCCACCACAAGTACTCACCGTTGGCTGGCAGAAGGACGACGAGTCGGAACACGACGGCGATGAGCGGCGGTGAGTAGAGCGGGTAGTCGGCGAATCCCTCAGTGGCGATGCGTTCGTCACCCGGACCGTACCCATAGAGAGGGTGGCCGATGTTGAGCCGCAGGCCGGCCAGGATGTAGTTGTGGATATCCCGTCCCGGGGCCCCGGCCAGCGCGTGGGTCATCAAATACCACACCACGAAACCCACGAAGCAGACGCCGATCGTGACCGTCGACCAGGCGAGCAGTTGCAATGGCGTCGGCATGAAGCGGCCGGGCGATGCTCTCAACGCTGGGTCTCCGTTCGTCGGCTCCGTCGCCGCCTACCGACGGCCGGCGGCCTGCAACCTGAGCTATTCCCCTACTTCGGGAGCAGCTCCTCCATGGCCAGGACCCGAATGCCGGCCGCTTCGAGGGCGGCCAGGGCCTTGTCCGGATCCTCGAACCGGAAGACGATCGCGGCTTTGCCACTTCGCGACGCGGCACCGAAGTCGTACATGTACTCGACGCCGAGGCCCGCCCCCTCGATGGCCATGAGCGCGGCGGCCAGCCCGCCCGGCTTGTTCTCGACCTCGACGGGGATGACCTCGGTCATACGGACGACCATGCCCGCGTCCTCGAGGACCTTCTTGGCTTGCTCCGGGTCACGGACTATGAACCGCAGGATGCCGAACTGGGCGGTGTCGGCGAGCGACATCGTCAGCAGATCGATCCCGGCCGCGGCCAGGGCTTCGCACGGCTCGCGGAGCTGGCCGGGCCTGTTCTCCAGGAAGAGCGAGATTTGTTGAAGCTTCATGTAAGGCCTCCTTCGGCGGGGAGCCGGCAATTGACCGGCCCCGCCGCTGAACCGGCGATTTGATCAAACGGTACGGAGATCCGTGACTCGCTTGGCTTTGCCCTCGCTTCGCGCGAGCGAGCGCGGACCAACCAGCGTGACCTTCACCCTCAGACCGAGAACGTTCTCCATCGTGGCTTCGAGCTGATGCTGCAGGCTTTCGAGCTTTCGGATCTCGTCGGAGAAGACCTCCGGCGTGACTTCGACCTTGACCTCCATCTGGTCGAGGCCTACCTCGCGAGTGAGGATGATCTGGTAGTGGGGCAGCGTCCCCTCGACCCGCAGCAACGCCGTCTCCACCTGGGACGGGAAGACGTTGACGCCTCGGATGATGAACATGTCGTCCGAACGGCGGCCGATGCGGCGGATGCGGCGCAGGGTGCGGCCGCAGGGGCATTGCTCGGAGACGAGCTCGGTCACGTCGCGCGTTCGATACCGGATCAGAGGCATGGCCTGCTTGGATAGCGTCGTCAGGACGAGCTCGCCCTCGGCGCCTTCGGGCAGGACCTCGCCCGTCTCGGAGTCGATGATCTCGGGGAAGAAGTGGTCTTCGAAGATGTGGAGCCCGTTTCGCTCTGAGCATTCCACGCCCACGCCTGGACCGATGATCTCCGACAGGCCGTAGATATCGTGGGCACGGATGCCGCTCTCGTCCTGGATTCGCTCGCGCATCGAGTCGCTCCAGGGCTCGGCGCCGAAGACTCCCACGCGCAGCTTCGAGAAGTCGATCTTGGTTTCCTTGGCCGACTCCAGCAGGTGCAGGAAGTAGCTGGGGGTGCAGCAGATCGCGGTCACGCCGAAGTCCTGCATGACCATCAGCTGGCGCTCGGTGTTGCCGCCGCTTATCGGGATCACCGTCGCGCCGAGCGCTTCGGCGCCGTAGTGCGCACCCAGGCCGCCGGTGAAGAGTCCGTAGCCGTAGGCATTCTGGATGACGTCACCGCGGTGGATCCCGCAAGCGACGAGGCTCCGAACCATGACCTCGGTCCAGACGTCCAGGTCCGCCTGGGTGTAGGCCACGACGATCGGCTTGCCGGTCGTGCCAGACGAGGCGTGGAGCCGGACGATCTCCTCCATAGGGCTGGCGAACAGCCCAAACGGATATGTGTCGCGAAGGTCGGCCTTGACGGTGAACGGCAGCCTGGCGATGTCGGCCAGCGACGCCATCGAGGTCGGTGAGAGGCCGCGCTCCTCCATGCGACTGCGGAAGAGCGGGACGCGATCGAAGGCGCGCGTAACCACCGACTGGAGGCGCTGCAGCTGGACCTCCTCGAGCTGCTCGCGTGGCAGGTAGTCAGGCGCGCTTACCGGGTGAAAGCCTCCCGGCGGGTCATTCCAAATGCTCACCACGGCCTCCTCTGAACGGGCTCGGGCTCCCGGCGCGGCAGGCCAGTGACGGCAGACCTCCGCTCAGTTGATTGTGCCGTGCGCGGCGACGAGTTTCCGGCCGGTTCGGCACGGTTGGTGACTCAGCCATTGCCGCCCCCCCTCACGGGGCGATTGGCTTGCAGTGAAGCGACCATGTCGCGTAGGCGATCGTGCCGGGTTGAGGCGGGTTGGAACAGTCGTAGGTCGCTTCCGGCACGGGCGTTGGTTCGGGCGTGGGCGTCGGCGCGAGGCTCGGAAGGAGGCTCGGCGCGGGTGTCGCGGGGCCGGAGTCGCGCAGGGTGTACTTGAGCCAGTAGCCGTTGTCATGCCGGGTGACGACTATCGCTGCCCCATCCCTGGACACGAGCAACGTCCAACTCGCGGCCTGGGGGGCAGCCATGACGGTCTGGCTCCAATTGATGGGCTTGCCGCCGTCCACGATGAGCGACAGCGCGGTCTGCTTCGGGGCGGCCTCGATGGACGCCTGGACTTGCCATCGCGAGCTGCCCGCGGGCTGAGTCAGCCGCTCCGTGAGCTTGGATGTGACATCGATCTGGCAGTACGCCGTGGCCGCGGCGATGTCCGCGTCGGTGAGCTGATCGAGCGGGGGGTGCATCTTCGCCCGCGCGCCATCAATGGCGGTGCGCACGGCCCTGTCCACGCGCAGAGTCAGCCCTCCAACCTCAGGATCGCCCTGGTCGGCCGACTCCGCGATCATGTCCTTGATCTGGGATGCCGTCAGCGTTGGGTCGAGCGAGCGGATCAGGGCCGCCGTCGCGGTGACCATGGGCGTCGCCGAACTTGTGCCGCCGTTCGCATGTTGAACCTGCCCGTCCAGCCCGACGCCCCAGACAGCCTGGTCCCCCGGAGCCCCCAGCGTGATCTCCGCTTCGGAGTCGGGCATGATGCCGTCGCTGGAATTGCCCTGGCCGAATTGGGCGAGATATCGGCCGCCGTCGTTGGCGATGTTGCCGACCGTTATGACGTTCGGAGCCGCGATCCCGCCGGGGTAGTAGTTGGTTCCGTCCAGCATCCCGTTGTAGTTGCCGGCCGCGAACACGAAGAGCACGTCCGGGTGCTCGTCGGCCATTTGCTGGAAGAATGCCTTCCACATGGCCGCATTGCCGGCATTACCGGCCCCGACCATTGGCGCACCCCAGCTGCCATTTATGATCGTGGCTCCGGATTCGATCTGGCGGAGGGTCTTGAGGAGCGCCTCGTCCGTGTACGTGGCCCCGTCTCTGGCCGTCCACTTCGACGCCTGCCCCTTGGTGGCCAGTCCGTTCGTGACGTCCTGGCTGACGATGAGCCTGCTGCCCAGCGGGCTGCCGACTCCGGCCATCCCGCCGTTCTGGCCGCTGCCGGCGAGGATGCCGAGTGTCCCGTCGGCGTGATGGAACCCACTCAGGGACGACTCGGGGTTCGGTGTGGTTTGAGGATCGTCCACGAAGGTCACATCGTCGAACTCCCAGGGGATCTTGCCGCTAGGGTCGCGCGTGAGCACGCTGTCCAGGAACCCGACATGGACTGTGGCGACCGGCAAACCCGACGCGTAGAACGCTTGCCAGGCAGCCTTGACGCCGATCATGTCGTAAGGCGTCGAATTGGCCCCCGCATACGCCTGATCGGTGAGAGCCGGCGCGCAGTCCGGCGCCGACTGAACGGTTTCCAGGGCGACCGGCGCGGCGGCGAGCACGCCCTCCTGCTGTGCGAGGAACGCGAGGCGCGCCTCCCAGCCGGCCGTCTCGGTCAGCGGTGCGACCAGCACCTTCCACAGCCCGATGTAGGCGATGTGGCCGCCGATGGTGCCGCCGACCGACTCGGCCACGCGCCGGGCGTCGGCTTCTGTCGACGATCGCCCCATCATCACCAGGAACTGGTCCGGGGCGACCTGGCTGCCGTCGTCCAGGGTGAGGAACGCGTCGGGGTCCGGCTCGGTCGTCCAGGTCTCGCCCAGATCGGGCCCCGCAACCACCGCAGGAGTCTCGCCGGGCAGAAGCTCAGAACTGCCGGCGACCGGACTGGACGCCTTCGGTAGACGGAAGGTGCTCGTGGCTGTATTACACGCCCCGAAGGCGAGGCCGGCCACGATCGCGACTACCGTGAGGGCCGCCGATGACGTCTGCCGCCGCCCCAACCTCGCGCGCCTCATGTTTGGTACCTCCTCGTCGCTGAAGCCAAGCCCCGCGGGTCATATTAGACACCGCGCGGTATCGGCTTGATTGTGGCCGCAGCAAATCGGTCAGGGTCGCGAGCGATCTGCCCGGGCGCCGATTGACCGGCCCAGCTCGAATGCCCGCTCGTTCACCGCGTGGAGGCGCTCGGGCAGGGCGGCCTTCACGGCATCCAGCATCGCCTCTACCGGTAGGTCCAGGTACTGGCTCAGCGCCCCGAGCAGGGCGACGTTGAGGCTGCGTTTGTTGGGTAGGTCCGCGTCCGGAACCAGGTCCGGAGACAGCAGGACGCCGCCGGGCCGGAGAAGAGGCCGCGTCACCTCCACCTCGGATGACGCCAGAACCACCAGGTAGTCGGCCTCGCCGCGCGGCACCATCGGCGAGAGGACCTTCGCGCCGAAGCGAACGTCCGACGTGACCGAGCCGCCGCGCTGGCTCATGCCGTGGATCTCCGACTTCTTGACGTCCAGGCCGGCTCGGAGGGCGGCGTCGGCCAGGATATCGGAGGCCTTGATGACGCCCTGTCCGCCAAGCCCGGCAAGCACGACGTTCGTCACCGCTCCGGTAGTTGCGGCGGGTCCGGCGGTCGGCGTTGTCATCGCTCCTCCAGCGGTAGATCGAATGCCGCCTGGGCCGGAGCCTGCGCTCGAAGTGCGGCCGCCTGCTGCTCCCACTTGCGGATGTCGGCTGCGGCCAGGATGCACGGCCGTCGGGCGACGATGACCGACAACTCGGACGATGCCAGGCGATCCAGCAGCAGCCGCTCGAAGCCCTCCGGGTCGGCGTAGGGATCGATCACGGTGACGCTGCCGATGCCGATAGCAGTGGCCAGGCCTTCGATCGAGAGCTTGCCCGTCGGCAGGTGGTCGAGTGTTCGGCCGGTGGCGGGATGCTCCTGCTGGCCGGTCATCGCGGTCGTGCCGTTGTCCAATATGAGGACCACGTGGCCGGTCGACGGCGGGTTGTAGGCCATCTCGACGAGACCCGAGATGCCCGAATGCACGAACGTGGAATCGCCGATCACCGAGACCACCCGCCGCGCCTCCGCCTCGGGCAGGACGTGGCGCAGGCCAAGGCCAACGCCGATCGAGGCGCCCATTGCCACGCATGTGTCCATCGCCCTGTACGGCGGCAAGACGCCCAGGGTGTAGCAGCCGATGTCGCCGGCCACGATGCAATCGTGCTTCTGAAGAGCCGCATAGACCGTGTGGTATGGGCAGGCCGGGCATAGCTCGGGCGGCTTGCCCCGGGCGGGGGCGGGTTCGGGAGTGGTGTCGCCGGCCAGGATGCGGCGGGCGCGCGCCACGTCCAGCTCACCGAAGCGGAACATCTCGATCTTCGATTCGATGGCGATGCCGGCCGCGCGGAGGGCGTCGGCGATGACGGGGTCGCCCTCCTCGATGACGACGGTGCGCTCCACTCCGGCCGCGAAGGCCCGCGCCAGCTCGATCGGCAGCGGGTTGACGAGCCCGATCTTGAGGAAGCTCGCCCCCGGGGCCGCCTCGGCGGCGTGCAGGTAGGAGACTCCGGCGGTCACGATGCCGACGCTGCGATCGCCCGGCTCGACGCGGTTGAGGTCGGCCGCTTCGGGCCCTTCCCCCCAGGCCGCGATCTCGGCGAGCTTGGCCCGCAGCCGGCGGTGGGCCGGTCGGGCGTTGGCCGGGATCATGACCCGGCCGCTGATGTCGTGCTCGAAGTGGGTCGCCGGTGGGGCGGCAATTGCTCCATCCCGGGCAATGACCACCGACTTCGAGTGGCAGACGCGGGTCGTCATTCGGAACAGGACCGGGAGATGCCAGCGTCCGGAGATCTCGACTGCTCGGAAGAAGAAGTCGTAAGCCTCCTGCGAGTCGGCGGGTTCGACGCACGGCAGCCCGGCGGCGACAGCGTAGCGGCGGTTGTCCTGCTCGTTCTGCGACGAGGCCATGCCCGGATCGTCGGCGGTGACCACGATCAGCGCTCCGGCGACGCCGGTGTAGGCGGCAGTGAAGAGCGGATCTGCGGCCACGTTGAGCCCGACGTGCTTCATCGTGACCAGGGTCCGAGCGTTGGCGAAGGCGGCGCCCAGCCCAACCTCGAGAGCCACCTTCTCGTTGGGGGCCCACTGTGCCCGACCGCCCAACTCGGAGAAGGCCTCGAGGATCTCGGTGGAGGGAGTGCCGGGATAGCCGGTGCCCAGCGCAATGCCGGCGTGCATAGCCGCGAGGGCGACGGCCTCGTCGCCGGAGAGAAGCTTCCGTTCCATTTCCGTATTCTCGCCTGTCGGCGCCGACCCCGCCCGGCAACCGCTTCAGGGCGGGGGGCGGCCGGCATCATCCGGTTCGGAGCGCCGGATCGAGGGTCGCCGGCCCTCGCGGCGGGTCGCAGCCATTGGAGGCGAAGTGCCGACGCTACGGCGACGCGATCGCCAGCGCGAGCCGAGCTCGCCGGCCCGTCGCCGATCAGCCCTCGAGCGTGACCGCCGCACCTGAGGCCGCCGAACGGTAGAGCGCCTCGATCGTGCGTGCCTGGCCCAGCGCGTCCGCCCGGCCGAGCAATGGCTTCGCATCGCCGAGGATCGCGGCGCTGATGTTCTCCAGCTCGAGGCGGTAAGGGTCTTCCGGGGCGATCGGGATCTCGCGCTCGCCGAGTCGGACGGTCCGAGCCTCGCCCTGCCACGGCTCGAGCAGCAGCAGGCTTGCCCGGCCGCCGATCGCTTCGAGGGACGAATGCGAGTATGTGAAGCCCGTCGAGATGGTCGCCAGCACGCCGGAGTCGAAACGCAGCACGCCCGCCAGCGTCGAGTCAACGCCCGTGGGTGCGAGCGTCTGCTCGGCCGCCACCCTCGTCGGTTCAGCACCCGCCAGCAAACGGGCCCCACTCACGCAATAGCAACCCACGTCCATCAGGCTGCCGCCGTCGAGTTCGGGGCGAAGCAAGAGCGCTGCTCCGCGATCGGCGTCGAGCTGGAAGGCGAACGTGGCTCGGATCGCCTGGAGGTCGCCCAGCTCCGGAAGCAGCTCCATGAAGCGGCGCGCCTGCGGCGTGTGGCGCCACATGAACCCCTCCATGAGCACGAGGCCGGCAGCTTCGGCGGCGTCGAACGCCTCCAGCACCTGCCCCGGCGTACGCGAGTAGGGCTTCTCGCACAGCACGTGCTTGCCGGCCGCAAGGGCCTTCATCGTCCAGGGGTGATGGAGCGAGTTGGGCGTCGCGATGTAGACGCCGTCGACGGTCGGATCGCCGAGCAGGTCCTCGTATGAGCCGTGAACGTTCGCGATCCCGAACCGGGCCGCGAACTCAGCCGCCCGACTTCGGTCCCGGCTGCCAACTGCCACGACCCGGGCGTTGGCCGCTTCGTTGGCGTGGCGCATGAACCTGAACGCGATACCGCCGGGACCAAGGATGCCCCAACGAACGACGCCGGAACCAGGGGTTCGATTGTCTGCCTTCATTGACTCGATCCCGCGGTCGAGCCCGGCTCGCCCCGGTCAGCCCCGGATGGTTCGGGGTCGCTTTGTGCCGTAGCTTCGGAGCCCGGTATCTCGCGGTCGTTGTGGGCCGTGTAGTCAGGCACCCGGCGCTCGTACGAGCCGGTCATCAGCGGCGAGGAGATCATGAAGTCGGCCGAGGCCCGGTCGCACGCCACGGGGATGTTCCATACGACCGCGATCCGCAGCAACGACTTGACGTCCGTATCGTGAGGCTGGGGCTCGAGCGGATCCCAGAAGAACACCAGGAAGTCGATGCTGCCGTCGGCGATCATCGCGCCGACCTGAAGGTCGCCGCCCAGCGGCCCCGACTGAAGGCACGTCACCGGCAAGTCCAGCTCGCGCCCGAGCATGGTCCCGGTGGTCCCGGTCGCGACCAGGTCATGCATGGCGAGCATGGCGCGGTTGTACCGCGCCCATTCGATCAAATCTTGCTTCTTGTTGTCGTGAGCGACGAGCCCGATCCGCTTGCGCGGCGCCAGGTCCTTCATTGGCCATCCTTGTCCGGCCGCTGCCTCGTTTCGCCGACGGCCACTGCCAGCATGGCAGAAGCCGCCGAATCGGGGCGCGGCGGGCGACGGCCTTGTGGCGATGCGCTTCGGGCGCCCGCCAGACGGGCGGCCGGTTGCGGCTCGTGAGCCGAACGGGTAGTCCCGCGAACGGCGAGATCGTGACCGCAGACGCCTCGGCCGATCTGCCGGGCGTCGGCCGGAACGAACCTGGACGGTACCGACCAATTCGAACGCGCGCCCACAGCTCATCGCCCTGGCCAAGCTCGTGCCGCAGCGGGAGAGCGGGCTGTCGAGCTAGTCTTCGCGCCCTAGCTTCCCTCGGCGTCGTCCGCGGCCCGCTGGGATGGCCCGTAGAGGTGGTAGTTCGCACCGCACGCGGCCTGGTTGCCCTCGTGGACGGCGGCGCTGATCTGGTGGTCGTGCAGGTTCGTTGCATCGCCCGCCGCGAACGCGCCGGGCAAGTTCGTGTGCTGTTCCGAGGTGACGACGATCTGGCCGATCGGGTTCAGCTCGAGGCCGAGTTGCCGCGCCAGCTCGTTGGCCGCCCTCGTACGCCGGACTGCGTAGACCTGTTCGACGGGGATCCGAGTCCGACCAGGATCCTCGAGGACGAGCGCCTGCATCTGCCCATTCCGGTTCTCGTACTCGGCGACCGCGACCGGATACGCGGCTATACCGTGCCGGGCCAGGTCCGCCAATCGGGAAGCCGGAACCTCGAAGCCCTCCGGTCGACCGGCGACCATCGTCACTCGATCGGTGAACACGAGAAGGTCCAGAGCGGTCTGGACCGCGTCGTCGTCGTGGCCGACGACGCCCACG
Source organism: Chloroflexota bacterium (assembly GCA_003171255.1). Taxonomy (GTDB): domain Bacteria; phylum Chloroflexota; class Limnocylindria; order Limnocylindrales; family CSP1-4; genus Fen-1039. Next base: position 40,838 of record PMYK01000023.1, read on the forward strand.
ACGCGGTCGATCGATTCGTGGCCGTCGCAATGGATGCACCAGAAGAGGCTGCGGCCAACGCACTCGTTCCGACCGGCGAACTCCGGGAAGTGGCCGAAGACGCCCGGGGCCAGGATCACGGTCCGGGCGAGGACGTCCAGCGGACCGCCTTCCGGGACCTCTCCGAACATTCGAGCCATCTCCGCGTCGCGCGGAACGCTCGGACCCGGCCCCTGGGGGAAGGCTCCGCCCTCCGGCAGCCGTTCGATCCGCAGCCGGAAGAGATCGCCGTCGCGGGCTGCGGTGGCGACGTGGCCCAGCAGCAGCCGGACCCCGTATTTGGCGGCGTGGCGCCAGCCGAGCCGGCGGATCTCCGCCGCCGGGATACCGTCCGGGAAGCCCAGGTAGTTGTGAATCTCGTGGGCCCACAGGAAGCGGTCGCGCTCGTCGACGAGGAGCACATCGCGGCGCATGCGCCCCATGTTCACCGCCGCCGACAGGCCGGCGGCCCCGCCGCCCACGATCACACAGTCGATTTCGAGCCGAGCAGGTTCGGGTGATGTCATAGGCCAATGATGCGCCATTTCGGGGCGCCAGCGGGCCTGGTTGGCGCGGCTCGGCCGCCGGTGCACAAGGTCTAGACGAACGCCATCGTCAGAGCCAACAGCCCCGCCATGGCCAGGAAGAGTCCGGGAACGAGCCACCCGACCACCCAGAAGCGGATCCGACCCGCGGCCGCCAGCGGGAGCGAACCTTCCGCCGCGGCGGCCTCGAGTAGCGGCTTCATGTAGTCGCCGCGTCCCACGAACTCGGCGAAGCCCCTGGCCATGGCGAGTTGGACCCGCCAGTGCCGTCGAGTCGCCTCATCGGAAAGCTCAGCGATGGCGGCCTCGTACTGAGTCAGATCGATGGCGTCGTTCTCGAATATGTCCGCGACCGCCAGCACGTGCTCCCGCCTGACTGTGGGTTTGAGTTCGGCGGCGAGTGTTCGAACGTCGCGCCACCGCGCCGGATCGTCGGTGCGGGTCTTCAGCAGGCCATCCAGTCGGGCGTCCGCTTCTTGCTCGGCGCCGGACCTGCCGGCGTCGCGCTGCCGCAAGCTCTGTTGATCCCACAGGAAGAGCCTCAGGACCGGCCGGTGTCTGATCTTGAGGAGCGTGGGGAACGCATATGCAATCGCGAGCGCAAGCAGCAACTCGACGATGCCCGCGGCAAGCCGTGGCGGCGGGACGATCATCAGCTCATCCCACAGCACGAAGGGCGTGATCGCCAGCGCGAGCAGGCTGCCACGTCTCGTGAGCAGTCCCATCGACCGCCGCGAGAAGTCGACCCACATCTGGACTGGACTCGGCCCAGGACCGAACATTCGGCGCTACCCCTTGAAGGACGAACCCGCCACCGCGGTGCGAAGAGGGAGGAAGTGGTGGGCGATACTGGACTCGAACCAGTGACCTCGCGGATGTGAACCGCGCGCTCTAACCAACTGAGCTAATCGCCCACGGTGCCGGGCGCCTTCAGCGCCGGAGGCCGCATTATAGTGGGCCGCGTCGGACGGCCGATGGTCGGCTCGGCTACACCTTGATTCCCGGCCACCGGTCGGCGACGCCCTGGGGCGAGAGTCCGTCGACCACGATCAGCTTCTGGCGACCTGTCGCACCCGCAACGAGCCGCACGGAAGTACGGGAGACGTTGAGCTCCTCGGCGAGGAGTCGGACGAGAGCGGCATTGGCGGCTCCGCCGACGGCTGGCGCCGAAACCCGGGCCTGGAGGACGCCCTCGTCCGAGACGCCATCCACCCGGTCGGCACCACCGCGCGGCATCAGGCGCACCGCAAACCGAGCCGAGGCGTGTTGACGATCCAGCGGGCGGTGGCTCGAGTCCATGCCGAGATTATGGCTGCCCTGCCGCACATCGCCATCGGCCAGACCACCGATCTTGCGCGCCGGACCCAAGACAGCGGTCCCGCAAGCACCACTCCGACACTTACCCGAGCCGCGTCCCGAAGAGGGCCCGCCCGACGCGGATCACCGTCGCTCCCTCCTCGACCGCGACCGCGTAGTCGTCCGACATCCCCATCGACAGCCCCGGCCCGAGGGTCGGAGCCCGCTCGCGCAATCGGCCGGAGACCTTGCGCAGACGCACGAACGTCTCGCGCGCCTCTTCGACGTTGCCGACCAGCCGCCCTACCGTCATCAGCCCAAGCAGTCGCAGATTCGACAGCTCGGCCAGAGCCGGGAGCGCCGCGTCGAGGCTTTCGGGCAGGAAGCCTGCCTTCGCCTCGTCGAGGTCGACGTTCACCTGGAGGAAGATACCGAGACCTCGAGCTCGCCGGCCTGCATCGCCGGCCAGACGGTCGAGACGTCGCGCCAAATCGACCGAATCGACCGACTCGATCACATCGAACAGCTCGACGGCCCGACGGGCCTTGTTCGACTGTAGAGGGCCGATCAGGTGCCAGCGTGCGCCGGGAACCTGCGGTGCCTTCGACTCCGCCTCCTGGACCCGGTTCTCGCCAAAGAGCGTCAGCCCGGCCGCCACTGCCGACTGGAGCCGCACCGCATCCACGGTCTTCGAGACGGCAACGAGCGTGACATCGCCGGGATCGCGACCGGATCGCACACACGCCTCGCCCACGGCGTCCAAAACCCTGGTTCGGGCCGCGAGGAAACCGGCGATTGCGCCAGAGTCGAGAGAGGAGCCCAAGACGGAGAAGGGTTACCCCTTCTCCTCCTGTGCGGGCCGCCGCAGGAAGCTCGGGATCTCCAGGTCCTGGTCGTCGTATACGGGTCGCGGCGGCTGGCGGTCCGGCATGGGCCGATGGAGCGGCGTCGCCCCAACTACCGGCACCGGAACCGGCTGGCGCTCGGGCGCCCCATCTGCTCCGTACATCAGGGTCGAACCGCGATACGACGCCACCGACTCCGCGGGATGCAGCCGCTGCCGTTCTAGCTCCTGCAGGAAGTCGACTCCTTCGAAGCGCGAGGCCCTGACCGAGACGGGCGTCTGCGCAGGCATCTCGCGGTGCTGCAGGTCGCGCTTGCGGCTCGGGTCGAAGCCCGTGGCGATGACGGTGATCGTGACCTCCTCGGCAAGACGCTCGTCGAAGCTCGTGCCGAAGATGATGTTGGCCTCCGGGTCCGCGACCGAACGGATCTCCTCGGCCGCCTCGGTGACCTCGAAGAGGCTGAGGTTGGCGGAACCGCTGATGTTGAACAGGATGCCCTGGGCCCCGTTGATGTTGACCTCGAGGAGCGGGCTGGCGATGGCCTGGCGGGTGGCCTCCAGGGCGCGGTTGTCGCCGCTCGCCCGGCCGATGCCCATCAGGGCCGAGCCGGCGTCCTTCATGACGGCCCGGACGTCGGCGAAGTCCAGGTTGATGAGACCCGGCACGGTGATGATGTCGCTGATCCCCTGGACGCCCTGGCGCAGCACGTCGTCGACGTAGCGGAAGGCCTCGACCATCGAGGTGTTCTTCTGGACGATGTCGCGCAGTCGGTCATTGGGGATGGTGATGAGCGTGTCGACCTTCTCCCTGAGCTCTTCCGCCGCGCGCTCCGCCACCATCTTGCGGCGGACGCCTTCGAAAGCGAACGGCTTGGTGACGACACCGATGGTCAGGGCGCCGAGCTCTTTGGCGATCTCGGCCACGATCGGGGCAGCGCCGGAGCCAGTTCCGCCGCCCAGTCCGGCCGTGATGAAGACCATGTCCGAGTCACGCAGCGCGTCGGCGATCTTCTCGGAGTCCTCCTCGGCCGCCCGCTGGCCAATGGAGGCGTCGCCGCCCGCACCAAGACCTCGAGTGATCTTGTCGCCGATTCGGATTTTGTGGGGCGCGTCCGACTGGAGGAGCGCCTGCGCGTCCGTGTTGCAGGCGATGAACTCGACCCCCATCATCTCCGCTCGGATCATGCGGTTGACGGCGTTGCTTCCGCCGCCTCCGACGCCGATCACACGGATCAGCGCGAAGTTCTCGGAATCGGACCGTAGCGGCATTCGAGATCCTCCGGTGGCTCTCCGGCAGATGGTTGTCGTTCGGTCCGGCCCCCCCCGAGATTCGTAGAGCACTGGCGCGTAACGGGGCTGGCTCGGATGCAATGCAGTATACGCCTACCCCAGCTTTTCTGGGCCCGAGACCGCACACTGAAACGACACTCTCACGAAGGGCGTACGAACGTTCGTTCGCAGTTTCGAGGCGAACTGCCCAAATCCGTGACAAAACTGGTGGGACCTGTGGAGGGACCGATTCAACCCGCCAGAAAGGCCAGCCTCACGGTCCGGCTCGAGTTGTCCGAATTGGGGTCGAGCAGGGCTATCGACTGCCACGTGCCGAGCGTCAGACGCCCGTCGACGACCGGGATCGTCAGCGATGGCGGGGCCACAATCGGCACAAGGTGATCGGCTCCATGGCCCGTCGATCCGTGACGGTGAACCCATCGATCGTCGCGCGGCAGGAGCCGGTCCACGGCCGCCATCAAGTCCGCGTCGGACCCCGCCCCGAGCTCGATGACAACTACTCCGGCGGTGGCATGCGGCACGAATACGGTGAGCAGCCCGTCGCCCTCGCCGGCCACGAATTGCTCGCACGGCTCGGTCAGGTCGAACAGCCCGCGGCGCCGCCCCGTCTGGACGGTGAGCTCGGTGGTCTTCACGGCGTCAGTATCGCTCGCGAGCAAGCCACGACCGAAGTAGGATCGCTCACGGACTGAGCAGGTCGCGAAGGGCTCGCAGCTGCGACTGATAGTCATCCTCGTCGATCCTCGGCCACTCGCGCTCTTCCATCATGAAGCGCGGGGGTCGGCCCGGATTGGGGTCACCCCAATACCGCGGGACGATGTGGGCGTGGAGGTGAGGCATGCTGTTGCCGAGAAGAAGGAGGTTGAGCTTCAACGGCTGGTAATAGGCCTCGATTGCTCGACAGACCGTGACCAGCTCCTGCGTGAACGACAACAACTCGTTTGGGTGAAGATCGGTCAGTTCTGAGACGTGTCGACCTCGCCAGGTCAGCAGCGTGTAACCCCGGGCGGCAGAGCTGCGACTCAGATAGGCGTCGCTCGTCGCACCGGCGAGGATCCGTTCCCCATCGGGGATCCGATCCGGACGACCGTCAGCGCACGCGGGACAGCCGACGCCCCGGCGTCGCTCTTCCCAATCTGCCGGCCAGGTCGCCACGCGGGGAGCCCCGACGTCCTGCTACGGAAACAGATTGCGGAGGGCGTCTCGGACCCGCGCCGGCAGGCCGCCCGCCGGAGCAGATTCGAAGCGCTGGCCGTCGCCGGCCTCCAGTCCCCTGGCGCCCCAATAGAGCAACCCGATGGCGGTGCTGTAGGCGGGGGTGAGGATGTTGTCCGTCAGCCCGCCGATGCCCGTTGGTCCGGCCACGCGGACCGGCATGTCGAGGACTTCACGGCCGAGGGCCGCAGCGCCCGCCAGCTGAGAGGCGCCGCCGGTCAAAACGATGCCCGCCGGCAGCATCCCCTCCCCGGCCGATCGGATCTCCGCGGCCAGCATTTCGAACGTCTCGCGCATGCGGGCCTCGATGATGCGGCAGACCTCGATGCGGCTGACGGTCCGACCGGCCGCCTCGCCAAGCATCGAGACGCTGATTACCTCGTCCTCGTCCACCGTCGACAGGTCGCAGGTGCCGTGCATGGTCTTCAGTTCCTCGGCCACCTGGAGGCTGGTCTTGAGGCCGATGGCTATGTCATTTGTGACGTTGTTGCCGCCGACCGGCAGGACCGCCGTCTTGAACGGTGAGCCGTCGAGGAAGAGGGCCAGGTCTATCGTGCCGGCGCCAATGTCGACGACCGCCACGCCCAGGTCGCGCTCCGTGTCTGAAAGCACCGCTTCCGCGGACGCGAGCGAGCAGGCGACGAGCTCGTCGATCTTTACGTTGGCCGCCTGGACGCATTTGGCCAGGTTCCGGACCGGGGTCGCGGCGGCGGTAACGATGTGGGTCTCGATCTCGAGGCGGATGGCGCTCATACCGAGCGGATCCTTGACGCCCTCCTGGCCATCGACGATGAAACCTCGCGGCAGGACGTGGAGGACTTCGCGGTTGGACGGGATGGAGACCGCCCGAGCGACCTCGAGAGCCCGGTTGATGTCTTCGCGAGTCACCTCACGCTGGTGGCCGGTGACGGCGACGGCGCCGCGCGAGTTCTGGCTCTCGACGTGCTGCCCGCCGACGCCCACGAACGCACGATCGATCTGATAGCCGGACAGCCGCTCTGCATGATCGACCGCGCCGGAGATGGACCGGACGGTCTGCTCGATGTTGACAACAACGGCCTTCTTGAGACCGATGGCCGGCACGACGCCTTTGCCGACGATGGTCAGGCTTCCGTCACGAGCCACCTCGCCGATAAGAGCGCATATCTTGCTCGTGCCGACATCGATCCCGACGAGCACTGCTTCGCGTTCCACTCGCTCCCGTCCTCGGTGGTGGCCTCGATCGCGAGGCGTTGTCTGGGCGGACCGGCTGACGGCACTGAAAGTCGAGCCCGATTTCTCAAGTGAAGGCTACTCGACCCGAGGGAGACCGGGCAACCTCGCTGTGCAGACGGATCTCTCAGCGCAAGATGACTGTGTCCGAGTGATTCGAGCTGACATCGGAAACCAGGTAGACCCAGGCGACCTTTGCCTCGCCCCAGCGGTCCAGGGCCGAGCGCAGGTCGCGCACCTGCGTCGGGACGACGGTGGTCCTGCGCACGGTCGGGGCGTAGAACCCGAACTCAGCGACCCAGCCGGTCGGGACGGAGCTGACGGTGAAACCGTGGTCGTCATCCACGACGACGGCAAGCGCCGCGCCCTTGCTGCCGACATCGATGGGCGTCAGCCCCGCCAGCCGATAGCCCGCGTCGAGGTTCGTCGAGTCCACGATCCCCCCGAGACCGAGACCGGCATCCGACACCCGGCGATCGAAGACGACCGGCAGCACCAGTGCGCTCGCGCCGGATACCGCTGCCGGATCTGCCGTCGGGGCCGGTGCCAGCGACGGCACCAGCGAGGCATCGCTTGGTGCGGTTCCGGAGGCCGCCGCTGAAGGGGTGGCAGAGCGAGCCGGACTGCTCTTCGCCCCAGCCTTGGTGGGAGTGGCCTTGGCTGCCGCCTTGGTCGGGCTCGGTTTGGGTGCGACGCTCGGCGAGGACGACGGCGTCGGGGAGCCAGCGGCGATCTCGGCGGAGGACGACGTGGACGGTGAAGGCGAGACTCTTGCAGACGCGGCTTCGGTCGGCGACGTGAGAGGCCCCACGGACGAGGCGATCGGATTGCCCGCCGAGTCCACCGATCCGAAGAGCAGTCCGTCCTGGTCCGCGACATAGCGGACACCGCCGATGACCCACACCAGCTTGGGATCACGTTCCACCAGGGTCACGATCACCGTCGACGGTAGCCGGATCTCCACGCTGGCCGACTTGACCGCCGGCAAACGAACCAACTGGTCGGCGGCCCGATCGGTCTGGACGCGGAACACGTTCGGCGTGCCGTCCATCGCCAGGATCGTGCGGATTATCGACGAGCTCGTGAACGTGGCCCCGTGGATCTCAAGGGTCCGGGCGGCGAAGGACGGGGCGACGCTGACGGCGAGGATGCCGGCCAGGCAGGCGGCCATGAGGACGGCGGCCACGACCTGGACCGAACGTAGTCGGGGCGAACTGCGCCGGACCGGCAGGCGGCGAACCTGCATTCCCGAGCGGCGCGGCAGAACGCCCCGGCTCGTCACGTTGCCCTCGGTGCTTCAGGCCCGTCGTCGGCGGGCGTCTCGGCCGGCCGCTCGTCCGGCGCCTCGACGGCCTGGGTCCAGCCGGACCAGTCTCCGATGAACTCGATCTCATACACGAGCTCGACGCCGAACCGCTTCGCGACCGCACTCCGGGCGAGCTCGGCCAGGCGACGTACGTTCGAGGCGGTGGCGCCGCCCAGGTTGACGATAAAGTTGGCGTGCTTGTCGCTGATCGCAGCGCCGCCCAGACGCTTGCCGCGCAGGCCACAGGAATCGATCAGTCGGCCGGCGGAGTCGCCCGGTGGGTTGCGGAAGACGCTGCCGGCGCTCGGCCGGCTGAGCGGCTGATGCTCCTGACGCCACTGCCTGATCTCGTTCAGTCTGGCCTTGATGCCCGCGGGGTCGGCGTGAGCAAGGCGGAAGGTGGCCGACAGGACGACATCGCCCGAATCCTTAAGGCGGCTGTCGCGATACGCCAGCGACATGGAGGCGGCGGGCTCTGCTGTCTCGGTGCCATCGGCCCGCAGGATCGTGACCGATTCGAGGACCCCGGCCACGTCTGCGCCATGAGCTCCCGCATTCGCCCAAACGGCGCCGCCAACGGTCCCGGGGATCGCCAGCCCGAACTCGAGGCCCGACAGGCCGGCCTTCGCGGACAGCGTGGCGGCACGAGCCAGCGGGAGGCCGGCCTCCGCCACCAGCCGGTCGCCTTCGATGCGACAACCTTCGGCCCGAGACAGGATGACGAGCGCTCGGACGCCGGCATCCGCCACCACTACGTCGCTACCGCGGCCGAGAAGCACGAGAGGCAGGTCGCCGTCGCGGGCATACCGGATCAGGGCGGCCAGGGTGGGCACGTCTGTCGGGACGGCCAGCAGATCCGCCGGCCCACCGACACGCATCGTGGTGTGGGCCGCAAGTGGCTCGTGGCGTCGAAGCCGGATCCCCGTCCGGCGGGCGATCTCGACCGCCAGACGATCCCAGTCGGGGGCCGGCGCTGGCGATCCGGCCCCGGCGGTGCCACGGACCCCGGCCGCAGCCTCTGGCCCGGTGCCAGCCGGCGCCGCGTGAGCCGCAGATCGCCCTGCCCGGTCGATCACCCGGTCGCTCCCCGCGAAACCGCCTCGACATGCGCCGGGTCCGGGAAGGGCTGCCCGGTCGCGGTCGCCAGAACCAGCTCCGCCACGGCATCTGCGGCGTGCGGACGCGCCAGCGAGCGGGCTGCCGCCGCCATCGCCGCGTGCTCCTTCGGATCGTCGATGATCGTCACCGCGGCCAGCAGCGCCTCGGCGTCGAAGTCCGCGTCCTCCACCAGTCGCGCGGCGCCGGACCTGACCATCTCCTCGGCGTTGCGGCGCTGATGGCCGGCGGCGTGAGGGTACGGAACCACGACCATCGGCAGACCGAATGCCGCCACCTCGGCCAGCGTGGATGAACCCGCCCGACCCACGACCAGATCCGCCGCGGCCAGCGCAGGCGCCATCTCATCATCGAGGAACTTCTCCGGCCGATACCGCTCCCTCATCTCAGCCGGCAGGGCGTCTCGACCGGCAATTGCCTCGTCGTATCCGGCGTCGCCGGTGACGTGGATGATCCGCGTCTTCTCCACCAACCGAGGCAGTGCCTCGGCCACAGCCGAGTTGAACCGTCGCACAGCCTGCGAGCCGCCGAAGATCAGCACAAGCCTGTCTTTGGCCGCGATGCCCAGGGCCTTCCGGGCGTCGGCCCGACTGACCTGGGCGGGGTCGCGGATGGGGGTGCCGGTGACGAAACAGAGCCGTGTCGGCCGGCTGAGGGCCCGGCAGGTGCTCTCGAACGTGACAGCCAGGCAGCCGGCCAGTCGGGCAGTGACGCGAACGCTTCGACCGGGCACGACGTTGCCGTCCCACATCACGACCGGGATCCGCAGCGCCGACGCAACGAGCAGAACGGGCAAGGCCACGTAGCCGCCGGTCGTGAAGATGGCCGATGGGCGGCGCACCAGCATCATCGCCATCGCCTGCGGCACCGACAGCGACAGCCGAATCGGGTCGACGATGACGTGCCAGTCGAGATCGACCGATCGGAGCGAGCGCAGGAAAAGACGCGCAAACGGAATGCCCGTCGCCGGAATCACCTGCGCCTCGAGGCCGCGATGGCCTCCGATCCAACGCAGAGAAGGCGCCTCGGGCCTAGCCTGCAGCGATCGGGCGACGGCGAGAGCCGGGTATATATGTCCCCCCGTACCCCCGCCCACTATCAGCAGACGCACTAACCCAACCTCGTTCGACTGTTTCGCGAGAGATGGACAGCAGGATCCCGACGGCGGCGAGACTCACGGTCAACGACGAGCCGCCCGCCGAGACAAACGGCAGCGTAATGCCAGTGACGGGCACGACGGCAACCACGACGCCGATGTTGATCAGCGCCTGGAAGCATATCCAAGCTGTGATGCCGGCGGCCACGAGTCCGCCGAACGTGTCCGGGGCACGAAGCGCGGTTCGGATACCGGCGTAGGCAAAGGCGACGAATAGCCCTATCACGACCGCCCCTCCAACCAACCCGAGCTCCTGGGCTATGACCGAGAAGATGAAGTCGTTGGCGTTGCTGGGAACGAGGATCTTGTCGTTGCCCAGGCCCGAGCCAAACAGGCCACCGGCGCTGAGCGCTTCGAGACCTTTGACCATCTGGAAGCAGGTGTTCTGCGGATCGGACCAGGGGTCCAGGAGGCACTGTATGCGCTCGATTGGGTAGTGGCCCACTTCCAGCATCAGGAAGACGCCGCCCGCACCACCCACGACCACGGCCAAGGCGAATTGCCAGAGCTTGGGGCCCGCGGCGAAGTAGAGAGAGAAAGCGATCAGGACGAGCACCGCCGCGGTGCCCAGGTCCGGTTCGCGCACGACCAAGAGCAGGAACGGGACGACGATGATCCCGAACGGGACCATGCCATTCCAGAAGCTCCCGATGCCCTTACCGCGTGTCGCGAGCCAGTGGGAGAGATAGACGACCAGACCGAGCTTGGCGACCTCGGCGGGGTGGATATCCGGCAGGAAGGGGCCCAGGTATAGGTAGCGAGCCGAGCCGTTGCTGGAGATGCTCCAGGGGCCCGGGATCATCACGACGACGAGAAGCACGAGGGCAAGCCCCGCCAGCGGCACACTCACGACACGCAGGTACCGGTAGTCGACGCGCATCAGGATCACCATTGCCACCAGGCCGAGAATCCCGGCCAGGACCTGCGGCGCAACCAGCTGGAACGTGTTCTGGCTTCGCGCGTAGGACGGGATGGCTGAGGCCGAATAGACCATCAGGATCCCGATTGCGGCGAGGGCCACGACGGCCACCAGGATGATGTAGTCCGGCTCGTGGGCGTCGCGCTTGAGGGCGCCGGGGTTGGCGAGCACGCTCGTCTGGCTGGCGCTGACCGCGCTGGGCCGGCTCGGGCCGTTCTTGACGAGAACCCGCTCGCGTCGGATCGGCGGCTCCGGCATCGACCAGCGGTTCTGTCGGCCGCTCATCGGGTCGGCTCCGCTGCCGGTCGGCGCTCGGCAAGGGCGGCCACCGCAGCCTTGAAGGCGCGGCCGCGGGCGGCGTAGTCGACGAACATGTCGAAACTGGCCGCGGCCGGGCTGAGCAGGACGGTGGCGGGCGACCGTCCGGGGCCACTCCCGGGGCGATCCTCCGAGAGCAGGCGGCGCGCGATCTCGTCCGCCCGAGCGACGGCGTCCTCGAGAGACCCCGCCAGCTCGACCCTGACCATACCGTTTGCCCGGAACATTTCCGCCAGCATCGGGCCGGACTCGCCGATGAGCACGGCCGCGTCTGCCCGCTCGGCCGCGACCGGACCCAGATCGGCCATATCCACGCCCTTGTCGCGGCCTCCCGCGATCAGGACCAGCGGCCGCGGGAACGCCCGCAATGCCGCGATCACGGCATCCGGCTGAGTCCCCTGCGAGTCGTTGACGAAGCGCACCCCGTCGACGATGGCCACCTGCTCGAGACGGTGCTCGACGCCGACGAAGGCCGCAGCGGCACGACGGATGGCGTCCACTGCCACGCCGAAGAGAAGAGCCGCCGCCACGGCCGCCAGCGCGTTGGATACGTTGTGCCCGCCGGGGATGGCGAGCTCGGCAGTGGGCAGGATGCGCCCGCCCGGGCCGACTTCTACGGCGCCCCCGCCGGCAACCGCGAGCCGCTTCAGGCCGTCGGCCACGATCCAGCCGTCCTCGACCCCCATGCCACCCGGTGCCGGCCGGCCGCGCCGGTACGTGACCACCGGCACGGTCGCGCCGCCAGCGTAGCCGGCCACGACCGGGTCGTCGGCATTGAGCACCAGCGCCCCGTCCGGGTCGACCAGTTCAGCCAGACGCCGCTTCACCTTCCGGTACGCCTCGAGCGAGCCGTGGCGGTCCAGATGGTCGGCCGTGACGTTGGTGTAGACGGCCACCGTGGTCCCTCGCGACAGGGTCGGCATCTGCAGCTCGGACAGCTCGATGACGACTCGATGCTCAGCGGAAAGATCCGTAAGCCGCTCGACGAGCGGGATGCCGATGTTGCCGCCGAGGATGACCGGGTGGGCAGGATCGTCCGCCAGCAGAGCCGCAATCAGCGAAGACGTCGTCGTCTTTCCCTTGGTCCCGGTCACTCCGATCGTCGGGCAGGGGCATAGGCGCAGGACCAGGTCGGTCTCGCTGACCAGCGCCGGCGAGCCCGTCGGGTCCGCGAGATGGGCGCGAACGACGGCTTGGAGTGCCGCCCGGAGGCGCGGCTCAGCCGTGGGGAAATCGGGATTGATGCTGGGAGAGGTGGCTATCAGGTCGACCCCGGCCCAGGTCGACGCAGGCTCGACCTCCGGTCCGAGCCGAAGCTCAACCGCCCGGCCGCCCAGAGATTCGATGGCGGGAGCCAACTCCACGGCGGACCGTCCGTCGTAGATCCTGACCCGGGCGCCTGCGTCGGCGAAGAACCGAGCCAGGGCAATGCCGCTGCGGGCCAGCCCCAAGACCGTCACCGAGTGGTCGCGCAGCGCGCCGTCGCGGACGCCCGCCGCGGTCAGGCGGTCGAGATCGACGACACGACCGGCCATGGCGCTAGGGCTTCGGTATCGAGGCGACGAAGAGCGTCACCCCGAGCATCCCGGCCAGGGCGCCGACGATCCAGAAGCGCATGGTGATCTTCTCCTCGTCCCAACCACCGAGCTCGAAATGGTGGTGGAGCGGCGCCATCCGAAACACCCGCTTGCCGCGGAGCTTGAAGCTGGCTACTTGAATCACGTCCGAAGCCACCTCGAGCACGAAGATGATGCCGATGAGGGGCAGGATCAGGACCTGGCCTGTGATCAGGGCTATGACGGCCAGCATGCCGCCGAGCGAAAGCGCCCCGGAGTCGCCCATGAAGACCTGGGCCGGGTGAACGTTGAACCACAGGAAACCCATGATCGCCCCGATGGTGATGGCGTTGACCATGGTCAGGTTGGGCTGGGGGGGCTGGTTGAGAAGAGCGATGATCAGGAAGCTGATGAACGCGAAGACGAGCGTGCCGCCGGCCAGACCGTCGAGCCCATCGGTCAGGTTGACGCCATTGCTGCAGCCCACGATCGCGAGAACGGCCACGACGATGAACAGGATGGCGCCGATCTCGACCTGGCGGTCGATCAACGGGATGGCGATGGCCGTAGTGCCCTCCCAGGCGCCGACGAATGGGATACGGAAACCGTTGAAGCCGAAGTGGTTCTGGACGTAGACGGCGACCACGATGGCCACGACCAGCTGCCACAGGATCTTGTGGCGGCCGCGGATGCCGATGCCGGTTCGGGCGTTCAAGTAGTCGTCGACGGCGCCCAGGGCGCCTACGAGGGCCAGCACGAAGAGCGGCGAATACGTGGAGGCGTCGAAGGCGTTGAAGACGCAGGCCAGGACGAGAACGACGGCGACGATGAGGACGCCGCCCATCGTGGGCGTGCCCTGCTTGACCAGGTGAGTCCCGGGGCCGTCCTCACGGATCTGCTTGCCCATACCAAGCCAGCGCAGCATCCGCAGGAACGGCGGCATGAGGATGACCATGCAGGCGAAGGCGAGNNATGAACTCGACTCCGTGCTCTTTCACCGAACCTCCTCACCGGTCCGGCGCGATCCTCCCCACGCACCGACGTCGGCGGTCAATCCCCCGAAGCTTGCCCCGATAAGTGCGACCGGCTGCTCGGGCGCCGCACCGAACGGACAGATGGGTCGTGCGTTGGTGATTGCGGCAGGTTCTGCTGCGGTCGGGGCCGACAGCCCGCGGGGCCGTGGCTCCCGGTTGCGGGTGTCGGTCACTTCCTCAGTGTGGCACAGCCGATCGCACCCGGTGCGGGAGCCGACCATCACCCCAGCGGCTTCGCTTTCTTGCCGCCGGGCGCCGCCGGTCCGTCGTTGTTGGGTGGGATTTGCTCACTCAAGACGGCGTCGGTGGCGACTCTTCTGAATAGCTCGGTCGACTGCATAGGCATGGCCAGAATGCCCTGGCCCACCTTGGTCGGCGTGCCCTGGTAGATCACCACGCCAACGGCCAGGTCGGGCCCATCGTGGCCCACCCACCCGTAGAAGCTGTAGTTGTAGATGTTGGTCATCCAGTCGCCCTTGCCCTTGTTGAGCGTCGGGTCCCAGATCTGGGCGGTGCCGGTCTTGCCGCCGACGAAGTAGCCGGGGATGTACGTGGCCTGGTCGTAGGACTTGACCGCGGTGACCACGTGCTCCATCAGACCAGTCAGCGAGGTCGACAGGCTCGAGGTGATGAGCTGCTTGGGGCTCGGCGACGCGGAGGGGACGCCCGTGCCGGCGTCCAGTTCCGCCACGTGCGGCGTCACGGCCTTGCCGCCGTTGGCCATCACGCAGTAAGCCCGCATGACCTGCAGGGGAGTGACGGAGACGCCCTGGCCGAATGAGTGGTTGGCCAGGTCGATCTGGTACCAGGGCGTGACGGCTGGATCCGTGACGATGCCCTTGACCTCGCCCGCAAGGTCGATGCCCGTGAGCTGACCGATGCCGTATGTCTGCCAGGTCTTGTACAGCACTTCCGAAGCCGCGGCCGTGGTCTTACCCAACCGGAAGGCGACCTGTGAGACGCCCACGTTCCGCGACCAGGCCACGACGTCGGCGAACGTCAGCCAGCCCATCGACTTGCGGTCGGCGTCGGCCACTTCCTGACCGCCCGGGAGCTGCATTACGCCGAAGTCGTTGATCTTGGTAGTGAGCGACGTGGTCCCGCTCTGGAGAGCAGCCGACGCGGTGAGCATCTTGAACACGGAACCCGGGTCATAGACCTCGCTGATGATCGGGTCGTTGAAGATTGCGGGGTTCTGGCCTGCGACCTGGGAGTACAGATTGGCGTCGTACGAGGGATAGTTCGCCTCGGCCAGCACCGCGCCGCTCTTCGGATCCATGACTATCGCCGAGACCGTCTTGGCTTTGTCGGCGAGCCACGTCGCAAATACCTCCTGCTCGACCTTGAGCTGGAGGCCGGCGTCAATCGTGGTCCGGATGTCCTCGCCCGGCGCCCCTACATCGACGATGTGCTGTCCGGCCGGGCCGGTCGTGTTGGCGTCGACAGTGAGGATCTGGGGCCGACCCGCCAGGAGCGAGTTGTACTCCTGCTCCAGGCCGTACTGGCCGTTGCCGCTGGCGTTCACGAAGCCGAGCAACTGGGACGCCAGCGAGGTATGGGGCGCGCCACCGGCCTGCGGGTAGACCCGCACGGGCGTGGGATCGAGGGTGATCGTGGCCAGGCCGCCGTTCGTCTGAGCGTAGGAGATCTCTTTGGCGATGTCGGCGTCGACGTTCGTGGCCAGGATGACGTAGTAGCCGTCGCCGGCCATTGCCTTGCGAAGTGCCGCCTCCGCATCCGGGTCCAGGCCCAGGTAATCCACGAGGGCATCGCCGTCGCGCTTGCGTTCGGCGGCCGTGAGGCCGTGGAGGTCGGCGATGATGCGGTAGCGGTAGACCGTCTCGGCCAGTACGACGGTGCCGCTCTTGTCGTAGATGGTCCCCCGCTTGGCGGGGATCGACCGCTGCGTATAGGACGAATCCTGAGCGCTGAGGGCCGTCAGCTGCGTGTGCTGACTGACCTGCCAGTAGGCAAGCCGCGAGGCCATCCCGCCCGAAAGCAACACGAGCACAGCGAGGAGCAGCAGCAGACGAGCCTTGGAATCGGTCCGACCGAGCATTGGGCCGGCCTTCTCAGTGGGCCGGGATGACGACTGGCGGAGGCAGCTGCGAGAGTCCGGTGACGATCGCCTGGCGCCGAATCGCGGACTCCCGGTCGAGCCGGTTGATGTCCGCCAGATCCTGCTGCCGCTGGTTCTGGAGCTGCCCCAGCTGCTGGTTCAGCTGGTCCATGTCGTAGCCGGAGGCCGAGACCCGAACGGTCTGGACCAGCGAGAAGAAGCTCAGCAGGAAGGCAACGACGATCATGCCGATTGCCATCCCGAAGAAGCGCGGCCGCTTCCTGTTCCGGAGAGAGATTCGCGATCGCCTGCGCGTAAGCTCCGGCGCCCGGGAGCGGAGGAGGAGGGCCTCCGGGCGCCGGCGCGGATACGATGTGGAGCGAGGGCGCGCCCCCTCATAGACCGCCATCAGTCGATACTCCTGAGGTTCAGCCACTCGCCTACCGGCGCCCGAGCCATCGGATCGACCGGCCAGCCGCTGCCCGACCAGCGAGCGCCCGGCCCGGGCAGGTCGGACTCGTCGATCCGGCCAAGGACACCGACGTTCTGGTCGGTCCGCTCGTGCAGCTCGTGCTGGCGGCGGCCATAGGTCCGGCGTCGACTGGCCTCGTGTCCCTTGCTCATCGGGTCCTCCTTTCTCGATCGGCTTAGGCGGCGATGCGTTCGGCGCCCCGAAGACGGGCGCTTCGCGAGCGTGGATTGGCGGCAACTTCGGCCGGGCTCGGCGTACGCGATTTGCCGAGCGAGCGAAGGTTTGGCTGGCGTCCGCAGACGCAGATCGGCACTTCCGGCGGGCAGACGCAGCCGCGTTGCTCGGCGGCGATGAAGCGCTTGACGATTCGGTCCTCGAGCGAGTGGTAGCTCAGCACAACGAGACGTCCGCCCGGCCGCAGCAGCACCAGCGAGGCCGCCAGTCCGGCCTCGAGGGCCGCAAGTTCGTCGTTGACGGCGATCCGCAGGGCTTGGAAGACACGCGTGGCAGGGTGGGTCCGACGGCTCTTGGGTGCGGGTACGGCCCTCGCCACGAGCGCTGCAAGCTGCTCCGCCGTCTCGACCGGGGTGTGGCTCCGGGTCTCCACGATCGTCCGAGCGATACGACCCGCAAACGGCTCCTCGCCGTAACGACGGAAGAGCGCCGCCAGATCTCTCGACTCCATAGTCGCGAGCAGGTCCGCGGCCGATCGGCCACGGCTGGTGTCGAAGCGCATGTCGAGGCGGCCGCCGGCGCGGAAGCCGAAGCCACGCTCCACGTCCACGAGCTGGAAGCTCGACAGGCCGAGGTCCATGAAGAGGCCGTCGACCGCGGCAAACCCGGCGCCGGGCGCCACTTCCGCCAGCTGGCCGAAGTTGACCTGCCGCAGGACGGCACGATCGCCGAAGCGGGCCAGCCGTCTGGCGCTCCTGGCGATGGCCGCCCCATCGGCGTCGAGTCCCAGGAGACGCCCATCGGGCGAAGAGGCTTCGAGGATCCGCTCGGCGTGGCCGGCTCCGCCGAGGGTGGCGTCGATCTGGAGGCTGCCGGAACGCGGGGCGAGAGTCTCAACGACCTCGCCTGCCATCACCGGCAGGTGCCCTACCTCCACTTCGGCGCCCCCCTCGGGAGAGCCGTCGGCGGCAATGCCACCGGTCCTCTCGTCGAGCGGGTCCTCAAAGCTCACAACGATCACTTACAGCCCCAGGCCGCTGAGCTGGCTTGCCAGCGCATCGGCCGAATCGAGGCCCTTCTGGAACTTGGCCCACCGGTCCGGGGCCCAGACTTCGACGTGATCCCACGCCCCCACCACGACTGCTTCCGTGGCCAGCGCCGCCCAGTCGCGAATGGCTCCCGGCAGGACGATGCGGCCCTGACCGTCACTTTCGACTTCGAACGCGCTCGACGACAGGAAGCGACTGACCGACCTGGCCTTCTCATCGGACAGCGGCAGCACGGACACCTTCGACGCCAGCGCTTCGAACGCCGGCCGAGGAAAGATGGCGGCGCAGCCGTCGACCCAGCGAACGACCACGGCGCCCTCTTCGAGTTGCAGGCGGAAACGGGCCGGGATCGCTACCCGACCCTTTGCGTCCACCGAATGCCTGTACTCGCCGGTGAACATCTGCCGATCGCCTGTCTTCTGTCGCTGTCAAAGCGGTTCGTGTGGCGGGAGGAAGTGGTAAACCTGTCGTCAACCGGTTCCGGCGCCCCCAACGGTTGGGTTCGTCGGCGAGGCCGCATTAGCCACTGATCACCACTGATCACCGCTTTTCGCCACTTCGCCGGATCATACACCCACCTTGGGGCACGTCAACGGTGTTTCACTGGGCGAGGCGGTCCAGTTGTGGCCCCACTGGCGACTCCGAGAGGCGTGGCTGATCTCGCGGCCGAGGCTGGGCCGTACCTGGATCGACAGGCTCGCTCGCGCGGCGGGCCACTCGTCAGATTTGGCCCGATCGGACGCCGCGCCCAGAACGAAGGGAGTCAGATGCGCATCCTGGCCATCGAACGACCGGTCCCCGGCATCGCCGAGTACTCCTTCACGCCCGAACTGGGGGTGGCGGAGGCGCGCCGAGCGTGGGACCTCCACCAGACCGGCGTGGTCCGCGAGCTGTACTTCCGTGCGGATGAGTCCGCGGCGGTGCTCGTCCTCGAATGCGCGGACGTCGCCGAAGCGGACCGCGCCCTGGCATCCCTGCCCATGGTCTCGGCCGGCCTGATCCGGTTCGAGGTGATTCCGCTGGCCGCCTACCCGGGGTTTGCCCGGCTCTTTGGACCTACTTCGGCGTAGGCACGCAGGGGAGTTGCGTCACGGGCCCCGGGATGTAGCGCCCAACCCAGCCGAACAGCTCGCAGGCCAGGTCCTCGGCGATCCTGGGACTGGCACCGCCACGCTCGAATGCCCCTCGGAAGGTGGCCATGATCTTGATCAGCTCGGCCCGTGCGGCGCCGTTCCACTGCAGGGCCGGGCACACGCCACGGAGGTGGCAATCCTCCTCGGTCGAAAAGTGGCGAACGGAGTAGTCGCCGAAGTCGCGCAGGGCTCGCTCGACTGTCGATCGGTCGCCGCCGGCCTCGATCGTCGCGACCAGTGCGTCGGCGCGCTCGACGAGTGTGCGGCGCTGCGCATCGAGCAGCGGTGCGCCGGTTTCCATGCTCGGCTGCCAGCCGATCGACATCGGTAGACTCCTTCGTTCGCTCGTTGCCGAACGGGTCTTGCGCCGACCTGCGCCCCAAATCGGGCCAATCCGGCGTACGCCTATGAGGCCCTACCGGAGCCGCGGCAGACAGTGCCATTGGCACTGCGGAATGATGACCAGAACACTCCGGATAGTTCCGACCGGGTAGGCAGCGGCCGGCGAGGTTCCCGGACCGGTCTTCGTCAGGCTGCCCAGCGCGGACGCTCGTCGGTCGGTACGGGCAGAGCGCCGGGTGCGCCACGGCTCATGCCAGAATCGGCGCCGAGCTTGAACCGACCGGCCACAGAAACGGCCGCGCCCGTCGCCGGGACTTCCAGGTTAGGTGTCGGCAGGACGCAACACCTCTGAAGGCGCGTGGGTCGGGTCGACGTCGTAAGGGCAGGGCCGGCTCGTCCGAAACGGCGCGCCCGGCCGGTGCCGCCGGCTGCCCAATCTGGCCGCGGCTACCGGGTGGGAGGCGGAATCTTGAGCTTCTGGCCGGGAGTGATGCCCAAGCTTGACCCGGGGTTCAGGGTGTAGATCGCCTCGGCGTCGACCCCGAAGAAGCGGGCGATGCCGGCGACGTTGTCGTTGACGGTGCCCCCGTTGTCGCCCGCCGCTCTCACCGTATACACCCAGCAGTTGGCCTGGTTGGTGCAGGGAACGAGCAGGTTCATACGCGAGGCCGTCGCTCCGGGCGGCCAGGAGCTCGTCGGCGCTGGCGTGGGCTTGAGTGTCGGTGTCGGCGTGATGCTCGGCGCTGCCGTTGCCGGGGCCGAAGCGCTGCTCAGGGCCGCAGCCGAGGCCGTCGGCACGAGCGTGACCGAAGGCGTCCGCGACGCGGAGGGAGATGCTGATGCAGACGCGGACGCGACCGCGACTGCCGGCCCGGTTGCGGGTGCCCCGCCGGAGAATGGGGGCAGACCGAGTCCCGCCGTGAGGAGGATACCGAGAGCCAGGATGACCAGGACGACGCCGGCGATGGTCAATACGGGAATTCCCGTCGCCCGCTGCTCGTGCGTGGACCCGGCGGACTGGCTCTCGTTGGCCAGGAGCGTCCCACGGACATAACGGGGGCAGCTGACGTGCACTCTCTGGAGACACACCAGCTCTTGCTGACGCAGTGACAGCGGTAGAGGGTCGCCGAAGGCCGCGCAACGATGTGTCGGCACGGCCGTCCCCTGCGCGTCGGCAAGGCGCCCATCAGGCCCCACGCTGCGCAGGAAGTGGCAGTGAACCGGACCGGGGCCGTTCTGGGTCGTCTCCGCCCACGGCCGAAAACGGCTGGGCAGGTCCGTCGAGTCGGCGGGGTCGGTGGGTCCGGTTGCCTGGTCTGGCAGCCGATTGGCCTGGGCGAACGGCACGCTCGCAGAAGCCCCGGCGCCGATGAGACCGCCGGGGGCACCGCTGCCACCCAAGACGCCCGGATCGTCGTCGGGGTCCATGCCACGCGCTACCCGAGCCCGCCCAATCCTCATCTGCTGCTCGTCAGGCGGCGTCCGGTCCCCTCCCACGTCCTTGCTATTCGAGCCTCCGCCTGACTCCACGATGCCTCCCTGGCCTCGCGCTTGAGCCTGGCAAGTACTCGCCAGGCAGCCGACGCGGCGCAGTCTAGTACCTTTCGATGCTTGCCGTCCCCGCTTCTGCGATGCTAGCCTCCCGGCGTCCGGAGGTGCTTTTAGCCAGATGGCATTGCCTCAGCGTGTCGAAGAGATCCAGGCGATCGCTGCGCCCGTTGCGGCGCTGCGCATCCGACGCTGCACGTATCGGCGTCTCGACCGAGTCTCCGACGGTCGCGAGTCCGTCTATGCCGTCAGCTGCGTCTACCCCGACAGAAGCGGAGCCCGGCACATCGGCGACCTCGAGGCGAGCGTGGCGATTTGTGCCGCCTGCGCGGCCAGCCACATCTTCCGACCGGACGAAGACTGATCGGACTGGGGTCAGATCATTAGGGGTCGATCGGCGGAAGCCGAGCGGGTTCGACTCAAAGGTGGCGGCGAGCCGGCCTGTAAGCCGAGTTCTGTACCGCAACTTGCGTTGCGGCGACGATCATCCATCTGCGGCCGCCGGTTACCCGACGGCTCAAGCGGCCGACCCGAGGACTGGGCAGCGCGACCTCTTCCGCCCGAACGCCCGGTTGCCCGCACGCTCGAACCGCGTCCTCCTATTTGGCCTTGCTCCGAGCAGAGTTTGCCGCGTTTCACCTCCCGGTCCGAGCAAAGCCCGGGCCGGGCTACGTCTCTGTGGCACTGGTCCTCGCCTCGCGGCGGACGGGCGTTACCCGCTACCCTGCGCTGAGGAGCTCGGACTTTCCTCGAGGCCATGGCCCGAAGACCAGACCCCGCGATCGTCCAGCCGACTCGCCGAGGCGGGATTGTAGTCGAAGCGACCGAGATGACCAAATCGCACGAAATCGCAGCGAGCAACTCAGACGACTCCCCCACCCGGTCGAGCGACGGGGCGGGTGTGCGCGCGACCGACCTCGTCCCCGTTGGAGAGACCGCCGCGGCGGCTCTGTGGGAGGCCGGGCCGGAGACCGAACTCCGCGTCAGGCGCGCTGCCGTCGCCGACGCACGCACCATCGCCGAGATCGGCGTGAAGGGCTGGCAGGCCGCATACCGGGGCATCTTGCCGGGCGACTTCCTGGATGACCTTTCCGTGGCGTCCCGCGAGATCGCGTGGCGATCGATGCTCGAGAGTGACCTCGAGGACATGACGCCGGCCTGGATCGTCGAGCGCGATGACGGTCCGGTAGGATTCGCGAGCGGCGGACCACCACGCGACGAGGACGTGCCACTCCCCGCCGCCGAGGTGTACGCCCTGTACGTCCTGCCCCAGGTATGGCGGCGAGGCGTCGGAAGAGCACTGTTGACTGCGGCTATCGAGCACTGGCGGAGCCGCGGCGCGGAGACGCTGACCCTCTGGGTGCTGGAAGACAATGCGCGAGGCCGAGCGTTCTACGAAGCCATGGGTTGGTTGCCGGATGGCTCGCGTCAGCCTCTCGAGATGGGCGGTTTCTCCGTCACCGAAATTCGCTATCGGCTGCCGGATCCCGATTAGGCCCATCTCGCCAAGCCTTGAGACGCCAGCCTGACAGGGTTGGCTCGATGGTCCGGCCGGCACCTGGGCCATCGAGGCGTGGCTCGACGGCCCGCTTTCCGCTTTCCCACTCACCGCCGGCGTTTGGCGTCGGGCGGCGTTCGCCTGCCGTTCCTGGCGAATCTCGCGCTCGTGGCCTTCCTCCGGATCTGGCACGGGAGCCCGGACCAGGTCTCCTCTCCTGGGCCTCGCTCCATGCCACCATCAGCGAGGCCTGACGGCCACGACGCGGGTCGCGAGCGACGGCTGCCCCGGAGGCGCTGGCGGGACGCTCCAGGGCCGGGGCGGCGCAACCAAGCTGATCGGCTGTTCGGCGCCGCCGCCGGGCGTTACGATGCATCCGAGGGTCAGGTTCATGTTTTGGAGGCGGCAATGGGCGCAAAGGGCGACAGCAGCGCGAAGGATCGCAGCCTGCGCGAGCAGCTGCAGGTGAAACCGGGCGCCAGGATCGATCTTGCGACCTTCGACTGCGGCGCGACTCTCGGTCGGAAGAAGGACGACGCCGAAACAGCCATCGCGGCCAACCTGGTGCGGTTGACCGACCTCCAGGAGCGGCTCTACGCAGAGAGCAAACATGCGGTCCTCATCGTCCTGCAGGGGATCGATGCCTCCGGCAAGGACGGGACGATTCGGGTGATCGCCGGCGCCTTCAACCCGCAGGGCACGCCCGTCACCTCGTTCAAGGAGCCCACGCCCGAGGAGCTTGCTCACGATTTCCTGTGGCGCGTCCACGCAGCCGTGCCCGGCAAAAGCGAGATCGGCATCTTCAACCGCAGCCACTACGAGCAGGTGCTGATCGTGCGTGTCCACAACCTGGAGCCCGAGGCCCAGTGGCGGCGCCACTACGGCGAGATCCGCGACTGGGAGCGGATGCTGACCGACGAGGGCGTGACGATCATCAAGTTCTTTCTGGCGATCGACAAGGACACGCAGCGCCAGCGCTTCCAGGAGCGCGTAGACGACCCGACCAAGCGCTGGAAGTTCTCCTCCACCGACCTTCCGGAGCGCAGGCTCTGGGATCAGTACCAGGCGGCGTTCGAGGACATGCTGGCCGAGACCAGCACGGACTTCGCGCCCTGGCACCTGATCCCCGCCAACCGCAACTGGCTGCGCAACCTGGCGGTCAGCGAAATCGTGGCCGACATAATCGACGAGTTGAACCCGCAGTACCCCGAACCGGCGGCCGGCATCGAGGGCCTCAAGATCGTCTGACGCACGCCATGCCCATCGGCCGACGCACCGAAGACCGGGCCCTGCAGCCCCTACTTCGGCCGAACGACCACGACCCGCGGACCGCCGGCCTGGGCCCTGTCGATTGCTTCGTTGCAGAGCGCGTCGGCCTGCGTGTTCTGGGCCCGCGGCACGTGAGTCGCGCTCCAGCGCGAGAAGCGCGACAGATGGGCCTTGGCCTCGGCGTGGAGCGGTATGAGCTTCGCGTCCTTGACCCGCCAACGACCTTGGAGCTGTTCCACGATCAGCTTGCTGTCGAGGAGCATCTCCACCTCGCTTGCCCCAAGCTCATGAGCCAGGGCAAGGGCTCGAACCACGGCCGTGTACTCGGCCACGTTGTTGGTCTGCGCGCCCAGGTATTCAGAAATGGAGGCGATCGGAGCCGCGTCCGGCCGGCGCGATGCGGGACCGGCGGCCTCGATCAAGACAGCCCCGCTGGACGCCGGACCGGGGTTGCCGCGAGCGGCGCCATCCGTCCGAACGATGAGCCGGAGGCCCGAACCGGCGGCCGAGCCGGACTTTCCGCCACGACCGGACGCCTGGGCGCCACCGAAGGCACCCGCACTACCGGACGCACCCGCACTGCCGGCCCTGTCGTCGCCTTCGTCCTTGTGCGCGGAGGCTCCGGCGCCCACGGAACCCCATAGCGACTCCCAGGCCGGATCCTTCTGGGGGCTCAGCCGCGTCGCCCCACGATCGCCGAGGAGACCTCGAGGATCGCCCTGGTGATGTTGATGCCGCGCGGGCAGGCGTCGACGCAGTTGAAGATTGTGCGGCACCGCCACACGCCGTTTTCGTCGGCCAGGATCTCCAGGCGCTCGGCCGCCCCTTCGTCGCGCGAGTCGAAGATGAAGCGGTGGGCCTGGACGATCGCCGCCGGACCGACGTACTCGGGCCGCGCCCAGAACGAGGGGCACGATGAGGTGCAGGCGGCGCACAGAATGCACTTCGTCGTGTCGTCGAAGCGAGCCCGATCCCCCGGGCTCTGGCGCCGTTCGCGCTCAGGCTCGGGCTGGTCGTTGATGAGATATGGCTTGACCGTGCGGTACTTGCCGAAGAAGCCGCTCATCTCGACGATGAGGTCCTTGACCACCGGCAGACCCGGCAGCGGCGCGACCGAGATCTTCTTGCCGAGCTGGTCGACTCGAATCCGGCAGGCCAGGCGGTTGCGACCGTTGATGAGCATCGCGTCGGAGCCGCAGATGCCGTGGCCGCAGGAGCGCCGGAAGCTGAGCGAGCCGTCCTGTTCGGCCTTGACCTTGATCAGCAGGTCGAGGACGCGGTCCATCGGATCGACCGCGACCTGGTAGGTCTCCCAGTGCGGAGCGGCGTCGCCTTCGGGGTTGTAGCGAAGGATGCGGAGGTTGACGTCCATCATGGGCCTCAGTACGTCCGCGGCTTGGGCTGGAAGCGGGTGATCGAGACGTCCTTGTAGCGCAGGGTCGGCCCGTCCTTGCCCTGGAAGGCCAGGCTGTGTTTGAGCCACTTCTTGTCGTCCCGCTCCGGGAAGTCTTCGCGGGAATGCGCGCCACGGCTTTCGGTGCGAGCCAGGGCGGCGGAGACCGTCACGTGGGCCAGATCGAGCAGATAGCCGAGCTCCTGGGCCTCGAGCAGCTCGGTGTTGAAGACCGATCCACGATCGGCGATCGCGACCTTCTGGTTGCGAGCCTCCAGCTCCTTGACCTTGGCCAGGGCCGCGGTGAGGAGCGTGGCGTCGCGGTAGACGCCGACGTTGTCCATCATCACGTCCTGAAGCTCTTTGCGGATCACGGCCACCGACTCGCCGCTCGCTTCACGTCCCCGGATCGCCTCCAGCTCGGCACGCACCGGCTCCACGGCGTCGGCGATGGGCTGCGGCCGCTCCACCTTTCCGGCGTAGCGGGCCATCTGGCGCCCGGCCCGCCGTCCGAAGACGAGCAGGTCCACCAGCGAGTTGGTGCCGAGCCTGTTGGCTCCGTGGACGCTGACGCAGGCGCATTCGCCGGCGGCGAAGAGCCCGGGCACGACCGTGCCCTTGTCGTCACGCACGACCTCGGAAAAGACGTTGGTCGGAATGCCGCCCATGGCGTAGTGAGCGGTGGGCTGGACCGGAACCGGCTCCTTGAGCGGCTCAACGCCCTGATAGATACGGGCGAAGTCGGTGATGTCGGGCAGCTTCTCCTCGATGACCTTGCGGCCGAGATGCCGTACGTCGAGGTAGAGGTAGTCCTTGCCGCCGATGCCACGGCCGGCGCGAATCTCCTGGTACATCGCCCGGCTGACCATGTCGCGCGGGGCCAGCTCCATCAGCTTGGGCGCGTAGTTCGACATGAAGCGCTCGCCCTTGTCGTTGAGGAGCGTGCCGCCCTCGCCGCGGGCCGCTTCGGAGAGCAGGATGCCGATGCCCACGATCCCCGTCGGGTGGAACTGGAAGAACTCCATGTCCTGGATCGGGATGCCGTGGCGGTAGCACAGAGCCACGCCGTCGCCGGTCAGGCTATGGGCATTGGAGGTGATCCTGAACATCCGTCCGAAGCCGCCGGTCGAGAGCAGGACCGCCTTGGCCCGGAACGTGTGGAGCTGGCCGTCGGCCAGGCGATGGGCGACCACGCCGGCTGCTCGGCCGCCCTTGGCCGGATCGCCCTCGAACAGCAGGTCCACGACCTGGAACTCGTCGAAGAACTTCACGCCGTGCTTGATGCACTGCTGGTAGAGCGTCTGCAGGATCATGTGGCCGGTTCGGTCGGCCGCGAAGCAGGCCCGGCGCACCGGTCCTTCGCCGTAGTTGCTGGTGTGGCCGCCGAAACGCCGCTGGTCGATCTTGCCGTCGGGCGTGCGGTTGAACGGCAGGCCCATGTGCTCTAGCTCGATGACGGTCTCGATCGCCTCACGAGCGAGGATTTCGGCGGCGTCCTGGTCGACGAGGTAGTCGCCGCCCTTGACCGTGTCGAACATGTGCCACTCCCAGTGGTCCTCCTCGAGGTTGCCGAGAGCGGCGCAGACACCGCCCTGGGCGGTGCCCGTATGGGAGCGGGTGGGATAGAGCTTCGTCAGGACGGCGGTGTTGACGCCTTCGCGGGCGAGCTCCAGGGCAGCC
This sequence comes from Chloroflexota bacterium, assembly GCA_003171255.1. Taxonomy (GTDB): domain Bacteria; phylum Chloroflexota; class Limnocylindria; order Limnocylindrales; family CSP1-4; genus Fen-1039. Next base: position 67,280 of record PMYK01000023.1, read on the forward strand.
CACAGCCCAGCGCCACCGGCGCCGACGACGATCGCATCGAACGGGTGATCCATCGCCTAGGCCCCCGGCAGCTTCACGGTGAAAACGACGATCGTCCCCATCGCGAATACCGCAGCGCCCACCAGGTAGAGAACGGACAGGACGAGCGTGCGCTTGCCGCCCTTGAGGTAGTCCATCGTCACCGTCCGCATGCCGAGGAAGCCGTGGAGCAAGACGAAGACCAGCATCAGCCAGTCCAGGCCGCGCCGGAAGACGCTGTTCCAAGCCTCGGTGAAGATCCAGTTCGCGGTCTGGTCCTTGGGGTCGCTCAGGAAGTGTTGCAGACTGAAATGGGTCAGGGCCAGGACGAAGAGCGCCACGCCCGACAATCGCATGAAGTACCAGGCCGCCAGCTCAAAGCCACCGCTTTGCGGGCGGGGCCGGCCGGAGCGCGAATACAGTGCCATCTCGACGCTCCTCTACAGGCCCAGGGCCGGTCGCATGATGATGAAGGCGCCGGGCAGGCCCACGCCGATGAAGATCACCCAGTTCGCATACCAGATCTGCTTGTGATAGACGGTCAGCCGCGGCCAGAAGTCCATCAGCAGGATCCGGATGCCGTTGAGGGCGTGGTAGAAGAGGGCGGCCCCGATGAGGACCTCCATCATTCGGCCGAGGGTGCTGGCGTAAAACTTCAGGAGATCGTCGTAAGCGTTCGGGCTCGCGCCGGCCAGGAAGATGTCGAAGACGTGCAACAGCACGAACGCGAAGATGGCGATGCCCGAGATGCGGTGGAACGCCCAGGCCACCATCCCCTCGGAGCCGCGGTAGCGAAACAGCATGCTGCCTCCCGAACGTTGCCTGATCGGGGCCGTCCCGACCAGGTTGCGTGGCCGTCTACGCCGTCGCAGCCACGGAGTCGAGACGGGCGACGATCGCGTCCGCGAATTCGCGCGTCCCGGCCGATCCACCGAGATCGTAGGTGGTCGAGCGGCCGTCGGCGATGACCGCGCGAATTGCGTCCTCGACACGCTGGGCGGCAGCCTGCTGGCCGATGTGGCGCAGCAGCAGCACGCCCGACAGCATCAGGGCGGTCGGGTTGGCCTTGTTCTGGCCCGCGTACTTGGGCGCGGACCCATGCACCGCCTCGAAAACCGCGGCTTCCGGGCCGATGTTCGCGCCGGGAGCGACTCCCAGCCCACCGACCAGTCCGGCGCAAAGGTCGCTGACGATATCGCCGTAGAGGTTCGGCAGGACGAGCACGTCGTACAGCTCGGGCTTCTGGACGAGCTGCATGCACATGTTGTCGACGATCCGGTCCTCGAAGGCGATCCTGCCTTCGTACTGGGCGGCAATCGTCCGGCAACTCTCCAGGAAGAGGCCGTCCGAGAACTTCATGATGTTGGCCTTGTGGACGGCCGTGACCTTGCGCCGGCCGTTCGCAACGGCGTACTCGAAGGCGAAGCGGGCGATCCGCTCCGACGCGGCTCGGGTGATGATCTTGATNNCTCGCGGACGATCACCAGGTCGACGTCGTCGTAGCGCGTCTTGAGGCCCGGGATCGATCGAACCGGCCTCAGATTTGCGTACAGGCCAAGCGTCTGGCGCAGGGCGACGTTGACCGACCGAAAGCCAACTCCCACCGGAGTGGTGATTGGCCCCTTTATGGCCACCTTGTTGCGCAGGATCGAGTCGAGGACGCTCTGCGGGAGCGGCGTCCCCTCTTTGGCCATGACCGCCTCGCCCGCGTCCATGACCTCCCAGTCGAATTCCACGCCGGAGGCCTCCAGGACGCGCCTGGTTGCCTCGGCCAGTTCGGGGCCGATACCGTCGCCGGGGATTAGTGTCACTCGATAGGTCATAGAAGCCATTCTAGCGACAAGCCGGGTCGCGAATGACAGGGCAGCCCGCAAGCGGCCGTGGTCTCCGGGTCGACTGGCGTGTCCTGCCACGCTACCCGAGGGCATGGGCACGCCCTCCTGCTAGGATCAGACCGAAACGCCGCCGGGGCTGCTGCGGACTCCGTCCAGCGCCCCCGGACGGCGGGAATCGGAGCTGCCGGGCGTGAAGATCCAGGAAGCTGACGCGAAGTCGCTCTTGCTGGCCCAGGGGTTGCCCGTTCCGGCTTGGAAGGTGGCTCGGACGCCGGCCGAGGTCGAGGCCGCCGCGCGATCCTTCCTCGAAGCCGGGGCCGGCCGTGTCGTCGTGAAGGCCCAGGTTCTGGTCGGGGGCCGCGGCAAGGCCGGCGGAGTGAAGCTTGCCTCCTCGGCCCAGGAAGCTGCCGAGGTTGGCTCCAAGATCCTCGGCATGGACATCAAGGGCATCACGGTTCGCAAGGTCCTCGTTGGGGCCGCGGCCGACATCGTCAAGGAGTACTACCTCGGCGCCATCATCGACCGAGCCAGCCGCCGGATAGTGCTCATGGCCTCGGCGGAGGGCGGCGTCGAGATCGAAGAGGTTGCGCGCCAGAACCCCGGCGCCATCCACCGCGTCTCGGCCGACCCCGAGCTGGGTCTGCTGGCCTTCCAGGCTCGCGGCCTGGGTCTCTCGATCGGCCTCCGCGATCCGCTGCTGAGCCCGTTCGTGGCGATCGCCCAGGGGCTGTACGCGACGATGAAGGCCAACGACGCGGACCTCGTCGAGGTGAACCCGCTGGCAATCGTCGCCGAGAAGGCCTCGGACGGCGCAGCAATCCAACGTCTGGTGTGCCTGGACGCGAAGGTGACCCTCGACGACTCCGGTCTGGCCCGCCACGCCGGGCTCGAAACGCTGCGCGACCTCGACGAGGAGGACCCCACCGATGCGCAGGCCCGAAGGCTCGGCATCAACTTCATCCACCTGGACGGCACCATCGGCTGCATGGTCAATGGCGCCGGCCTGGCAATGACCACGATGGACCTGGTCAAGCATTTCGGCGGCGAGCCGGCCAACTTCCTCGATGTGGGAGGCGGGGCGAGGCACGAAACCGTCGCCGGGGCCATGGAGTTGATCCTGGCCGACCCGAAAGTCAAGGCCATCCTGGTCAACATATTTGGAGGAATCACGCGTGGCGATGAAGTCGCTGCGGGGCTGATCGAGGCCCGGGCCCAACAGGCACGGGAGGTTCCGATGGTGGTTCGGATCGTCGGCACCAACGCCGCGGAGGCCGCACGACTCCTCACGGAGGCCAGGTTCGAGACGGCGAGCTCACTCGATGAAGCGGCCGAAAAGGCGGTAGCGATGGCGCAGGGGGCGACACAATGAGCATCCTGGTCGGAAGCGAGACACGACTCGTCGTTCAGGGCATCACCGGGCGCGAAGGCGAGTTCCACACTCGCGCGTCGATCGCCTTCGGCACGAACGTGGTAGCCGGGACGCGGCCGGGCAAGGGCGGCCAGACGGCCATCGATGGCAGTGTGCCGATCTTCGATACGGTGGCCGAGGCCGTAGAGAAGGTCGGGGCCAACACGTCGGTCATCTACATCCCGGCCAGTGGGGCCCCCGACGCAATCCTCGAGGCCGCGGACGCCGGGATCAAGACGATCGTCTGCATCACCGAAGGAATACCGGCGCTGGACATGATTTCGGTCGTCGAGGCCGTCCGCCGCGCCGGCGCCCGCCTGATCGGCCCCAACTGCCCGGGCGTCACCTCGCCCGGGCGGGCCAAGGTGGGCATCATTCCGGCTTCGATTCACAGGCCGGGGCACGCCGGCGTCGTGTCGCGATCGGGCACCCTCACGTACGAGGCGGTTCAGGCGATGACGGATGCCGGCATCGGCCAGTCAACGTGCGTCGGCATCGGTGGCGACCCGATCATCGGCACCACGTTCCTGGACGTCCTCAAGCTGTTCCGCGAAGACCCTGAAACCGATGCCATCGTGATGATCGGTGAGATCGGCGGGTCTGCCGAGGAAGAAGCTGCCGCATTCGCCGCCGAACACCTCAAGGGCGTGCCGATGGCCGCATTCATCGCCGGTCGCACGGCACCTCCCGGCCGGCGCATGGGCCACGCTGGGGCCATCATTTCGGGCGGCACCGGGACGGCGGCCGAGAAGATCGCTGCGCTGGAGGCAGCGGGCGTTCGAGTAGCCGACTCACCCACCCAACTGCCCAGATTGCTCCTCGAGGCCGGCTACCGGCCGTAGACCGTCGATTCTGTCGCAGCTGGGTATAGCCGGCGCGATCTTCGTGGGCCATGCTCCAGCCTGAAATCGCAGTTCGGCATCGCGAAACGGAGTGGTCCGTGGCGGTCTGATGGATCTGGTGGCGGGTGACGTCCGCGAGATCCTGCTCGCCATCGGGGTTGACGACTGGGCCGGGTACGCGATCCGGGCCGTTTCGGCTCTCCAACGCCTGGGTCGCCTCAATGAATGGACGGGGAGTGTCGCCGCCGGACGTCTCGCGGGCAGCCTGAGTATCCGAGTGCACGGTCGAGCGGATCGACCCCCGCTTGGATCGACGACGTGGCGCCGCTGCCGGAAGCTCATCTGGATCGGATCGCAGCCCGCTGGATCGACCTGATCGAATACGAGGAATGCGACGTCGCAACGGACGACAAGCCGATGCTGCGCGGACTGGCGGGCGACCTTGTCGCCTTCTGTCACCGCGCCGAGGGCGCCGAGGACGTCCTGTTCGCCCGGTCGCTCAAGTGGCGGGCCTGGGTGTTGGCCCCTGGCCGGGGCTTCTGTGCTAGTAGCCCAGCTTCGTCCATGCGGGCCCGCCAGGAGCCTCGATCAACTCGACCAGAACGCCATGGCAGCTCTCCGGGTGGATGAAAGCCACCGGGCCCTCTCCACCCTTGCGTGGGGCCGTGTCGACGAGAACCAGGTCCAACGCGGCGAGCTTGTCGAGCGCTGCCTGGATGTCTGGCACCTCGAAGCAGACGTGGTGGAAGCCCTCGCCCTTGGATGCGAGGAAGCGAGCGGAGCCGGTCGTGTCGTCGGTCGGCTGGACCAGCTCGATCTTGGTGTCGCCCACCGACAGGAAGCCGATCGTGACGTGGTCGTAGTCCATGTTCATCACGGCTTCTACATCGAGACCGAGCTTGTCTCGGTAGAGATCGAGCGACGCGTCGAGGTCGCGGACGATGACCGCGACGTGGTGGATCTTGCCGATGCCGATGCCCTCGGGAAGGGCGGACTTGAGATGATCCATGACTCTCCTGCGACTGTCGGGACTGACCCTGACCGGACAGGCGTTCGAACCGCCACCTGATGAAGCGGACGTCCGAGCGCCGGGTCTATGGTACGAAAACCGCTTCTACACTCATCGGCCCGATCGCTCGTGAGGGATTCTGGCGCGCTCGTCGCCTCAATGGCCGGCCTGTTCGCTGCGACCTTGGTCGTCGCGGCAGCTGCTTGCAGCTGTCGTCTGCAGGCAAGGCGATTGCCGAACTCAAACCCTCAGCCGCTGGCAGCTGTCAGATGCCCGGACAGCTGCTGGAAGCTGCCGCGCATGGCCGGAGGATCGCCCCAGCCCTGTCCTGTCCTGCCCCGCCTGTCCTGCCCTGCCCTGCGACATCAGACGGTGATCAACTCGCGGTGTTCGCCCCAGACGGAGCGCAGCCGATCGCAGATCTCGCCGACCGTGGCGTAGGCCTTCACTGCCTCGATCATGGGCGGCAGCAGGTTCTCCTGACCTCGGGCGCATTCCTCGACCCGGGCCATTGCGGCCGTCCAGGCGGCCGGGTCGCGCTCAGTGCGAACGCGCTGAACGCGCTCGCACTGACGACGCTCTCCTTCTGGATCTATCTTCTGGAGCGACGGAGTGGAGGTCTCCTCGTCGCGGTACTTGTTCACGCCGACGACGACTTTGGTGCCGTTCTCGACGGCCCGCTGCACCTGGTATGCGGCTTCCTGTATCTGACGCTGCTGGTAGCCCGCCTCTATAGCCGCGAGGGTGCCTCCCAGTGCCTCGATCTCCTTGAGATAGTCATTCGCAGCCGCTTCCAGGCCGTTGGTCAGGCTTTCCACGTAGTAGCTGCCGGCCAGCGGATCGGGCGTCTCCGTCACGCCGGACTCAAACGCGAGGATCTGCTGCGTCCGAAGGGCAAGTCGCGCCGCCTCTGCAGTCGGGAGTGCCAGGGCCTCGTCACGAGAGTTGGTGTGCAGGCTCTGTGCCCCACCCAAAACGGCCGCGAGGGCCTGAACCGTGGTCCTGACCACGTTGTTGTCGATCGACTGGGCGGTCAGCGACGAGCCGGCGGTCTGGACGTGGAAGCGACAGGCCATGGAGCGCACGTTGGTCGCGCCGAACCGATCCTTGACGATCCGCGCCCACATCCGCCGGGCGGCTCGGAACTTCGCCACCTCCTCGAACAGTTCGCTCCAGGCGGCGAAGAAGAAGCTGAGCCTGTCTGCGAAGTCGTCGATGTCCAGGCCCCGGCTTAGGGCAGCTTCCACGTAGGCGATCCCATCGGCAAGCGTGAACGCCAGTTCCTGGGCGGCTGTGGCCCCCGCTTCGCGCATGTGGTATCCGCTGATGCTGATGGTGTTCCAGCGTGGCAGCTCCTTCGAACAGAACTCGAAGACGTCCGTCACGAGTCGCATGGAGGGCCGCGGCGGGAAGATGTAGGTCCCTCTGGCGATGTACTCCTTGAGGATGTCGTTCTGGGTCGTCCCGCTGACCTGCCCACGAGCCACGCCCTGCTTCTCGGCGGCGGCAACATACATCGCCAGCAGCACGGCCGCGGAGGCGTTGATCGTCATTGAGGTGCTGACCGTGCCCAAGGGCAGGCCGTCGAGGAGCACTTCCATGTCGGCGAGGGAGCTGATCGGCACGCCGACCCGACCCACCTCGCCCTCGGCCTGGGGTGCGTCGGAGTCGTAGCCCATCTGCGTCGGGAGGTCGAACGCGACCGAGAGGCCGGTCTGGCCCTGTTCGAGCAGGTATCGGAATCGGCGGTTGGTGTCCTCGGCCGTGGAGAAGCCGGCGTACTGGCGCATAGTCCACAGGCGCCCCCGATACATGGTCGGCTGGACGCCGCGCGTGTACGGGTACTCGCCCGGCCGACCAAGGTCCCGTTCCTCGTCAAGGCCGGCAACGTCGGAGGGCGCGTAAAGGTCCTGGATCTCGACGCCGGATGTTGTCAGGAAGCGAGCCTGGCGTTCTGGGGAGCGCGAAATGGCCTTGGTCCGCGTGGTGGCGCGCCAGCGATCCCGTCCGGGATCGGCCGCCGACCCGCCGTCTGTGCCGCCCTGAGTTGGTCGCCCGTCTTCCGCCACTTACCGCTTCCTCTCGCTTACCCTGCCGCTGGCTGCGCTATCGCGCCACGGGATGATGGCACGGACTTGCCATCGCTCGCCAGTGGTGACTGTTCGAGGTGCGTACCGCTCGACTGTGTCCGTGAGGGATCTCTATGAGACTCAGAGGGGGCCGCTGGAGATGCTCCCCTAGGCCAGACCGTCTTTGCGCAAAGACATCTCACGTTTCCGGCGGCTCGGATTCGGGTGGCGCAGACGAGGCAGGGCACACGGCCCGTTCGGGTAATGAAGAATGCAGCCGTGATATCCACAGAATCGGTGAACAACTTCGCAATTCTGTGGATAACCGGAACCGCCGCACAAGGCCCATGCGGTAGCATCAGAGAGAATCGCAATGGACTCGACAGTCGTTGCTTGGAAGGCGCACTTCGCAGAGCAACAGGGACAACGGTCGGTCGTCCGCCACGCAGCCGCACTCGAGCGAGGTGAAACCACGGTGGCCAACGTCATCGCGATCGCAAACCAGAAGGGTGGCGTCGGCAAGACCACCACCGCCATCAATCTGGCGGGGGCGCTCGCGGAGCAGGGTCTGCGAGTCTTGTGCATCGACATGGACGCTCAGGCCAATCTGACCGTTGGTCTCGGGATCAACCTGTCCAATGTCGAGCAGTCCATGGCCACCGTCCTGGGCAATCCAAAGGTCAGCCTGAAGGACGTCATCATCACGACCGAGACATCCGGGATCGATGTCGCGCCGGCGACCCTGGACCTCGCTTCAACCGAGGTCGAGCTCCTGAGCGCAATCGGTCGCGAGTACGCCCTCGCCGAGGCCATCGATGAATGGGCTCAGGGCCACTACGACTACATCCTGATCGACTGCCCGCCCACCCTCGGCCTGCTGACGATCAACGGTTTGTGCGCCGCCAAGGGCGTCATCATCCCGGTCCAGACTCAGTACTACGCCCTGAAAGGCCTCGCGGCATTGGTAAAGGTCATCACAACCATCAGGTCCAAGCTGAACCGGGACTTGCGAGTCCTGGGGCTGCTGCCGACGTTCTATGACTCCCGGACCGTTCTCGGTCGCGAGATGCTCGACGAGATGCGCGAGAACGGGGACAACCACGTCTTTGCCACGATCATCCGGAACGCCGTGAAGCTCGGCGAGGCTCCACTCACTGGCCGGCCGATCACCGAGTACGCCAGCGCCTCCGAGGCCGCTAACAACTACCGCGAACTCGCCAGGGAGGTAATTGCGCTTGGCTAGGCCAGACTTCCGAGCCGCCGCGACCGCTCGGCTCAAAGAAGAACGGGGCCAGGGACTCTCACAAAACGTCCTGAGCCTCCTCAACGCGGACGAGACGACCGTCGTCCGCCCTGCCGCAGTCCGCAACATCCCTCTCGATCGGATCGAGCCGAACCCGAACCAGCCCCGCCTGGCCATGGACAAGGCCGGGCTCGACGATCTCACTGCCTCCGTCCGTGAGCACGGCATTCTTCAGCCGGTTCTTGTTCGGCCACTGGCCAACAGCCGCTATCAGCTGATCGCCGGCGAGCGCCGCTGGAGAGCGGCCGCCGGCGCGGGTCTGAAAGTGATTCCGGCCCTGATCGAGGAGATCGACGATGAGACCGCCCTTGAGATTGCGGTCATCGAGAACCTCCAGCGGGAGGACCTCTCCCCCCTTGATGAGGCCCTCATCTACGACAAGATGATCCGCGATCACGGCTACAGCATCCGGAAGCTCGCCCAGAAGCTCGGCAAGGACAAGGGCTACCTCGAGAACCGCCTTCGTCTGGCCGACGCGCCGGTCGAGATTCGCGAGCTCGTGTCTGTGCGCAAAGACACTCTGTCGCACGCCTACGAGCTGCTGAAGGTCCAGGACCCGAAGAAGCGAAAACACCTGGCCGACATGGTTGCCAGAGGCGAACTCTCGCTGCTCAAGCTCCGCGAGAAGATCGATCCGGCGCCGCGAGTGCGTCGTGGCGCGTCGGGGACTACCTCTACAAGTTCTCGCGCGGGCACCGTCGAGGATGGCATCGAGGCAGAGGCCGAGGCCAACTGGCTGGCTGCCGGTTCGAAGAAGCCCCTAACCGACGACTCGCTGATCGCCGTCCGAGCTCGCCTGACGGACGCCATGGCGGACCTCATCGCGGTCCTGCAGTCTGACGTCATGAAGAACATCGACGACACCGACCGCCAAAACCTGGCCAAGTACCTGATGATCGCCAAGGTCCGGATCGAGAACGCGATCGGCCTGGTCCGGAGGGGTTCGGACAGGTAAGCGGACTTGATCGGTCGCTGGCATTGTGCGCGGCGGACTGGTCTGCCGGGCGTTGGTGGGCCACGGCATCCCGGTCGGTGAGGTGCCTACAGGCGCACTCGGTCGGGTTAGGAGACCTGTCGCATTCAGGGTCCAAGCAGTCCCGCCGACTTGAGCCCGGCCAGCCAACCGGCGCCCAGGATCAGGATTCCAACCGCCTGGACCTCCCACACGAGAGGGTGCACCCGGTCGCCCGAAACGGGGGCCAGCCCCAACCCCAACCAGCCCAGCCCGCATCCGCAGCCTTCGGCAACGAGCAGGATCGGCGATCCGGCAGTGGTCGCCGTAGTTGCGACGGCAACGAGTTGGACGGTCGCAAGGACGACGGCGTCGGCCAGCAGCGTGCGTCCTGCACCCAGGAACGTCGCGATGGAGGCGGTGCCCGATCTGCGGTCCTTATCGAGATCCGCGTAGGCGTTCGCCAGAGCAAGGGTCAGCCCCGCAAGGGCAGCGAGCGCTGCGACCCCGAGGAATGCGTACGCGAGGTAGCCTCGCGCCCCCCACCAAGCGTAGATCGGCAACAAGCCTACGCCCAGCGCAAAGGGCATCCAGGACAGGGGCGTGCCCTTGAGGTGCAGGTCATAGACGATGCCATCCGCCAGCCCCAACACGCCGACGACCAGCGCTCCAGCGCCGACCGAGGCCGCCGCAACGAGGCCCAGCCCGGCAGCTACCACGGAGACGCGTGCAGCTGATCCACGCGACAGCAGACCCGACGGAATTGGCTTGCCCGGCTTGCCTATGCGGTCGGATGCCGCATCCGCGTAGTCGTTGGCGGCGCCGATGGCGAACTGCAGAAACAGCATCCCCCACCCGAGCCGGAAGGCCACGCTCGTTGGAGCACCGGCTATCACCGCGACGGACGCAGCCGCAACCGCATCGAGGCCCGACGGGAATGGATGGACTATGCGGACCAGCCCGACGATCGCCGGGCGGCCTGGGAGCGTCAGATCAGACGTAGACGATCTCGTCGAAACTGGCGGCGAGGTATGCGATCAGGCGGTCGCGGGCGTCTGGCAGTTCAGCCCGGAGCCCCGGCACGAGGAAATGGAGCGAGATCGTGGGCACCATCAGGTGACCCTCGGAATCTACCCCGACGGTCTGGGGAGCCCCGCCACCGCGGGCAAAGACGCGCCGAAAGGCCTTCTCGTCGAGGCGGGCGGTCTTGCGCAAGTCGGCCACGACATTGGTCACGCCGCGCCGTTTGGCCACATCCCGTAGAAGCTCGGCGGCCCAGGCATCGAGTTGCTGATCCGTCTGTTCGCGCAGCCGCTTGCGGTACTCGGTCGGGTTTGCAGCCAGGCCCGTAGCGCCCACATCTCCTCCTTGTGCTTGGTCCACCCCAGTATCGCAGAGTCGAGTGTCGACGGCCGTGGCGACATGTCCCGGCATTGCCAATAGAACAACAGTTCGATAGCCGACCGCTACCGATCGGCCATCGGCTGAGCCGCCTCGGCCTCGGCGTTCCCAGCCCCCACCGGCGGTCGGGAGCCCTCCGGCCAGTCGTTGAAGAGCTCCGTCAGCGAGCGGCCGATGCGGCCGGGCATCGGCCGGTCAGGGAAGTCCGCGACGAGCGCCTCGAGTGCCGCTTGGATCTGGGAGGTCAGGGTTGCCACGGCGTCAGCGCTTGGATGGGCTGGGGTCGCGGCCGCAGGTCCGATGGATGCGCCGATCCGTACGCGTACCGGCCGGCGGAAGCCCAGCCAGCTCGTACCGTTGACCGCCACCGGCACGACAGGCACGCCGGCTCGCAAGGACAAATACGCGGGTCCCTGTCGGAGGGGCAGGACGACGCCCTCGCCTGAGTGGATCCGCCCTTCGCCGGCGATCGCGACCAGGGCTCCGTGGCCGAGCAACGACTCGGCGCGGGCGGTGGACGCCAGGAGTCCCCGGTTCCCCGGACGATACGGGACAACGACCCCGCTCCAGCGCATCAACCTGTTCCGCAATCCACGCCGCATCTCCTCCTGTTTCGGGCCGAAGAAGAATACGCGTCGCCGGCGGGGCGAGGCGGCGAGGACGAAGAACGGATCGGCCCAGTTCTGATGGGTGAAGCACAGGATCGCAGCGCCCGCCGGCACCCGCTCCATCCCCTCGACGCAGACCTTCGAGTACAGCCGCGAGACTACGCCAAAGAAGGCGCATACCGCCCGATACCGTCGGATCGAGGTGGCCGGCGCCTGCACGTCGATCCAGTCGCGCCCCGACTCGCGAACCGGCGCCGGCGTCGCGAATGGGCCGGTCGGCGCTGCGCGGGTGGGCGATGGTGTGGCCATGCAGCGAGTATGCCAACCTGGCACAGTACGCGCTGTCGGGTAGCCGTCTTACAGGCGCCCGAAATGGACTGGTGGAGGCCGCTCGTCTCAGCTCCGGCTCGGGAGCATGCGGGCCGGCCCCTATTGACCCGTTCTCAGGGCTGAGTACGATTGTCGTCATGCCTGAGAACGACTGTTCCATCTCTGAGAACGATCGTTCTCGTGTTTGAGAACAGACCCTTCATCGAACTGACCCTCGGCCGGTCCAGCGTCCGGCAGCGCATCCTCGCGCTGCTAATGAGTGCCGCCGACGGCCGACTCCATCTCCGTGAGATCCAGCGCCGAGCGAACACCAGCCCGGGGACGGCCAGTCGCGAGTTAGCCAGGCTGGTGGCGGCCGGTCTCATCGTTCGCGAGGCAGAAGGCAACCAGGTCTACTTCCGGGCTTCCACCTCGCCATTCGCAACGATACTAAGGACGCTGCTGGTCGCGATGCCCGAACCGGAGGTCGGACCGCGTGCGCCGCGCCTGCCCAGGGCGAAGTCCAGCCCGGCATCTGCAGCAGCGGCGGTGACCGAGCCGAACCCCGCAGCGGCTGTGACCGAGCCGAGCCCGGCGCCGGGAACTGGGCAAGCGAAGCCGTCGGCTGGCTCAACCGAATCGGATGTGGCGGGCGAAGCCGTCGTCGAGACTGCTCGTCGGGACATCACGGTGGCCGCCGGAGAAGCCGCGGCCACTGCGCTGCCGGCGGCCACGGAAGCGGCTCCGCGAATCATCCGACCTCGGCCGGTAGACCAGGCCTCGACCGCCCTGCCGACCGAGACCGACGTCCAGAGCGTGCCCACCGCGCCGGCGGGTATGGCTCCGGGCGTGGAGCTGGGGCCGACGGCGGTACCTCCGAGCACTCTGCCGCCGAGGTTAACTCCCCGCTCCGCAAGACCAACCGGCGCAAGACCAACCGGCGCCGCGCCCGCCGCCACACGCCCGGCAGCTCCAGACCCGGAGGGAATGCAAATCGCCGGGCGGCTGGCCGAGTCCGTCCGTTCGATGTACCGCGACGCGGTCCAGGGCATCTACCTGTACGGCCCACGGGCAGCTGGTCCCGCCCCTGACTCAGACGTGGAGACGATCATCGTCCTCGATCACGTCGATCAATACGGCGCCGAGCTCGAACGAACCAGCCACCTCTACGCCGCGCTGTCGTACGAGCTAAACCTCGTAGTCAGCCGCATCTTCGTAACCGAGGCCGACTGGAGTGGCGGGTCCGATGGGACCTTGCCCCAGATGCGAGCGAAGGCGGTGGCCGTGTGACCGCCCGCAGCGCTCAACTTATCGACGGTGCGAACCGAGCCCTGGCCTCGGCCCAGCGGGAGCTCGAGGCCCACGATCTGGAGACCGCCGCGGAGCGGGCCTGCGTGGCTATGCTCCGCCTCGCGAAGGCCTGCCTCGATGTCGACGGCCTATCACCCGGGCCGGCGCAGGCCGTCTGCTCACAGTATGGCCAGCACTTCGTGCAGACCGGCCGGATGTACTCGGCCTACTTCCGATGGCTCCTCGATGCCGCTGATCTGCGCAAGGCCGCGGCCAGCGACATCGCCGCCCCGATCGACTACGACGCCGCGGCCACAGCTGTCGAGCGGGCCGAGATCTTCCGAGACGCAACGACTCGCTTCGTGGCGCGGAGCCGCGCATGGCCGACGTGATCGGCTTCTACGTCCGAGGAGGGCTGGCTGGTCCCGAGGCGGAGCTGCTCGACCATCCCTACACGGACCTCATCGGTGCCGCGCTCCGGTGGAAGAGGTACCGAGGCCGGACCGCACCCTGGCTGTCCGGACATTGCGAGCTTTGCGACGCCACCTTCACAGAGGGCGGCTCGCCCGGCCTGACCTCCGGCTACTCCGTCTTGGGCGGCGGCCCGGCCGGTCAGGACGACCACGTCTGGATCTGCGCCGTCTGCTACGAACTCGGTCGTGACCGCTTCTGCTGGACCGTGCTCGACACGCGTGATGAGGCCGCACAACCACTCGGTCTGATCGATGCGGCGCTCGGGCTCTATGTGCTGCCGGCGGTTGATGACGCCTATCGCTCCGACGGGAGCCTGATAGCCGTCGCTCCCCTGCCCCGCTCCCGGTGACCCCGGACGATCGACCGCGGTGCTGGTGGCCCAAGGGGTCGGGCGCTGCCGACCCCTTGATGCTGGCCTACCACGACACCGAATGGGGCATTCCCTCGTCGGACGACCGCGACCTCTTCGAGCGCCTCGCGTTGGAAGGTTTCCAGGCGGGCCTGGCGTGGATCACGATCCTGCGGAAGCGCGAGGCCTTCCGGCGGGCGTTCGATGGCTTCGATCCGAGGCGCGTCGCGGACTACGATGAGTCGGACCGGGCCAGGCTGCTCGAGGATGCAAGCATCGTCCGCAACCGCGCCAAGATCGACGCCACGATCGGCAACGCAGCCGCATTCCTCGAGGTGGCGGCCGAGCACGGCGGCTTCGCCGCCTATCTCGCCGGCCAGCTTCCCCGATCGGCGCCAACGCTGCCGGCTACCGCGACCTTGGCGGAGGTCCCGGCCTCGACCGCGGAGTCCGACACGCTGGCAGCCGACCTGCGCCGACGCGGATTCCGGTTCGTGGGGACGACGATCGTATACGCGTTCATGCAGAGCGTCGGTCTGGTCGACGACCACCTGCCCGCGTGCTTCCGATATCGCGGCTGACACTCGAACCACCCTCCCCTACCGGGCATTTCGTTCCGGCTCGAAAAATCGTCGAGCCTGCGGCTCCAACTCCTGGGCGACATTCGAGTTCGATGCGACATGGCGAGTCGAGATCGCCATCGATCGTCTTCCTGCGCATGCTCTTGAGTGACTACCCGGCGCCATTTCGGGCAACGGTCGTTCGAGTTTGAACAAAGCCGTCCGAGGAGCAGTCTGGATGGCTAGATGGAGGTCCGCTGATGGCGATCATTCGAGCCCGCGTGCGATCGGGCGCCATTGAGATTCTGGCGCTCGGCGCCATGGTCGTCTCGGCGTCGGGCTGTTCGAATGCTGGCTCCGGCACGGCAGCGAACACGGTCGAATCGCCGTCGGCCCCATCTGCCTCGGGTGTGCCTGAGTCGATCCGGTCCGGGGTCATACCGCTGCCGACGGATCTGCCGCTCTCGATCGACTACGAGGATGCCATGCGCCTCTTCGAGTACGACCGGGCCCGCGCCTTCGACCTCGTGGAGAAGTCGGTCCGGGACAAGGATGGCGTGGCCATTCATGACATCACCTACGTCCAGGCGTCCGGTTCGCGGACGCAGGCATACCTGGTGGTGCCGCCCGGGGCCGGGCCGTTCGGTGGCGTCATGTATCTGCACGGCGCCTACGGTGGCTCGTCGGACTTCCTCGACGAGGCGGTCGATCTCGCAAACCACGGAGTGGTTTCGCTCCTGATCAACCAGCCCGAATGGAAATTGGACCCATCGACCCACGCCGAGGCCGTGACGGAGATCGTGTTCGAGATGCGCGAGCTGCGTCGATCGCTCGACCTGCTGGCGTCTCGGCCGGAAGTCGACCCGGACCGGCTCGGCTTCGTTGGGTTCAGCTTCGGCGCCATCCGAGGCGGCACCTTCGCCGGGATCGAGGGCAAGCGCCTCAAAATCGCCATTCTCATGTCGACGCCGCCGAGCTACGGACTCTCCTACATGGCCCCGTTCGACCCGATCGTCTGGGCCCAGCACGTCTCTCCCGCCGCCCTGTACGTGCAGGAAGGGACCCAGGACGGCTGGTTCACCCACGCCGAGGTCGAATCACTCGTGGCTGCGGCTCAGGAGCCCAAGAAGCTGGCCTGGTACGAGGCCGGTCATGGATTGAACAAGAACGCCTACGACGACAGGTTGGGCTGGCTCGAGACGGCGTTGCGCGACACCTGAAAGCCTCAACCCCGCCTCACCGACCGCCTGCTAGGATCAGGCGATGCAATCTGAAGAACCATCCGTAATCGAATACGACGCGTGGCGCTGGCATACCGAAGGCGCCTTCCCGAAGGACCAGCCGCCCGAGCAGGGCTACGTCCACATTGGAGTGTTTCTGACCTGGCTCATCGACCATGACATGCTCGATCCAGACTGGGTCGAGGCGTCCGGCGTGAAGCGCGCCGTCGCCGCCATCCGCGACCGCCAGGAGACCGCCTGCGCCCTGCGCGACATGACGGATGGTCGGCTCACAAGCGAAATGCTCAATGTCGAGGGCCAAGGGTTCACCGGCGCCTACTACGCCCCGGAGTACGGCTATCCTCGCGACTGGCGGCGCGTCTTCGGGCGGCAGGCCGACCGATACGCCGTGCCAGATGAGTGGGCGACCTACGACCGCATCGAGCCACTGATTGAATACCGCTTGGGCCAGTGGGTGGCAGCAGGCCGGCCCGAGTTGATGCCCATGCCCGGGCTGATCGGGGGCCTGCTCAAGTTCCTGCGACCCCGCCGCTAGAGCCTGCCTCGCTGAGGGCCAGACAAGGGCAGGCGAACTGCATTCTTTCGCCGCCGTGTCGGGCCAGCGGGGGCCCACCGACGACCGCACGGACCTGCGGAACCTGTCAGGTGGGAGTGCGGCGACGCCTCCCAGTCAGCCTGCGCCGCCGCGTGAGGCGCAGCATTGCACAAGTCGGCTCGGCTTGCATTTGCGCCCTCCGACCGTTGTTCCGTGTACCGCTCTACGGACATGCCGCGCGATAATGCTGCCATGCCTGAGCCCGGTTCTCTCCCTGCTGACCAATCCGGCACGAGAACAGTCTCGCCAGCCACGACCCCGCTGCCGGGTCTGCATCGAGTCGAGCAGATTATGGGTACGGCAATCGGCCTGGACGTCCGCGATGACTCCGTGCCGGCGGCGGCGCTGGAGCAGGCGTTCGACTACCTGCGCGGAGTCGACCTCCGTTTCAGCACTTACAAACCAGACAGCGAGGTCAGCCGGCTGATCCGCGGCGAGATCACCGAGGCGGACTGCAGCCCGGACCTGAATGAGGTCCTCGCTTTGTGCGAGCAGGTCCGCGGCACGACCGAGGGCTACTTCGACATCCGAGCCCATCGACCTGATGGTCGGCCGGATCCGACCGGCCTGGTCAAGGGCTGGTCACTCGAGAACGCCGGCCGGATCCTCGAGGCCGCGGGCGCCCACAACTACTGCATCAACGGTGGCGGGGACATCGTGTCCCGTGGCGAGGCCGCGCCCGGCAAGGCCTGGCGGGTTGGAATTCGCCATCCGCTGATCGCCGACAGGCTGGCCACTGTGCTGGCGGTCCGCAACGCTGGGGTCGCGACGTCCGGTGCGTACGAGCGCGGCGACCACGTTCGTGACCCATTCACCGGTCGGGCCGCGGCCGGCGTCCTGAGCATCACGATCGTCGGGCCGAACCTGACCCTTGCGGATGCCTACGCTACGGCCGCTTTCGCGATGGGTCCGACCGGGCTGGCCTGGGTCGCGAACGTGCCCGATTACGAAGGCTGCTCCGTCACGGCCGACCGAGACGGATCGGATGCGCGCCTGAACTGGACTCCCGGTTTCGACGGCTGCTTCGCCGACCGCTGAGCCGAGCCGCTACCAGAGGAAGGGCCTGCGGCTGAAGAACGACTGGTCGGCGATGGTGAGCACGTAGCCCACGAAGAGCAGCAGGCTGACGTTCATGTGCAGCTGGATGTTCGCCCCCATCGTGCTCATGAGCGCGTAGGGGTTGTCGTAGAAGCGGACCAGGCCGCCGTGGACCCGAAGGGCCAGTGGAATCGCCAGCAGCGCAAGCAATGTCGGTATCGGCAGCACTCCAGCGGCGACGCTCACGGCCACGCTCGCGAACGAGCCCGCCGCCGCCACGTCGAAGCCGCCGACTACCGCGGCCTTGGACCAGCGGACCGGCAGCGTCCGCTTGCCGGCCTGGGCATCCCCGGCTCTGTCCGGGATCTCGTTGACGTAGAGAATCATCGCCACCAGCAGCGCCACCGGGATCGAGACGAGAAGGGCTTCTAACGTCAGCGACCCACGCGACTGGACGACATAGGCGCCGAGCAGCATGACCGGCCCAAAGCCGATGGCCGTCGAGATCTCGCCCAGGCCGCGATACACGAGCTTGAACGGCGGCATGGTGTAGGCCATGCTGATGAAGAAGCCGAGGGCGGCGATGGCGACGAGAGCGGGCGAGCCGCGCATCACCAGCAGCACGATGCCCAGGATCGCGGCAACGGCATAGCAGCCGATAGCCAGCATCGACATCTCACGGATCGTGACCAGCGTATTCTGAAGAACCCGAGAGCCGCCGCTGAACTTGGTTGGAGTGGCGTTGGCGTCGTCGGCGCCCTGAAGCGTATCGAAGACATCGTTGGCCACGTTCAGGCCCAGGTGGACCGCGCTCGCCGCAACGACGGTAATGACCGCCGTGACGGCATCGAAGACTCCCACGCGAGCAGCTACGGCCAGGCCGAGGAGCACCGGCGCGAAGGTTGCGCTCAAGAACGGGGCGCGCGTCGCGCGGAAGAGCAGCAGCCGCTTGGACATTCGCGGCCGGATGCGGACGCCGCGTTCGACGGAGAGAGCCTCGAAGTACCGCCGCGCCTTCTTGAGCCCGCGTTCATAGGCGGCCGGCAGGGGCAGGTCGCCCTCGTCCCAGGCCCACACCCGGGCGACGTTGACGGCGAACCGACCGCGCGGGCGGGCCGAGGCAGCCCCCCACGCGGTCAGGTGACGGCGCTCGTCGAAACCGCCATCCGGAAGCGGCCGGATGTGGCTGCCGGTGATCGCGACTCGGGTTCCGGGCGCGACATGGAAGCCTGCCGGCTCACCGAATCGGACGGTGCCCTCATCGGGCTTGACTTCGATCTCGACGTCGACGTTGACCGGATAGCCGTCCTCGGCGACCCAGCTCAGGACCGCTCGCTTGTACACGGCCAGCCTGCCGAGGCCGTCGACCACGGTGATCGGCGCGGGCGATTCGGGGCCGGCCGGCGCGGCCGTGTCGGCGAGGCCCGGCGTCTCGGGTACGACTGTGTCCGCCGGTGAGGGCGTCTCGGCCGATGCCGGTCCTTCGACGGCCGCCGGAACGCCGACAGGCGAGTCCGCTTTCGAGCCGAACCTCTGCAGTCGGATCTTCGGGCTCATCGAGCCACCTCGGCCGCAACCGTGATCTGCGGTGGCTGGTCGGTTCGGCCGTCGGGCCAGAACCATGTCCGCCGCGGCGTAAGCTCGATCAGCGTCCGCTCGAAGATGAGCGGGAAACCAAGCCGGGCCTTGAGCAAGCCAACGGTCGATGGATCCTTGCGCGTCCAGTTCTGGAGAAGGCTCTCCCAGCCGGCGTGGAGGTCGTCCTCGGCGACTCGGGCGTCGCATTGAATGGTCACCTTGCCGGTCATGGCGCCCGTCGCATCGGGGTTGGTTATCGAGAAGCTGACTCGCGGATTGGCCTTGATGTGGGCGATCTTGGTGCAGTCGAGAACGCTGGAGGTCATGAATATCCGCTCGCCCCACAGGAGCGGAACCATGGGATAGGTGATGGGGCCTCCGTCGGAACCGACGACCGTCAGCTCGCCGACGACGGCGGCGTCGATCAGTCGTGCGACCGGGTATGGCAGCGCTGGCAAGTGGACCTCCAAGCATGGAACGCCCGGCGATGGCCACCCGAATTGTAGAAACCCGCGGCCACGGCCGTCGCGCCGACTTCAGGAAGTCGGTCGTGATCGCGCAATCAGCGCGTCCGGTCGCGGTCCGCCGTCCCACTGAAGAGGCGGATCGAGGCGGCGCCGGCTTCCTGCTGCTCTCGAGTGATGAGGTGGCGCCGGTCCGATGTGCTGTTGTGGGCGTACTCGGCCAGCAGCTTCTGCAGGCCGTCGAGGCGCTTCATTTGAGCCGTCAAGATGGCCGACCAGCGACTGAACGCCTCCTTTGGTCCGCCCGCGGCGGCGGCCGAGAGCGCGTAGATGTCGTCCAGGCAGATCTCGCCGGTGCCCAGGGCAGCGGACCAGGCCGCGTCGGTCGAAAGCTCGAGCAGCCGCGCGACCGCGGCTCGTGATGCCTCGGCAGTTCGGGCGCAGACGGGACAGCGGGGATCGTACAGCTCGCCCAGGCCTCGAAGCTGGCCGGAGGCGTCGTGGCCCGACAGCTTCTTCAACGTGGCGAGGCGCCGCCTAAGCACGGCATCCAGAAGGACCGCGGTCGCGAGCTGGCTGCTCGTCTGGAGCAGCTCCATCTTCGACAGACCCACGCTATGCGGCTGGCAGAACCCGAGGCCCTTGTCCATCTGAGCCCGAAGGCCTCGGTCGGTGGCGCCTTCCCGGGCGAGGCCTCGCAGGGCAGCGTGGCTAGCTTCCTGGCGTGCGTCACAGACAGGGCAGCGGCCGCGCTCGAGGGCCTCGGCCAGGCGTATCTCCTCGAAGTCTCGGGCTGGCAGCTTGCCCGGCCCGGTCATCTGCGCTCTCGAAATGCCGTCGGCCTCGTCATGGCCACAGTCTAGCCAGGCTTGGCCTGGCTCCGCGCCGTCAGCCGCGTCGCGACATAGCCGCGTACGTGACGCCGAACCCGAGGACGCACCAGATCGCCAACGTCAGGAATGCGCCGAGCGGCAGCCCGAACTCGTTTGGGGCTAGCGTGCCGCGCGTCACTTCGCCCATGGCCTGGATCGGCAGCATCTGATGGATCGTCTCGAGCCAGCCCGGCAGCTTGTCGGGCAGGAACGTCAGCGGCGAGAACATGAAGACGAAGACGACGATTGCCTGGGTGATGATCACGGTCAGCATGTACGGCAGCAGCGAGGCGATCGCGTAGCCGACGCAGGTCGACGTCAGGGCCACCATCAGCACCGCCGGGACGACGAGCGGGCTGATCTGCAGATCGAGCCCGAACCGCCAGGCGCCGACGAAGACGCCCAGGATCACGCCCGGGATCACGATCATCAGCCAGACCGTCAGGTCCGCGACCAGGTATGACAGGCGGGCCACAGGTAGCGAGCGCATGTAGGCAAGGCTGCCCTCTGTCTTCTGCTCACCGACCGTCTGCGGCAACGCGACCAGACCGACCGAAACCATCGAGATCGCGGGCGCGCCGGTCGCGATGAGGTAGATCGAAGTGCGGTCGAGAGTCGGGAAGAGGAGCGGATATCCCAGGACGATCCCAAGCGAGAAGAGCGTCTGGACCGCCATCATCAGTGGCAGGTAGTTCTTCTTCCGGAGCGCCTGCCAGGTGACCAGCAGCTGGTAGTTACGCAGCGCTTGCATCGAACACCTCCTCGGCCTGTGCCGGCCTGGCTCCCGCGTCGCCAACCAGCGCCACATACACGTCTTCGAGCGTGGCCGGTCCGAGGGTGAACTCCTCGACCGAACCGGCCGCCTTGAGCGACTCGGCCCAGGCGACGGCCTGGCCCGCGCCATTGGTCGGGATGCCGACCATCAACCGATTGCCAACCGGGACGGCCGACAGGCCGAACGGCGAGGCGGGTAGCTCCAACACGTCGGGATCCAGCACGAGCTCCAGTCGGAGCGCCGCTCCGAGCCGAGCCTTCAGCGCCGCCGGCGTCCCCTCGGCGATGACCCGACCCTCGTCGAGGATCGCGAGCCGATCAACCGACCGTTCCGCCTCGATGACGTTGTGCGTCACGAGCAGAACTGCGGCGCCATGATCGGCGAGGGTCCGAACCTGCCGCCACAGCAGGCGGCGACGGACCGGGTCCACGTCGTTGGTCGGCTCGTCGAGCATGACCACTCGTCCCGGCGTCACCGCCGCCATGGCGAATGCCACCAGCCGCTTCACGCCGCCTGAGAGCCGGGCGGCGTCAACGTCCTGCCACTCCCCAAGTTCGAGGGCGTCGACCAGGCGCTCGCGTCGGTGCTCGACGTCGACGCGGGGCGCGCCACGCAGCTGGCCGATGAGATCGATCGCCTGGCGAGGCGTGAGGCCGTCGATCGGAACCTGGGCCTGAGCCTGGAAGGAGCAGAGTCGTCTGGCCAGCCCAGGGTTGGCCACCATGTCGCGGCCGTCGATCCGGATCGAGCCGAACGTCGGCTTTAGCAGCCCAACGACCTGGTTGACGAGAGTGGTCTTGCCGGCGCCGTTGTGGCCGAGCAGGCCGAACACTTCGCCCTCGCCGATGGCCAGGCTGATGGCGTCGTTGGCCCGGGCTCCCGTCCGGTAGACCTTGGTCAGCTTCTCGATTTCCAGCAACATCTCTCGTCCCCTTGTCGTGTTCGTCGGTCCCGTGCGCCGGCCGGCTTGCGCCGGGAGGTCGTCGCTTCGCGCTTAAGTCGCTTCGCGCCTAATGCGCTGCGCGAGCGACCTCCGGCACGCCGGCCGGACCTGGTCCGGGCCGCGCGCTATTCGGTTCCACTCCTGTTGCAGGCAATAGATATCCAGGCTGGGTACCGAAAGGGCACCCGGGCGGGCTTGTGATGGATTGGCTGGCGGCTCGCGCCGCCGGGTTACTCGATGACTATCCGAACCTCGTCGCCGTTGTCGGAGACCTCCAGGATCGGCCCGGTCATCCCGGTCTGGATCGCTTCGACGATGCGCGACCGATGGTCCGGGGAGAGACCGGGGACTTGATCGATCGCGAAGCCCGCCGCAGCAAGTGGGATCTGCAGGTTGATGATCTGACGGCCTTTCTCGGCCACGTAGACACGTATCCGTCGCCCGGCCAGCACCTCAGAAGCCGTTCCGGCGCCTCGAGCCTCGGCGCGTGGGCGCGACTCGGCACGGCCGCTCTGGCGCGCGGGATCTGCGGCCGCACCGACGCGATCCTGCTCCTCGAGCGCAGCCACGATCGGGGCCGCCTCTTCGGCAGTCAGCTTGCCTTCCGAGACCAGTCTGAGAAGGACTTCCAGCTCGCCCGGCATCGCCTACCTCCTCGACCGATCGAGGCGTTCGGCCGCCTCGTCGACGCCGATCTCGCCTCTTTCGAGGGCCTGGAGAACGGAGAGCTCTTCGTCGCCGGAGGTTTCCTCGACAACGTCCACGGTCTCGTTGGGGTTCCAGGTCTCTGCGGTTTCGTGCGGTCCGGCTTCTTCGGCGACCTCGGCCGCGGCCGAGGCTTCAGTCGAGCCTAGCGGCCCGCCGGCGGCAGCGACGGGGCCTTCGTCGGAGGGCGTCGGAGGAACCGACGATGGTGCGGGAGCGGCTGCCGCCACCACCTCATCGCCGGGTCGAGCCGCGAGGATGCGCAAGCCTCCCGACGTGGAGTTGACCTTGAACGTGGCGCGACCGTCACCGACGATCGAACGCCAATAGCCTCGCCCGCCTTCGGATCGATGCTCGACGTGCGAGACGATCGAGCCCGAGATCGCCCGGAGCTCGGCCGTGACTCCGTTCAGCGGCGTCAGGTCTACGGTGCCCGAGATCGACTCGGCCCGGTGATCGCCCGACGAGTCAAGCGCGCCGACGATGGAGATCCCTCCGCTCGTCGTCGACAGGGCGGTACCGTAGAAGCGCCGGGCACGGACCTTGATGCTCCCCGAAACGGTGTTGGCCCGCAGCCGGACATCGCCGCCGTTGTCGAGTGTGACGGACCCCGAGATCGAGCCGGCTTCGACCAGCCCGCCCAAATTCCACAGGCGGATGTCGCCCGAAACGGTTCTGTACTTCTGGTCGCCGACGAGGGCCATGGCCTCGATCGACCCGCTCATCGTTTCGTATCGAACCTTGGTGCCCCACGGCACCTCCAGGGCCACGTCCGCGCGGACGCGTGCTCCACCGAAGAGCCAGGCCAGTCCCGTGGACAGGCGCCGCTCGGGCGTCTCGACCTCGAGCGAGCCGGGGCCCCGATCGACGATGACGCGGCCGGTCTCGAGGGCTCGCTCCGCGGCCGTCTGGTCCGCCGCGCGAATTCGATAGGTAACCGTCAGACGAGCTTCCTCGCCTTCGATGCCGCGAACTCTCAAGGTGCAGCTGATGGTCTTGACCGTGATTCGTCCGTTGCTGCCGATTCGATGGGCGAGCGTCTCAGTCCGCTCCAGCGTTCCCATCACTACTCCTTCCGAGCGCGGAGGAGGACCGCCGCCTCGTCTGCCGTGATCTCATGACGCGCCAGCCGCTCCAGAACCTCGCGGCGGAGCTCCGCGGAGTCGCCTGAACGGCCGAGGCCATCCTCGCCCTCGTCCCCGATCGGCGATCCATCCGCCAGCCCGAGCGCCTTGACAAGCGCATCGATACGGGCCCGAACGGTCGGGTACGACACCTTCAGCTCGCGTTCGAGCTCCTTGGCGTTGCCGCGAGCGCGAAGGAAGCTCTCGAGCAGCGCCAGCTGCTCTCGGCTCAGGCGCCCGAAGCGACCGACGTTGAAGTCGCCCTCGATGGCGGTACCGCAGCCACGGCACTGAAGCCGGGTTATCGATAGTTCGCTCGAGCAGACGGGACAGGTTGAGATGACGTCGCGTGCCATGCGGTTGATGCCTCTTGTGCGAGCCGTGCCGCTGGCGTGCCAGTGGCTGGTCGCCGGACTCCCCGGAGACACCTTGCTCTCGCTTGTTATTACTCTGCCATACCATCTTTCTAATTGTCAAGGTTCAGATCCCAATATGTGAACTTCAGCCCCGAGACTGACTCGGGTGCTCCGCGCTGTGGCGTCCCGATGGTTACCACACCCGATCCGGGATGGGCTCTCTGCCCTCCAGGGCGGATCGAAGACGGCGCGGGACGCAGCCATTGGCGGCGGGGTATAGATTCGAGGGGTCTGGGCGTGGCGCCAGACCTGCCTGGAGGCAAAATGGCTCGACGCGTGTACAACTTCGAGAAACCCGACCGATTCGTTGCCGGCACGGTTGGCCAGCCCGGCAGCCGCACCTTCTACCTTCAGGCCCGCGATGGGACCCGAATCGTGTCGGTGGTGGTGGAGAAGGTTCAAGTCGCGCTGCTTGCCGAGCGCCTGACCCAGCTGCTGGCCGAGGTTCGAGCGCGCGGCGCGAACGTTCCACAGGAGGCCGCCCTGGCGGACGTCGACTCGGCACCCCTGGACGAGCCGCTCAACGAGACCTTCCGAGTCGGGACCATGGCAATCGTCTGGAATGGCGAGGATGAATCGATCGTCGTCGAGGCTCGGGCCATGAGCGAGGACGCCGAGGAGGGTGACGAGGACGTAGAGGACGCCGAGGAGGGTGACGAGGACGTAGAGGACGCCGAGGAGGGTGACGAGGACGTAGAGGACGACGCCGATGACGAGTCGGATGTCGTTCGGGTTCAACTGGCACCGCACAAGGCCCTGGCGTTTGCCCAGCGGGCCCTCGAGATCGTGGCGGCGGGACGACTGCCGTGCCCATTCTGCGGTCAACCCCTCAACCCGGAGGGCCACATCTGCGCTCGGCGCAACGGCTTCATGCACTGAATGACATGGCCAGTTCCGGGCAGAACGAGACCCTGGCCGACGACAGGCGCGCCAGCGCGGCGGGAGCCGAACCCCCTGCGGACGGCAACCCATCGGGCGAGGGCAACGCGGCATCGTTCGGCGGTCTGACTCGCGCCGAGATGGAATCGGCCGCGCTCGCCGGACGGCAGGTCGGCGGTCGACTCGGCCGGGCCACCGCTCTCCGGCTCCTCCGCGAAGGCGAGATGTCAATCGTGGGCAGGCTGCTGACCGCCTCGAACGCCACCTTCTTCTGCATGGTCGCCGGCCCGGGCGAAGATCCGTCCGCAACCCAGGCCGCGAGTTGCGTATACAAGCCGATTCGCGGCGAGCGGCCTCTGTTCGACTTTCCCGACGGAACGCTGGCCTGCCGCGAGGTCGCCGCCCACGCAGTCTCGGAGGCGAGCGGCTGGGATGTGGTCCCGCCCACAGTTATGCGCGAGGGGCCCTTCGGCGAGGGCATGGTCCAGCTCTGGATGGAGGTCGACGAGTCGATCGACCTGGCGGAGCTGGTCGGCTCGGACAGCCCTGCATTGAGGCGGATCGCCGTACTCGATGCGGTCCTCAACAACGCCGACCGCAAGGCCGGCCACCTCCTCGCCCTCCCCGATGGACGAGTCCAGGGCATAGACAACGGCCTGTGCTTCGCCATCGAGCCGAAGTTGCGAACGGTGCTGTGGCGGTGGCGGGGTCAGCCACTGAGCGGCGACGAGCGCACCGTGTTGGGGATGCTCGGCGATCGGATGTCGGCAGATCTCGGCGATGAACTCCGGCCCTTGCTTTCGCGGGAGGAGCTGGTGGCCACGACGCGACGGATCGAGGCGCTGTTGTCGGCCGGCGCACTGCCCCGCCCGGATCGAAATCGGCCCGCAGTCCCCTGGCCTCCCTATTGAGCCAAGTGGTCGTGAGCCGAGAAGCCGACGGCCTCGTGCAGCAGCGACCCAACGAGTACGGCCGGCCTCCGGCACAATCGGTCCAGGAGGCTGATGCGTGTTGAGCTACTTCGAGACCCGAACCCGGATCATCGCCCTGCTGGCGATCGGCGCCAGCCTCGCGGCCCTGCTCCTCCGCATCGGCGGCGGCGGCAGCGTAGCCGTCTTCGTCGCTTCGGCCGTCGGGCTCGCGGGCCTTGCGGCGATGGTCGGCGAGGGCACCGAGCAGCTCGGCCACAGGCTGGGGCCCGGCGCGACGGGAGTCCTCCAGTCGGCCCTTGGGAATCTGCCGGAGCTCTTCATCGGCCTCTTCGCCCTGCGGGCCGGCCTGGTGGATGTCGTCCGGTCGGCACTGGTAGGTTCGATCCTGGCCAACACGCTCCTGGTGCTCGGGCTGGCCTTCGTGGCCGGCGGCCTTCGGCATGGTCCGCAGACATTCGGGACCAACCAAACAAAGATGATGTCGACGCTGCTGATCCTCGCGGTCGCTGCAATCGCGATCCCGACGATCGCGACTTCACCCGGCCAGCCCGACCAGGGCCATGCCACCGAGCTGTCGGTGATCGTGTCGATCGTGTTGCTCGCCGTCTTCGTCGCCAGCGTGCCCTATTCGATCGGGCGCGGGCCGGGTGTCGGAACCGCGGAGAGCGCGGAGAGCGCGCAGAGCGCGGAGCATGTCTGGCCGCTCTGGCTGGCAATTGGGTCGTTGTTCCTGGCCGCACTTGGTGCGGTCTTCGTCTCCGACTGGTTCGTCGAGGCGCTTCGACCGGCGATGAGCGCGCTCGGGATGTCGGAAACGTTCGCGGGCCTCGTTGTCGTTGCCATCGCCGGCAACGCGGTAGAGAACGTGGTCGGGGTCCAGGCGATGCTCCGCGACAAGGGCGACCTGGCGATCAGCCTGATTCTCAACTCGAGTCTGCAGGTTGCGTTGGCCCTGACGCCGGTCCTGGTGATCCTAAGCCTGGTGATGGGCGGGGCGGCCCTGACTCTGGTGGTATCGCCGTTGCTGGTCGCGGCCCTGGCCCTCGCCACACTCCTGGCCGCATTCATCGTGATCGACGGCGAGTCCAGCTGGCTCGAGGGTCTGGCCCTGATCGGCCTCTACGTGATCGTCGCCGCAAGTGTGTGGTGGGGCCAGCCGATCGGCTGAAACCCGTTTGAGCGCCGTTGCCATTGAGTAGACTTGAGCGGCTGCCAGCACGAACCCAGAAGGCCCTCGAGTGAACGACGTCACGCCCATTGCCAGCCCGCGACGCCCTTCGGAGAGCGGTGCCGACCGCCGCGGCTCCCGACCCCGAGAGGACGGCGCCACAAGCCGCGTGGCGAGCCTGGTCCGGCGAGTCGTTCCGACGCAGTCGCAAGCCGACACGTTCGGCTGGGTCGTCGCCTGGTTCCTCCTGGTCGCGATCTCGGTCCAGCTGGTCGCGATTGTGGTCGACAACCTGACCTACAACCTGTGGCCGGCCTACGACACCAACGCCTACTGGCTCGCCGCCCAGCACGTCTTCAATGGACAGCCGCTGTACGCCCGGGCCGAGATCTGGACCGCGGGAGCGTACAAGTACCCGCCCGTGTTCGCCCAGCTGGTGCTGCCCATCAGTCTCGTACCCGAGGGGTTGATCGACTGGATCTGGCGCCTCTGCGGCGTCATGTGTCTGCGCTACATGTGCGGCTCGTGGAAGCTGGCCGTGCTGGCCGCTCTGCAGTGGCCGGTCATGTCGGAGCTGGGCTTCGGCAACGTGACTCTTCAGCTGGGGGCGGTCGCGCTGTGGTCCTTCCATGACAAGCGGGCCATCTACCTGCTGCCGTGGTTCGCCGGCATGAAGTTCGGTCCGGCACTCCTGCTTCCCTACCTGTGGGCGACCCGGCCGGAGACTCGTCGACCGATCTACATCGGCTGCACGGCATTCGCGCTGGCCTGTCTGGCTTCGATCTCAATCGCCCCCGGCCTGTGGTTCGACTACCTGGGCACGTTTGGCTGGGAGACCGGCTCGCAAATGCACGCGATGTTCGTCTACGCAATCGTGCCCGACCACGGCGGCCTGGACTTTGCCCTGCGATTAGCCCTCGCCACGGCTGCCATCCTCGTCGCCATCCGGTGGCGACTCGACTGGTTGGCCTTCATCGCGGCCACGGCCACGATGCCGATCTTCTCGCTGACGAGGCTGGCGGTTCTGGTTGCGCTCTGGCCGCTCTGGCTTCGCGGCGTAGTCGACAGGTGGCGTCAGGCCGATGGCCCGTGGCAGCGCTGGCTGACCGCGCCTCTCGTGCACCTGGACATGCTGCCGCGGCTGTCGCGGGAAGGGCGGGCAGCCGAATAGCCCGTCCGGGCGGCTCGCGGATCTCGGGGTCGCGGGCCGCGGCGTCCCGGCCGGTCAGCGGCTCAGCGGTGGGCCCGTCGCGCCCGCCAGACCGGGTCGCCGTGGCGTTCTTCCGCGAGCGGCCAGGCCCCCACCAGTCCCACGTCATTGCCCAGCTCGGCCGGTACGATTCGGACGCGCCTGGCCGGGTCGCGCAGCCCGGTCCTGGCCACTTCGGTCCGTGCCGGCTGCAGCCAGCGCTCGCCCTGTCGCTCCGCGACGGTCCCGCCAACGACGATCCGCTCGGGATTGAAGGCGTTGACCCAGCCGACGCAGGCGATGGCGAATGCACGGCGGGCACGTTCCATGATCTCCGCGCAAGCTGCGTCGCCGGCCAACTCGCCCTCCGCCACATCCCTGCCGGTAATCGGCGCGGCACTCGATCGAGCCTTGAGGAAGGCCGATCTGCCGGCGGCCAGAACGTCGCGGGCCTGGGTCGCCAGCCCCGAGCCAGACGAGATCGCCTCCAGGTGGCCGAGGCCTCCGCAGCCACAACGTGGACCGTCGTCAGGCATGAGACAGACATGCCCAACTTCGCCGGCCGTTCCATCTGGACCCAGCATGAGATGGTCGTCGCGCCAGATGGCCCCGCCCAGACCCGTGGATACAGTGACGTAAAGGAAGTCGCGGCAGCCGCGGGCCGCCCCCAACCAGTGTTCGGCCAGAGCAGCGACGTTGGTGTCCCGGTCGAGGTACGCGGGCAGCCCGAGCCGCGCCTCGAGCTCGTCGGCGAGGGGCGCGTCGTGCAGCTCAACCACGTTCGGCGGATCAACGACCATGCCGCGCCACGGGTCTACCGGCCCCATGGCCGAGATGCCGATGGCCACGACGCGGTCACGAACGTCAGGCCGTATGTCCGCCATGACGCCCTCGAGCAGCGCGGCGCACGCGGCGTAGATCGGCTCGGGACCAACTGCCAGCGGAGTGGCCACGGCCCGCCGACCGTGCCGCTCCCCGTTTGGCGCGACCGCGGCGGCCCGGATCTGAGTGCCGCCGATGTCGAGCCCAAGCACTACGGCGCCGGCCCACGCGGGCCCCGGTCCGGTCATGGCAGTTCGTTGCCCGGCCCTGTCCCGGCTGCGCCGGTCCGGCCGGCGCCGACCACCCGATCGACCCTTGCGGGCTCGTTCGGGTACGGGCCGGTCTCCTCGGGGTAAAGCTCATGCAACGTCACGTTGAGCGCCGCCGCGACCGGGACGCCGAGCAACCCGCCTAGAACGCCCCAGGTGCTCAACCCGACGAGGACTGCGAAGATCGTGATGACGGGGTGGAGATGGACCGCTCGACCAATCACAAGCGGCATGATCACCTGGTCTTCGACCTGGCGAACGACCAGGTAGACGACCAGCACCACGATGGTCGTGTCCGGGCCATGAGTGGCATAGGTGACGGTCCCGGCCAGGGCCGCCGCGACGACTGGGCCGACCAGCGGGACTATCTCCAGCACGCCGGTCAGGATGCCCAGGGCCAGCGCATATGGAACGTGGAGGATCGGGCCCAGGACGAAGTAGATGACTGCCGAGACCAGGACGATCAGCAGCAGTTGACCTCTCAGCCACCGACCCAGCACGACGTGGATCCGATGGGCGATTCGGAGCGCGTCAGCCCTCTGGGCGGGATCGAGGAACCGCTCCGCGAACTGCCAGAAGCGATGCCCGTCGAGGAGGAGGTAGAAGGTCACGATCAGGCACAGGACGACCTGGAGGCCGACGCCCACGGCCCGCTCGGCCGTCTGGACCGCGCTGGAGGGCGAGCCGATCCAACCCAGGAAAGCCTGCCGAATCTGGACGGCCAGGTCCTCCACGTTGTAGGTGCTGCCGGCGATGGCGACCGAGTTTCCGAGCAGCTTGTGCAGCGCCGCGCTTATGACATCGTGCCCGCCAGACGACAGCTCGATCAGCTCCTTGCCCGCACGTTCGGCGGCCAGGAAGGCAAGCACGCCGACGACGACGAGCACGAGCACGTAGCCGAGCCCCACGACCGCAGCCCTCGGCAATCCGGTCCGGCTCTGGACGCCGGCTACGACTGGAGAGAAGGCATAGGCGAGCACGCCCGCGACGATGAACGGACCGATGATGCCGCGGGCCAGCCACAGGACCAGCAGGACGGCCAGCGCCAGAACGAGCATCCGCACCAACTGGTCGGACCAGGCTATGCGGAAACGCTCGCGCGCCGGCGTCACGGCCGGGCCCGCCGACTCCCGTCTGGTCGCCATCGAAGTCCTCTCCTTCGGTTTTTGGGTCAACCCATTTGCTGAATGTACCTCAGGCGGCACCGCAGGCCCTGGCCGGTGATGTCGGCGCGATCCTCGGGCCGGGCACCGCGATGCGGCCGTGAGCACAGGTCGGCCGAGCCGAGAGGAACCGGACGGCGCGGAGCAGCGCGGGTCGTTCTTCGCCGAGCAGGCCATTGTCCGCAACATTCACCATGCGACTCGCCCCGGACGACGATCGACCTGCGCCGCCCGGGGGAGGTCCCAGCTGCCGCGCCACGAGCTTCCATCGGCCTCGGCCGACGCGATTGCCGAGTGAACCCCGGCGCCACCACAGTGGTTTCCACCCGGGTCGAATGTCTTGGCCCTTCCGACTCCGCCGACGAGTCACCCGTTGCATGTCACGGATATGCGAGCCGTGAAGGCAGCCCGTCCGCCGTCGTGACGAGCGTACAGCGATCGCACCGTTCGCGATGCCCTACCTTCGCGACGCCGCCGTGACCGTAATGCGGCACCCCAACGGCATCGATCGACCGGGGTTCTGGCAGAAACAGCTGCCCGGCCACACGTTCGAGGCGACGCGCGATTGGGTCCTCGGCGTATCGCGGGCGGTGGGCGCGGCTGTGCCCGAGCTGGTTAGCTGGGAGTGGGAGAAGACGCGCCGTCGTGGGCTGGCTCGCCTCGCCTACACCCAGAACGCCTTCAACAAGACGCTCGTTGCGCCCTACGCAGCCCGGCCCGCCGCCGGCGCCCCGGTTTCGGCGACCATCTCCTGGGCCGAACTGGAGGCGTCTGGCGGTCCGAGGCGACCCGTTCGCGCCCTCGCTGACCATCGAGCAGGAGCTGCCTGCTCTGTAGCCGTCAGCGACGGCGTTGGATGGTACGCTCAGGCGAATGGACAAAGAGCGACGCGCGGCCACCACATCGGACACCTCGGCAGATGACGCCGAGGTAGTTCGGCATTCGCTCCTGGCCTGGCACGGAGACCGGTCGGCGGACGAAACGGTCCCGGTCGAGGATGTAGATCCCGGCGACGTCGCAGCACCCGAGCCCGAGGAGTCGACGGGCATCGTCGGCCACTTCCAGAGCGTCGCCGGACCCGTTGCGGATGCGATCGGCACGGTCTTCGTGGCGGCCAGCCAGGGGATGTCCGTGCGCCAGGCATCGATCGAGCGCCGGCTGAAGCGCATGGCCCGGGAGCCCCTGGCCAACCTCTATGACGTCTACCCGGCGGCACGCGAGGCTGCTCCGCGTGAGCTCGGCATGCGGTTCGTGCCGGTGGAAGATATCAGCGGCACAGCGGTCGCCGGCGCGGCGCAACGAGGCGGCGACTTCCTGCCGCTCAAGCCGTTCCGGGGACAAAACTGGGAGGGCCGGTGGCGGCGCCTCCGCGAGGCCAACGACAAGCTGCAGCCGCTGCCGCCGGTTGACCTCGTGAAGTACGACGGCGAGTACTGGGTAGTCGATGG
Source organism: Chloroflexota bacterium (assembly GCA_003171255.1). Taxonomy (GTDB): domain Bacteria; phylum Chloroflexota; class Limnocylindria; order Limnocylindrales; family CSP1-4; genus Fen-1039. The sequence continues at coordinate 99,328 of PMYK01000023.1, forward strand.
CCATAACCGAATCGCCATGACGCTCTATGCCAACGGCGTCGGCCTCGACGCAATGGTCACCGAGCTGGTCTCACTCGATGGTCAAACGAGCGAGCTGCCGCGCAACGTGCTCTCCTACCTCGGGGAAACGGGCGAGATGCGGGCGGCGGCCCAGGGACACCGGCCGGCGATGGGCATGCGTCAGGTCGAGCAGCAATCGGGCGACGAGGCGGCCAACGTCTTCGACGCGGACACTCCGGTCGCGGACGAGGCAGAAGCCGCGGCCGACACGGTGGACGAGGCCGAGTCCCGTGCGGACCGGCCGAGCTTCCCAGAACCCTGGTCGTGGGACTGATATGACTCGACGGCTCGCCATCGAATGGCCCGATCCGGCGCCGTTCCGTGACCGCGACGGCGCCCCGATCCGCCTGCTGGCCGTCTCCGACATGCTCGAGCCCACGTTGCTCGAGGCCCGGAATCGGGAGGCGGTGGCGCCGGTCGACTTGATCGTCGGCTGCGGCGATCTGGATTACGACGATCTGGCCTTCATCACCGACGGGTTCAATGCCCCGCTCATCTATGTAGAGGGCAATCATGACAGCGACGAGCGCTGGAAGAGGTGCTCGGGCTTCTGTCCCGAGGCGATCCACTCGACGGCCATTCTTCACCGCACGGGTCTGTCGATCGCGGGTTTGACGTGGCCTGGCATACGTGGCAAGTACGGCAACCGGAGTGAGCGAGCGGCCTGGAACCAGGCCCTCCGTCTGGCGACGCGGCGGCTCGGCAGGCCGGATCCGATCATCGTCCTGAGCCACGTCCCGCCCCGAGGCATCGGCGACGTCCCCACGGACCCCTACCACCGTGGCTTCGACGGCTACTACTGGCTGCTGAATCGGCTCGAGCCAACGCTGTGGCTCCACGGCCACACCCCGCTTGCCGCGGCCGATGAATGGAAGCACCAGGTTGGCACGACGACGGTCGTCAACGTGACCGGGGCCGTGATCATCGACCTGCTGCCACCCGGGCCGGACGCGGTGGCCCGACGAACCCGCCGGATGAAGGCGCGTGCCGACTCGCGAAGGACCGACCAGTCGATCTCCGACCAGATGCGCGAGGCCGAGCCGCCGCGCTGAGAAGGGCGCTGGGCTAGAGCGCGAGTGGATCCGGCGCGTCCGGATCGACGCCCAACTCGCGGATCGCGGTCTCGGCATCGGCAGCGGCGATCTGCCCGGACCGGGCCAGACCCACCATCGCGGTCGCGGCGATGTGCGGCGCATCGATCTCGAACAGCTTGCGGAGCGTCTCACGCGTGTCCGACCGTCCGAAGCCATCGGTGCCGAGGACGATGCGAGAGGCCGGTAGCCACGGCGCCACGAGATCCGGGTAGGTCCTGATCCAGTCCGTGGCGATGACGATCTGGCCGCCGTCGGCCGGCAGGACATTCGCCACGTGCGGCAGGCGCGGCTTCTGGCTGGGGTTGAGCCGGTTCCAGCGGTCGGTGGCCAGGCCATCGACGCGGAGCTGCTGGAAGGAAGTGGCGCTGTAGACCTCGGCCGCGATGCCGCGTTCGGCCAGCAGGTCCCGGGCCGCCACGGCTTGCTGCAGGATCGAGCCGCTGCCGACCAGCCGAACCGGCGCACCCGAGGCGTGCCGGTCCTCGCCCTTGATCCGCGCGGCCTTGCCAAGCGCCGGCGCCTCGAGCAGCCGATAGATGCCGCGGGCAATCTGCTCGTCGGTGAGGTCGTCGGGCCGCTTGGGCATCGAGTAGTTCTCGTTGTAGAGCGTGATGTAGTAGAAGACGTCCTCGCCCTTGACGTACATCCGATCGATGCCTTCGCGGACGATCGACGCCAGCTCGTAGGCGTAGGCCGGGTCGTAGGCACGGATGTTCGGGATGACCGAAGCGAGCACATGCGACTGGCCATCGTCATGCTGCAGGCCCTCGCCCATCAGCGTCGTCCGGCCGGCCGTTGCGCCCATGACAAAGCCCCGACCCCGCTCGTCGGCCAGGGCCCAGAACTGGTCGCCCGTCCGCTGGAAGCCGAACATTGAGTAGAAGATGTAGAACGGGATGAGAGGCACGCCGTGAGTGGCGTAGGAGGTGGCCGCGGCCTGGAGTGAGGCCGTGGCGCCGGCCTCGGTGATGCCTTCCTCTAGCACCTGGCCGTTCTTTGCCTCTCGATAGCTCAGCACCAGATCCGAGTCGACGGGCTCGTAACGCTGGCCTCCCGAGGCGTAAATGCCCACTTCCTTGAAGAGCGGGTCCAGGCCGAAGGTGCGGGCCTCGTCGGGCACGATCGGGACGATCCGCGCGCCGATCTGCGGGTCGCGGATGAGGTTTCGCAGTAGCCGGCCGAAGGCCATGGTCGTGCTGACGGCCATCTCGGACCCGGACGCGAACTCGGCGTCGACCTCGGAGCGGGGCGTCGGCAGCGGCGCGGGCCGCACAACTCGGTGCGGCACAGGCCCGCCGAGGGCGCGACGCCGCTCCAGCATGTACCGGATCTCGTCCGAGTCGGGGCCGGGGTGGTAGTAGGGAGCATCGTGAAGCTTGTCGTCCGGGATCGGCAGCTGCAGCCGATCGCGGAAGATGCGCAGTTCGGCCTCGGACAGCTTCTTCGCCTGGTGGGTGATGTTACGGGCCTCGACACCCGGCCCAAGCGCCCAGCCCTTGATCGTATGGGCCAGGACCACGGACGGGGCGCCGCGGTATTCGGTGGCGGCGCGGTACGCGGCATAGACCTTGCGGTAGTCGTGGCCGCCCCGGCGGAGTCGGGCCAGCTCGTCGTCGGAGAGGTGGTCGACCAGGCGACGCAGCCGCGGATCGGGCCCGAAGAAGTGCTCGCGGATGTACGCGCCGCCGGCCACGGAATACTTCTGGAACTCGCCGTCGACGGTCTCGTTCATCTTGTTGACGAGCACGCCCTCGACGTCGCGGGCAAGCAGGTCGTCCCACTCGCGGCCCCAGATGACCTTGATGACGTTCCAGCCGGCGCCGCGGAACAGCCCCTCGAGCTCCTGGATGATCTTGCCGTTGCCCCTGACCGGCCCATCGAGCCGCTGCAGGTTGCAGTTGACGACGAAGGTCAGGTTGTCGAGGCCTTCGCGGGCTGCCAGAGAGAGGGCGGTAATCGACTCGGGCTCATCCATCTCGCCGTCGCCGAGGAAGGCCCAGATGCGGCTCGCCGAGGTGTCGGCCAGGCCTCGATTGGCGAGGTAGCGATTGAGGCGGGCCTGGTAGATGGCGGCTATCGGCCCCAGGCCCATCGAAACCGTCGGGAACTCCCAGAAGTTCGGCATCGTGCGCGGGTGGGGGTAGCTCGGCAGCCCCACTCCAGACAGCGCCTCCTGGCGGAAGTGGTCCAGGTTCTCCTCGGTCAGCCTGCCCTCCAGGAAGGCTCGGGCGTATATGCCCGGTGCGGCGTGGCCCTGGAAGAAGATCTGGTCGCCCGAACTGCCGTCGTCTTTGCCTCGGAAGAAGTGGTTGAAGCCAACCTCATAGAGCGTCGCCGCGCTGGCATAGGTGGCCAAGTGCCCGCCGATACCCGGCGCCCGGTTGTTCGCCCGCAGCACCATGGCCACGGCATTCCAGCGGATCAGCCGCCGGAGGCGCCGTTCGAGCTCCTCGTCGCCGGGAAAGAACGGCTCCTGCTCGGGGCTGATGGTGTTGATGTATCGGGTCTGGGTCAGAGGCGGGAGGCCGACGTGGAGCTGGCGGGCCCGCTTGAGGATCTTGTAGAGCACGAAGCGGGCGCGCTCGTCGCCCTCCTGGCTGTGAACCTGGTCCAGTGCGTCGAGCCATTCCTGGGTCTCGGACGGATCGATGTCGGGTAGCTGGTGCTTGAACTCGTCGAAGTACATGGCGCGGCGGCTTCTCCGGGCCCGGCGGCGGCCCCATGAGAGACTTGGATCGATCGCGGAGGGTGATGATTCGGCTTGGACCTGACTTGCAGGTTAGCCGATCGGTCGGCGAAAGTATCGCGGGCTCGTACGGCGGGCCATGTCGTGGGCTAGGTCGACGCCCGCGGAGCGCGATTCACCAGTGAGGCCATTTGCATTCGGCCGGGGCGAGCCCGATTGCCTCTCGCCAGGGGTGGCGAATTGGCGCAGAGTGGGCGGACACGGGCATCCGGCCGGCCGTCGCCGCAGCAAACGGCCGAAGCACAGTCTCAGGAGGGTGGCGGGGCCCATGACCCCCAGCTGGAAGTCGCCTCGGGATGGGGCGTGGGCCGTCGCCGAGGCCGAGACTCGATACGGCCCCCAGGTTGCCCTGGTCGTCGTCGACCTGCAAAACGACTTCGCCGATCCTTCAGGAAGCCTCTCGGTCCGAGGCGGGGCAGATATCGTCCCCTTCGTCAACGTTGAGATCGAGCGAGCCCTGGCGGCGGGGGCGGCAGTCGCTTACACGCAGGACTGGCACCCTGCCCACACTCCGCACTTCGCCCAGGACGGCGGCATCTGGCCGGTGCACTGCGTCCAGGAGACATGGGGCGCGCAGCTGCATCCCGATCTGTCCGTCCGTGGCCCGGTCGTGCGCAAGGGTATCCACGGCGAGGACGGCTACTCGGGCTTCTCGATGCGCAACCCCACGGGCGGAATGCCCGTCCCCACCGAGCTCGATTCGACCCTCGCCCAGGGTGGCGCCAGACGCCTGGTCGTATGCGGACTCGCCACGGACTACTGCGTCAAGGCGACGGCGCTCGACGGCGTGCGACTCGGCTACGAAACGGCAGTCCTTCTCGAGGCGGTGCGGGCGGTCGACCTGGGGACCGGAGACGGCGACAACGCCCTCGACGAACTGCTCGCGGCGGGCGTCACTCTTGTTGGAGCGCGGGCGGCCGCGAGCTGATCGACAATCGGCAGGAGTTGAGTTGCGGGATGCTCGGAAGGTAACGTAGGGCGATGCAGCTCCACCTTGTCGATGCCACGTATGAGTTGTTCCGCGCCTTCTTCGCTCCCAGACCAGGGGCATTTGGCCGCGACGGCCGCGACGTCGGCGCGGTCGTGGGGCTGATGTACACGCTGCTCAGCCTGCTTCGAGACGAGGGCGCCACGCACGTCGGCTGCGCCACGGACCACGTCATCCGCTCATTCCGGAACGATCTCTACGCCGGGTACAAGACCGAGGCCGGCGTCCCAGCCACGCTCCTGGCCCAGTTCTCGCTCGCGGAACGGGCGATGGAGGCGCTCGGACTCGTCGTCTGGCCGATGGTCGAGTTCGAGGCCGACGACGCCCTCGCCACAGCCGCAGACCGATGGGCCGTGGCCTCGGAGGTGGAGACAGTGATCATCTGCACCCCGGACAAGGACCTGGCCCAATGCGTCCGTGGCGGTCGGGTCGTCATGCGCGACCGACGTCGTGCCCACACCTTCGACGAGGCCGGCGTAGTGGCTCGGTGGGGTGTTGGACCGGCCTCCATTCCCGACTACCTGGCCCTGGTCGGGGATTCGGCCGACGGCTTCCCGGGGCTGCCGGGATGGGGCGCGAAGTCCGCGGCCGCCGTCCTGGGCCGATTCGAACATCTCGAAGCCATCCCCCCGAACACCGACGAGTGGCATGTTGACGTGCGTTCAGCCGGCCCTCTCAACACCACCCTGCGGGCGCACTGGCCGGAGGCGCTGCTGTTCCGACGCCTGGCGACCCTGGCCACGGACGCTCCCCTGCCCCAGCGAGATCCCGATGAGTTGCGCTGGCGGGGCGCGCACAGGGCCGAGTTCACTGCCCTGTGCGATGAGCTGGGCCAGCCACGCCTGGCAGAACGCCCCCACCTCTGGCAGGATTGAGTCGATCGGTCGCCCGCGCCGGGAGAGAGCGCCGAGTTCGCGGAGGTCGGGCGCGACGTAGGTCGCCTCCCCCGTAAGTACCGTCGTCAAACCGTGAACTCCAGAGCTTGCGGCCACTCGACCCGGCAGTTAGGCTCCGATCACGGGGGCCACTCGAAGACGAGAACAGCCAGCGCTAGAGGCGTACCGGCATGATGATCGGGACGTTCACCGCAGACGGCGAGGCAACCTTCCCGGGCAACGGCGAGGCCGGATTGCTGGCCTACGAGAAGCTGATCGGTCGGAAGGTGGCTCAGGTGCTCTGGTTCCTGACCTTCGACGACCCGTTCCCGGCGGAGGCATGCCAGACCGTGATCGATCACGGATCGATCCCCCAGCTCACCTGGGAGCTCTTCTGGCAGCTGGCGTATCCCAGCAACAGCGACACGGCATCGACCGGCCTCGACGACGTGCTGGCCCACAAGCATGACGCTTACATCGACACCTTCGCGGCCGGCGCTGCGTCGTGCGGCAAGCCGATCCTGATCCGCTTCCTGCACGAGTTCAACGGCAACTGGCACCCCTGGGGAGGGTTCAAGAACGGCAGCGCGGCCGGTGGGCCCGAGAGGGTCAAGGCAGTCTGGAAATACGTCGTCGACCGGTTCCGTGCCGCCGGCGCCGCGAACGTCCTCTGGCTGTGGTGTCCCCATGGCCCGATGGCGGACGTTCCCACTGAAGCCTGGAACGACATGGAGAACTACTACCCTGGCGACGACTATGTCGACTGGTTCGGCATGGACGGCTACAACTGGTACCCGAAGGATCCCTGGGGCGGCACGCGACCGTTCCAGGACTTCGACGGAGTGTTCAAGGTTGTATATGAGCGGCTGGTGGCGCTGGCAGCCAAGCCAATCGCGATCTCCGAGATGGCGTCGGGCGAGTTCACGCATCGTCATATGACCAAGGCCGACTGGGTCATCGATACGTTCACGCGGATGAAGAGCTACCCGGCTCTCAAGATGTTCAGCTGGTACAACATCAACAAGGAACTGGACTGGCGCGTCGACTCGAGTCCGGCCGTCCTGGCGGCCGTTCGCAAGATGATGTCGGACCCGTTCTTTGAGTCCGACTACACAGATCCGCGACCCTCGGCCGCGGGTTTGCCGCCGGCGGCACCGAGCCGGGAGCGACCCGGTCAGGCGGGGGACGCAGCATGACGATGATCGGGACCTTCACCCGCGACGGCGAAGCGAGCTTCCCCGAAAACGGCGAGGCCGGCCTCTGCGCCTTCGAACAGCTCATCGGCCGCAGGCTCGCCCAGGTGCTGTGGTTCATCACCTTCGACGACGAGTTTCCGACGGCGGCCTGCGAGGTCGCCATAGCGCACGGCTCCATCGCACAGGTCACATGGGAGTTGTTCTGGCCATCCGCCAATCCGAACAACGCCGACACCTCCTCCCCGGCTCTGGATGACCTCCTCGCCCACAAACACGACGCCTACATCGACTCGTTCGCCCGCGACGCCGCAGCCTTTGGCAAGCCAGTCCTGATCCGTTTCCTGCACGAATTCAACGGCAACTGGTACATCTGGGGAGGCTTCAAGAACGGCGCCGCAGCGGGCGGCCCAGAGAAGGTCAAGGCCGTCTGGAGGTACGTCGTCGACCGGTTCCGGGCGGTCGGCGCGACCAACGTGAAGTGGCTGTGGTGCCCGCACGGCCCGACTGTCGATGTGCCGACCGATGCCTGGAACGATGTCGAGAACTACTACCCTGGCGACGACTATGTGGACTGGTTCGGGATGGACGGCTACAACTGGTACCCGAAGGACCCCTGGGGCGGTGTGCGGCCGTACCAGGACTTCGACACCGCCTTCCGGCCCCTGTACGACAGACTCGTGGCTATGGCGTCCAAGCCGATCTCCATATCCGAGATGGGCTCGGGCGAGTTCACATATGGCCAGATCAACAAGGCGGACTGGATCGCCGAAACGTTCACGCGGATGAAGAGCCATCCCGCCATCAGGCTCTTCAGCTGGTTCAACGTCAACAAAGAGCTGGACTGGCGCGTCAACTCCAGCCCAGCTGCCCTGGCGGCATTTCGCTCGATGATGTCGGACCCGTTCTTCGAGTCCGACTACACGGATCCCGGCGTCGCCCGGTAGAGGGCAAGGGTCGGGCGGGCGTGGATCCCGCGTGCCACCTACTTGAGCAGCGCCAACATCGTGGCGTGGTGACGAGGCGAGGCGGCCAGACACGACCACTTCTTGGCGGGATACGCCAGGTCGAACCACGGCGCCCCTTCCAGGCTGGTCACCGTCGCCCCGGCTCGCTCGGCGATGAGCCCGGCCGCGGCCACGTCCCAGGCCGAGAGCCCCGCTCCCTGGGCGTATATGTCGAACCGGCCGCAGGCGACATACGCCAGCGTCAGCGCGGCCGACCCCATGGAGCGATGGGCCCGGATGGCCTTGAGTGCCTGGCGGCGTTTACCAACCGTGCCGCGACCGCCGACCGCGAGAGTGGCGACCACGTCCTCGAGCAGCTCCTTGTCCGCGACATGGACCGGCTCGCCATTGCGTAGAGACGGTCCGTCGATCGCCCCCGCAAACGTCTCGTCCCGGGTCGGGTCGTAGACGACGCCAATCACCGGTCGACCTTCGGCCGCGAGAGCGATGGAGATGCAGAAGAACGGGATGCCGTTGGCGTAGTTGATCGTGCCGTCGAGCGGATCGACGATCCATACCCGGCCCGACTTCGCGGGACCAGTCGCGGCCACCTCGCCGATCTCCTCGGCGTAGAACGCATCGTTCGGATGCCTCTCCTGGACGGCCCGCATGACCAGACCCTCGCAGAGGTGGTCGACCTCCGTCACCACGTCCCGTGGGCCTTTTGCCCGTATCTGCTCCAGCCGCTCGTAGCGCTCCATCTGGATCCGACCGGCCTGGTGCGCCAGGTCGATCGCCAGATCGAGCTCGAGGCCATAGGCGTCCGACCGACCGAGCCGGCGGCGCTGCGCAACCGATTCGGCGCTCGATTCCAGGGTCGAACCGGAAGCCATCAGTCGGCGATCCCGGCGTCGAGGGCGATCTCGATGGTTCGCTCGATCGATCGGTCGAGCTCTTCGAGCGACAGGTAGGACTCCTCAGACGTTGCTTCTTCGGACAGGATGTCGCTGACAGTCAGGATCGTGGCCGCGGCAACGTTCGCGCCGGCCGCGTGCGCTCGCGAGGCGAGGTAGTACAGGACCGACGTCTCCATCTCGAACGCCAGCACACCGCGGCTCCGCCACTTGGAGAAGTAGTCCGAGTCCGGGTTGTAGAAGACGTCGACCGTGGCCACCTGGCCGACGTGCGGCTTCTGGCCGTGCTTCTCGGCCGACTCCACGAGCGCCCGCACCAACCCGAAGTCGGCCGTGGGTGCATAGGGATCGCCGTGGAGGTAGGTTCGAGTCGAGCCATCCACCGGGGACGCGGCGGCAGCGATCACGATATCGCCGGTCTTGATGCCACGGCCGATGCCGCCGCAGGTGCCGACTCGGATCAGGCGCTCGGCGCCCAATCGCAGCAGCTCCTCGACCACGATCGACATGCTGGGGGCGCCCATGCCGCTCGTCTGGACGCTGACCGGCACACCCTTATAGGTCCCGGTGTAGCCAAGCAGACCCCGGTGGGCGTTGACCTGACGGACCGCGCCGGGGCCGCCATCGAACTTCTCGGCAATCGCTGTGGCCCGATTCGGGTCGCCGGGCAGGAGGACCACGGGGGCGTAATCCGTTGGCTCGGCGCGAAGGTGGATCTGAGGCATCGGCGGACTCCAGGTCGGCGGTTCGGACGACCAGGCGGCGGTCGCTCGCAGGACCCGATTCTAGACGGACGCGCCAGATGGCAGGAGTTCAGATGGCCGTGCCCTGTCAGTCCGCCCGCAGGGCGATGCCCGCGGCGTGACAGTCTTCGGCAAAGGCTGCCTGGGCGTCGGCCGTGGGATCCCACCGAGTCGGGAAACAGACGGCTCGATCCAGTCCTGTGGCGGCATAGGCGCCCATCAGGTCGACGCGAGCCTGGCCGGGCTGGCGCATCAGTTCGTCCGCGGCGTAGAGCGAGAAGCGAAGCGTCGCCGGATCGCGCCCTTCCTTTTCGCAGCGCGCCCGAACGTCGGCCATCCGTTGCGTGACTTCGGCCGGGCTCAGGAAGGTCCAGTTGAGCTCGTCGGCGAACTTGACCGCATACCCGGCCGTCCGCTGGGGGCCATTGCCACCGACGATGATCGGGATGTGGCTCTGGATGCCCTTGGGCACGTTGATCGCGCCTGTGACCTTGGCGTGTTTGCCTTGGAATGTGGCATGCCCCGGAGCGAACATCCGAGTGATGATCTCGAGGTGCTCGCCGAGGACGTCCAGGCGCTCGCCGATGGGCGGGAAGCCGTAGCCGTATGAGAGCCACTCGTCTTCCTTCCACCCGGCGCCGATCCCGAGCTCGAAGCGGCCGCCGCTGATCACGTCGATCGTCGACGCGAGCTTGGCCGTGAGACCGGGGTTGCGGAACGACGTGCACACCACCATGTGGCCGAGCCGGACACGCTTGGTCGCCATCGCCAGCGCCGAGAGTGTCGAGAACGACTCGAACGTGATCTCGTCGGTCGGCTCCGGGGTGGTCGTGTAGTGGTCGAAAACCCACAACGACTCGAACCCGAGCCCTTCGGCCTGGGTCGCCAGTTCGATCGTTCGCGTCCAGGCGGCTGCCGCGTCCCAGCCGTCGTACTCGCCCTTCCAGCCCTGCAGTGCCATCAGGCCAACTTGCACCATGTCCTCCTTGTTCGGCTCCGCTGCGCCGATGGTACCGGCCTCTTCTCGCCATCTTTGGCGATGTGAGCCGCGAATCGGAGGCGTCGCGATGGGACTTCTAGATTACCCGCGTATTGACAAATCGTTGTCGCGTCGACCCCAGTCAACGGAATCAACGCTAGCCCTGGTGCGGTTCTGACGGGTCACGGAGGGGTTTGTGCAGTTGGGTGTGGACAAACTGTGGAAAACCTGGGATACATATGCACAGACAACCCTTGCAAGTCTACTAATCCATCGTACGGTACTGACTACCCAGAGCGATCCCGTACCCTTAGATGCTAGGACAGGCGCAAGGCAGCGCCAAATCAGAGACAAGCTGGCCCCTTATTTGGTCGGTCCCGTCTCCCGGCCAAGGTGCCCGCCTCGGGGGCCGCAGGTGAGCGAGGAACCAAGTGCGGTTCGGTCGTGCTCGACCAGGGGTGGTCGAGCGTCTTCTTTGGTCGCGTGATAGTCGGCTAGTTTCGCGAATCGCGCAGGAACTTCCGCAAGCTCGAATCATCGAGCTGGCCGACTCCGGCTGGTGCGTCATCGGGCGCGCCGCTGAGCTGACGGAGACGTTCCTGGGATCACTGAATCAGCCTTCCCAATTTGGTCTGGCGGATGTCGATCCATCCCTGCCCGTCGCGGAGCAATACGTCGTGGCCCTCGGCAGCGCCGTCCAGGTATCCGGCCTGGGCGACCGGATCGGCATGGACGAGACGCCCGAGATCGCCAAGCGCAAGGTCCTCGACTACTTCTTCGCCCTCAAAGCGAACCACCATGTCGAGTTCCAGCCGATCGTTGATCTCAAGACCATGCAGGCACATGAGTGGGAGTGCCTCTTCCGTCCCCACATGCCGATGCAACCGCAGACGATCAGCGCCATCGTCGACGCCGCCCTCGTCGCCAAGCGCCCGGTCGACTTCGACACGTTCGTGGTGGAGACGACGCTAGCGCGCATCGCCGAGGTGGCAACTCCCGGGCCAGTCCACCTGCGTGCTCGCTACAGCATCAATCTCCTGCCCGCCAGTCTGCTGGCCCCGCATTTCGAGGCCGCGGCCTTCGCGGACCGTGTCCGCCGAGTCGGCCTGTCGCCCCGCCAGATCGTGGTCGAGTGCACCGAGCAGCAAGCTATCGCCGACGTCCCGCGCCTTAAGAGGCAGGTCCGCGCCCTGCGCCGTCTCGGCTTCGGTTTCGCCATCGACGACGCTGGCGCTGGCCACGCCAGCTTCACGGTCATCGCGGCGCTCGAGCCGTCGATCATCAAGATCGATCGCGAGATCGTCTACCGCGTCGGCAACAAGGACAGCGAGGCGAAGAAGGCCCTGGTCGAGGCGTTCGTCTCGTTCAGCCGCCGCATCGGCGCCCAGGTCGTCGCCGAGGGCATCGAGAACCGTCGCGATCTGCTCGCCCTCCAGGAGCGCGAGGTCGACTTCGGTCAGGGCTACCTGCTCGGCCGGTCGTCGCCGATTCCGATCCAACCGCGGCGCATCCGAAACGGGCGCCAGCTGCCGCTGGTCATCTCGACCGTGCCCGGCTGGGAGGGAGCGGTCGTCAGCCGCGTCGCCTCGAGCCGGTAGAGTCGGCACTCGAGGGGACTCGGCAGGCCCGCAGGCCTCTACGTATACGGCGGTTCGGCGTTACCATCGCGGCTATGACCGCCACCGAACCGATCGCCCCACCCTCAGCCATCTCCGACGCTGCCCGCAGGTTCCTCGGGGCTCCGCGATTCGCGATCGTGGCAACGCTGAACCCAGACGGCGGCCCGCTCCAGGCGGTTGTCTGGTATGCGCTCGAGGGCGACGCGATCGTCTTCAACAGCTGCGTCGGGCGCCAGTGGCCGACAAACCTCGCCCGCGATCGTCGCGTCTCGTTCGTCGTTGCCGACGCCTACGACTACCTCGAAATCCGCGGCGAGGTCGAGATCGACGAGGATCCGGTACGCAGCCAGGCGGTCATCGCGTCGCTCGCGCATCGCTACCACAGCGACGAGGCCGAGGCGGCGGCACAGATCGACAGCTTCGCTCAGCAACAACGGGTCACCTTCGCGCTGCGCCCGAGGCGCGTCTACGAGCGGCTCTCCGCCCACTAGCGCCGGATCAGGCTCACGAGTCGATCGGAGGAAGCGACGATGGCAAAGGCTAAGATCGGCTATGCGGCGATGCTCGAGCAGTTCGCGCCCGGCGACGTCCTCGACATGTGCGCGCAGGCCGAGTTGGCGGGCTTCTCGGGCGTGATGGCCGCCGACCACTTCCAGCCCTGGACGCCGGCGCAGGGTCAGGCCGCGTTCGTCTGGGAGGTGCTCGCCGTTGCCGGCGCCCGGACCAGGGGCGACCTCGGTCCCGGCGTGACCTGCCCGTCATTCCGAATGCACCCGGCGATCGTGGCCCAGGCTGCGGCAACGCTCGAGGTCATGTACCCCGGGCGGACCTGGCTCGGGCTTGGATCGGGCGAGGCCCTCAACGAGCATGTCGTGGCCGGCTACTGGCCTGAGGCGCCGGAGCGGATCAACCGCATGTTCGAAGCGATCGAGATCATCGCAAAGCTCTTCGGCGGCGACGACGACGTCAAGCACGATGGACGCTTCTTCAAGATGGAGACGTGCCGTCTCTGGACCCGGCCGGACAAGGCGCCGCCTATCTACATCGCTACCGCGGGCCCCGTCACGGCGCGGCGGGCCGGGCAGTTCGCCGACGGCTTGATCACTGTCGGGGCGCCCGAGGAAAAGATCGAGATGGTCTTCGGCAAGTTCGAAGAGGGCGCGCGCGCGGCCGGCAAGGATCCGGCAGCGATGCCGAAGATCCTGCAACTCCACCTCTCCTGGGCCGAAACCGATGAGCAGGCCATCGCCAATGCCGTTTCCGAGTGGCCGAACGGCGCCATGCGCTTCTCGAAGCAGGACATCCGGTCGCCGCGCGACTTCGAGCAGATGGCCACACTCGTCCGGCCCGAGGACTTCAAGGGTCGAATGCTCATGTCGGCCGACCCGGAGGTCCACCGGCGCGAAATCCAGAAGTTCCTCGATCTGGGCTTCGACCAGATCTACCTGCACAACGTCGGCCGCAACCAGGCGGCCTGGATCGACGCGTTCGGTCGAGAGGTGCTTCCGAAGCTGACCGCCTAGGAGCGAGCCGGGGCGGTCCTGCGCGGTCACGAGGACGCCCGAGCCCGTAGCAGACCAGCACGGGTTGACGCCGCTGGCGCTACGCTGTTGGGCATCGATCGGGATCGATTCATCGGTCTCGCAGCCGATCGGAGGGACGATGCGCGTCGTTTGTCTGGCTGGAGGCGTCGGCGGAGCCAAGCTCGCCGACGGGCTCCAGCAGATACTCGCGCCCGGCGAGCTGACCGTCGTCGTCAATACCGGCGACGACCTCGAGATCCACTCCCTGGCCGTCTCCCCGGACGTCGACACGGTGCTCTACACCCTGGCCGGAATCGCCGAGCCGACCCAGGGTTGGGGCATCGCCGGCGAGTCGTGGCAGGTGATGGGTCAGCTCGCGCGTCTCGGCGACGAAACCTGGTTCCGCCTGGGCGACCGCGATATCGCCACGCACCTCTTCAGGACCGACAGGCAGCGTCGCGGGGTCCGACCGACCGAAGTCACCATCGAGCTGGCTCGATCGCTCGGGGTCCAATCGCGAGTCCTGCCGATGACAGACGAGCCCGTTCGAACCCGGGTCCGGACGACCGACGGCTGGCTCGACTTCCAGGAGTATTTCGTCCGACTCCGCCAGGAGCCTTCGGTGCTCGAGGTCAGGTTCGAGGGGATCGAGAACGCTACGGTCACGCCCGAGGTTCGCGATGCACTCCGCGCGGCTGAGGCAATCGTCGTGGCGCCGTCGAACCCGATCGTCTCGATCGCCCCGATCCTGGCGGTGCCCGGGCTGCTGGCGGAGATCGCCACCGCGCGCCAGCGGGGCGTCCCGGCGGTCGGCGTATCCGGCATCGTCGGGGGCAAGGCCCTCCGAGGCCCGGCCGACAGGATGATGGAGAGCCTGGGAGAGGATTCGACCGCGCTGGGCGTGGCGCGACGCTACGTCGCAGCCGGCCTGCTCGATGTGTTCGTGCTCGACCGCGTGGACGAGGAACTGGCGGCTGCGGTCCGGGCTCTCGGACCGGAGGTCGTCGTCACCGACACGATCATGACCGACGCCGGATCGCGAGCCTTGCTTGCCCGCGAGATGCTCTCGGCAGCAGCCTGGCAGGGTGCGGTCCGGGCCGAGGATCGACACGCCGGCGGCGCCGCACCGCGCCCGCAGGCCGCCGACCCTGCCACGGGAGAGGAAGCGAGCCGATGACGCGGGCCAGCCTCAGCCGCATCGTTGCGCTCGTGCCGGTGCGATCGCTGAGCGGGGCCAAGTCCCGGCTCGGCGAGCCGCTCGATGCCGAAGAGCGAGCGGACCTGATTCTGGGGTTGCTCCGCCGGACTCTCGACGAGGCCCTGACCGCGACTCGGCTGGCGGGCGTCGTCGTGGTGTCGATGGACGCCGACCTGCTCGAGAATGCCCGGGCGATGGGCGCCGTGTCACTCCTGCAGGAGACGGATGGGCTCAACGAAGGCCTGACCGAGGCACGATTGGCGGCCGGCCCGGAGGCGACGGCGGTCATGGTCCTGCCCGCAGACCTGCCCGGCGTTGCGGCATCGGCGATCGACCAGCTGGCCGAGGCAGCCGACCTCGCCATGCAGACTGCTCCCGAGAAGTCGCTAGTGGCGCTTGTGCCGGACCACCATGGAACGGGCACGAACGCCCTCCTCATCGCGCCCGCGGACGCGATCCCGTTTCATTTCGGCGAGGGCAGTCGGGCGGCGCACAGGGCCGCGGCGGAGGCGGCAGGGGCGTCGTATCTGGAGCTCGACGGGCCGCTCAGCTTCGACGTCGACACGCCCGACGACCTGCTCGAGGCCGATCTGGGCGGTCTCGATCACGAGGTCGGCCGGTGAAGGGCGGACGCGATCCACTGGACGCTCCTGGCGGCCAATCGCCCGAGGGCCGACTCTCGGTCATCGCGCTTGAAGGTATCCCGGAGGTCCGCCCGGGTGATGACCTGGCGGCGATGCTGATAGCAGGCGTCCGATCCACGGCCGGCGTGCTGCCGCTGGCCGAAGACGACGTTCTGGTGGTCACCCAGAAGGTCGTGTCGAAGGCCGAGGGCGCGGTAGTCGACCTGACCGCGGTGGAGCCGCGCGCCGAGGCCGTGGCCTTCGCCGAACGCTGGGATCGGGACGCGCGCCAGCTCGAGGTGGTCCTGCGCGAGGCCCGACGAATCGTTCGCATGGCCCACGGCGTGCTCATCACGGAAACGAGGCACGGCTTTATCTGCGCCAACGGCGGCATCGATGCTTCGAACATGGGAGCCGGCAGCGGCAACGTGGTGACGCTACTGCCGGCCGATCCGGACGCATCCGCCGACCGCATCCGCGCCGCCGTCCGATCCGCTCTTGGCGTCGATGTCCCAGTCCTCATCTCGGACAGTTTCGGCCGTCCGTGGCGGTGGGGCATCACGGACGTGGCCATCGGCGTGAGCGGCATGATGCCGCTCGACGACATGCGCGGCACACCAGACGCGGATGGCCGGATCATGCGCAGCACGATCCGGGCGACGGCCGATGAGATCGCCACGGCCGCGGAACTGGCGCTCGGCAAGACCGGGCGGCGACCCGCCGCGATCGTCAGGGGAGCCAACCCGACGCGCGGCGAAGGCCGCATCGCGGACGTTCTGATGCCGCGCGAGTTCGACCTGTTCCAGTGACCGAGGACGGTCCGGACGCCAACGCGGATGCGCCGCCGCTCGAGGCCCGCTTCGCGGCCCCGGAGCCCATCGACCTCCGCCTCTCGCTGGAGCCCCTCCGCCACGGCACCAATGACCCGACTATCCGCTTCGGCCGCGACGGCGTTTGGTTGGCTCGTCGCACCGCGGCCGGGCCGACGAGTCTGCGCCTGTGGACCGAACCGGACGATGGGTCGGTCCGAGCCCAGGCCTGGGGGCCCGGGGCGGAGCTTGCCCTGGCAGCGGCGCCGGGTCTGGCGGGCATGCTCGACGACCCGACCCAACTCGTGCCCCGGCACCGTCTGGTGCGAGAGCTGCAACGCCGCTTCGGCGGATTGCGGCTGCCTCGAACCGGGCAGCTGCTGCCGGCGCTGATCCCGGCGATCATCGAGCAGAAGGTCACGGCCGGGGAAGCTCAATCGGCCTATGCCGCCCTGACTCGGCGCCTCGGTGAACGCGCACCCGGGCCGGTCGAGTTGCTCCTTCCACCCACCGGGGCCGGCCTGGCCGCACTCCCCTACTTCGAATTTCACCCCATGGGATTGGAGCGACATCGGGCCGAGCTGCTCAGGTACGTCGGGCGGCTGGAGCCCAGGATCGAGGCCTGGTCGGCGTTGCCGCCGTCGGACGTCCGCTCGCGTCTGCAGGAGATCCCGGGCATCGGCCCGTGGACCTCAGCCGAAGCGTCTCGCGCCGCCTTCGGCGATCCCGACGCAGTCAGCCTCGGCGACGCCCACCTCCCAGACCTGGTGGCCTGGGCGATTGCCGGCGAGCCACGCGGCGATGACGCGCGAATGCAGGAGCTGCTGGCCCCCTATAGCGGCAAGCGTGGCCGGGTGGTCCGGCTGCTCGAAGCCTCCCGGATCAGGATCCCGAGGTACGGTCCCCGCTTCGCGCCCGGCCACATTGAACGCCTCTAGCCAAGGCGCCGACGAGCACCGCAGCGAGCGCACCCTGGCGTGCGTGAGCGAGCAGCGCAGAAGGCAACGAAGGCATCGGCCGGCCAACCGGCGAGCGATTCAGCAGCCTGCCAGGTAGGCGCACGGATTGACCGCGTCGGACACGTTGCCCAGGCCCCACGGGTATCCGAGCCACACCTCGAAATGGAGGTGCGGGCCGGTGGCCTCGCCCGTGGCGCCAACCAGCCCGAGCCGCTGGCCTGCGGACACCTTCTGCCCGGTCCGGACAGACCAGCTGGAGAGGTGGTTGTAGGTCGTGTAGAGCTTCGTACCGCTCATCACCCAAACGACGTTGCCACCGCCGGTATAGCCATTCCAACCCACGCGAACCACAGTTCCGCCGACGGCCGCCACGACGGGGGTCCCATAGGAGGCGGCGATATCGACGGCGTGGTGGCCGGACCAGAAGTACTGACTGATGTAGTTGTAGCCCGAGACCGGCCACAGCCAGCCGCCGGAGCTCGGGGCGCGCGTGCCGGCCCTTGACGCGGGCATCGGTCCGCCGCTGGCACCCGGGATGATCAGCGTCTGGCCGACAGTCAATGTGATTTCCGGCAGGTTGTTGGCATCGACGATGTCCTGAGCCGAGACCTTGTATTTGGTGGCAAGGGAATCAAGCGTGTCCTTTGCTCCGACCTGGACAAGGAGGCCATCCATCGGCGGGACCAGCAGCCCCTGACCGATGCGGATCGAGGCAGGATCGGGCAGGGCAGCCTTGTTGGCCCAGTAGAGCGTCGACGTCGCCAGGTCGTACCGACCGGCGATCAGGTTGAGCGTGTCGCCCGCCTGGACGGTATAGGTCCGGAGCAGCGTCTTCGCGTCCGTTCCGACGCCCGGAAGCTGGAGTGTATTGGAGATCGACCCGTCGCCGAGATAGAGGTCGCTAGAGTCTTTCGCTAGAGGCCCGTCTCCGACACCGAACTGCGCTTGCGGAACATCGACCGCGACCGCGATCAACTGCTGCTGGCCGCTCGGCCGCACGGCCGCGGAGGCGGGCGAGACTTCGGGCATCGAGCTGACGAGGGCAGCCAGCACCAGGAGCGTGCAGACGCCGATTGGAACCAGCCGCTCGACGCCATCGCGGCGGATCAGCTGTGCAGCGGCTCTGCGAAACGAGTCGAAGTGTTCGGTCTTCGGGGGCGCGCCAGACCGGTCGCTCGTGGATGTTGAACCAGGCGCGAGACGGCCGAGGACTCGACTCACTGAGGCCAATGCCTGACGCAATACGGGCTCCAGCTTGGGGGGACGGCTCCACGGACGGTGGCGGGAGGCCGGTCGATCGATGGACACCCTACCAGAGGATGGGCCTGAAACGCAAACGCGCAGGTGCCGTCGGGCAACGTCCCGCCGCGTCCGGTGGGATCGAGTTGTTGCGGTGCTAACCTGTAGCCACCACCTCAGACCTCACCTGCGGTCCGCCACAGGACCCATTCCAGGCCAACGGAGTCACCTCGTGAAGATCGGTCTCCAGGTCCCGTCGTTCACCTGGCCGGGCGGCGACGCGGCGATCGGCCCGACCCTCGCCAGCATCTCGGAGACGGCGGACGCAGCCGGCTTCGACTCGCTCTGGGTGATGGACCACTTCTACCAGATTCGGGGCGTCGGTCGGCCCGAAGAACCGATGCTCGAAGGTTGGTCGGCGCTCGCCTTCATGGCCGCGCACTCCAAGCAAGCCACGCTTGGGCTCATGGTCGGCGGCGTGCACTACCGGCAGGCCGGGCTCTGGGCAAAGGCCGCCACCACGCTCGACGTCTTGAGCGGCGGCCGGTCGTATCTGGGCATCGGCGCAGCCTGGAACGAGGAGGAGAGCCACGGCCTCGGCTTCCCCATGCCGTCGCTCGGCGTCCGCTTCGAGATGCTCGAAGAGACCCTCCAGATAGTCCACGCCATGTGGCAGGGCGAGCGCGGCTCGGGCGAGGCTTTCAACGGCAAGCACTATCAGGCCGAGAGGCTGCTCAATTCGCCTCAGGTCCTCGCCAGGCCGCATCCCAAGATCCTCATCGGCGGGGGCGGCGAGCAGAAGACGCTGCGCCTGGTGGCCAAGTACGCCGACGCCTGCAACATCTTCGGCGGGCCCGACCAGCTGACCCACAAGTTCTCGGTCCTCCGCGAGCGCTGCGCCGAGGTCGGCCGACCCTTCGATGAGATCGAACGGACGAACCTGACCCGCGCCGACGTGACCCAGCAGACGCCCGCCCAGATTGTCGCCGTATTCGGGGCTCTGGCGGAGGTTGGAGTCCAGCACGTCATCGTGCATCTGGCCAACGCAGAGGACGTTCGCAACATCGAGACATTGGGCCGCGAGGTACTTCCGCAGGTCCACGCCATCAAACCCAAGGCGATCGAGCACGGCGCGGACGGAGATGGAGAAACAGCCAGCCCTGGTGGGGCGGGGCGCCGAAGACTCGGGGCGATCGATCGGTCGTGACTCACAGGTGGTCAGACGCGCCCTGGCTTTCTTCCTGCCGGTCTCCGTCCTGGCCACTCTCGCCTGCGGCTTGGTCTACGCCGAGGTCCAGCAGGACCTGCGCAGCGGAGCCAACGACCCGCAGTACCAGCTCGCGGAAGATGAGGCTGCCCGCCTCGACGCCGGCGCCGCGCCCAGTTCGGTGGTGGATGCGGCTCAAACCGTCGATCTGGCCTCGAGCCTGGCGCCTTTCGTCATCGTCTTCGACTCGAGCCACGCCGTGATTGCGACCAACGCCACCCTGGACGGCGGGTCGCCGGCGCCGCCCCGTGGAGTCCTCGACGCGGCTCGGCCGGGTTCGCCGAGTGCGGTCACGTGGCAGCCGCGAGGCGGCATTCGCATCGCCACGGTCACCGTCCCCTGGGAGGGCGGCTTCGTCCTTGCCGGCCGATCGCTGCGCCGCGTTGAGCAGCTCGAGTCGAACGCTGAGTTGCTGGCAGGCCTCGCGTGGCTGGCAGGTCTGGCGGCCCTGGCGATCGCGTCTTTCGCGGCGGCCTGGCTCTGGCCGAGAGAAGAGGAGCGGGGCCGACCGGTCGCCTGACTGAACTCACCTATCCTGCGGTGCGGATCGTGCCACCAGCGCCAGCACGAGGCCCAGCGCCAGGGGAACGAGCCCGAGCGCAAGCCACAGGGGCACGACAACAAGCGGAACGCATGTCGGATCGCTTGCGCAGGCCAGGTTTGCCCCACCGATCAAGACGAGCACGGCCACTCCATAACCGACGAGGCCGCCCGCGATCGCCGGCAGCCGAGTATCGCTCTCTCGCAGCAGCAGGACCCAAACGATCAGACCCGGAAATACGCTTATCGGGAACACCAGGTAGGCAAACCCCATCAAGGCGCCGAGCGCCAGACCCATGCGAGCCGTCGGTCTTGACCGCATGCCCATTGCCTCCGAAGTGCGGCGTCATCGTGCGCGCGAACGCCAGGCGGGTCAACGAGTTGGACCGCGCGTTGTTGCCGGCGCAACGGGACCTGCCGTCGGGCGGCCAGAGCGCCTGGCGCGCCCATATACTCCCTGGGAGTATCGCTCTCGTGCTAGGATTAGAGCGTGAACGACAACGCCACTCCCAAGACCCAGAGCCCGCTCAGCGGCCTCAACCTGACCATCCTCGCCCCCGCCGAAGGCGAAGCCGCGCCCGTCGCGGCCGCGCCCGTCGCGAACGGATCCGGGCATCCTGTCGCGGCGCGCGTCGTCATCGTGGGCTCAGGCCCGGCAGGGCTCACGGCCGCGATCTACGCCGCGCGGGCCAACCTCGAGCCGATCGTGATCGGCGGAGTGGTTGGCGGTGGCCAGCTGATGATCACGAGCGAGGTCGAAAACTACCCGGGCTTTCCCGAGGGGGTCCAGGGGCCGGAGTTGATGGGCCTCTTCCGCAAGCAGGCCGAGCGCTTTGGTGCCCGAATCGTCGACGCCGACGTCGATCGTGTCGACCTGAGCGGTCGCCCGTTCCGGCTCTGGGCGGCCGGCATCGAGTACCGGGCCGAGGCCGTGATCGTGGCCACGGGCGCCGAGGCCATCTGGCTCGGGCTCGAGAGCGAGACGCGGCTTCGCGGGCGCGGCGTGAGTGCCTGCGCGACGTGCGACGGGTTCTTCTTCCGTGACAAGACGATCGCGGTCGTCGGTGGCGGAGACAGCGCCCTCGAGGAAGCACTCTTCCTGACCCGTTTTGCCAGCAAGGTCCACTTGATCCATCGCCGGGACGCCTTCCGCGGCAGCAAGATCATGCAGGCCCGCGCGGCCGCCCACCCCAAGATCGAGTTGCACCTGAACAGGACGGTCGAGGAGGTGCTGGGCGATGAACACGTCGAGGGGCTGCGCCTGGGCAGAACAGACGAGTCTGGCGAGGAAACCCTGCCCCTGGACGGGCTGTTCGTGGCCATCGGCCACCGGCCCAACGTGGCCGCCTTCCGCGACTGGCTCACGACCGACGAGAAGGGCTACCTGCGAACCGACGGCGCCACCACTGCCTCGAATATCGACGGCGTGTTCGTGGCCGGCGATGTCGACGACCATCGCTACCGCCAGGCCGTGACGGCCGCCGGCGAGGGCTGCCGCGCCGCAATCGATGCCGAGCGTTGGCTCGAGGCACAGGAAGCGCACGAGGCTCCCCGGGCCGCGGCCGGCGCCGCCACCGCGCAGTAGCACAAGCCAGGAGGCCGCTTTGCCGCTCGGCAGGGCAACCGCAAGCCCATTAGCACTCCCGAACGCTCAGCCACGCTTGTCGACCTCGTTGGTCCAGATCGACGCCCCGGAGTGGCCCGCGAGGTCCGGGCGATGAGCATGCGCCGGGGCATGGGCGGCGGAGGCGGCGGTGGCTGGGGGCTGATGCGTTCGTTCCGCCGGGACGAGTCGGTCACTTCTCAGAAACTCTCGCCGGGCATTCTGCGGCGAATCGCGCGCTTCGCGAGGCCATACCGGCGGATGCTGCTGATATTCCTCGCGCTGATCGTGCTGGACGCGCTGCTGAGCGCCGCTAACCCGCTCATCTACCGGGCCATCATCGACGACGGCATTCTGCCCCACCACTCCGGCGTCGTGGTCGAGCTGGCCCTGTTGCTCGCCGTCCTGGCTCTGTCCGACGTGATTCTGTCGCTGTGGCAGCGGTGGATCTCCGCACGGGTCGGCGAGGGCCTCATCTTCGACATGCGCACTCAGGTGTTCGCTCACTTCCAACGCATGCCCATTGCCTTCTTCACCAGGACCCAGACTGGCGCCCTGGTCAGCCGGCTCAATAACGACGTGCTGGACGCTCAGCAGGCGTTTACCGATACGTTCTCGTCGGTGGTCGGCAACGTCATCGGGGTGACCATCACCCTGGTCGCCATGCTGCTGCTGTCCTGGCAGATTACGCTGGTGGCGCTCGCCCTCCTGCCCATCATCCTACTTCCGGCTCGCTGGGTGGGCCGGCGCATCCAGGCGCTTACCCGCGAGAGCTATAACCTCAACGCCAAGATGATCTCGATGATGACCGAGCGCTTCAACGTGGCCGGCGCGCTCCTGGTGAAGCTCTTCGGCGAACCGCTGCGCGAGATCCAGAGCTTCGAGGAGAAGGCCGGCCGGGTCCGCGACATCGGAGTCACCCAGGCCATGTACACGCGGGTCTTCATGGCCGCGATCCTGCTCACCGCCTCGCTCGCCACCGCGCTTGTGTATGGCTGGGGCGGCGTGCTTGCCGCCGACGGCGCGCTGCAGGTGGGCACCGTGGTCGCCCTGACCGCATACCTGAACCGGCTGTACGGCCCCTTGACGGCCCTGTCGAACGTGCAGGTTGACATCATGACCGCGCTGGTCAGCTTCGACCGAGTCTTCGAGGTGCTCGACCTCGAACCCATGGTCGCCGAGAAGCCGGGCGCCGTAGCCATCCCGAACGGCCCGGCCACGATCGAGTTCGAGCACGTCGACTTCAGCTACCCGAGGGCGGAAGAAGTGTCCCTGGCTTCGCTGGAGTCGGTCGCGGTGCTCGACCAGGCGCCTTCCCAACAGGTTCTCTTCGACGTGTCGTTTACTGCCC
Source organism: Chloroflexota bacterium (assembly GCA_003171255.1). Classification (GTDB taxonomy): domain Bacteria; phylum Chloroflexota; class Limnocylindria; order Limnocylindrales; family CSP1-4; genus Fen-1039. The sequence continues at coordinate 122,598 of PMYK01000023.1, forward strand.
AGCCCGGGCAGCTGGTTGCGCTGGTAGGTCCGTCCGGCGCCGGCAAGACCACGATCAGCCACCTCATCCCGCGCCTGTACGACGTGCGCTCGGGTGCAATCCGTATCAACGGAATTGACCTGCGCGATGCGACCCTCGACTCGATCCGCCGCGAAGTCGGAGTGGTCACCCAGGACGCCCATCTCTTCCACGACACCATCCGAGCCAACCTGCGGTACGCGAAGCCCGACGCCACCGACGAGGAGATCGACCAGGCGCTGCGGGCCGCGCAGATCATGCCGCTGGTCGAATCGCTGCCGGCCGGCCTCGATACCGTGGTGGGCGATCGTGGCTATCGGCTCTCGGGCGGCGAGAAGCAGCGCATCGCGATCGCCCGGCTCTTGCTCAAGGCGCCCAATGTCGTGGTGCTCGACGAGGCGACGGCCCACCTCGACTCGGAGTCGGAGTGGGCGGTGCAGGTGGCGCTCAAGACCGCTCTGACCGGCCGCACCTCTGTCGTCATCGCCCATCGCCTGTCCACTGTGCGCGAGGCCAATCAGATCCTCGTCATCGTCGAGGGGCGCATTGTCGAGCGAGGTACACACACCGACCTGCTCGCCACCAATGGTGTCTATGCAGAGCTGTACCGAACCCAATTCGCGCGACAGGGAGCGGCCGACACGCGCATTCCGGGCGCGTCTCTGGCGGTGGACTAACCAGGGCTCAGCACTACGCCCCAGCCGGCAATCCCTTTGGAGCCTCTCCCTGGTCACGTGTCGCCTCCTGGGGGCCGCCCCGGGCCTGGTGGACACCTGGCCCCAAGCGGTAGGCTGCGCTCAAGAGCAACAGCGGCGTCCCGCAACCAACTCGTGTAACAGGAGGAATCCGTGGGCGAGAAGCAGGTCAGCCTCAGGCACGAGAGCGGGATGCGATTCGTGGCCAGAACGACTTCCGGTCACGACGTGGTCGTCGACAACGCCAGCGGCAACACGGGCCCGCGACCGACCGAGCTCGTCCTGGCCGCCATCGCCTCCTGCACGGCAATGGACTTTATCGACATCATGGCCAAGAAGCGCCAGGCCGTGGACCGGTATTCGGTGGAAGTCAGGGGCACCCAGCGCGAGAAGGCGCCGAACGTCTTCACCGACATCACGGTCGTCCACGTCGTGGAGGGCAACGTCGACACAGAGGCCGTCCGTCGTGCGATCGAGCTTTCGGCCACCAAGTACTGCACCGTCAGCGCCCAGGTCGCCGCCGGACCGGCCCGCATCAGCCACCGCTATGCGATCAATCGGCCGGGAGGTGACGGGCAGCCGCAGAGCGAGGAATCGGGTGAGGTCGTCGTGACCGGCCCGATGAGAGACGTCCTGGCCGACTGACTGAGCTCGGCGCTTCCTATACTTCTCGCCCATGAGCGAAACCGCCGCGCCGCCAGACGGTCTTTCGTCGGATGGCCGGCCCGCCCCGCCCCGAGGAAACCGGCTCGCGCCGCTCGCCGGAACGTTGCGAGCGATTCCGCCCGAAGCCCTCCTGGTTGGCGCGTGCCTGTTCGCACTGCTCGCAGTGTTCGTGGCAGCCGACCCGTCGAGCCACGTAACGGCCAGCAACTCGCCATTCACGGACGAGGGTTACAACACCGCCAACGCCCGCAACCTCGTCCAGCTCGGCCGGTGGAGCATGGACGAGTGGAATCTGTACCTCGCCAACTTGCCGTTCACGCTCGTGGAGGCCGTCTGGTTCCGCCTGGTCGGGGTCGGCATCGTCGGGGCCCGTCTGGTCACGATCGCCTGCGTTTCTCTGGCCGCGACGGGCCTGGTTTGGGGTCTGCGCGGGGTCGTCGGCCGGGCGACGGCCCTGTTCGCCGGGCTCGCGTTCGCGACGAGTGGCCTGGTCCTCGTCTACGGCCGCCTCGCCTATCTGGAGGACATGGTCGTGCTCGGCCTGACGCTCGGGACGCTGGTCCTCGCCCGTGACGACCGGCTCACGATGCGCTGGGGCGCTCTCTCCGGCGTCTGCTACGCCGTTGCGATCGGCGCCAAGCCGTCCGCGGCCTTCGCTGTGGCCGGCATCCTTGTCGCGATGGTCGCGGCCCTCGCCCCGCACGACCGCGCCGCCCGGCGTTGGGTGGCGGGCGCCCTCGGTGCGATCGCCCTGGCCGGCCTGGTCTGGGCTGTCGTCATCTGGCTTCCGAATCGGGAAGCGGTAGCCATGGACCTGAGGATCTGGGCCTCTGATAGCTTAAGCATCGTTCCCCGCGACATGCTCCGGTCCGCATTGCGCTACTTCACCACCGACAGCGACTCCATTTACGGGATGCAGGCGGGTCCGCTGTTGGCGCTCGGGGCCACCGGTCTTGCCGCCATCGCCGTCCTGCGTCGTCGGCTGAGCCGCGCCCAGGCCAGGCTGGCCGCGGTCTCGATCGGCTGGCTTGCTATCGGCTTCGGCATTCTGTTGACCGCGTCGTATCGACCGAACCGATACGTTCTGCCCCTCCTGCCGCCGCTGGCTATGCTCGCGGCGCTCGGCCTTTACGTGGCGCAGCAATGGCTGCGCGAACGGCCGTGGACGCCGGCGCCTGCCGCGCCGGCCGAGGCCGGCGCGAGCCCCGAGCCGCGCCTCCGAACGTGGCGTCACGCCGCGCACTGGACCGCCCCCGCTCTGCTCGTCTCAGTCGCGGCCGTGGCCGTCACCCCGGGTCTGGTCTGGTACGGGTCGTGGGCCCGAAATGCCACTTACGATCTGCCCGATATCCAGGCCCGGTTCGCGTCCGCCGTCCCGGCCGGCGAGCGCGTGGCCGGCCAGCAGTCAGCCCTCTACTTGATGACCTCGGGGGCCATCACCATCGTTACTCAGATCCCAGCAAACGAGGGCGATCTTTATGCCGAGGGCGTCCGGTGGTACCTGGTGCCCGCAGAAGATCCGGCGCCTGCGGGTGTCTCGACCGCAACGTGGGCAGCCAGGGAGCGAGTCATGTGCGGCGACTATGGAGGCGTGTCGGAATGCCTGTTCCACGTGTCCTAGGCTTTGGGCGAGGCCGAGCTTCCTCGGACCGACCGCCAGCACCGCCGGCCCAAGACTCAGGCGGCAATGCTGCCGCCGATCGCCCTGCCAGGACTTGGCGAATCTGGGGCGTCGACTTCGATGCTCGCATCGTCCAGGTCGTGGCCCTGGCGACGGTCATCCTGATCATCGCCTTCAACAACCGCTTCGTCGAAGCCGAATACGACCGCTTCGTCCTCGAGTTCATCATCCCGCTCGCGATCGTCCTGCTGGTCTGGCGCGAAGACCCGAGGCGCTACGGCATCGGTCTCGGAGACTGGCGGCTAGGCCTGCCGATCGTCATCGGCGGTGTGGTGGTCCTCGCTGCCGTCATCTGGGTGGTCGGCCGCCTGCCCGACTTCCGGGCCTACTACACGGGTACCATCGAAGGCCGCCCGATGTGGCGCCTGATCATTGACACCGGCATCGACCTGTTCGCCTGGGAGTTCTTCTTCCGCGGCTGGCTCATGTGGGCCCTCGGTCGCAAGTACGGCACCGACGCCATCTGGCTCCAAATCATTCCCTTCGCCCTCATGCACGTCTGGAAACCCGAGATCGAGCAGCTTTCGACGCTCGTTGGCGGGGCCTTCTTCGGGCTCCTGGCCTGGCGGACTCGTTCGTTCCTGTGGGGCTGGCTGCTCCACTGGTTCATGATGGCCTGGGTCTTGATGGTGGCCGCGGGGTACGTCTGACGTTCCTGACTGGTTGCATGACTATTCATCAGACCGTATACTCGCCGGACCATGACCGTCATCCGATCCACGCCCAACGACGTCTCCGAAACCACCTCCCGAGAGGGGTCATCGCCGGCTCGGGCCGGCCGGGCGCCTGAGAACGTGGGTTCGTCGTCGAAGCCCGGATCGCAGCGTGGTTTGGGGCCCAAGGCGTTTCGGACCGGACGCGGCGACGACACGATCACCGTCGGCATCGTCGGGGCGACGGGTTACGCCGGCGGCGAGCTGGTCCGGTTGCTGCTCGGACATCCGAATGTCAGGCTGGCGGGCCTCCACGGTCGCAACCGCGACAACCAGCCCATTGCCGTGTCGCACCCGCACCTGGGCGCCACGGGCCTGGTCATCGACCAGGCGGTCCCGGAGGCCGACGCCGTCTTCACGGCGCTGCCGCATGGCGTGGCCGCAGGAATGGCCGCCGAGATTGTCGCGCGCGGGTCCGCCCTGCTCGACATCGGCCCGGACTTCCGTCTCCACGATCCCGCCGACTACCCGCGCTGGTACAAGTTCGACCACCCGGCGCCCGAACTGCTGGCCCAGGCCGTCTACGGCCTGCCCGAGCTGCACCGCGAAGAGATGCGCGCCGCCGTGAACAATGAGGCGACGATCATCGGCCTGCCCGGCTGCTATCCGACTGCCACGATCCTGACTCTGGCGCCGCTGGCCCGGGCAGGTTTGATCGGCGATCTCGCGGTCGATGCCAAGAGCGGCGTCTCGGGTGCCGGCCGCGAACCAAAGCCGGACCTGCTCTTCTCCGAGGTCAACGAAAACGTCAAGGCCTACGGGCTGTTCAATCACCGCCACACCGCCGAGATGGAGCAGGAGCTCCAGCAGCAGGGCGAGCGCGGCGCCCTGGCCAGCCGCGAGGCTAACCCGGGCGTAGCCACGGTCGACTTCCTGCCGCACCTGATCCCGATGACCCGCGGCATCCTGACGAGCTGTCACGTCCGCCCGACGCGACCGGTCAGCCAGGCGGAGCTGGACGCCCTCTACGACGACGCCTACCACGACGAGCCGTTCGTTCAGGTCGTTGCCGATCCGCCTTCGACCAAGCACGTCTTCGGCAGCAACCTCTGCCGCATCTGCGTCAAGGTAGACCCGCGCAGCGGACGGATCCTCGCCCTGGGCGTCATCGACAACCTGGTCAAGGGCGCCGCCGGTCAGGCGGTCCAGGCCCTCAACATCCTCTTCGGACTGCCCGAGACGACCGGCCTCGAGCAGTACCCGATCGCTCCGTAGCCCGCGCTCAGCCATCGCCGCGGGGCAGCCTGCGCGGCGAGCCACGATTACCCGAACCGCAATTCTGAGGGAAATGAATCTGATGCACCAAGGTCCCGTTCGATCCTCGACTACGGGCAAGGTGCGCTCGGACGACCTGCCGGCTCTGCCCAACGGGCTGCCGCCGGTCGAGCAGCGCGCGGAGATGCCACGCGGCTTCCGCGCCGGCGGGCTTGCGGCCGGCATCAAGCCGTCCGGCCGACCCGACCTGGCGGTCATCGCCACAACCGGCGGATCCGCGGCCGTCGCCGCCGTCTTCACTCGCAATCAGGTCGTGGCGGCGCCCATCAAGCTCTCCCGCGCCCATCTCAACGCCACCGAGATCGGCGGCGGCGGGCGGTTCGGCTGGACCGACGCTGTCGTTGCCACGGCCGGCTCCGCGAACGCGGCAACGGGCGTGGAGGGCGACACAGATCAGGCCGAGGTCAGCAAGACCCTGGCAGCGCTGCTCGATACCAAGCCGGAGCGGACGCTGGCTCTGTCGACGGGAGTGATCGGCGTGCGGCTGCCGCTGACGAAGGTTCGCGACGGACTGGCCCGGCTCGTCCCCCAGCTCGCGGAAACGGACGCCGGACTCGAGGCCGTGGCCGGGGCGATGATGACCACTGACACGAAGATCAAGCTGGCCACGACGACGCTGCAGCTTCCGAGGTCGGACGGAACCCCGGCCAAGGTCACCGTCTCCGGTATCGCCAAGGGCGTGGGCATGATCCACCCCCGTATGGCCACGATGCTGAGCGTGATCCTGACCGACGCCAGCGTTGCTCCGGCAACCCTATTCGGGCTGCTCTCGCCGATAGTTCAGCGAACCTGGAACCAGCTCAGCGTGGACGGCGACACCAGCACCAACGACACGGTCTTCCTGCTCGCATCGGGTCAGGCGGGGGCATCCGTAGCCGTAGCCAGCCACGAGGCAGCGATGCTCGGCGAGGCTATCGAGGCCGTGGCTCGTTCGCTGGCCCGCCAGCAAGCCGCCGACGGCGAGGGCGCCTCGACCCTGATCACCTGCCAGGTCAGCGGCGCGGCCGACGACCACGACGCCCGGGCGATCGCCCGCGCCGTAGTCAGCAGCAGCCTCCTGAAGGCCGCGGTTCACGGCCGCGATCCCAACTGGGGCCGTGTGGCCAGTGCTGCCGGCAACGCCCGCCTGCCCGACGAGCAGCTCCTCGAGGCGGCCGGCCTGCACCATACCGAGGCCATGCCACGGGCCGGCCGAGCGCCCGAGCTCGACCTGGACAAGCTCCAGATCGCCATCGCCGGCACGCTCGTCTTCAAGGGCACTCCCCTGCTCTTCGACCGGGCCGCAATTCGCACGGCAATGGAGGCGCCTGAGGTGCTGATCCGTCTCCACCTCGGCCTTGGCGGCGGCACCGGCGAGGCCTTCGGCTGCGACCTGACCGAGCAATACGTCATCGAGAACGCGGAGTACACGACGTGAGCGAAGTGCTCATCCTCAAGCTCGGCGGGACGACCCTCGCCGACCAGGCACACGTCCTCGACGAGGTCGCGGCCGTCGCCCGTACCCGTCCCGTCGTGCTCGTCCACGGCGGCGGCAAGCGCATCACCGAATGGCTCGAGCGCCTCGGCGTGCCGAGTCGGTTCGAAGGCGGCCTGCGGGTGACCGACCAGGCGGCCCTCGACGTGGCCGCGGCCGTGCTGCGTGGAGTGGTCAACTCCGAGCTCGTGTCGGACCTACGCGACCGCGGCGTCGACGCCGTGGGCCTGAGTGGCGTGGACGGCGGCTTCATGATCGCCGAGCGCGTGCCCGGTCTCGGGCTCGTGGCCCATGTCGTCGGCATACGCCGCGACTTCCTCGACACTCTCCTGGTTGCGGGGCAGGTAGCCGTCGTGGCGCCGCTCGCCCGCGACGAGCACGGCATAGTCTGCAACGTCAACGCTGACGACGCCGCCGCGGGCATCGCCGCCGGACTCGGAGCGCGCCAGCTCGTGCTCATGACCGACGTCGACGGGATCCGCGACGCCGCCGGCGAGAAGCTGGCCACGATGACCGCCGACCAGGCCGAGCGGCTCATCGCCGACGGAGTAATCAAGGGCGGCATGGTTCCCAAGATCCGGGCCGCCCTCCAGGCGGTCGCCTGGTCCGGCGCCCAGGCCGTGATCGCCGACTCGTCCGACCCGCACGCCCTGACCCGCGCCCTCGACGACCCAAGCTTCGGTACTCGCATTACCGCCGCGCGCGAGGCAAGCGAAGCCCCGGCCGGCACGGCCTGATCCGATGGCAGAAATGGTCATCAGCGGAAACGGCGTCAATGTCAAGCAGCGCCGCCAGCGCGCTCTACTCGAGCTCGTCGCCCGCTCACCGATCGGCAGCCAGGAGGAGTTGGTGGAGTTGCTCCGCGAGGCCAACTACGAGGTCACGCAGGCCACTGTCAGCCGCGACCTGACCGAGCTGGGTCTGGTCAAAGTGCCGCGAGGCGACCGCCACGTATATGCCACCCCGGAGAGCGCGGCCACCGGTAACCTGTACGACGCCAGGCTGAACCGTCTCCTCGAGGACATTCCGGTTCGCATCGCGCGGAGTGGCCTGAGCCTCGTCCTCCTGGCCACACCGGGCTCCGCGGGCGCGATTGCCCAGGCGATCGACCAATCGAGCTTGCAGGATCAGGTCGGCACCCTCGCCGGCGACAACACGTTGCTCGTCCTATTCGAGACCGAGGCCGCCCTCGAGCGGTGGCTGGTCCGTTTCCAGAGCTATCAACCGGCCGGGGCCGCAACGCTGCCGATCGGCCGCCCTTTCGCGCATTCGGAGGCTCCTCGATGAAGAAGGTGGTGCTCGCCTATTCCGGTGGACTCGACACTTCGGTCGCCGTCGCCTGGTTGCGCGAGCAGTACGACGCGGAGGTCGTGACCCTCACGGTCGACCTCGGCGGCGGCGTACTCAAGGAGGACGTCGATCGCCGCGCCATCAGCGCCGGCGCCAGCCGAGCCTACGTCGTGGACGGCCGCGACCGCTTCGTGCGCGACTTCTGCTGGCCGCACGTCCAGGCCGGGGCGCTCTACCAGGGCGTTTACCCGCTGGCCACGGCAATGGCTCGTCCTATGATCGCCCAGCTCCTCGTCGAGGTCGCTCACAAGGAGAATGCCGACGCGGTCGCCCACGGCTGCACCGGCAAGGGCAACGATCAGGTCCGCTTCGACATCGCCACCCACGCCCTCGATCCATCCCTGGCCGTCATCGCCCCGATGCGCGTCGGCATGGGCCTGTCGCGCGAACAGGAGATCGAGTACGCCAAGGCCCGCAACATCGAGATCACGATCACCAAGGACTCGATCTACTCGATCGACGTCAACCTGTGGGGCCGCTCGATCGAGGCCGGCATCCTCGAGGATCCCTGGACGGCGCCGCGCGCCGACGTCTACCGCTGGACTGTCGATCCCGACAAGGCTCCTGCGCCGGTCGAGATCGTCATCGGCTTCGAGGGCGGCGTGCCCGTTTCGCTCGACGGCGATCGGACCGACCCCGTGACCCTGGTGGAGCACCTCCACGATCTGGCCGGTGCGCATGGCGTCGGCCGGGTGGACCATGTCGAGGACCGCCTCGTCGGCATCAAGAGCCGGGAGATCTACGAGGCGCCGGCGGCCACAGTCATCCATCGGGCCCATCGCGCCCTCGAGGGGCTGACCCTCAGCAAGGACACGCTCCGCTTCAACCGCATCGTGGCCGACGAGCTGGCCCAGCTCACCTACGACGGGCTCTGGTTCAGCGCCCTGCACCGCGACCTGCGCGGCTACGCGGCCAGCAGCCAGCGCGTCGTCAGCGGCGACGTGCGCGTCCGGCTCGACCACGGCAACGCCATCGTGACAGGGCGGCGCAGCCCGCTCTCGCTCTACGACAAGGCCCTCGCAACGTACGAGGCCGACGACGCCTTCGATCACGCAGCCGCGGTGGGCTTCATCGAGATCTTCGGCCTGCCGCTCCGGACCGAGGCCGCGCGGCACGGTGCCGTCGGGCGACACCACGGCGCGGCCTGGACCTGGACGGAGCCGCTCCTCGACGAGTTGCCGACGAAGGTCTACGATGCGCCGTCGGCCGCGGTGAGGTAGCCCCACGAACCGAGTGCCCGCCAAGATGCCCAGTCCAGCTCACCGTGCCGGCGCCGTCGGGGCCAAGAGCAGACCCGTGGCCCCGGTTGACCCCGTGCCCCCATTCGACGCCGAGCGCAAGCTGCTCGAGCTGTCGTTCCTGCACGAGTTCGCCAAGCTTCTGACCACGGCCAGAAACTGGGACGAGTTGATGCGGACGATCGTCGACCGCACTACCGACGCCTTGAACGTCGAGGTCTGCTCCGTCTACCTGATGGATCGCGACGCGGCGCGGCTGCGACTGTCCGCGACTAACGGCCTCGACCGCGACCAGATCGGGGTCGTCACGCTGGCCGTCGGCGAGGGCCTGACGGGCAGCGCGGCGCAGATCGGTCAGCCGATCGCCTCGCCCGACGTGCGGGTCGATCCGCGGTTCAAGTGGGTTCCGGGTTTCGACCAGTCGCAGTTCGTGTCGATGCTTTCGGTGCCAATGCCCTGGAACGACTCGATCATCGGCGTCATCAACGTCCAGGCCATCGAGTCGCGGACGTTCTCGCCAGAAGAGGTCGAGTTCCTGGTCACCATTGGGGCGCTGCTCGGCGGCATCGTCGAGAAGGGCCGTCTCCAGGCCGAGGCCGAGGAGCAGCTCGAAACCCTCACAGCCCTCGACGGCGCCCGGGCCGAGCTGCTGGCCGTGGTCACCCACGAGCTGCGCACGCCGCTGGCGGTCGTCCGCGCCTACCTGGACCTGCTCGCCGATGCCGCGGTCGAAGCCGCCGGGGGTTCGACACCCAAACCGGAGCTCGTCGAGGAATGGCGGATCCAGGCAATCGCCCAGGTCACGCGGCTGGATCGGCTTGTCGACTCGATCCTCGCTTCCGTCCGCGGCGACGGTCTTGCCGCCGGTCTAGCCCGCGTTCCGTTCGACCTCGCCCGCGCCGTCAACGACACGATCGGCGAGATGACGCCGCTGCTGCGCGGCCACCCGCTCCGCCGCACCGGCACCTGGGAAGCGCTGATGGGTATCGGTGACGAAGGCCGCTTCCGCCAGGTTCTCGAGCATCTCCTCGAGAACGAGGTCAAGTATTCGCCGGAGGGCGGCTCGGTCAGCGTCGGGACGATGCGGTCCGGGGGCGAGATCCAGATCTACGTCACCGACGACGGACCGGGCATTCCCGAGCCCGAGTGGGAGTCGGTCTTCGAGGCCTACGTACGAACGGCCCATCGTCCGCGGGGCTCCGGAATCGGTCTCTACGCCGCTCGACGGCTCATGAGCGCGATGGGCGGACGTGTCTGGTTGGAACCAAATGGGTACGGCGGCAGTCGATTCGTGGTGGCCGTGCCCGAGATGCGCCACACTGAAGGCGACACGACCGGTCCAGAGGCGGGCGTGATGTCCGAGGCGGGCCCGGAAGGGTAGCCGGTCGGCTAGGCTGAGCGGAGGCGTCGAGTGAGCGGTATCGGTCCCGGGGAGACGAGCCTGCTGGTGCTGGTCGTCGATGACGAGCCGGCGATGGTCGGCGCCGTCTCGGCCCTGGTCGGCCGCGCCGGCCACCGCGTCGTCACCGCGTACGACGGCAACACCGCCCTGCGCCGCTTCAGCGAGGAGCGTCCGGATCTCGTGCTGCTCGACCTGGCCATGCCGGGGCTCGACGGCGTCGAAGTCTGTCGCGCGATCCGCCGCATGTCGCAGACCCCGATCATCGTCCTGACCGGCGAGGCCGACGAGCGAGCCAAGGTCGAAGCGCTCGACACCGGCGCCGACGACTACGTGGTCAAGCCATTCGGCAAGCAGGAATTGCTCGCCCGCATCCGCGCCGTCATGCGCCGCCGGGGCAACGAAGCCGAGCCACACGGCGTCGGCGAGCTGCGCTGGGGCCCGATCGTCCTCGACCGCGGCCGCCACACCGCGGCGGTGTCGGACCGCGAGATCATCCTGACCCGCACCGAATACAGCCTGTTGGCGTCGCTGGTCGCCGCCGCCGGCCACGTGGTCTCGCATTCCACGCTGCTCTCCGCGGGCTGGCCCGGCGAGCCCAACCCCGACCCGCAGTGGCTCAAGCCCCACCTCGCCCGCCTCCGCTCCAAGCTCCAAGCGGCCGGCGCCCCCGTCCCCGCCTCCGTCCGCGGCGTCGGCTACCGCCTCGAGGGCGGCGAGTAGCGCCTGCTGGGCCGGCGCCGGAGCTGACTTGCCCGGGCAGGCCACAGGGAGGATCGGCTTCGCCGGCCCTTCGCGAGCCTCGGTTCATCACAGATAGTCGGGTCCTGACTGCTATCAAGCGGTCGAACGATCGACTTGGCCGAAAACAGGGTGCGGTCGCTGGTCGGACATGCCGCCTGAGCGTGGTCGGGCCGCCGTCGAGGCTTCTGCTAGTGCTGATCGAGACCAACTCCCGGACCAGAGTTCGATAGCAGTCACGCGGCGCCTGAGCGAGATGTCGGACGCCTTCTGGGTTCAATAGCAGTCGCCTGGCGCATGAACGAGAAGTCGCGGCTCGGCGCGCGCCCCGCGCCCAACCCGTTCGGGTATTCGATATGAGGCTGTTATTGCCCAGGCGGATGGGCCACGATACCTTTCGCGGTGCGCGTGGCGAAACGCACGCGGGCCGAAACACCGCGACATGAACTGTCGAGCACGGTGAAGGTAGTCCATCTAACCCGGAGGAGTGCCATGGGAGCGGCGTGTGGACGCGCTTGATCTCGCGCGGTGGCAGTTCGGTATCACCACCGTCTACCACTTCCTGTTCGTGCCGCTCACGATCTCGCTGGTCTTCATCGTTGCGGGGTTCCAGACGGCCTGGTATCGAACGGGCAACGACAAGTACCTGAAGCTGACTCACTTCTACGGCGAGCTGTTCCTGATCAACTTCGCCATCGGCGTGGCCACGGGCATCGTCCAGGAGTTCCAGTTCGGCATGAACTGGAGCGACTACAGCCGGTTCGTCGGCGACATATTCGGGGCACCGCTGGCGATCGAGGGCCTGCTCGCCTTCTTCCTCGAATCGACATTCCTGGGCATCTGGATATTCGGCTGGGACAAGCTGCCCAAACGCGTCCACCTGGCCGCGATCTGGATCGTCGCCATCGGGACGCTGCTGTCTGCCTACTTCATCCTGGCGGCCAACGCGTGGATGCAGCAGCCGGTCGGCTCCATCGTCAACACCGCCGCGGGCCGGGCCGAGCTCAAGGACTTCGGAGCCGTCCTGACCAACCCGACCGTTCTGCTCGGCTTCCCGCACGTCATCGCCGGCGCGTTCATGACCGGCGGCGCCTTCGTGCTCGGCGTTGCCGTATGGCGGCTTCTGCGCCGGGCCGGCGCGGACGACGCGCCCTTCCGAACCGCTGCCAGAGTGGGCGCCACGGCGCTGCTGGTGGGCGGGCTCTTCGTCCTGGTCACAGGCGATCAGTTGGGCCAGCATATTGCGACCGATCAGCCGATGAAGCTCGCCGCGGCCGAGAACCTGCGCACCACCGAGACGTCGGCGCCGTTCTCCCTCTTCACGCTCTGGGACCTAAGCGGCAAGGAGATCGTTTCGATCCAGATCCCCGACATGCTCTCAATCCTGGCCACCCATGACCCCAACGGCCAGGTCCAGGGCATCGACAATCTGCAGGCCCAATTCCAGGCCCAGTACGGCCCCGGCGACTACTCGCCCATCGTCCCCGTCACGTTCTGGTCGTTCAGATTCATGATCGGCGCGGGAAGCCTGGCGGCGCTCGCCGCGCTTTGGTTCTTGTGGCGGATGCGCAAGGGCCGGGTGCCCGGTCGAGGCGCGGTGGCAATCGCCGTCGTCCTGCCGCTGCTGCCCCTTGCCGCGAACTCGTTCGCCTGGATCTTCACCGAGATGGGGCGTCAGCCGTGGATCGTCTACGGCCAGCAGCTCACCTCCGCCGGTGTCTCGCCGAGCGTCAGCTCGCTCGAGGTGGCGGTCACGCTGGTCGGCTTCACGCTCCTCTACGGCGGACTGGCCGTGGTGGAAGTCGGGCTGCTGTTGAAGCGGATCCGAGGCCCGCTCGCGGCGGAGGGCGCCCTTGCCGACTCGGCCCAAACCTCCACCCCCTTCTCTTACTGAGGAGACGGCCATGCTGCATGACATCTGGTTCCTGCTCATCGCCGTCCTGTGGATCGGCTACTTCGTCCTGGAGGGCTTCGACTTCGGGCTGGGGATGCTGCTGCCCTTCCTCGGCCGGAACGACGGTGAACGCCGCGCCCTGATCAACGCCATCGGACCGGTCTGGGACGGCAACGAAGTGTGGGTCCTGGTGGCCGGCGGGGCGACCTTCGCGGCCTTCCCGAACTGGTATGCCACGCTCTTCTCCGGGTTCTATATGGCGTTGTTCCTGATCGTCGTGGCGCTGATCCTGCGCGGCGTCGCATTCGAGTACCGCAGCAAACGCGACAGCGCCCGCTGGCGCCTGGGCTGGGATTGGGCGATCTTCATCGGATCGGCCGTGCCGGCCCTGCTGTGGGGAGTGGCCTTCGCCAACATCGTGGGCGGCGTCCCGATCGACGCCCACAAGGAGTTCACGGGCAATCTGTTGACGCTGCTCAACCCCTACGGGCTGCTCGGCGGCGTCGTCACGCTGACGCTCTTCATGACTCACGGGGCCGCCTACATCGCCCTCAAGACGGAGGGCGAGCTGCGAGCGCGGGCCAATCGGCTGCTCGTCTCGATAGGCCTGGTGGCGGCCCTCGCGGCGGTCGTGTTCCTGGGCTGGACGCAGCTGTCCAGCGTCGTCGCCGACTCGGCGGTCGTATCCGTCGTCGCGGCCGTGGCGCTCCTCGGGGCGCTGGCAGCCAACCGGCTCGGACGCGAGGGCTGGGCGTTCATCGCGACGGCGGCCACGATCGCTCTGGCGGTCACGGCGCTCTTCATGCACCTCTACCCGAACGTGATGCCTTCGTCGACGAACCCGGCCTTCAGCCTGACGGTCAACAACGCCGCTTCCACGGACTACACGCTGGCGATCATGACTGTCGTGGCGGTGATCTTCATGCCGCTCGTCCTGCTCTACCAGGGCTGGACCTACTGGATCTTCCGCAAGCGAGTCTCGGCCGACCGCGTCCCGGACGTTGCGGCGCCCGCCGCGCCTGCTGGGCCCGCCGCGCCCCCAGCCGCGAACTGAGGGCGGTCAACTGAGGCCGGTCCGCTGAGGGCCATCGACCCTCGGCTTCTGCGGTATGCGCGTGCCACGGCCGTCGCGCTGGCGGCGGCGATAGCACTTGGCCTGGCCACGGCCGCTCTGGCGGTCGCCCAGGCGTGGCTGCTGGCTACTGCCATCAGTTCGGCATTCCTGGCGGGCGCGGACTTCGACGCGCTGCGGGCCACCCTGGCGGCACTGGCAGTCGTCTTGGCAGGCCGGGCGGCGATCTCGTGGGCCCAGGAGTCGGTGGCGCGGCGCTGCTCGGCGGCCGTGAAGTCGAGCCTGCGGATGCGGCTGCTCCGTTCGGCGGCGGCGCTGTCGCCGGTACGGGCGGGCGCCCCGCCGACCGGCGAGATCGTGGCCCTCGCCACCCACGGCCTCGACGCCCTGGACGCCTACTTCGCGCGATACCTGCCCCAGCTCGTCCTGGCCGCGATCGTACCGCTCGTCGTGATCGCCTGTCTGGCGGCGGTAGATCTGGTGGCTACTTTGACGGTTGCGCTGACGGTGCCGCTCATTCCGCTGTTCATGGTGCTCATCGGATCGGCCACGGAACGGCGCCGACGGCGGCGCTGGGCTGCCCTGGCGCGGCTCTCGGGCCACTTCCTCGACATCGTCGCGGGTTTGCCGACGCTCCGGGTCTTCGGTCGAGCGGCGGCGCAGCTGGGCCGGTTGGAGAAGGTCACCGACGACTACCGCCGCGAGAGCATGGCCACGCTCCGAGTGGCATTCCTCTCCGCTTTCGCGCTTGAGCTGGCCGCCACGCTCTCGGTCGCGCTGGTGGCGGTCGGCGTGGCGCTGCGGCTCGTCGACGGGGGGATGGAGCTTCGCACCGGCCTGTTCGTTCTGATTCTGGCGCCCGAGGCCTACCTGCCGCTGCGCCAGCTGGGCGCCAGCTTCCACGCCGCCGAGGAGGGGCTGGGGGCGGCCGACCGGGTCTTCAGGATCATCGAAGCGGGCGACGTGGCCGCGGGCCCGGCGGGCGACGGCGAGCTCCTACCGGACCTTCGCGGCGCCGAGCTGCGAGTCGAAGGCGTAACGGTTCGGCAACCGGGGCGGGGCCTGGAGGCGCCGTTCGAGGCTTCGCTCGTCGTCGGTCCGGGCGAGGTGGTGGCGATCTCCGGTCCGAGCGGCGCCGGCAAGAGCACGCTCGTCGAGGTGCTGCTGGGACTTCGGTCCGCGGACGCCGGTCAGGTGGCGCTCGCCACCGCGGGCGGTGAGCTGGTGCCTCTCACGACTCTCGATCGGGAGGCCTGGCACCGCCGTGTGGCCTGGGTCCCGCAGCATCCGTTCTGCTTTGCCGGCAGCGTCGCCGAGAATGTCCGGCTGGCGGCGCCCGACGCTTCGGACGCGGCCGTGGACGAGGTCATGGCGGCGGTCGGCCTGCCCGACCTGGACCGCCAGACGCTCCTGGCTGAGGGGGGCGCCGGCCTCTCCTCCGGCCAGCGCCGCCGGCTTGGAGTGGCTCGGGCCCTTCTCAAGGGCGGCGATTTCGTGCTCCTCGACGAGCCAACGGCCGGGCTCGACGCCGCATCCGAGGCCACGGTCCTGGCGGCGATTAGCGCCGCTGCCCACACCCATGGCCGGGCCGTCCTAGTGGTGACCCATCGCCGGGCCGCCCTCGAGATCGCCGATCGCGTGGTGTCGATCGAGTCTCGTTCGGGAGCGCTCGAATGAGCGGCCCTATCGCCCTGTGGCGCATCGCCTCGATCGGCCGGCCGGTAACTGGCCGGATGCTGCTGGCCGTGGCCGCGGGCGTGGCCGCGGCCGGCGCCGCGATCGGGCTGACCGCCACTTCGGCCTGGCTCATCTCGCGGGCTGCCGAGCGGCCGCCGGTTCTGTACCTCATGGTCGCTGTGACTGGGGTCCGGGCCTTTGGCGTGAGCCGCGGCGCCCTTCGCTACGCCGAGCGACTGGCCAGCCACGACGCCGCCTTCCGCGTCCTGTCGCGGCTCCGCAGCCGAGCCTACGCCCGACTCGAGGTCCTCGCCCCGGCTGGCCTGGCCGAGTTCCGTTCGGGCGATCTGCTGTCTCGACTCGTCGACGACGTGGACGGCCTGGCCGACCTGTGGCTGCGAGTGCTGCTCCCCTATCTCATCGCCGGCATTGCCGCCGGCGTCGCCGTGGCGGCTATCTGGCTGCTGGTTCCGGCCGCAGCGGCCGCCCTCGGCGCCTCGGTGCTTTTCGTGGCTTTCGTCGTTCCGGTGTTCACCGTGACCGTGGCGCGTCGGGGCGAGCGGCGTATCTCCGGCGCCCGCGGCGAACTGGCCGCGGCCACGCTCGACGTCCTCGAGGGAGCGCCCGAGATGCTCGTTGCCGGAGCCACGGAAGCGCGCCTGGTCGAGCTTGCCTCGATCGACGAGTCGCTCGCGGTGGCCGAGTCACGGACCGCGGCGGGTGCCGGGCTCGGGGCCCTGCTCTCCGGACTCGCGAGCGGCGCCGCCGTCTGGCTCGGACTCGTTGCCGGCATCGCCGCCCTCCGTGCCGGAGCCATCGAGGGCGTGGCTCTGGCCGTGGTCGCTCTCACACCGATCGCCGTGCACGAGGCCGTGGCCGGGCTCGTGCCCGCATCTCAGCACCTGCCGGGTCTGGCGGCGATGGCCGGACGGCTGCTCGACGTGATCTCGCGGCCGGATCCGGTGCGCGAACCGGATCAGGAAGAGGCAGAGTCGCTGCCGCAGGGGCCGTACGGGCTCCGCTGCCGGGGTCTGCGGGCTCGTTACGTCGCCACAGGCCCCGACGCCCTGATCCTGCCGGGCGTCGATCTACAGCCCGGTGGGCGGCTGCTGGTGACCGGCCCGAGTGGTTCGGGCAAGAGCACCTTCGCGGCCGTGCTGGTCCGGTTCCTCGAGCCGTCGGCCGGTTCGGTCGAGCTTGTGGGCCCCGATCGGTCGGTCGACATCCGCCGGCTCGCGGGCGACGACGTGCGGCGCGTGATCTGTCTGTGCGCCCAGGACCCGCACATCTTCGACACGTCGGTCGCCGAGAACGTCCGCCTGGCCAGGCCCGGGGCGACGGACGACGAGGTGAGCGCCGCCCTGTCCGCCGCTCAGCTGGCGCCGTGGATCGGCTCGCTGCCGGACGGGCTGGCGACACTCGTCGGCGAGCATGGGGCGCGCCTATCGGGCGGGCAGCGGCAGCGCCTTTCGCTGGCCCGGGCGCTCCTGGCCGACGCCCCGATCATCGTCTTCGACGAGCCAACCGAGCATCTCGACGACGCGACCGCCTCGGCCCTGACGGCCGACCTTCTGACCGCCACTGCCGGCCGGACGATCGTGATGATCACCCACCGCCCCGAGCTGATCGACTCGGCGACGTGGGCGGCACGGATCGACCTGGGGTCGGCTTGAAGCGAGGATCACGACGGACGAATCGGGGTGGCGGACCGCCCGTAGTCCACGAACTCCCCCGACAAACAACAACCCGCGCTACCTGCCGAAAGGTGCGCGGGTCGATGTTGGAGAGGGAGGAGCTAGTGTGAGGAGCGGGTTGGCCTAAGCCTCTGAGTCAGAAGTGACCGCAAACTGCCAGGTCGTTCTACTCGGCCGCGTGGGCGCGAGACGGGGCGACGAACCAGCCAACCACCAGAACTCCGAAACTGATGAATGCTGCTGCGATCATTTCTTGGCTCCTTCGGCTGAACCACTGGGATTTGCATCCCGTTCAATATCTGGAAGTCTATAGAACGAGTCGGCGCAAATCAGTAGCGCGCCGGTGGACCATCGGTAGCGCTGGGGTAGCGTCAGGGTTGCCGTTCGGTACGAAACGGCCGTCCCGGACCGGCGGGCGACCCGCGCGGCCGGCGGCACGCCGCTACGACTGGTAGACGACCGTCTCGCCGTGTTGCGAGGCGTCCAGGCCGGCCTCTTCCTCGGACTCCTCCACACGGAGCCCGACGAACGCGCCCACCACCTTGAGAATGATCAGCGTCGCCAGCGCGCTGTAGATCCAGACTGCGGCGATGGCCACGAGCTGCGTCCCAACCTGGCCGACATTGCCGTCGATCAGGCCCTTGGCCCCGCCAATGGTCGCAACCGCGAGAACGCCTGTCAGGAAGACTCCCAACGTTCCGCCCACGCCGTGGACCGCCCAGACGTCGAGCGCGTCGTCGATCTCGAGGCGCTGGCGCAGCAGGATCGCGCCGTAGCAGACCACTCCGGCGATGAAGCCGATGACGATGGCCGAACTCGGATCGACGAACCCGGAGGCTGGCGTGATCCCGACCTCTCCGGCAATGGCGCCCGACACCGCACCGATGACCGACGGCGAACCTTTGTGCAGCCAGCTCATGGTCAGCCATGTCAGTGCGCCCATTCCGGCGGCGGTGTTGGTGACCAGGACGGCGTTGACCGCGTGGCCGTCGGCGGCCAGGGCCGAGCCGCCGTTGAAGCCGAACCAGCCGAACCACAGGATGCCCGCCCCGATGACTGTCAGGCGTACGTCGTGGGGCTCGAAACGATCCGACTCGCGGCGAACCCGCGGACCGAGCACGAGGGCGGCCACCAGGGCGGCAACGCCGGAGCTGATGTGGACGACGGTGCCGCCGGCGTAGTCGAGGACGCCCATGTTCTTGAGCCAGCCGCCATCACCCCAGACCCAGTGGCAGATCGGCGAGTAGACGAGCAGGCTCCACAGCAGGGCGAACAGCACGAAGGCTTTGAAGCGCTTGCGCTCGGCGAAGGCGCCGATGATCAGGGCGGGCGTGATGATCGCGAACATCATCTGGAAGAGCGCGAAGGCCGCGGACGGGATCGTCTTGGCGTAGGGGCCCGGGTCCGAACCGATCCCCTTGAGGCCGATGTTGTCCAGGTTGCCGATGATGCCCCAGCCGTTGAAGTCCTTGCCGAAGGCCAGGGTGTAGCCGACCAGGACCCACGTCACGCTGACCAGGGCCAGGATGAACATGCACTGCATGAGGATGCTGAGCACGTTCTTGCGGCGGACGAGGCCACCGTAGAAGAGGGCCAGGCCGGGCGTCATCAACATGACGAGCGCCGTGGCGGTCAGTATCCAGGCGGTGTCGCCACCATTGATCACGCTCGGGACTCCTTCGCTTCCAACTCGCAACGAAACCCGGTCTTAGGTTTCGGTTTGGCGAAGCGTACGGAGCCACGCGGCGCGAATCAGTAACGACCGGGTAGCCGTCCGGTAGCGCCTGGGTGGCGGGAGGGTTGCCCTTCGGGACGCGTTCTCACGGCCGGTTCGTGTGTTCCGGCTGGGGAGTTCGCCGGGGCCGGTCGAGGGGGAGACCGGCCCCGGGTGGGGATTGGCGAGTCGGCGGCGGGTGTCCAGGCGCGCCTATTCGATCAGCTCTGCCAGGCCACCTCGCCATGCTGTGAGGAGTCGAGGCCGGCCTCCTCTTCGGATTCCTCTACCCGGAGCCCGACGAAGCGGTCGACGATCTTGAGGATGATGAAGGTGGCGACGCCGCTGTAGATCCACGTGGCGCCGACGGCGACCAGCTGCTTGAGGACCTGGCTGCCGTTGCCTTCGACCAGCCCGGACGCGCCGTTGATCGCGGCAATCGCGAATACGCCGGTCAGAATCGCGCCGAGCGTGCCGCCCACGCCGTGGACGGCCCAGACGTCGAGCGCGTCATCGATCTTGAGCCGCTCGCGCAGCAGGATCGCGCCGTAGCAGGTCACGCCTGCCGCGAAGCCGATGATGATGGCCGAGCTGGCATCCACGTAGCCGGAGGCGGGCGTGATGGCGACGAGACCGGCCACGCCGCCCGAAATGGCGCCCACCACACTAGGCGTGCCCTTGTGCAGCCAGCTCACGGTTACCCAGGTCAGGGCGGCCATGCCGGCTGCCGTGTTCGTGACGACGATGGCGTTGGCGGCCAGGCCGTTGGCGCCGAGAGCCGATCCGCCGTTGAATCCGAACCAGCCGAACCACAGCAATCCTGCACCGATGACGGCCAGCCGGACGTCGTGCGGCTCGAACCGCTCGGACTCGCGGCGCACTCGCGGACCCAGGACGAGCGCGGCGACCAGTGCCGCCACGCCCGAGCTGATGTGGACGACGGTGCCGCCTGCGAAGTCGATGGCGCCCAGCTTGTTTAGCCAGCCGCCCTGGCCCCAGACCCAATGTGCGATCGGCGAGTAGACCAGCAGCGTCCACAACAAGGTGAAGATGACGAAGGCCTTGAACTTCTTGCGCTCGGCGAAGGCGCCGGTGATGAGGGCCGGGGTGATGATTGCGAACATCATCTGGAAGGCCATGTAGGCGCTGGCCGGGATCGTCGGCGCGTACGAGATCGGGTCCTTACCGATGCCGTGAAGGCCTATGAAGTCCAGCCCGCCGATGATGCCCCAGCCGTTGACGTCGGGACCGAAGGCCAGCGTAAACCCGAACAGGACCCACGTGACGCTCACCAGGGCCAGGATGAAGATGCTCTGCATGATCGTGCTGAGGACGTTCTTGCGGCGAACCAGACCGCCGTAGAAGAGAGCGAGGCCGGGCGTCATGAGCATGACGAGGGCGATCGACATCAGCACCCAGGCTGTGTCGCCGGTATCGATCGGGTGTCCCGTCAGAATCACTTGCCGCTCTCCTCATGCATGCCGGACGGCGATGAGCCGCCTCGCCCGAACGGAAGGGTACGGATGCGGTTCGGCGGAATCAGTAGCCGCCGGGTGACCCCAGGGTCACAGTCTGGTGGCGCCGGGGTTGCCGTTCAGGACGGGGTTCGGGCGAGAGTCGCGCTGCGCAACGTGGCTGGTACCAGTCGGCTACGCACCTAGCTTGCCGACGCCTCCAGCGGCGTGATCCGATGCGGCAGGTCGATGCAGGCGACACGGCAGCCGCGGGCATCGTGGCCGGGCAGGCCCCAGAAATGGCGCCAGGCTGCGTCTGGGCCGTGCATGCCACCGTCCGCGAGCGACTCACGAGCCGGCAGCCGCAGGCAGCGCAGGTGAGCACGAACGAACCCTCGCGGTGCATGGCGCGCGGCGATTCCGACTCCCCCACCGGCTCGAACTCGTGCAGCTTCATCGGGTCTCCGTCCGGCGCAATCGGGCGACTGTTCGACGATGCGACTCGGCGGGCCCGGCGTCGAGGCCGCCCGGGTGCCGATTGGGTGGCAGATCGGGACGAGGTCCGCCGGCCTTCCGCACGACCATCCGCCCAGCTCGCGTTACTGCCCGAGCCGCGCTTTCGCGGCGGCAAGGGCGGTGGCCACGCGGCGCGGAGCCGTGCCCCCGGTCACGTCGCAGCCGGCCATGGCACCTTCCAGCCCGGCGGCCGCACGCAGCTCGCCGGGGACGGCGACATCGCCCACGAGTGCGATCGCGATCGAGTCGTCGGACGTGGCCAGGGCCGCGGCGATCGTGGCGTCGTCCAGCGCATCGAGCCCGACGCCGGCTCGCTCCGCTTCGGCGACGAGCGCACCAACGACGTGATGAGCGGCCCGGAATGCCACTCCCCGCCGGACGAGGGCATCGGCCACGGCGGTGGCAGTCGTGTAGCCCTCGCCGGCCGCCGCGCGCATCCGATCGCGGTCTACGGTCAGCGTGGCCACCACTCCGGCCATGACCAGCAGCGATGCCTCGAGCGTGGCCGCCGCATCGAAGAGCGGCGGCTTGTCGTCCTGCATGTCCTTCTGATACGCCAGCGGCAGGCCCTTGAGCAGCACCAGCATCGCGGTCAGGTCGCCGATGACCCGGGCGGTCTTGCCCCGCACCAGCTCGGCCGGATCGGGGTTCTTCTTATTGGGCATCATCGACGAGCCGGTCGAGAACGAGTCGGCCAGGCGCACGAACCCGAAGCGCGGGTTCGACCACCAGGTGATCTCCTCGGCCAGCCGCGACAGATGAACCATGCTCAGGGCGAACGCGGCCAGCGCCTCAACGACGAAGTCCCGGTCGCTGACACCGTCGAGCGAGTTGGCCGTCACGGCGTCGAAGCCAAGCTCCGTGGCAGTTCCTTCGCGGTCGAGCGGATAGCCCGCACCCGCCAGCGCGCCCGAGCCGAGCGGGCAGACGTTCGCCCGCCGCCGGCAGTCCGCCAGCCGTCCCCTGTCGCGTTCGAGCATCTCGACATATGCCAGCAGGTGGTGGGCGAACAACACCGGCTGGGCCGGCTGGATGTGGGTCATGCCCGGCAGGATCGCCTCGCCCTCGCGGTCGGCCAGTCCGACGAGCGCTCGCTCCATCTCGACGACCGCCGCGTCGAGACCGTCGATCGTCCGGCGCAGCCAGAGCCTGAGGTCGGTGGCGACCTGGTCGTTGCGCGACCGGCCCGTGTGGAGCCGCCCGGCGACCGGCCCGATCCGCTCGCGCAGCGCGACCTCGAGGTTCATGTGGATGTCCTCGAGCGCCGGATCCCAGGTCAGCTTGCCGGCCTCGACTTCGGCCCGCAGGCCCTCGAGCCCGGCGACCAGCGTCTCGACCTCGTCGGGATCAAGGAGGCCGGCACGACCGAGTCCGTGGACATGGGCGATGGAACCGGCGATGTCGTCGACGGCCAGAACGTCATCGAAATCGATCGAACGCGTGAACTCGGCCATGCGCTCGTCCGATGTGCCCTCGAATCGACCACCCCACATCCGCATCGCTGCTCCTCCTGTGGGGCTCATGGTACCGGCGCCGGAGCGCCCGCGCGACGACGCGGCGCGGCGGCTGGCAACGCGGCCGCGGCGTTCGACCGAGGCAGCTCTGGCTAGGTGCCGACCACCGTCAGCGGCTCCATTGCGACCGGTTCGACCGCGGCGCGCGAGACTCGCGTATGGGCCGGCAGCGCCAGCACGGAGATCACGCCGCCCACGGCCGTCGCTCCGGCCAGGAACCAGAACACCACCTCCGTGCCGCCGAGCTTGTAGATGAAGGCGCCGGCCAGGTTCGACAGGACGGCGGCCGCCCCGAAAGCCACCGATTGGTACAGAGTCTGACCCGTCGAAACCAGCCTCTGCGGCAGGATGGTGGCCATCGTGATCACGAATGAGACCGTGACCCCGGCGAAGAAGAGGCCGGCCACCATCTTCGTGGCCGTGATCACCAGCGGCTCCGTCACGAGGGCCCAGGTGCCGAACACCATTGCCAGGCCCAGGGCCGAGACACCGAGGACGGGTCTGATCCCGTAGCGGACGGCGAGCCAGCTGGCCAGGATCATCCCGGGCACCTCGGCCGATGCGCCGAGACCGTTGGCGAACCCGATCGTCGAAGGGCCGCCCCCGAGCGCCTGCAGCCGCAACGTGATGAAGGTGCCGCCGCCCATGATGCCGATGAAGATCCCCAGGCAGCCGATCAGTATGGCGATCAGCCGCGGCCGGCCGTTCAGCGCGTCGGAGACGGACCCGAAGCGGCCGTGGCCGGTGGCGGTCGCTGGACCGCTCGGCCTGGGGTTGGCCTGAGCTGGCTTCCCGGTGCCGGCAACGGTCACGGCCTTCTCGGCCGGCGTGCGTCCGCCGTGGCCCTGCGGGATCCGCACGGCGATGAAGGCGATCGCGATCGTTGTCAGCGCCCCGGCGACTGGGGCCACCACATAGCCCGTATGGTCGTAGAGGACGCCCGATACGATCGCGAACACCCCGCCGCCCAGGCTGCCGAGCATCCTTAGCCGGCCGTATTCGCGCTGCGGGTCGGCCAGTCCGGAGACTGCCTGGGCATCGGTCAGAGCGCTGATCGCGCCGCCGGTCGCAGACCCGGCCACGCATAGCAGCAGGATCGGCAGGACGGGCAGCGGCAGGGCCAGGCCAAGCACGAGCACGGCCGCAGGTATGGCTGCCAGCTGGAGCGCTCGACGCGTTCCGACTACGGCGTCGCCGAGATGGCCCCAGACCGGCAGGGCGAGCCAGAATGCGAGCGACCCCAGGCTCCCGCAGATCGCCACCAGCGGGGCGTCGAAGCCGTGCCAGGTCAGGATCACCGGCACGAACGCGTAGAAGGTGCCGTAAACAGCACCGTTGGCGAGGTAGAGAATCCGGAGCCAGCGCATCCGGAAATGGTACCCTCGGCCGCCTCCGGGCTACCTCATCGGCCTTACGTAGGCCCTATTGGGGTGCTGGCAGTCGCGGGACCATTGGCATACCGTTGGAGCGCGACGTGACGTCCATCGGCTGAACTGCGTCATCCACCTCCTCTCGTCGATCCCGTACGAAGACACAACGCCGGACCAGATCGTCCTTCCGCCTCAACAGGTCGACACGACCTACGTCCGCCCTCCGCTCAAGAAGCAGCACTTCGTTCCCGAAACGCACTGACGGGCCCGGCTCCGGCAGGGTTTAGTATCGGGACGTGTCCGACCAGCTCTCGCTGAGCCTCACCGGCGACGTGGCGCGCCTGCCACGGTCGATGCGGCCGATGCTGCCCAAACCCGCCGACGCCGCCTTCGACTCGGACGAGCACGTCTTCGAGCCACGCTGGGGTGGGCGCCGCGTCCTGGCGTTCATCGAGCCCGATCGTCCGGATCGCGGCCCGCGCCTGCGCCTGGTCGATGACAACGGCCGCGACCTGACCGCGTACTTCCCGGAGCTGGCCACCCTCGCCGACCTGGTGGGCGATCTGCCGGCCATCCTCGACGGCGAGCTCGTGATGCCCGACAAGGTCGGTCGGATGGACGAGGACGCCATGGCCGGCCGCATCTCCGACGGTGAGACTTCCGGTACAACGCCCGTCTATCTCGCCTTCGACCTGCTCTGGGCCGGCGGCCGACCGATCATCGCCCAACCTCTCCTGCGCCGCCGCGAGCGACTGGCCAGGATCATCCACGCCGGCGCCGAGCTGGTGGTTCTGCCCGGCGTAGTCCGCGATGGCCTGGACCTCTACTCTGCGGTGGCCCAGCAGGGGCTGCACGGCGTCATGGCTCGCCACCTGCGGAGCCCCTACCTGCCGGGACGTCGCAGCGAGCTGTGGCGCTGGATCGCCTCTCAGCCCGGCGAGATGCCGCTCCATGCCGTGCCGGACCCGATTGTGGAAGTCCCGCAGCGGCCCGTCCTGGCGCTGATCCAGAGACTGCCCCTCGAGGACTGAGAGTGTCCTAGCGAGAGACGCGGGCCGCCAGGAAGACCTGCCGGAGGCTGACGCGCTGGCCGTAGAGGAGAACGCCGGCACTGTAGATGCGGGCCGCGACGAACAGGGCAACGCCAACGCTGATCAACAGCACCAGAGCAGACAGGCCGAACTCCCACATCTCCACATGGCCCGCAGAGACCCGCGCCAGCATCAGGTATGGGCTGAAGAAGGGCACGAACGAGGCGATCTTGACCCACGAATCGTCGATCGCCTGGAGTCCAAGGATGGACATGAAGTAGCCCGCCATGACCAGCATCGTCAGTGGCGAGGCCGCGCTCTGGACGTCCTCCTGCCGGCTCACGAGCGAGCCGAGGGCCGCGTAAAGCAGCGAGTACATGAGAAAGCCAAGCACGAACAGGACCACGAACGCGGCCAGGACCGTTGGGTCCATGCCGCCGAATGGAGTGCCCGTCGACGTCCCAACTACCGCCTTGTGAATCTGGCCTTGAGCGAGGAGCCCACCCACCACCGCGGCCAGGATGATCCCGTATTGCGTCAACCCCGCCGCACCGTTGCCGATGACCTTGCCGGCGAGCATCTGCAGCGGCGTGGTGGCGTTGAGCATCAGCTCCATGACCCGGCTGCCCTTCTCCTCGGCCACGCTCATTGCGACCCACTGACCGTAGGTGATGATGGCCATGAAGATCAGCATGATCAACCCGGTGGAGAGCAGGTTGGTCGAGACCTCGTGGCTGATGCTGTTAGTGCCCGCCGAAGCCGCATTCGTCGGGCCGATCGTGAGCGCGAACGGGGCCGTCAGGGCGCCGGTCGATGTACCGGCCCGGAATAGCCTGTCATCGATCTCCAGGGACAGGAGGGCATCGACGATCGAACTGACCGCGGGCCCGTCCTGAGGGGTGTCGGTTCGAAGGGTGAACCCAAGGTCATTGGTGGCGGGGTCTCGAGCGACGATGAGGAGCGCGTCGTACTTGCCCTTCTCGAGGTCCTTCTGCGTCGCCGCGACATCCCCGCCGGGCAGCCAGCTGAGCACAAAGGCCTTGTGAGTGTTCGGGTCACCCGCCGGCCCGTTGAGCTGACCGTCGAGCACCGAGAGAGAGTCCGAGGGCATGCCTGCCGCCTCGACGACGACGGCGATGCGAGTCTGACTGGTGGTGATGGAGTAGTCGATCAGCACCGGCAGCTGGGTCGCGGCGAAGGCGACCAACGCCAGTAGACCAGTGCCGACGACGAAGCTGCGGGTCCGCGCCCGAGCGCGATACTCGCGAACGGCTATGTGCCAGGCGTTGGGAAAGAGAGTCCGCCAGCCCTTCATGCCGGCACCTTAGGAGCCAGGGTCCGCTCCGTGGTATCGATCTGGCCGACGTGCTCGATGAATATCTGCTCGAGCGACGGGTCGGCGATCTCGAAATGGGTGACCTTGAGGCCTCTCTCCAGGGCGGCGTGGAGCACGACCTCCGGGTCATGGCCACTGGGCACCTGCATTTCCGTGTAGTCCTGACCGCGTCGTGTGACTCGCACACCGTCCAGCTCCGCCAGCCAGGCCATCTCCGGATCTCCCTCCACCGCCAGACGGACCATCTGCCGGCCGCCGGAGCGGCGGACGTCGCGGACCGACCCGCTGACGACCACACGCCCGCGGTCGACGATGGCAATCGACTCGCACAACTCCTCGACCGTCTCCATCTGGTGAGTCGAAAAGATGAGCGTCTTGCCCCGTTCCTTGATCTCGAGGAACGCCTCCTTGAGTAGCGCGACGTTGACCGGATCGAGGCCCGTGAAGGGCTCGTCCATGAGCAGCACCTGCGGGTCGTGCAGGATGGCCGCGATGAACTGGATCTTCTGCTGATTCCCCTTGGACAGCTGCTCGGCCCGCCGGTCCGCGTACTCCGGGATCCGAAAACGCTCCAGCCAGCCGCGCGCCTCGCGTTCGGCCACCTTGCCCCGCACGCCGTGCAGCTTGGCGAACAAGACGAGCTGCTCGAGGACATTCATCTTGGCGTACAGGCCGCGCTCTTCAGGCAGGTAGCCCCATGTCTCCCGCGGCAGGTCCGTGTTGAACCGGCCATTCCAGGCGATGGTCCCCGAGTCGGGCCGCAGGATGTCCAACACGATGCGCATGGCGGTGGTCTTGCCGGCGCCATTGGCGCCCAACAGGCCGAAGACCTCGCCTGGCTTGATCTCCAGCGAGACTTCCTCGAGAGCCTGGACATCGCCGAACCGTTTGGAGACCGAGTCGATGATCAGGGACATTCGCTGAACCTCAGGCTGGATATCCGCTGCCCGTGCCTGCGTCAATTATGGTCGAGGGGCCGACATTGGGTCGCGGATCACTGCCGCCATCTGTACCACAGGATGCCACCGAGGTAGAAGATCGCGAAGGTTGCACCCAACCAGGCATATGGCATCCAGTCGCCGCCGCCAAACTCCGTGATCAGGAATGCGGCCACGAGGATCACCGCTATGGCCGCGCCGGCCATAGCCAGAGCCTTCATGTTGATGGACTCCCAGCGCTCGTCGACCGGCAGACCGGACAGCAGGCTGGCCGTCTCGCTCCTCGACTGGCGGAGGCGCAAGCCCAGGGCATAGGCGGCGCAGATCGCGAAAGCGATAAAGGCCTGCAAAGGCGTCGCGTTTCGGCCAAGCGCGGCAGCTGCCATCAGCAGACCGATCACGAAGCCGACCGCCGGCACGAGCCACCTATTCATGCGCGTCATCGTGGAAGACATTCTCGAGAGCCTTTCCGAAGAACCGCCCTATGGCCAGGGCCAGCGGAAGCGACGGCAGGTACCGTCCTGTCTCGATGGCATTGACCGTCTGCCGCGAAACGCCCAGTTCCCTGGCCAGATCGCCCTGGCTCAGCGACCTGCCTTCGCGCAGCTTCCGGACGTCGTTCTGCATGGCTGTAAAGCTAGCTTGACATCTTCGCCCTGTCAAGTCTCCTTTACAGACGCTGTCGGTAGGACGACCTCAGGCCACCCAGGGCTTGTGGCGAACGGCTCGGTAGACCTCGGCGATCAGGGCCGGCGCAAGGGCGATTCCGCCCACCAGCAGCCAGTCCTTGGCGTCGAGGGGCGTGGCCTGGAAGGCATCCTGGAGGGGCGGCACGAACGGGATGACAATCTGGATGGCCACGCATACGATCCCACCCGCGAGCAGCAGGGCGTTCGGGCGGCGCAACAGGACCGGGTAGGCAAGGCTGCGATTGGCATTCGCTCGCACAACCTGGCCAACCACAAGCGCCGTGTAGGCGAGCCAGCGGGCGTGCTCGAAGTCGGGGCTATGCTGCTCGATCAAGATCAGGGCGGCCACCGCGCTGAAGCCGCCGGCCAGGCATATTCGAGCCAGGATGGACCAGTCGAGAAGCGGCTTCGTGCGTGGCCGGGGGGGCCTCAGCATCGACCCCGGCTCCTCCGCCTCGCCCTCGAAAGAGACGGCCGTGAGAAGGTCGATGAAGACCTCGAGCCACAGGATCTGGATCGGCAGCAGGGGCTGGCTGAAGCCGGCGACCGTAGCGATGAGAATGAACCCGAGCATCGCCACGTGGGTCGAAATCAGAAAGACGAGCCCCTTCTGCACGTTGGCCACCAGCCGACGGCCTTCGCGCAACCCGTACATCAGCGTGACGAACGAGTCGTCGCCGAGGACCAGGTCCGATGCCTCGCGGGCGACGGCGGTGCCACTGCCCATCGCCACGGCGACGTCGGCGTGGTGCAGGGCCGGGGCATCGTTCACGCCGTCGCCGGTTACGGCCACGGTCCGATTGGAGCGGCGAGCGACGTCGACGATCCGCAGCTTCTGCTCTGGGATCGCCCGGGCGACGATATTGAGTCGGGGCAGCTCAGCGGCCAACCGCTCGTCGTCCCAGGTGTCGAGTTCGGTGCCGGTCACGACGCGCTCGTTGGGCAACCCCGCGTCCGCCGCGATCGCCGCGGCAGTCGTGGGGTGGTCGCCGGTGACGACGAGTGGTTGGATACCGGCCTCGACCGCCATCGCCATGGCCTCGCGGATCCCGGCTCGGATCCGGTCGGCGAAGCCCACCAGGCCCAGCGGCAGCCACGCCTTGTCCTCGACCCGGCGCGCCAGCAGCAGCAGCCGCTCGCCGGCCTCGGCGCCGGCTTCGATGAGATCGTGCCACTCGGCGGCCTCCCGGCGCCCGAGCCCCGCGCACATCTCCAGGACGGCTTCGGGAGCCCCCAGTGCCAGCTCCTCCACGGATTCCGCTCCGTTGGGGTCGTGACGACGGGCTCGAGTGCGCGAGTAGTGGCGCTCATCGCTCACCGGATCCGCGTCCAGCAGGTCGGCCGGGTCAAGGTCGAGGACGATCGCCTGGTCCGACAGGAACCCAAACAGCGAACGGCTGAATGAGCCGGGCTTACTGCCAGTGGCAACGCTCCATGCGTCCTCCTCGGCCCGGACGGCCAGGGTGGCAAGCTCGACCACGCGGCTGCGATCCTCCACGACACCCTTCGGCGTCCGGATGGTCGTCAGCGCCAGTCGGTTCTCGGTGAGCGTGCCGGTCTTGTCCGTGACGATCAGGTCCACGGAACCGAGCGTCTCCTGCGCCGACAGCCGGCGCACCAGCACGTTCATCCGCAGGAGCCGGTAGGCCCCCAGACCGAGAACCACGGCTACAAGGGCCGGTGGCTCCTCCGGGATCGCGGCAATTGCCGCCGACACGCCCGCCAGGAGGTTCTTGCCGGGCTCATTGCCGCGCAGGAACCCAAGGCCCACGACGATGGCTATCAGGCCGATGGCGACGAAGAGCAGCAGCCTGACGAGGCGATCCAGCTCTCGTTGCAGAGGCGATCGACGCCGTTCGCGCCCACCCAGCGCCGTTGAGATGCGACCGAACTCTGTGGCAACCCCAGTGGCGACGACCACGCCCTCGCCCCGTCCGCCCACCACGGCGGTCCCGCCATAGGCAATCGCCCGGCAGTCGGCCAGGGCTGCACCCTCCGGATCAGGTTCCGTAGACCCGGGCTCGGGCAACGACTCGCCTGTCAGGGCGCTCCGGTCAAAGGAGATCGACTCGGCCCGGATGAGCCGCAGGTCGGCCGGTACGACGTCCCCGGTCCGGAGCAAGACCAGATCGCCCGGCACCAGTTCGCGGGTGGGTACGTCGTCAACGCGGCCATCGCGTCTCACCCTGGCCGACGGCGCCACGGCCTCTCTCAATGTCTCGAGCGCCTTCTCGCCGCGGTATTCGGTGATCACGCCCGCGCCTACGATCGGAGCCAGGATGACCAGCACGAGGATCCCGTCGCGAACCTCGTTGAGGGCGATGGCCAGGCAGCCGGCGATGAACAGCAGAACGACGAACGGCTCGCGAGCACCATCCCAGAAGAGCCGCAGCAGCGACGTCTTCTTGCCCGACTCAAGCTCATTTGGACCGAACTCGGCGAGCCGGACCGAAGTCTGATCAGATGTGAGGCCACGGGCGGGATCCGTGCCGAGAGCCTCGAGAACGGAGTCGGCCGGAAGCTGTGCAGCTCGACCAGATAGATCGACGGAGGGACGGGCCGAGGTCTGGCCCGGACGCCCTGGGGCGGCGGGATTCATGGCAACCCACGCAATCGAGCCGGGTCCGCTGCTCCGTGATCACGCTGGTGGGCGTCCGCCCCGACGCCGCCCCTAGAATGAGGCATGAGCCAGAGTCCCGCAAACAAGCCAACCAGCATCAAGGCGGACCGCGAAGCCGGCCTGGTCACGATCGATTGGTCGGACGGTCATCGCACCGAGTTCGACGTCGTGACCCTTCGACTGCTTTGCCCGTGTGCCTTCTGTCAGGGCGAGGGCGGACGACCCGGCTGGCTCGACACCAACCCGACGCTTACGCCGGTCCAGACGCAACTCGTGGACATGCGGCTCATCGGCTCCTACGCCCTGGCGCCGACGTGGGCCGATGGTCACGACACGGGCTACTACACGTACGAGGCGCTCCGGGCCAACTGCCCGTGCCCCACCTGCTCGGCGACGCGGGCGAGCGGGGTATAGAGATGCAACCACTCGACCCAGCCGTCGCCATGAAACCTTCGGAGGAGATCGAATGATCGTCACCACAACCCCGTACGCAGCCGGCTATCGCGTCACCGAGGTCAAGGGCCAGGTCTTCGGGCTGGTCGTGCGGAGCCGCGGTTTGGCCGGCAACTTCGCGGCGGGTCTACGATCGCTCGTCGGCGGCGAGATCCACGAGTACACCCAGCTGCTCGAAGACACGCGCCGCCAGGCCCTCGACCGGATGGTCCAGAACGCGACTCTCATGGGAGCCAACGCGGTCCTGTCGATGCGTTTCGACTCGTCCGAGATCGGCACCTCGATGTCCGAGATCGTGGCCTACGGGACCGCGATGGTAGTGGTTCCCGATGCCGAGGGCGGCCGCCCGACTAACGAGTAGCACCGTCACGGGCTCGGTGGGGCTACCGCAAGACCGCGGCAGCTCCACCGGCTCGAGCCACGCCCGTTCTTCTGAGCGTGGCTCGACCAGGCCGCCGCCAGGGCGGGTGGCACTGAGGCAGGAATGCTCCATTCATCGATACGGATACTCAGCTTCGTTTTGGGGCTGCTGTTCTTCCTGGGCGGCCTGGCGATGCTGTCCACGAACTCGCCAGAGGCGCCCACAGGCCTCTGGGGGATCGTCATCGGCATCGCGGCGATGGTTACGTCCGTGCTCCAGAGGACGCGCTATCGCTCTATCGCCGCGGAGCGAAGCAACGCCGAGCCGGGCCCCGGTGGAGGCGAGGTCGGCTACATGGAGCCGCGCTTCGCGCCTACCACAGAGGTATTCACGGACCCAACCAGCCACTGCTTGATGCGCGTCTACATGGATCCACGAACGGGCGAGCGTCGCTATCGGGCCGAGGGCTGAGGCTGGATCCGCCGGTCGAGCTCCGTTCGCGACTCCCGGGCAGAATATCGCCCCACGATGTCAGGGACCCCCGCCTATTGCGGTCGCGCGCCGACTGTTGAGAATGGGCCGATACACTCCCCCAGTCGTCTGGCACCAGTACCTCGAGGCGCACGGACAAACAGGTGACCGCAATCATCCGCAGGACAGCCGCCAGGCCCGCGCCCCCCAAGGGCGAGGCTGGTTCGGCGTTCCCGTACATCAACCGTGAGCTGAGCTCCCTGGAGTTCAACCACCGTGTCCTGTACGAGGCCGGCGATGAGCGGAATCCGTTGCTGGAGCGGATCAAGTTTCTGGCCATCTTCGCCAGCAACATGGATGAGTTCTTTCAGATCCGCGTATCCGGACTGATGGAGCAGGCGGAAGCCCACGCCGTTTCGGCCACACCGGGCGAGAAGCCCGCCGCCGAGCAGCTGGCTGATATCCGGACGCGATTCCGCTCGCTGCTCGATGAGCAGCGCGAGGTCTTCGAGCGAGTCTGCCGGGAGCTTGCGACGGCCGGCATCGACATCGTCGACTACGCCGACGTGCCCGACTACCACGCGGAGCTGCGGCAGCGCTTCATCGACGAGATCTATCCCGTGCTGACGCCCCTGGCCGTGGATCCCGGCCATCCATTCCCCTATATCAGCACGTTGAGCCTCTCCATCGCAATCCGCATGGAAGATCCCGATGAGCGGGAGGAGCGGTTCGCTCGCGTCAAGGTGCCGCCGGTTCTGCCACGTTTCCTCCAGGTCGGGCAGAGCAAGTTCGTCCTCCTCGAACAGGTCATCGCCGCCAACCTGGACATGCTCTTCTCGGGCATGACCATCCTCGAGACTCACCTGTTCCGCGTCACCCGCGATGCGGATCTGGAGCTCCAGGAGGACGAGGCTGACGACCTCATGCTGGCCCTCGAGGAGGAGCTTCGCCGACGGCGCTTCGGCGACGCAGTTCGACTCGAGGTCGACAAGGTCATGCCCGCTTCGATGCGCAGGGTCCTCGAGAAGGGCGTGGGCGTCGACCCCGCAGACTGCTACGAGATCCCCGGCATGCTCGACCACACCGGCCTCTGGCAGATCGCCGGGCTGGACCGGCCCGATCTCAAGCTGCCCCCCTACTCGCCTGTCGTGCCGTCCCGCCTGGTGCAGCTCGACGAGGACGAGCCGGCCGATGTCTTCGCCGCGATCCGCAACGGCGACATCCTCGTCCACCATCCATACGAGAGCTTCGCGGCCTCGACGCAGCGCTTCATCACCCAGGCGGCTACGGATCCCGAAGTCCTGTCGATCAAGATGACCCTGTATCGCACGAGCGGCGACTCGCCGATCATCCGGGACCTGATTTCCGCAGCGGAACGAGGCAAGCAGGTCGTGGTCCTGGTGGAGATCAAGGCCCGTTTCGACGAAGAGGCGAACATCGTCTGGGCTCGCAAGCTCGAGCAGGCCGGCGCTCATGTCGTTTACGGACTGGTCGGCCTGAAGACGCACTCCAAGACATCGCTCGTGGTTCGCCGCGAAGGGTCGACCCTCAGGCGCTACGTCCACATCGGAACGGGGAACTACAACTCCGGCACGGCCCGGCTGTACACGGACTTCGGGCTGCTGTCCTGTCGTCCCGAGCTCGGCGCCGACGTCAGCGACCTCTTCAACGTGCTGACCGGCCTGTCCCGGCAGCGCGACTTCAGGCGCCTCATCGTGGCCCCGATGAACCTTCGCAGCTGGATCCTCGAGATGATCCAACGCGAGACCGACCACGCCCGAGCCGGCCGGCCGGCTCGCATCATCCTGAAGTTGAACTCCCTCGTGGACCCTGCCTGCGTCGCCGGGTTGTACGAGGCGTGGCAAGCGGGAGTCCGGGTCGACCTCATCATCCGCGGCATCTGCTCCTTGTGGCCCGGCATCCCTGAGATCAGCGAGGGCATCCGCGTTCGGTCGATCGTCGGCCAGTACCTCGAGCACTCTCGGGTCTTCTCGTTCCTCAACGGCGGCGAGCCGGAGCTGTTCATCGGTTCGGCCGACCTCATGGAGCGGAACCTCGATCGCCGCGTCGAGGCGCTCGTACCCATTGAGGACCCGGAGGCCAGGGCTCGGATCGACGCCGTGCTCGACGTGATGCTGGCAGACGACCGGCGGTCCTGGCAGCTGGGCGCCGATGGCAAGTACCACCGAACCGAAGATCTGACCGGCGCACGGGGTACCATCGACACGTTCGAGACGCTCAAGGGGCAAGCCGTCGAGATGGCGACGGCTGCGGTCGTGGCACCCCACCGACCGCATGCCGGCATGGGCTCGCTCGATCCGAGGGCATAGCGCTCCAGGCAGCGGGGTTGGTCGATGTCTACGGGCCGCAGGATTGAAGTCGAGACAAAGTTCCAGGTGGCGTCGCCCGGCGGAGCCGATCGCTACCTGGTGGCACCCGAGCTCGGCCCATTCACGCCCGCCGGACCGATCAACTCAGAACGGGTGGAGGATCGCTACGTCGACTCGCCAGACTGGGCGCTGGCTCGGGCGGGCTTCGCGGCGCGTCTGCGCAAGACGTCACACGGCACCGAGATCAGCCTCAAGGCTCTGAACGTTTCCAGTGGACAGTTCCAACGTCGCGAGGAAATCGAGGGTCCGGCCGATGCGGGTTTGATTCCCGCTGATTGGCCCGCCTCGCAGGCCCGGAACGTGGTCATGGAGCTTTGCGGCGACGAGGCCGTAGTCGAGTTCCTGACGATACGGCAGCTGCGGCGGTCACGACCTCTGCAGGCCCGCGGCACGCGGGTCGAGTTGAGCCTCGACGAGGTCGAGATCGTGGGCGACGGGAGGGTCCTCGACAGCTTCGAGGAGCTCGAGGTCGAGTTGAAGCGAGGCGCCGAGACGCCGCTGGCCGCGCTGGCCGCCATCCTCGGGACCGATGACAGCCTGCGCCCGGTCTCGCGTTCCAAGCTCGCTCGGGGCGTGAAGGCGATCCGAGCAGCCATGCCGTCGATGCCGCAGGATCTCCAGAAGCGCTGGCTTGAGGCACCCGCCGACCTGCTCGGGGCCAAGCCCAAGATGCGCCGCGGCGGGGCGGCCGCCGAGGACTCGATGGCCGACGCCGAGGAGACGGCGGGCACCGAGACCGAGACCGAGCTTGCCCCAGTGGCCGAGGAGGCCACGGCTGACCCCGCAGCGGCTGACCCGGCAGCGGCCGAGCCGCCGGTCCGAACCAGACTCGGCCCTCGCACGCTCGGCGTGCTCGCCGAGGACAGCCTGCCCGAGGCCGCATGCAAGGTACTGCGATTCCACTTCTCCAAGATGCAGCACCGCGAAGAGGGAACCCGCGCCGGCACCGACCCAGAAGAAGTCCACGATATGCGCGTCGCCACCAGGAGAATGCGGGCGGCCTGGCGCGTATTCGACGGTGCCTTCAAGTCGGGCAAGACCAAGAAGATTCGTCGGCACCTCGAGACGATCGCGGACCGGCTCGGAGTGGTGCGCGACCTGGACGTTCTGATCGGGGGCCTCGAGGCCTACAGCAACGGCCTGGACGAGGATCATCAGCCAGGCCTCAATCCCATGCTGTCGCTCTGGCGCCGGCAGCGGTCGTCGGCTCGGAAGGAACTCATAGCCGAGCTGGATTCGGACCGATACGCGACCTTCACCACGGAGATGGACGCATTTCTGGACGCCGGGGCCAATAGCGCAGCCGCGGTGGCCACGCCGACGGCCCCGCACCGCGTCCGGGACCGCGCCGCGTCCGCGATCTGGGCCGCCTACGAGGCAGTCCGAGCCTACGAGCTGGTCCTGCCCTGGGCAGACGTGGAGACCCTGCACGACCTCAGGATCGCGACGAAGTGGCTGCGATACACGCTGGAGTTCTTCGGCGAGACGCTCGGCCCGGACTCGGCGCTTCTGCTCGAGCGAGTCGCGGCCCTGCAGGACCACCTCGGTTGCCTCAACGACGCCGATGTCGCCACGAAGCTGGCCCGCGACCTTCTGGTGGCCCGGGCCGACGAGTTGTCCACGGTGGAGTCGGAGGCGATCGGTGCCTATCTCCACTCCCGCGAGCGCGAGGTCGCCCGCCGGCGGCGGGCGCTCGGCCCGGTCTGGCGGGCAGTCGACGGGGCCCCGTTCCGCCGCGCCCTGGGTCGGGCAACGGCCGCCCTGTAGACTTCGGGCCATGCCAATCAGCCGCTTCCAGCGCCGCTCCGGCTGCCGTGACAAGCGCCCCTAGCCAATGGACCTGATCCTGATCGGAGCTGGGGGCTTCTTCGGTGCCATCGCCCGCTATCTCGTCGATGGCTGGATCAGCGGCAGCACCAGGGTCGGGGCCTTTCCGGCCGGCACGTTCGTCGTGAATTTGAGCGGCGCCTTCGCCCTGGGTCTGCTATTTGCACTGGCACTCGAGAAGGCGTCGATCGATCCACGCATCCGGGGGCCGGTGATGATCGGTTTCATCGGCGCCTACACGACTTTCTCAACTCTGATGCTCGAATCGTGGCGCCTGGCCGAGGACGGCAGCTGGGGCCTGGCCCTGCTCAACCTCACACTGTCGGTGGTCCTCGGCATGGGTGCCGTTTTGGCCGGTCTCACAGTCGGGAGAGCCATCGGATGAAGCTCGAAGGAACCGCCCTGCTGGTCCGGATCTACATCGGCGAGAGCGACCACTGGCACGGCCGGCCCCTCTATCAGGCGATCGTCGAGTTCTTGCGAGAGCGCCACATCGCCGGGGCAACGGTGCTGCGAGGCATCGAGGGCTTCGGTGCCAAGTCCCATCTGCACACGACTCGGATCCTGCGGCTCTCAGAGGACCTGTCGGTGCTGATCGAAATCGTGGACGAGGAGGGGCGCCTCCGGGCGGTTCTGCCTGACCTCGATGCCATGGTGGGTGACGGCTTGATCACCCTCGAGAAGGTCGAAGTCTTCGCCTACAGAGCGACGGCGCCGGAGGCGGCACCGAAGGGCTGACTCGCGGTTGTTTCAGGCGAGAGGCGCGGGTCGGTGGCATGATCCGTGCATGAGCGCCCACCCGGAGCTGCATCTGCATCTACTGCGCCACGCCCACGCCGGCGATCCGATGAAGTGGTCCGGGCCCGACGCCGCCAGGCCCCTCAGCGACAAGGGCCGACTCCAAGCCGAGGCCCTGGGCCTCTTCCTCGCGGAGGTCGGCTTCGAGCCGGACGCGATCGTCAGCTCGCCCAAGGCGAGAGCGCTAGAGACTGCGCGACTCGTGGCCACACCCCTGAACCTGCCGATCCGGGTCGACGACGCCCTGGGCGGACCGCTGAGCCTCGAGGCGATAGAGGAGATACTCCGGGCTTCGGGGGATCCTGCCACTCCCCTGCTGGTCGGCCACGATCCCGACTTCAGCGAGCTTGCAGCCGAACTCACCGGGATTCCTGCACTGCCCATTCGGAAGGGCGCGCTGGTGCGGATCGACCTGGTCCGACCGATCGGCGCGGGCGAGGGTGTGCTGCGCTGGCTGATCCCCCCGGACCTGCTCACGAATCGCGATTGACAGCCGACTGTTAGACGGCGCACCCGTTTGTATACTTGCTGTGCCAATTTGAACGGGCGATTCGCACCTGGCCATTCGGGTGACTTGAAATAAGCCGAAGCGGGAGGACCGCGAGATGCCAAAGGGTCGAGTTCGGAGAGCAGATGGAGCGGCGCCGGCGGGCAACGCATCCAGGCTCGAGACATTCATTGCGGAAGGTGTAGCTGGCCTGCCCAAGCCCAAGCGCGTTCCCAAGAAGCGAGTGATGCGGCTCGAGCGCCAGCTCGCAGGCGCTACCAAGACCGAGGTGCAGCGGGTCCGCAAGCTCGAGAGAGCTCACCGGCGCCGCCAGCGACTGGAGACTGCGGTAGACGCGGCCAGGATGGCGAAGTCCAGTCGGCTCCTGTGGAAGGCGGCTGCCAAGAAGGCCGCAAGCGCTTCGAAGGCAAAGGGCCTCGCCAAGACCGCCAAGACCGCCAGGGCCAAAGTCCAGGTCAAGCCGCCGGCCAAGGCCGCTGCACCTACCGCTGCACCTCCCGCTGCAAAGACGCCGACGCCGACGCCGACTCGGACCGCGACATCGAAGACGACCGCACGGACCGCAGCGACCAGAACGCCCGCTCGGCCGGCGGCGCCGAGGACAACTACCAGGACCGCGGCGGCAAAGAGGAACCCCCCCTCGCCCGAAGTCCAGGCCTGAACCGTCGTCGCGGCAGACGGTCCGCCCAGACCGGGACCAGCGGCCGATCAGGCGACAGGCGCGTCCGACATGGCGTCAACGGCCGGTCTCGCGTCCGGGTTCTTGGTCGTCCCGGCGACCGGAGCCGTAGGAATCGAGAATGTAAAGGTCGAGCCCGAACCCTCCTCGGAATCGGCCCAGATACGTCCGCCATGTGATTCGACCACGTGGCGCGCGATCGACAAACCCAGACCGGTGCCGCCTCGGCCCCTGACGC
The DNA here is from genome assembly GCA_003171255.1 of Chloroflexota bacterium. GTDB lineage: Bacteria > Chloroflexota > Limnocylindria > Limnocylindrales > CSP1-4 > Fen-1039. Next base: position 161,092 of record PMYK01000023.1, read on the forward strand.
GAGCCCGGTCTACCTTGTAGAAGCGTTCGAAGATGCGGGTCAGGTCGGCGTTTGGCACCCCTATACCGGGATCCCGAACCCAGACCCTGACCTCGCCTTCCTCCTCCCGAACGCCGACCACGATCCGACCTCCGTCCGGGCTGAACTTGACGGCGTTATGAAGCAAGTTGATCAGGACCTGGCCCAGCCGATCCTCGTCGCCGCGAACAGGTGCGACATGATCGGGCAATTCGAGATCGAGGCGGAGACCCTGGCGTTCGGCAAAGAGACGGAGCCGTTCGGCAGTGGTTCGGGCGACGCGGACCAGATCGACGTCGTCGAGCAGAAGCTGCGCCGTCCCGCTCTCTATGCGCGACAGGTCGAGCAGCTCGTTGACCATCTGAGTCAGGTGCCCTGTCTCGATCTCGATCTTCGAGATCCGGTCCCGCAGACGAGACGAAGCCGACCTGGCGTCTCGAGCGGCCAGCTCAGCCAGCAGGCTGATCGTCGTCAATGGAGTACGTAGCTCGTGCGACAGGTTGTCGATGAACTCGGCCCGGATCCGCTGCAAGCGGCGCAGCTCCGACACGTCCTCCAGAACGAGCCACACGCCTGACACAGGCGAGCGGCGAGCCCGCACGGTCACGGTGGCGCCCGAGCCGGAGCGGACCGTCAACTCGCCATTGGCGGAGCCGAACTCCATCGCCGTCCGTGCGATGTCCTCGATGCGGGCGTCCACGAACGCCTCCAGCGCGGACCGTCCCACCATCGAGCCCGGCCGCCGTTCGAGCATCACGTGGGCAGCTCCGTTGGCAGACTCCACCGTCAGGTCGTCGCCAAGCCGAACCACGCCCGCCGTCAGAAGTTCGGTGAGGTAGCCTGTGTCGTGGCCCGTCTGCTCTGCCTGCCAGCGGGCATCGTCGGTCTCCTCGAGCGCCCGACGGACCCGTCTCTCGACATCGTCGGCGTCGGCCGCGCCGGTCGCCTCGCGCAACCGTTCGAGCGCCCGGCCGCGAGTGATGGCCAGCGCGAGAGCCCAACCCAGCAGCGAGGCCAGGGCCCCGATGAACAGGATCTCGACCCAATCCATGTGTCGAGCATGGCACAGCTCAGGACGCTCGGCACGCAGACCGGGTCGATATGGCAGTGTGGACCGCCGACCGCTACCCTAACGGGTGTTGGTGTCTTGAGGTTCCGCGGCTGAGCCCCGACAGAGCCGGGCCGTCAGACCGATCGCTGCTTCTCTCGGAGGTTTGGCCAGGTGCCCTCGTTTCGACTGATCCCGCGCGAAGAGCGCTTCTTCGACCTCTTCGTTGAGGATGCCGCCAACGTCCTGGACGGCGCCCGCCAGCTCGAGGCCATGCTGCGCAGCTTTGACAACCCCGACAAGGCGGCCAAGAAGATCCGCGACACCGAGCACAGGGGCGACGAGATCAGCCACAACATCGGCCGCCGCCTGGAGGCGACCTTCGTCACGCCCTTCGACCGCGAGGAGATCCACGCCCTGATCAGCGGCCTGGACGACATCCTCGATCTGATCGAAGAGGTAGCCGACACCTTCGTCCTCTACCGCATCGAATCGCCGACCAAGATGTCGGTGAAGCAGGCCGCCCTGGTCGTTCAGGCCTGCGAGACGCTCCACCAGGCTCTGAGCAACTTGCGTGGTTTCAAGGATCTGGACCCGTTCATCATCGAAGTCCATCGCATCGAGAACGAGGGCGACAAGCTAAGCCGCTCGGCGATCGCCGGGCTCTTCGACGATGGCGCCAAGACGATCGACGTTCTCAAATGGAAGGATGTCTACTCGCTCCTCGAAGAAACGATCGACAAGTGCGAGGACGTCGCGGACCTGATCGAGCGCATAGTCGTCAAGCACGCCTAGCCGCCCTCCGACGGCGGATTCCGTCGTTGGCGGGTGCGCTCCTCGCTCGCGGGTCGGGCTATCTGTTCGACCCTCCGCTGGGGTCCACGGGCGGCGAACAGGATAGCCCCCGGCCTACCCCGGCCTAGCCCCGTCCACCCGCGAACGTTAACGAACCGCCAACACCGCGTTAAGCCCGCGCCTTGACGATTCCCTCGGAACTGGGAACAGGTTGATTGAGTTAGCTGCCCAGCAAGAGGAGACACAGAGTTGATCAAGGGAACTCGGCGCTTCGGCGCTCTGGCCATCGCGGCGGCGATGTTCGCCGCAGCCTGTAGCTCGACCGGCGCCACGCCCACGGCCGAGCCCACCGACACTCCGACGCCGGCAACTCCTGCGGCCGCCATGGCGTCCGTGGCCGCGTCGACCGCCCCCGTCGCGACCCCGGCGCCGACCACCAATTGCGTGACCGGTACCATCACGACCTCGGGCTCCACCGCCCTCCAGCCGCTGATCCAGGACGCCGCAACGGCGTACGCGGCGGAATGCCCAGGCGCCACGATCACCGTCAACGGCGGCGGCTCGGGCACCGGCCTCAGCCAGGTTCTGGCTGGCTCTGTCAACATCGGTGAGTCGGACGTCCTGGCCAACACCAAGCTGGCCACTCCGGACGCCAACTCGCTCGTCGACCATGTCGTCTGCCGCCAGGGCTGGATCGTCGTAACCAACCTCGACGTGACCGGCGTCACGAACCTGACCACGCAGCAGAACCAGGACATCTGGACCGGCAAGGACACCAACTGGAATCAGGTTGGCGGGCCCGACCTCCCGATCGTCCTGATCTTCCGCCCGGCCTCGTCCGGTACGCGCGCCACCTTCAAGAAGCTGGTGCTCAACGGCATGACCGAGGCGACCGGCGGCACGACCCTGACCCTCGACACCAACGGCGCGGTGACGACCGCGATCACCACGACCAAGGGCGCCGTGAGCGTCATCGGCTTCTCCTACTACAACGACCCGACCAACAAGCCGCTCCTCAACGGCCTCCAGCTCGACGGCACAGACGCCACGATCGCCAACGTCGGAAGCGGCACCTACAAGCTGGCCGCCGACGGCAACCTATACACCAAGGGTGATGCCACCGGCCTCACCGCGGCGTTCCTCCAGTACATGGTTGGTCCGGAAGTCCAGGGCACCATCATCCCTAAGGACTCCTACGGGCCGATCTCCAAGTAGGCTCGAAGCACGCTCCGGGTCCCGTGGTGACGAACGGGACCCGGAGCATTCCTGTTTCTCACGAGTGATCGCTTCGAGGCAGCGCCGATGGCTTCACTGACAAGCGCCTACCCAACATCGAAACTGCGGGCCAAGCCTGGCCTGCTCGAGCGGCTCGACCTCCCGAGACGGGTCGTTTTCGTCGCGGCAGCCTCGATGATCATCGTCGTTGCCATGCTGATGATCTTCATCGTCTGGCAGGGCACCCAGCTGTTCGTCAAGGACGGCTACTCGCTCGGGGCGATCTTCGACGCCAAGTGGGACCCTCTGGCCGACACGCCAGAATTCGGCATCCTGCCCTTCATCCTCGGAACCATCGTCGTCACGGCGGGCGCGCTTCTGATCTCGACGCCGCTGTCGGTTGGCGTGGCGCTCTTCCTTTCCGAGGTTGCGCCCAAATGGGCCAAGTCGATCGTCCAGCCCGCTCTCGAGATCTTCGTCGGCATCCCGAGCGTCGTCTGGGGCTGGCTTGGCATCACGGTCCTGGTGCCCTTCCTCGCGGACACCTTCAACGGTCCGATCGTGATCTCGCTGCCGATCGTCGGGACGATTTTCAGCATGCCGGGTTTCCTGACCGGCTTCTCATGGCTGGCGGGTTCGCTGGTGTTATCGATCATGGTGCTGCCAACGATCACCAGCGTCTCGTACGACGCCTTCCGCGCAGTGCCCCAGGAGCTTCGGACCGGCTCTCTGGCCTTGGGCACAACACGCTGGCAGATGATCCGCCACATCCTGATCCCGTCGGCGCTCAGCGGCGTGCTCACAGCCGTAGTGCTGGGCATGACCCGTGCCGCGGGCGAGGCCCTGGCGGTCCAGATGGTCATCGGCAACTCGCCCACCCTGCCCGAGGCGATCACGCAGCCGATGACGACCCTGACATCGCAGATCACGCTCGATATGGGCAACACGGTGTTCGGCGAACCGTGGCAGGACGCGCTCTGGACAATGAGCCTGGTCCTGCTGGTCATCTCGATCACTTCGGTCGTACTTGTTCGGGTCATCAACAAGCGGAGGATGGGCTCGTGACCGCGAACGCAGGATCCATCGGCCGGAGCAGTGGCGCGAAACCAAGCCTCAAAGGCAAGGCCTCCCGAGGAAGCATCCTGGCCGACCGAGCGGCGACTGTCGTCCTGTGGGGAACGGGCGCGCTGGTCCTCTTGATTCTTGGCAGCATCATCCTCCACTTCGCCATGGCAGCGTGGGGTGTGGTCTCGCTTAGCTTCATCCTCGACAACCCGAGCCAAACCACGCTGGGCGGCATCATGCCGGTCCTGTGGAACTCGATCTACATGCTGGCGTTGACGATGCTCATCGCCGTTCCGGTCGGCCTCCTTGGCGGGATCTACATGGCCGAATACGCCGGCGACAACATCGTGACTGGCGCCATCCGGTTCGCCGAAGAGTCGATCAGTTCCGTGCCTTCGATCGTTGTCGGCCTGTTCGGCCTGATTCTCTTCGTCGACGACTTCCACTGGGGCTTCACCGCCCTGGCCGGCGCGCTGGCCCTGACCTTCTTCAACCTGCCGCTCATGACGCGCCTCTCGGAACAGGCTCTGCGCGCCGTGCCGCAGGACGAGCGCAGCGCCAGCCTGGCGCTGGGCGCCACCAAGTGGCAGACCATCAGGCACGTCGTCGTGCCGCTGGCCATACCGGGTCTGATCACCGGCGTGATCCTGACTGCCGGCCGGGTCTTCGGCGAGGCGGCCGTGCTGCTCTTCACAGCAGGCATCGGAACGCCGCCTCACTACAACTTCATGAACCTGGACATCACCAACCCAACCTCCCCGTGGAGTCCATTCCGCCCGGCCACGACCCTTTCGGTCTACATCTACAAGCTCAACTCCGAGGGCCTGGGAGCATTCAAGAACCAGATCGTCGATGGCTCGGCCGCGATCCTCATATCGATGGTCCTGATCTTCAACCTCGGGGCGCGTTTCGTTGGACGCGTCCTCTCCCGAAAGCTGACCGCCTCATGAGCGCTGGAGACGAGATGCCAATCACAGCTGTCTATCCTGAACCCGTGCTCCGGCGTGTCGAAGTGACGGCGCCTCGCGCGGCCGTCCAAGTGGCCGCCAGGCCCGCCGATATCAAGATCGCCACCGAGCATGTCTCGATCAGCTATGGCGATAAGGTTGCCGTCCGCGACGTGTCGCTCACGGTCCAGGACCGCTCGATCCTGGCCCTCATCGGACCATCCGGCAGCGGCAAGTCCACGTTCCTGCGCTGCTTCAACCGCATGAACGACCTGATCCCCGGGGCCAGCGTCAAAGGCGAGGTCTGCCTGGACGGGGAGAACGTAATGGAGGCCGACGTCAGCGTGGTCGAGCTTCGGCGTCGCGTCGGCATGGTCTTCCAGCGGCCTAACCCGTTCCCGATGTCGATCTACGAGAACGTCGCCTACGGCCCGCGCCGCCGCGGCTTGAACGACCGGCGCAAGCTCAACGATCTCGTCGAGACCAGCCTGAAACGGGCTGCGCTCTGGGATGAGGTGAAGGACGACCTTCGGCGCAAGTCCGGCCTGGCGCTCTCGGGCGGCCAGCAGCAGCGGCTCTGCATCGCTCGCGTCCTGGCGACCGATCCTGAAGTGATCCTCATGGACGAGCCGGCCTCCGCCCTGGACCCGGTCTCCACGCTCCGCATCGAGGAGTTGATGCGCGAGCTTCGCGAGGCCTACACAATCGTCATCGTTACGCACAATATGCAGCAGGCGGCCCGGGTCAGCGACGTTACCGCCTTCTTCACGATGGCCGACGACAGGGCCGGGTATCTGGTCGAGGTCGGACCGACCGGCCAGATCTTCACGCGACCCAGCGAGCAGCTTACCGAGGACTACATCTCCGGGCGGTTCGGATGAGCGCCCGGCAGCACGAGGAGTCGACGATGCGCTCCGTGGAGGATCAGCCCGGCATGCCTATCCTGGGATCGGGCACGCTCTCTGCGGTCGACACGGCCGCGGAGACTGAGCGACACGACGCCAAACGAATGCGCGAGAGTCTCGACGGCGAGATGCGCGAGGTCAAGGACGGCGTCCTGCGCATGGGCTCGTATGTCGAGGAACAGATCCTCGCCGCCCTGGACGCAATCGTGCACCGCGACGCCGAGCTGGCCCGCAAGGTCATCGCCTCCGACGGCCGAGTCAACGAGACTCAACGGGCAGTCTCAGCCGTGGTGGCGATGACCATAGCGACCCAGGCGCCGGTTGCCCGTGATCTGCGGTTCCTGATGGCGCTGGACCGCGTGACCTACGAGCTCGAACGGATGGGCGACCACGCCGGCTCGGTCGCCAAGCAGGCCCGGAAGCTCGCCGGTGTGACCAGCATGGTCACCTACGACGAGCTGACGCCCATGGCGACGCTGGCCGCCCGCCAGGTCCGCGACGTGGTCATGGCCCTGGTCGACATCGACGAGCAGCGGGCCCGCGAGGTCGCCGCCCGCGACGACGAGATCGACAGGCTTTACCACCAGCTCTTCGATGACGTGCTCGAGGAAATGCGTACCGATCCCGCCAAAGTGGACCCGGGCACACGGATCCTATTCGCCGCCCACTACCTCGAGCGCATCGGCGACCGAGTGACGAATATCGCCGAAGACGTAGTCTTCCTGGCCACGGGCGAGGTCGAAGACCTGAACCCATAGCACCCGCCTGATCAGGTAGGGCGGAAGACGCCCTTCGGGTGTCGGCCAGCGGCAACCGGGCTCCCGACCTGCTAGCCTCTAGTCGACCGCCGGCGGTCGCCGGAGCCTAGGAACACGAGGGCGCACCGACTTGACCCAAGGCACGCTCCTGGCGCTGATCGCTATCTTCGCGCTGGCCGTCACGTTCGACTACATCAACGGCTTTCACGACACCGCCAACGCCATCGCCACGTCGGTGTCCACTCGAGCCCTAAAGCCCGAGCACGCGATCCTCCTTTCGGCCACAGCCAACTTCGTGGGGGCCCTGGTGTTCGGCACGGCTGTGGCAGGCACGATCGGCAGCGGCATCGTCCAGGACAACATGATCCTGAATAACGGCGCCACGGTGTTGATGGCGGCCCTGATGGGGGCCATCACCTGGAACCTGATCACGTGGGCACTGGCCATCCCCAGTTCGAGCAGCCACGCTCTCATCGGTGGCCTGATCGGTGCGGCATGGGCGGCGGCCGGCGCGAACGCGGTCCAGTGGGGCAACTTCGGGTTCAAGGTCCTGGTTCCGCTCTTCAGCTCGCCCGTGCTCGGCTTCGCGATCGGCCTGACAGTGATGGTCGCCCTGCTGAACGCGATCGGGTGGGCGAATCCGCGCCATGCCCTGTCGTCAGTGCGACGGCGGCGTTCGAATGAGGGGCCGAAGGAGGCCGCCGACACCGTCACCAGAGAAGCGTCGAAGGCCACCAGCCCCCGCCGCATCAACGACCGGTTCAGACGGCTGCAGGTCCTCTCGGCCGCGTACATGGCCCTGAGCCACGGTTCCAACGACGCTCAGAAGACGATGGGCATCATGACCCTCGCCCTCTTCAGCGCCAAAGCGATCCCCGACAAGACGGTGCCGGTGTGGGTCATCCTCATGGCCGCGACCGCTATGTCCCTGGGGACCGCCATGGGTGGTTGGCGGATCATCAAGACCATGGGCCAGGGGGTCGTGAAGCTCGACCCGGTCCACGGCTTCGCCGCGGAAACGACGGCCGCATCTATCATCCTGGCCGCCTCGCATTTCGGCATGCCCGTCTCGACGACGCACGTGATCTCGAGCGCGATCATGGGCGTCGGAACCAGCGATCGAGCCAGCGCGGTCCACTGGGGAATGGTGAGGAGCATTGCCACGGCCTGGATCCTGACGATCCCATCGTCTGCGTTGATCGCTGCGGGCGCGTATCTCTTCCTCAGCCTGCTGTCGGGCCCGGTCGGCGCGGGGCTTCACCTGCTCGGGGTCTAGAGACCGCCGGCTTCCTGCCGACAACTCGCCACCTGCGCCTCAACCGCCCTCGGGGCGTCGCAGAACATAGCCAACTCCTCGGACAGTCTCCAGATACGCGGGATTTGCGGGATCGTCCTCGATCTGGGCCCGCAGCCAGTGGACGTGGACATCCACGGTCCTGGTCTCCCCGGCGAAATCGTAGCCCCAGACGTGCTCGAGCAGCTGGTCTCGGGTGAAGACGTGGCCGGCGTTGCGCAGCAGGAAGGCCAGCAGCTCGAAGGCCTTCGGTTTCATGGGCAGAACCTCGCTGCCGCGGAGCAGCCGTCGCCCTGCCAGATCCACTCTCACCTGGCCGATGTCGACGGTCTCCGGTTCAGGTGACATGGCCTGCGTCTCGGACCGGCGCAGCAAGGCCCGGATTCGGGCCAGCAACTCGCGGAAGCTGAATGGCTTGGTGACGTAGTCGTCGGCGCCGAGCTCGAGCCCGACGACCTTGTCCACCTCCGCGCTCTTCGCGGTGAGCATGAGGATGGGCACGCCCGACTCGGCCCTGATGATCCGGCAAACGTCGGTTCCCGATATCTCCGGGAGCATCAGGTCGAGCAGTATCAGGTCCGGGTGATGGCGCCGGAAGGCCTCGACCGCCTCGCGACCGTCGGCAGCCTGGACCACCGCGAATCCTTCGTCCGCGAGACTTTCGGCCAGCGTCTCGCGGAGTGTCTTCTCGTCATCGACGACCAGTATCGTTCGAGCCATCCCGAGTACTCCTACGGGGTGGGGCCCGCCTGCGCCGCGAGCTTCTCGATCGCCCGATCCAGCCGGGCCAGCGTCCGCTCGTAGCCAAGGGCCACCATCGTATCGAAGAGTGGCGGTGTGGCTGTCCGGCCGGTGACGGCGACGCGGATGGCCATGAACAGATCGCCGGCCTTCCAGCCGCGATCCTCGACAAGACGCCGCAGCGGCGGCTCGATCTCATCCGCTTCCCACGCTACGCGGCCGATTTCGGAGATCGTCTGGCGGGCGGTCGCCAGGGCGGCGGCGGTTGTGGCGGCATCCCAGCGCTTCGGTACGAGGACCGCGACCTCCGGGTCGAGGTCCTTCACGAACAGGAAGCCGATCAGGTCGCCGATGGAATCGAGGGTCGGCAATCGCTCCTGGACGACGGGCAGCAGGGCCCGCAGCTCATCGTCCGCCGGCAGCCAGTCGATGCGCCCGGCATCGAGTTCGGCCTGCAGGAACGGCCGCAACCGGTCGATCAGGTCGGTCGGCGAGAGGCGTCGAATCCACTGGCCGTTGAGCCACTCCAGGCGCTCGCGGTCGAAGATGGCGCCGGCCTTGTTGACGGTCGTTAGGTCGAAACGCTCGATCAGCTCAGCGCTCGACAGAACCTCCTCCTCGGTGCCGGTCGACCAGCCGAGCAGCGCCAGGTAGTTGACGAAGGCCTCCGGAATGAACCCCTCTGCCCGATATGCGGCCACCGAGGTCTGGCTCTTGCGCTTGCTCATCTTGGTCCGGTCCGGGTTGAGGATGAGCGGCAGGTGCGCGAACTGCGGGATGGCCGATCCCAGAGCCTCGAAGAGAAGGATGTGCTTGGGCGTGTTGGAGAGGTGGTCTTCGCCGCGGATGACGTGGCTGATGGCCATCGCCGCGTCATCGACCGCAACGGTGAAGTGGTACAACGGCGAGCCGTCGGAGCGCACGATCACCAGGTCGCCGCCGAGGGCGCTGGTATCGATCTCGACGTGGCCGCGGATTATGTCGTCGAAGGCGATCGTCCGGTCCGTCGGGATCCGGAAGCGCACCACCGGTGAGCGGCCGGCGGCCTCGAAGGCGACCCGTTCGGACGCGGTCAGGCGGGCGCAGCGGCCGTTGTAGCGTGGCGACTGGTGCGCCGCCTCCTGGCGCTTGCGCTCGGCATCCAGCTCTTCGGGCGTGCAGTAGCAGTAGTAGGCCTTGTCCTCGGCCAGCAGGCGCGTGGCGGCTTCGGTGTAGCGCTCGAGTCGCTGCATCTGGCGGTACGGCCCATATGTTCCGTGCTCGGTCCCACCCGCGACGCCGGGCCCCTCATCCCACGTGATCCCGAGCCAGTGCATCCCCTCGATGATGTCGCGTTCGTAGGCCTCGGTGGAGCGGGCCTGGTCCGTGTCCTCGAGACGGAAGATGAACGTCCCGCCGGTATGGCGCGCGAAAAGGAAGTTGAACAGCGCCGTCCGGGCATTGCCCAGGTGGAACTGTCCCGTTGGGCTGGGCGCGATTCGAACCCGGATGTCGGTCATGGGCTAAGTGTACGGGGCGGCGGCCTGCGCGCCCTACAGCAGTTCCCCGACCGGGGCCAGCTCGAACTCCGCGACCGCGTAGCCGGCAGGCTCGCCTCGGGGATCAAGAGCCACGGGGCGGTGATACCGACCCAGCGCCCGCAACGCCGCGGGGTCGAGCGCCCCGACCTGCCGGAGCGTCTCCACCGACGCGGCCGAGGCGGCCCGATCGTAGCCGCCGCCGTCCTCGATCTTGAGCGCAACCCCAGAGGCAGTGGCACGACCCTCGCCCGCGAGGACCGCGAAACCCCGCAGACCCTCGGCCCCACCCTTGGCCAGGATGCGGCCCGGTGCGGCCTTCATAACCGACGTGTCGAGCCTGTTGCGGCTGCCCGCCACCATCTCGGGGTTGGCCATCATGGCGTCGCGGATGCGGACGAGGGCCTCGGCCAGACTCGAGCGAGGATCGGAGGCGGGTACGGCAGCCGGATCGGCCAGCATGGCGAACGCCCGGGCCACCTCGTGGAGGGGAAAGGCGTAGGTCGGTACGCCGCAGCCATCGACCGAGAGGACGAGCATTTCGGGCGTGGTGGTGAAGACGCGCGCGATCGTCGCCTCGAGCAGACGCTGGACCGGATGGTCGAGCAGCCAGTACTCCTCGAGCGGCCAGCCATTCATCCGGCAGAGCAGCAGCATCGACGCGTGCTGGCCCGAGCACATGTGTCGAACGGAACCGGGCTTCTCGCCATCTCGCGCTAGCCGGGTCGCGGTCAAGACGTCGAGGGGCGCTCCCTCAGAGCCACAAGCGAGGTACTGCTGCGACACGTTGGCTCTGCGGAAGATGGCCTGCAGCGTCCTGACGTGGAGGTCCTCGCCGGAATGGGATCCGGCCATGATGGCAAGCTCGGCGTCCGAGATTTCGAACTCCCCCACCCCGCCCGCCTCGACGAAGGCCACAAGGGTGAATGGCTTAGCCGCGGACCGGAGGTTGACGAGGGTGTCCGGGTCGCCCAGAGCTCGACGGACAGAACCGTCGGTGCCGACTTCGACGATCGACCCGCGATGCCGGCTCTCGGACACGCCGCCCCGCAGCTGACGGACCAGGACGGGTGGCGTCCGAGACGGCTCGAGGGCACGGGCGGGCGGCCTGGGGCCTCGCACGTTCTTGACGCCCGCCGATCGGCCTGGGATCGAAGCCGGCCGGCCCGCGGGAACCGCGTGCTTCGAAGCGGCGGGCTTGGACGCTGGCGCCGGCCGACCTGGATCTCTCGCGGGGTTCGACCCGGGGCGCGACGGCGGCATCATCCCTCCGAAAACTTGGCCCGGACAGGGGCGGCCATGGAGTTCATCCGCCAGTCCGGGGAGCCCTCCGAGGATACTCCGACGGGCGCCGAACTGGTGCGGCACGACCGCCTCGAGGGCGTACGGCGCGTCCCGATCAGGCGACCGGCCCCGTCGTCTCCACGGTGTGGCCTTCGGTGGCGGTCGAATCTCCATCGGCCGGCTCGCCCAGGCTAGTGTCGGTCGCGATGGCGGTCTGGTCCGCGGCGGTCTTCTGGGCGACGACTAGAGCGGCCTTCTCCGACCGTGCCTCGAGGCGCGCGACTCGACGCCGGCCCAGCGCGGCCCGAGTGCGGCGGAGTGCAGTCGCGGTCGGCGGCCCGTACAAGGCCACCATTGCCACCAACGCAAGTACCGCCTGGTCGGCCACGAATGGACCAAGGACGTGGGCGTCGCGCCATGTGAACGCAGCAACGAACCTCACGATTGCCCACAGGCCGAGAACGGTCAGGTAGCGCCGGCCACCGGCAAGGAGCGCCCAGTCGCGCCGCGGCGCGAGGGCGGGCCGGGCGAACGACCGCCAGCGCCGCACTCTGAGCCGGAGCAGCGAGGGCGCAGCGAGAACGAGGACCGCCAGTGCGAGTATGAGCACGCCTTCGACGGCCTGGGACGGCAGCGCCGGGAAGCTCGGGTTGATGCTGCCCCACGGTCCCGTCTGAACGTAGCTGGTCGCCCATGACGCGTCCGAGTAGCTGCCCTGCCCGGTACCGCCGAGGATCATGGTCAACTTGCCGAGGCCGAGCCCCAGAAGGACCGGGACGCTGGCGACACTCAGCCACCGCCCGACGGGCGCGGCGAGCAGTCGGGCCACGGCCACGGCGGTCAGCGTCCCCAGTACGACTCCAAGGGTCAGGCCCAAGCTGCCCTGTCCGGGGTCGGTAATCGCACCCGGATTGGCGGAGTAGTAGTCGAAGTGGAGCAGCCCGTAGCCGAGTCGTCCGCCGACGACGGCCCCGGGCACGGCCCCGAAGGCAATGAGTACCAGGTCATCGCGCCGCAGCCTCGGCCCGGCGGCATCGACTGCTCCTTCCGGCCCGGCCGGGGCGCCGCGCGACCTGCCCGCGCTCAGCGCCGCGAGCACCAGCACGAAGAAGATGACGCCGGCGAGGGCGAGCGTCTCCAAGCGCATCGACAGCCCGAAGACGGTCGTCGATGGGTCGAAGTCGAGACGAATGGCGGCGGGCACCGATCGAGTTTACCGATACCTGGCCGTCGGGGTCGGGCGACACTCGAAATGTCGGCTGGCCGACACTTCGAGTGTCGGGTAGACACTCGGTCGGACCAGCCGATACGTGGCTTCATACAGATGTCGGAGAAAGCCCGGTACAATACCAGGCAATCTCCGAATCAAGTGGGGGGAGATCGCCCGATGTGCGGCAACGGGCCGCCACCGAGGGGGATCGGACGGGCGAAATGCGCTGGTCCCGTAGTCCGCGGGGGACGGGGCCAGCGTCATTTGGGTCGACTGGCCCAGGGAAGCTCCGGCAGGACGGGACCGCCGGGGCTTTCCTGTGTGCCGGCCTTCCGGACCTGGGGCGGCGGGTACGGCCCGGAAGTAGTTCAGGCCGGCAGCTTCTGCATCGTCTCGACCAGGCCCCTGACAGACCCGGCTGACGTCTGCAGCGCCTTCTGCTCGTCCGCGGTGAGGGCAACCTCGATGATGCGCTCGACTCCGGCCGCTCCGAGGATGACCGGCACGCCGACGACCAGGCCGTCGATCTTGTACTCGCCACGCAGCAACACGGCGCAGGGCAGGACGCGCTTTCGATCATTGAGGATCGAGTCGACCATGTGCAGCACCGACGAAGCCGGCGCGTAGAAGGCACTCCCGGTCTTCAGCAGCGCCACCACTTCAGCTCCGCCTGTGCGTGTCCGATCCACCAGCTCCGCGATGCGTTCGGGCTTCATCAGCTCCGGAAGCGGTATGCCACCGACTGTGGAGTAGCGGGGAATCGGAACCATGGTGTCGCCGTGGCCACCGAGCACGAAAGCCGTCACGTCGGACGACGAGACGCCCAGGTCCTGGGCGATGAAGGCCCGGAACCGGGCACTGTCCAGGACGCCGGCCATGCCTATGACCCGCTCGCGCGGGAAGCCGCTGGTCTCCAGCGCCACGTGAACCATTGCATCGAGCGGATTGGTGACGATGATCAGGATCGAGTCTGGCGAGTAGTGGACAGCCTTGGCGACCACGTCGCGAACGATTGTGGTGTTCTTGAGCAGCAGGTCGTCTCGCGTCTGTCCGGGCTGTCGGGCCATCCCGGCGGTCACGACGATGACGTCCGACTCGGTCGTGTCCGCGTAGTCGTTTGTGCCGAAGACCACCTGATCGTGGTGCTGGAGCGGGGCGGACTCGGCAAGGTCGAGTGCCTTGCCCTGGGGCAACCCTTCCACGACATCGATGAGGTAGACGTCGGCAACGCCCGCCTCGGCAATCCGCTGAGCCGCCGTGGCTCCAACGTTGCCCGCACCAATCACGGTTACTTTGCGACGACAGACTGGCATGTGGACCTCCCTCTTGGCGGGACGCCGGCGGAGGGGGCCGGCGCGACCTCGATCGCTGCCTTTGGCCGGCGCTGGTGGCCGACCGGCTGACTGAGCGGATCGTAACCGTGACGGCCCTTGCGTGCGGTTGTATGGCCTACTAAAACCGGTAGACGCTACGCCCGGAACGATCGAGCGCGCGCCTCGGCTGCGGTCAGGCGGAGGCGAGGCCCTGCTTCATCCGTTCAAGCCTGGCCGCCAGAGCCGTGGGCAGCTTCGAGCCGAACCTGGCGTAGTGCTCCTCGATCGCTGCCGCCTCGTCGACCCAAGCCGCAGGATCGACCGAAAGCAGGGCCGAGAGGTCGGCGTCGGAGATGGCCAGACCGCCGGTATCGAGAGCGCCCGGAGCGGGCAGCAGCCCGATCGGCGTCGCGACGGCATCGTCCTCGCCAGAGCACCGCCCGAAGATCCACTCGATGACCCTGCTGTTGTCGCCGAAGCCGGGCCACATGAACTTGCCCTCGGCGTTCTTGCGGAACCAGTTAACCAGGTAGATGCGCGGTAGCACGGCCCCGGCCTTGCGACCGATCTGCAGCCAGTGGCCCCAGTAATCGGCCATGTTGTAGCCACAGAACGGCAGCATCGCGAACGGGTCGAAGCGCAGCTTGCCGATCGTTCCGACCGCCGCGGCGGTCATCTCCGAGCTCATGATCGAGCCGAGGAAGACGCCGTGCTCCCAGTCGAACCCTTCGCGGACGAGCGGAACAGTCGAGGCCCGACGGCCACCGAACATGATGGCGTCGATCGGGACGCCGGCAGGGTCCTCCCAATTCGACGCAATGGCGGGGTCCTGCCTGGCCGGAGCGGTGAAGCGGGCGTTGGCGTGGGCCGAGACCCGCCCGCAATCGGGGGTCCAGTCCAGGCCGGTCCAGTCGATGAGATGAGTCGGCGGCTCCTTGGTCAGCCCCTCCCACCACACGTCGCCGTCGTCCGTCAACGCGCAGTTGGTGTAGATGCAGTTGGCGTAGAGGGTCCGGATCGCGTTGGCATTGGTGGACATGCTCGTGCCGGGCAAGACTCCGAAGAAGCCCGCCTCGGGGTTGATTGCATGAAGTCGGCCGTCGTCACCGAATTTCATCCAGCAGATGTCGTCGCCGATCGTCTCGACCGTCCAGCCCGGAATGGTCGGCTCGAGCATGGCCAGGTTCGTCTTGCCGCACGCCGACGGGAAGGCACCGGCCATGTGCTTGACTCGACCGTCCGGCGCGGTGACCTTGATGATCAGCATGTGCTCGGCCAGCCAGCCCTCGTCGCGAGCGATGACCGAGGCGATCCGCAGGGCGTAGCACTTCTTGCCGAGCAGCGCGTTGCCCCCGTAGCCCGAGCCGAACGACCAGATCTCACGCGTCTCGGGATAGTGGACGATGTACTTGGTGTCCGGATCGCACGGCCAGACTACGTCCTTCTCGCCGGGAGCCAGGGGCTTGCCGACGGAGTGGATGGCCGGCACGAAATCGCCCTTCTTGGCGATCTCCGCCAAGGCACTCTCGCCCATGCGGGTCATGATTCGCATGTTCACCACGACGTACGGCGAGTCCGTGATCTCGATTCCGAGGCGTCCGATCGGAGACCCGACCGGGCCCATCGAGAACGGGATGACGTACATCGTCCGGCCGCGCATAGACCCCTTGAAGAGCCCATTGAGCGTCTCGCGCATCTCGGCCGGATCGCGCCAGTTGTTGGTCGGACCGGCGTCCTCCTCCTTCTCGGAACAGATGAAGGTCCGGTCCTCGACGCGGGCGACGTCGGACGGATCCGAACGGGCAAGGAAGCTGTTTGGTCGGAGGTCTGGGTTCAGGCGGATGAACGTGCCCGCATCGACGAGGAGCTGGCAGAGGCGGCTGTTCTCCGCCTCCGAGCCGTCGCACCAGTAGACGGCGTCGGGCGTAGTCAGGGCAGCAACCTCGTTCACCCAGCGAACGACGGGATGCGCCGCAGACAGACTCTGCGGTTGCCCTTCGACCCTAGCGCCGATCGTGGCCACGTTGTCTCCTAGCTGTCCCCGGGCTGATGGCCCGCCTCACGCAGCGAAGCCACTCGAGGCTCGGGGCAGCGGGACCGGCGGGGCGACGGTTCTGTCTAGAGTTGCGTCGGTATTCGGGGATGTCCGAATTGTACGGATCAGCAGGGGTGTCGCGCAAACGGGGCCGTTCAGCGACCGCCCGAGGCGCTCGCGACGGGCTGCCCGATCGACCACCGCGCTACCCTGCCCAAAGGGGCGGTAGGCGTCGGGGATAGGATTCGATCGCTTCAGAAGCGCCGGCGCTCTTCGTCTTACGAGTTGGCGAGGCTAGGTTGTCGGGTCCGGATCTGCGAAGTCGGCGGGTTCGGCGAGTCCGGCGGGTTCGGCGAGTCCGGCGGGTTCGGCGGGCTCAGGCGCCGCTTCGGTCGTGCCCCCACCGGCGCTCTCCGGATGACTGCGTACCCACCAGTGGCGGACCAGGATGGCGACGATGGCCGCGACCGCGGCCCCAATCCCCACGAGCTGGGCCATCGGGAGGCCGAAGAGGGTCCAATCGTAGCCGCTGCGGAACAGCTCGAGTCCGCTCCGCTCCAGCCCGTACCAGACGAAGTAGAGCAGGCCAACGTCTCCGGCGATGAGCAGGCGGCCACGCGCGGTGAAGCGACGCCACAGGTAGAGCATCACGAAGATGCCGATCAGGCTGAGCACCGACTCATAGAAGAAGAGCGGGATGAAGTGGGCGTTGGCCGGCGTCGCCGGGCACTCGTACGGCGAGACCCGATACTGGCACTCGATGGCGATGCCCCAGGGCAGGGTGGTCGGCGGGCCGTACAGCTCCTGGTTCATGAAGTTGCCCCAGCGGCCGACCGCCTGCGCCACCAGAATGCACGGCGCGATGATGTCGCCCCACCGCCAGAAGTTGAGTTTGTAGTGGCGCGTCAGCCAGATGACGGCAAGCATCCCCGTGAACAAACCGCCATAGATGCCGAGGCCGCTATACGGGGGCAGGAAGATCTGAGCCAGGTGGTCTTTGTAATCGGGGCCCGTAGACCACTTGTCGATGACGTGATACGCCCGGCCGCCGATCAGCGCGGCAACGGCCATGACGATCAAGCTGTCGACGATGACGTCGACCCGCTCGCCGCGCCTGCGGGCCAACTGGAATGCAAGCCAGGTGCCGGCGACGATCGCAGCTACATAGGCAATCCCGTACCAGCGGATCTCGAGAGGGCCAAGAGCAAGGGCAACTGGGCTTGGGGTGAAGTCGATCATGGTCGGCACAGTGTACCGGGCGGCGCGGTCCGGCTCCCGGGCGGGCCATGGTCCGTATACTGACCCTGCGCCGGGTTGCAGCCATCGGAGGAGAACCCGGACCCGAGCACCCCGCGTGCGACTCACAGACGTGAACAGCCCCAGGGAAGGGCCCCAAATGCCGTTCTACTTCTTCTTCGGTCTTCTCGGCCTGGTGATAGGCGGACTGGTGACCTGGTTCTTCATCGCCGACCACCCATTCGAATCGATGGAGACGCCGGGCGGCCCGGTCGATCCCGTCGAGGCGTCTCTTCTGGCCAAGGAGATGGCCGCGGATGACATGCCGCTCGACGAAGCAACGATCGTCAAGCTCCTGGGTCTCCACGGCGCCTACGTCGACGGCAAGATCCGCGAGGCTCAGGCGGCCGCGGAGGCCCGGCGGTTGGAAGTCGAACGAACGCAATCGATCGCGAGCGAGACCAACGAGACGGGCGAGCAGGCCGGCTGACCCGGACCCGCGGTGAGCCGCCGCTCGTTGACCCGGTGGCTAAGCCACCGTTCCTACGTGGAGCGCGACCGCTCCAAGCGCCAGCCGCCTGAATGACACGTCACGCAGGCCCACGCGTCGCATCGTGGCCGCGATTTCCTCGGCTGCTGGGAACCCGTCGAGTGAGTGCGGGAGATACCTGTAGGCCGTACGGCGGCGGAAGAGGGTTCCGACCACGGGCGCCATAAGGCGGAACGTGCCCTCGTAGACCCGGGCCGCCAATCGCGGGCGTGGCACCGACAGCTCTAGGCAAACTACCCGTCCCCCACTCCGAACGACCCTTGCCATCTCTCGGAAGCCATCCTCGAAGCTGGACAGGTTTCGCAGTCCGAAGGCGATTGTGGCGGCGTCGAACGATTGGTCCGCCACCGGCAGAGCAAGGGCGTTGCCGACCCGGAACTCGACACCGACGAGCTCGCCGAACGCGAGCCGGGCCTGATCGAGCATCGCCGGCGAAAGGTCCACTCCCAGCACCCGCCCCTCAGGCCCGACCGCGCCCGCCAGCGCGACGGTGAGCTTGCCCGTGCCGCAGGCCACGTCGAGCGCCGAGCCGCCCCGACTCAGCCTGGCGGCACGGACGGCAGAGCGCCGCCATCGGCCATCCAGCCCGGCAGTCATCAACGTGTTCATTCGGTCGTACACCGGTGCGATGGAGTCGAACATCGTCGTGACCTGTGGCTCTGGAACGGCGTTGCCTCTGCGGCTCGCCGCAGCGGTAACGGGCTGGCCGTCGGCCGCGACCTCGGTCACGTTGCCTACGGTAGCCGCCCCTCCGGCCGGTGGCCGGGCGTCGGTCACGATCCCGACTGGCTCTGCAGGGCCTCGGGCTCGCGCACCAGGCTGAGCGGTCGGCGCTCGAAAGCGCTCGAGAAGACCACCTGGGTCTCGGTGGTGAATACGTGCGGGACCTGCTGGATACAGTGCAGGACCCGTTCGAGATGGCGCGTGTCGGTCGCGCGAACCTTCAGGAGGTAGTCCGCCTCACCCGCGAGGTGATGGCACTCCTCGATCTCCTCGATGGCAACGAAGTCGCCCGTCATGTCCGTGGCGATTGTGCCCGGAACCTGCTTGATGAAGACGAAGGCCAGCACGCTGTAGCCAAAGAGCGTGGGATCCACCAGGGCCGCGTAGCCGCGAATAACGCCGCGGGCCTCCAGCTTCTTGACTCGCTCGTGGGCCGAGGGTCCGCTCATGCCGACGGCCTGCCCGACCTCCGCGTACGACTCTCGCCCGTCCCGCTGCAGGAGTTCGAGGATGCGAGCGTCCGTCTCGTCGATCCGTTCGAAAGCGCCCATCTCTTCTCTCGTCCTCGGGCCGAATAGTGAGACGTCCCATCGCGCCTCGCGTCCAGCCTAGCCGATCCCCGCAGAATCGACAGCGGAGCGCCAGGAAGAGCCACTCACTGGATGTCCGTGAGCGAGGAGGGCAGGAGCCAACGGACCCTGCGCAAGCAGCCTCGCCTAGAGGCTCGCTCGATCGAGTGGGCTCATTTCGGCTCCGCTCCCTGGCTCGCTGTGTCGCCTGATTGTGCGGCTACGCCGTCTTTCGGCAACCGGGCGGCTGATCGCCGCTGCTTCCCCGGGCCAGGCATGCTTGCTTGACTTCGTTCAAGGATGATCCTGTCCGAGACGGGCGGCAGGTCCATTGCCGCTTCGCGCCAGGCCGCATCCGCCGCGAGGTCGTGGGCGTCGGTTCCGGTGGCCACGACCGCGAACACGGCAAGACCCACCACGAACCCGAGGAGAGCGGCGATCTCGCGCGTGGCGTGAAGCGAAACCGTGACGAAGATCCCCAGTGGGACTCCGACCAGAGCCGCGGCGATTAGGCCCCGAACTCGGTGCAAGTGCTCTCCTTACCGGTCTGGCTGTCGCGCGGGACGAGTGCGCGAGACTTAAACGTGACGAGGACCCGAGCGTCCGGGCCGGCAAGCCGGCTCCGCACCAGCGAGCGAATGCCAACTCCGGCCACTCGCGCCGACGGCATCATCCTACCGCTACACTCCGGGCGCGCGCATCGGCTGACGCCAATCCCGGCGCCACGAGCTCTGCCGCCGCCGTCATGCCGGGCGACTCGCCCGACCGATACGAGTCACGACCGATGAAACCGCTCCGACATCTATCCGCTTCCGAAGTTGCAGCCGCCATGCCGCCGCTCGCCGAGCGGCTGACTCTAGCCGAGCTGACGATGCGCGCCCTCGGACGCGACGCAGAGATGCCGCCAAAGATCGGGGTCCATCCGCGGCAGCCGGGTTCGCTTGCGCACGCCATGCCGGCACTCCTGCGCGGCAAGGCGGTCGACGGTGCGGACGACCTCATCGGCGCGAAATGGATCACGGGGTTCCCGGCGAACCCGAACAGCGGGCTGCCGACCTACCACGCCCTCGTCCTGCTGAACGATCCGCTGACCGGCGAGTCAGTGGCGGTGATGGACGCCGCGACGATCACCGGCGCCCGAACGGCGGCAATCAGCGGGACGGCGATCCGCCACTTCCTGCGTGAAAGCACGGCCGGCACGGTCGGCGGAGACGAGCCGCGAGTCGCGCTCCTGGGCGCCGGAGCCCAGGCTCGCGGCCACCTTCCGGTCATCGGCCACCTCCTGCCCGGCGCACGAGTGCGCATCACGGATCGGGATGGTGCGCGGGCGTCCGCCCTGGCGGGCGAGGCCGTGCGCGTCGAAGGGATCGGCTCCGCTGAGGCGGTCTCGAGCGTGCGCGAGGCGGTCGAGTCGGCCGACGTCGTGATCTCGGTCGTCTCATTCGGCCCGAACCCCCAGGCGCTCGACCCCGACTGGCTTGGATCGAGCGCGCTCTTCATCGCCGTCGACTACGACATGCAGGCCCCGGCCGCGCTCGCTCGCGATTCGCTGTTCGTAGTCGACGAGCGCGACCAGTTCCTGGCCACGCGCTCCGGCCCGACGTTCGCCGGCTACCCGGACCCGGATGCCACGATCGGCGAGTTGCTCCGGGGAGAGGCCACGCATCGGGGCAGTGCCGGCGGCACCGACCGCCCGACCGGTCGCATCCTCTTCACTCATCTGGGCGTCGGCCTCGCGGACGTGGTCTTCGCGTCGGCGATTCTGGCCCGAGCCCAGCAGCTCGGCCTGGGCCGCCTCCTGCCCCGCTAGGTTCGAGGCGGGATGCGCCGACGCTCTCGGGCGTCCGTGCCGATGGCGCCCGTCACGCGACCACCGCGTCCGAGGCGTAGCGTCGCGAGTCGCTAGCGGTTGACTTCGAGCGGGCCGCCGGGAACCTCGATCAGCACGCGGCCCGCCTCGACCACGACCGCGTAGATCGCGAGAGGCAGCTCGGCGGGGGGATCGAGCGGCTCGCCCGTCGCCAGCTCGAAGCGGGACAGGTGCAAGGCGCAGGTTATCGAGTCGCCGGTCAAGAAGCCCTTGTCCAGCTCGAAGTACTGGTGGCTGCAGATCCCCTGGGTGGCGTGGAACCGGCCGGCCAGGTTCACGACGAGCACCAGCTCGCCATCATCGACCTCGCACAGCTTCATCGTGCCGGGCGGAACCTCATCCGCGGCGCACAGATCGAGCCGACGCAGGCTGCCGGCGGCCCCTGTCATGTCGAGCCTAAGCGACCGCAGCAGCGGCCGGGCGAGCAACCGTGCGAGCGTCCCACTTCGCCTCGAGCAACTCTCGCAGGCGATCCTGAGCGGACTCGAGCGGCACCCGAGCCACGACCGGCTCCAGGTAGCCCAGCACGATGGCCTTTCGGGCCTCATCCGGATCGAGGCCGCGGCTCTCCAGGTAGAAGAGCTGCGTCTCGTCAATCGGGCCGACGGAGCTGGCGTGGGCAACTCGACGACAGTCGGGCTGATCGATCTCGAGGCTTGGGATCGCCACGGAGCGGGCCTGCTTGGATAGCAGCATGGCGAACTCGCCCAGGAAGCTGTCGGTGCCGTGGGCCGAATGCTCGATCGTCGCCAGGCCCTTCATGTAGGCTCGCGAACGATCGGCCAGGACGGCCTTCGAGAGCAGGTTGCCCGTGGTGTCGCGACCGACCTGGCGCGTATACGAGGTCAGGTCGAAGAGCTGATCGGCGGAGCCGAAGACGATCTCCGCCTGCTCGACCGTCGAGCCGTCGCCCTCGAGTCGATTGTCGATTCGACTGCGGACGACCCGACAGCCCAGCTGAGCCAGCGCCCAGCGAACGGTCGCCCCGCGAGCAAGCACGGTCGAACGATGCTGGAAGGCGATCTGGCGGAGAGAGAAGTCCTGCAGGCCTGCGAAGGAGAGCGTCGACCCGGCGCCGATGACTGCCTCGGTGGTGCCGGCGAAGAAGGCCTGGGCATCCGTCGAGATTGGCGCGGAGGCGTCCGCCGAAACCTGCTCCTCGACGACCGAGACCTCGGCATCCTCGCCCAGGGAGATGATGGTGCGGGTCAGCAGAGCCGTGTCTGGAGCCCCAACCGACCACCGCAGCACGATCGGCCGCTCGAGACGAACGCCATCGGGGACGTGGATCAGCAGCCCGCCGGACCACAGGGCGCGCGTCATCTGGGCGAGCTTGTCGTTCTCGGGCAGGGCGCAGCCGCCCTCGACGAGCTTCCGGAGGAGCTCCGGGTCGCGTGTTTGCGTTTGGGCCAGCGTTTCCAGGATTAGCCCGGCGTCGCGCGCCTCAGCTGAGAGCACAAGCGCGGCTATCTGGTTCTCGCGGATCTCGGCGTACGCGGCCGCTCCCTCGGGGAGTAGCTTCGCGGCGCCGGCCCCGGGCGAGACCGCAGCCGGACCGGCATAGGGCCGGGCCGCAGCAAGATGTGCGTTCCGCAGATCGATGTACGTGGTGTACAGCTGGTTCGTCTCGATGGGCAGCGCCTCGAAGGCGCGCAACCCTTCCAGCCGGTCGGCGAGCAGCCAGTCCGGGTCGGCAGCAGCCCCGGCGGTACCCCGCACCGCGGCCCCGTCGACGAAGCTCAGCGTCAGATCGAGCGGCCCCTGCCGCGCGGCCGCGGGCGCAGCACTCGCGGCGTTGCCTTTGGGAGCGGCGGCCGGGGCCCCCTGTGCGATGTCGGTCACCGGGTGACCACCCTTTGCGATGCGGTCATCCGAGCGAACCCTCCATCTCGAGCTTCACCAGCCGGTTGAACTCGATCGCGTATTCCATCGGCAGCTCTTTGGTGAAGACCTCGAGAAAGCCTTGAACGACCAGGTTGGTGGCTTCGTTCTCGGTCAGGCCGCGGCTCATCAGATAGAAGACCTGATCCTGGCTGATCTTCCCGACCGTGGCCTCGTGGGTCATCGTCGTGTCGTCTTCCTGGATGTCGATATAGGGGTACGTGTCGGAGCGGCTGCCTTCGTCGAGCAGCAGCGCGTCACAGCGGACGCTCGCCACTACGCCCGTCGCCCCGGGCACGACCTTGAGCTGGCCGCGGTAGGTGGTCCGGCCGCCGTCCTTGGAGATCGACTTGCTGATGATCCGGCTGCGCGTGTTCGGTGCCAGGTGGATTGCCTTGGCGCCCGTGTCCTGGTGCTGGCCCTTACCGGCCACCGCGACCGAGATGACCTCGGCAGTGGCGCCCTCGCCGCGCAAATAGATACTTGGGTACTTCATCGTGAGTTTCGAGCCCGTATTCGCGTCTATCCACTCCACAGTTGAGTAGGCGTGGGCGTGGGCGCGCTTCGTCACGAGGTTGTAGACGTCGTTCGACCAGTTCTGGATCGTGGTGTAGCGGACCTTCGAGTGAGGCAGGGCGATTACCTCGACCACGGCGGCATGGAGCGCGTCGGTGGTGTAGATCGGGGCCGTGCAACCCTCGATGTAGTGGACCTTGGCGCCTTCGTCCACGATGATCAGCGTCCGCTCGAACTGGCCGGTGTTCTCGGCGTTGATGCGGAAGTAGGCCTGCAGCGGCAGCGGGACCTCGACGCCCTTGGGCACGTACACGAACGATCCACCCGACCATACGGCGCTGTTGAGGGCCGCGAACTTGTTGTCCTCGGGCGGGACGACCGTGGCGAAGTACTTCCTGAAGAGCTCCGGATACTCCTTGAGCCCCTGGTCGGTGCCCATGAAGACGACGCCGATCTTCGATAGCTCCTCGCGGACGCTGTGGTAGACGACCTCGGAGTCGTACTGCGCGCCGACGCCGGCCAGGAACTTGCGCTCGGCCTCCGGGATGCCGAGGCGCTCGAAGGTCTTCTTGATCTTGTCCGGGACGTCGTCCCAGGACTTCTCCTCGCCCTGAGACGGCTTGCGGTAGTAGACGATCTTGCTGAGGTCGATCTGCATGAGATCGCCGCCCCATTGCGGCATCGGCCGTGACAGGTAGTGCTCGTATGCACGCAGGCGGAAGTCGAGCATCCACTGAGGCTCGTCCTTGAACCGGCTGATCGCCTCGACGGTCTCGCGAGTCAAGCCGGCTTTGGTCTCCTCGAGATAGTCGACATCGTCGTGGAAACCGTATTTGTACTCACCGGAGACGATCTCTGGGCTGGTTGCCATCGCGCTCCTAGAAAGGGCCGGCGGTCCGAGCGGAGGGGGACGCCGGACCGCCGCCGAGGGTTGTGCTAATTCCGACCCCTATTATCGGGATTAGCTCGCGGGACGTCAAACACCAAGTGCCGGCGCCTGCGGCGCTGCCCTCGGCAGCGTGCGTCGCAGGCGTGCGCCGGTGGAACTGGCCCGGGTTTTCGTCATCAGCGCCTGGTGTGCGTTGTAGCGGTGGAGATTCCCCAGATTCCGTCATCCACGCCTGGTAGGCGTGAGATCCGCAATCCGAAGCCGTCCGAGGGCAGCAGATGCTCGGGCAGGTGGATTGGTGAGCGCGGAGCGTGGCGGAATCCCAGCCGCGAACGCACCGGCGACGCCGGAGTTGCGGATGTCACGCCCGGTGGGCGTATCTGGCAGAAACCGATGAGGCCTCGGCCGGCCTTACCGCTGCGTCGCCTTCCGGTTCCGCCACATCACGGCGGTCCCGAGGACTCCGTTGTGGCGCTCGTAGAACGGAACCAACTCCGGATCGCAGACAAGGTCGATCGAATAGCGGTCGCCGAGGCGGGCCAGTGCCCGGCGCACTAATTCGGTGCCCACTCCTCTGTCTCGATACAGCGGCAGCACCTCGAGCAGTGGGATGAAGGCGGTCAGGACTCCGTCGCCGATCGCCGTGACGAAGCCGACAACCTGGCCTGTCGAGGCGTCGAGGGCCACGATCGCGACCTCGGCCCCCAGCATGTGGGCAAGGTGCAGCTCCGGACTCGGCGGCGAAGGCCAACCCTCGAAGAAGCCGCCACGCAGCTGATCGGCGGTCAGTGTCTGCGGATCGTCGCGGTACTCGATCATTCGGCCTGGCTCGCGGTCGGGTCGGTCATGAACGCCGCCAGATCTCCCTCAAGCGATGTGCGGCGAGCTTGGGCCGCCGGTCCCGAGTGAACACGCCCTTGTGATTCAGCGCGCCCGCCCGCCCGACGCCCTGAGAAGTCTTGAAGTCGCACATGTTCCAGACGTGCTCGCCGACCACATACGGCTTGGAGCGCAGGACATCGATGTAGCGCCCGATCAGTTCGGCCTGGTACTCCTCGCTCCACATTTCCGGCGGCTGGGCGTGCATGCCCGAGATCGCGTCCGCGCCGAACTCGGTCAGGATCAGCGGCTTGCCGAACCTCCGGTGGATCGCATCCAGCTCGGCGGAGAGCAGGGCCGTCCCCCGGGCGATGTCGCCGGGCTCCGTGTACCAGCCGTTGTAACGGTTCAGGCAGAGCACGTCGCAGAACTCGAATCCCTCCTCCGCCTCGCCAAGAAAGCTGGCCAGAGTGACCGGGCGGGTTCCGTCGAGCGCTCGGGCTTCGTCGAGAAGCCGGCGGAAGAACGGAGCGGCGTGGGGCGGCTTGGAGTGCGGCTCGTTGGCCACGCTCCACATGATGACGCTCGGGTGGTTCCGGTCGCGGGCGATCAGCTCCTGAACGTACTGCAGACACAGCTCGGCGCGGCGCTCAAGGCCGTCTTCGCGGAAGTAGAGGCCCACCGCCGGCGTCTCCGCGATCACGAGGAAGCCGAGGCGGTCGGCCATGTCCAGCATCTGCTCGGAATAGGGATAGTGGCTCGTCCGGAAGGAGTTAGCGCCGATCCAATCCATCAGGGCGTAGTCCTTGACGATCACCGGCGGCAGCAGGCCGCGTCCCACGACCGGGAAGTCCTCGTGACGCCCGAAGCCGGTGAGATAGATCGGGTGGCCGTTCAGCAGGAGTCTGTCGCCGTCGACGACGACGGTCCGGATTCCGACGGGCAGCGTGTAGGCATCCAGCACCGTGCCGTGCCTAAGGATTTCGACCGCCAGCTCGTACAGGTGGGGTGCACCGGGTGACCAGAGCGCGGCACCGGGCACGGACAGCACGGCCTCGGCCGTGTCGCCGGTGAAGTCGGTCGTGATGGCCAGCTCCAGCCCGTGTCCACGCAGGGTGAAACGCGCGGCGGCTTCGGCGTCGCCGCCTTCGGCCGGGCCCTTGACGGCCCGGACACGAACCTGGCCGGTGCTGCCTTGGAGGTCGGTGATGACAGTGAGATCTGCCAGCGCCTCGGTGGGCACGGCGTATAGCAGGACCGGACGCTGTATCCCACAGAACGAGAAGAAGTCGAATTGCGCCTGGGGGTAGTTGCCGCCATGGCTCGCAAAGAAGTCGACGGCCTCGCCGGTCACGTTTCCGGGCGGCACGCGGTCGCCGGCGAGCTCGCCGTCAACGCGCACGACCAGGCAGTTGGCTTCCAATTTCGCCAGCGCCGTGATGTCGAATTCGAACGGCAGATGCCCGCCTTCGTGCCCACCGAGATGAGTCCCGTTAAGCCAGGCCTCCGCCAGGTAGTTCACCGAGCCGAACCGCACGATGAGCCGCTTCCCATCCCAGTTCCACGGCAGATCGAAGCGAGTCTGATACCAGGCCGGGCCCAGATAGTCACGCCCTTCTTCGAACTGGTCGTTCCAGCTGGCCGGCACGGCGATCGGCCGACCGCGGTCGAAGCCGCGTGACCAGCCCTGCCCCTCGCCCGCTCCTTCAGGGTCGAAGCGGAAGTCCCAGAAGCCGGACAGGTCGTGTGACTGGCGGAAGCGATTGAACTGCGGATACAGCACCCAGAACCTCCATCGCGCCGCGGCTCCTGACCGAAGCCGCTCCAGGGCGAGCGGCATTGACGGGCAGGCGGCCGGCCTCCGAGTTGCCCAGCAGCGAGCGCTTGGCCGGCGACAACCATGCTATTCTGCCCCTCTCCGGTGGTTGAGTGCCCCGTTCCTTGAAGTCGGCGGCTCGCTCGGCCCTTCGAATCCCGGACGCGTGCGGGTTCAACCGTCATGGCCCAGGCGTATCTCGAGAGGCGCGCCGGGGCCGCGCAACCCACCCCGGTTGCTCCCGCCCTGCCAGCCAGTCCGCGTTTGCGGCCGTCGGCTTCGGGCAATCAGGATCAGCCGCGGCTAACAGAGGAACCACTTGAAGCGGACGTCTCCGGCGGTAGTTCTGGTCCTGGCGGCAGCCTTTGTCCTGCTGCTCGACGCCGCCATCTTCGTCGTCCCGCAGGCTGCGGCCGAAGCCGAGCCATCCGCCACGACTTCGCAGGTTCCCGCAGCGAGCTCAGTGCAGCCGGTCGTTGCCGTGGCATCGCCCACCGCAAGCCAGCAAACGGCGCCACTGTGGGCCGGAAATTCCGTGCCCGTCACGCCGCCGATCCCAACCCCGACTCCGACGCCGGTACCCACCCCCACGCCCAAACCGACACCGGTGCCGACGATGAAGGACACGGTTTGGAACGCTCGCACATACGTCAAGAACCGCGTTGGCGCCAAGGGCTACGACTGCATCAATGCCGTCTGGACGGCCGAATCGAAGTGGAACCCGACCGCCGGCAACCCCAACGGCGCCTATGGCATTCCCCAGGCATACCCGGGTTCCAAGATGGCCGCCTTCGGATCGAACTGGAAATACAGCCCTCTGACCCAGGTGAAGTGGGGCCTCTGGTACGTCAACAGCCGCTATGCGTCGGCCTGCGCCGCGTACGACTTCTGGAAGGCGCATGGCTGGTATTGAGCCGGCCTCTGGATTCCACGAGGGGTCGCCGGTCGACGGAAACACCGGGCCGGACCGCGTCGCAAAGGTGTGGCACCCTGACGCCTGAGCACCAGCTCGACCGATCGAAGGGGGAGCGGCAGATGGGACCCTGGCCAGGCCGGCCGTTCCCGCTGGGGGCGACGCCCGGGCACGACGGCACCAACTTCGCGGTCGCCTCGGGCGTCGCCGAAGC
>PMYK01000009.1:0-34890 GCA_003171255.1 Chloroflexota bacterium
GCTCCGAATCTCTCATCACACTCCCCGCGCGCGCTCTTCCGGCTATTCCGAACTTTCCGGCCGGTCGACGTGGCCCCACCACTTTAGTCCGTCAACTCGCAATGGACCAGCCATCGAATTCAACACAGGTCATGGTCGCTCGCTCAGCAGCCCGCTTAGTTCCATCCCGGGCCCATCGTCAGGGCGGGCCACGAAGCCCAGTCGCTCGTAGAAGCCGCGCTTGCCGCGGGCGCTGAAGAGCTGGACCTGGAGCAGGCCCTCCTCCTGACACCGGGCGACCAGCCGTTTCACGATCTCCGTCCCGATGCCGTGGCCGCGCACCTCCGGCACCACGATCACGTTCACGATCAGGGCGTGTAGGACTCCGTCGGAGAGCACTAGGCCGGTCCCCACGAGCTGGCCGCCACAGCGTGCGCAGACCGCGTACCAGGCGTGGGGTAGCGTCGCCGCCAGCCGATCGGCGGCCACCCCGAAGGCCTCGGTCCAGCCGCTCGACCGAAAGAGGCGCACGAACTCCTCGGCCGCCGGCAGCTCGGCCCGATACTCGATCGCGAGGTTGTCCAGGCTCATCCGGGGTCGCTCCTCCAATTCAATCGAGCCGGCCGCCAACCGATCGTGCTATCCGCTGTTGCTTGGCCTGCGATCGGGCGATTCTAGCCGCCGCGCGGAGAGGCGCCGGGGGTGGGCCCAGCCTTCGGCCCGCGCCCGGCTGCCGAGCCGGTTCTTGACTCCGCAGGCGAGATTCAGGGTATAGCCATCCAGGCGCGGTGGCCGCCTAGTCTCGACCTCACCAGAGACGGCCAGGCCGGTCAGGCACGTCGATGGCATTGGGCGACGTTGCGACGTCCTCCTGGCTGGGGTTGCCCGCCCGAGAGGTCCGTTGCGGAGCTGCCGCTGCCACGTCGCCATGAGTCCACGCCCGTACTAACGCTCCCCTCAGTCGGACTTCCAGTCCGATGCCCGACCACGCGCCGCTCTCCACGCTGAGCTCATGCGCCACGGGATGTCACTCAACAACCGGTTTCTGGTCGCGATTGCGGGCATGACGGCCCTTGCGATACTCCTCGTTGGGTTCGCCTATGCATTCACGGAGTCCGAGCGACTCGACATCCAGAACGACAGCCGGCAGACCAGTGATCTGTGGGCCGCGGCCGACCGACTCGCCGGCGAAGTGAATGCCCAGGAGTCGGCCATCGACGACTACCTCTTCTCGGCCGATCCACAAGCGGTGAGCCGCTACGAGGCCGCGGTCACGGACGAGACTGCCATCACGGCACAGATGCGAGTCGAGGCGGTCGAGCTGCCGGGCCTGCTCAGCGCGATCAGCGTGCTCGAAAACGCGACGGCGACGTGGCATTCCTCGTTCGCCCAGCCGGCAATCGCCGCAGTCGAGGCCGGGGGAGGGACGGCGCTGGCGCCGTTCACGCGAGGATCCTCCCCGGACGAAGCACCAGTCAACGCGGCTCTCGCCGAACTCACCGTCCAGCTCAACCTCGCGGATGGTGACCTCAGACTCCGAGACAATGCCCTGTCAGTCACTCGGACCGAGGCGACCGTGTTCGGCCTCGGCGTCCTCGTCCTATCCGCAGTGCTCAGCCTGTGGCTTGTCCGCCGGTTCGGCCGGACCCTCCAGAAGGACTCCCTGCGCAACGGTATCCTCAATCAGTTCACCGAGGCGATCTCGTTCGCAGCCGACGACACCGCGGTTGCGAAGGCGAACCTCGAGGCGCTCGTGCTGCTCGTTCATCCCGACGCCGGAGTGACCCATGTCCTGAACCACTCGCAGGATCGGGCGGTGCCCGAGGCAATCGTGGGCGGAGCGATCGCCGAGGTCCTCGCGCTCAAGACGCTCTCGACGTGCGCGGGGATGGTTCGCAGCTCGATGTATGTCTCCTCGGATCTCGCCGCCCCACTGAGCGTCCACTGCCCGATTTACCCAGCCGAGCACGGCACCCTCGCGTGCGTGCCCCTCGTGAGCGGCGAGACGATCGGCGTGATCCACCTCTACTGGGAGCGTCCTCGCGCGCTGCCGGTGGAGATCCGCCGGAGCGTGGCCCAGTACGTCGCGCACGCCGCGCTCGCGATCGGCAACCGCCGTCTCCTCATCGCGCTGCAGGGCCAGGCGAGCACGGATGCACGGACGGGCCTCGCCAACAGCCGCACCTTCGATCGCGCCCTCGAGATGGCACTCGCGTCGCGGACCGCCGATGAGCCGATCGCGGTCCTGATGCTCGATCTCGACCACTTCAAGGACTTCAACGACCGCCACGGCCATCCGTCGGGCGACGAGGCCCTTCGGACATTCGCCGAGGTGCTGCGCTCGTGCATGCGCGACGGTGATCTTGCCGCCCGCTATGGCGGGGAGGAGTTCGCGGTCATTCTCCCGGGGGTCGATCCCGCGGCCGCAGTCACGATCGCCGAGCGGATCCGTGCGCGGGCAGAGTCGAGGATCATGTCCCTGGCGCCTGGGACCACCGATCGGATCACGGTCTCGATCGGCGTCGCCGCGGCGCCCACCCAGGCGCTCGAGCGGGTCAGCCTCCTGCGGATCGCCGACGAGGCGCTCTACCAGGCCAAGGCGGACGGTCGCAACCGGGTCGCCTACCTCGGCGAGGTGATTCCGGGGCCCGACCCTGCGGCCGCCGAAGCGGGCGCATCGCCGCAGGCCACCGACGACAGGCAGGGCCCCCCACCCGCGTCGGCCTAGCCTAGGACGACCCGGACCCGATGCGTGGCGCCGTCGTCGGCGAGCGGGATCGCGGCGCCGCCGCCCGTCAGCGCCTGTCCGTCGAGCTCCAACGATGCTACCCCGCGACTGACCCCCTGGGGATTCTCCACGACAATCTCGTATCTGGCGGAGTGATAGCGGAAGTCGATCTCGTAGTGCGGCCAGGCGCGAGGGATGCAGGGATCGAGCAGGAGCGTCGTTCCGCGTAGGCGGAATCCCAGGATCCACTCGACGCCGGCCTGGTACATCCAGCCGGCCGAACCGGTGTACCAGGTCCAACCGCCGCGGCCGACGTGCGGCGGTTCCGAATAGACGTCGGCGGCTATCACGTAAGGCTCGACTTTGTAGCGCTGGACCCCGGCCCGAGTGCTGGCATGGTTGATAGGGTTCAGGATGGAGAACAGCTCACCAGCCTTGTCGCCGTCGCCCAGCGCCGCGAAGGCGAGGACCGACCATATGGCTCCGTGCGTGTACTGGCCGCCGTTCTCTCGGATGCCCGGCAGATACCCCTTGACGTAACCCGGATCGACATTCGAATGGTCGAACGGCGGGGTGAACAGCAGGACAAGATCGTCATCGCGTCGGACGAGGTACTCCTCCACCGCGGCCATCGCCCGCTCCGCGCGACCTGGACGGGCCGCTCCCGAAAGGACGCTCCACGATTGGGCGATCGAGTCAATGCGGCACTCGGCGTTCGTGGCGGAGCCGAGCGGGGTGCCATCGTCGAAGAAGGCTCGGCGGTACCAGTCGCCGTCCCAGCCATCGCTCTCGAGCGCTCGTCGGAGAGTCTTCATTTGGGCTCGCCAGCGCTCTGCGTGGGGACGCTCGCCGCGGGCCTCAGCGATAGGGGCGAATGCGGCCATGACGGTGTGCAGGAACCATCCCAGCCAGACGCTCTCCCCCCGGCCCTCGTTACCGACCCGGTTCATGCCGTCGTTCCAGTCGCCCGAACCGATGAGCGGCAGCCCATGCACGCCCACCGCCAGGCTCCGGTCAATCGCCGCCACACAGTGGTCGAACAGAGAAGCCGACTCCCGTGAAGGTTCAGGCTGGAAGTAGGCGTCGGTCTGGTCCGACCTCAGCGCCGGACCCTCGAGGTAGGGGACGGTCTCGTCGAGGACGGCCGTGTCACCCGTCAGCGAGATGTAGCGATCGACCGCATAGGGCAGCCACAGGCGGTCGTCCGAGATCCGGGTCCTGACGCCCCGACCGGACGGCGGATGCCACCAATGCTGGACGTCTCCCTCGATGAACTGATGTTCCGCGGCACGCAGGAGATGTTCCCGGGCCAGCGCCGGCTTCGAGGTCATGAGGGCGATCACGTCCTGGAGCTGGTCGCGGAACCCATAGGCGCCGCCGGCCTGGTAGAACGCCGTCCTCGCCCACAGCCGGCACGCGAGCGTCTGATAGATGAGCCAGCCGTTGAGCATGATGTCCATAGAGCGGTCCGGCGTCCGTACCTGGATCGTGCCCTGGACGTCCTCCCAGAAACTCGCCACGTCGCGCAGGGTCGCCTCGTGATCCGCCGCTCGCCCGCGCCGGATGAGGTCGGCCGCTGCCGTGGCCCCGCCCGCCTCGCCGAGCAGCACAAGCACCTGGGTCCGCGCTCCATTGGCGAGCTCGAAGCTGGTCTGAAGCGCGGCGCAGGGATCCATGCCGGCGCCGGTGGCTCCCGTCAGCCGGTATCCGCGCTCCAGGCCGGAGGGCCATTCCGGAGCGCCATTGCGGCCGAGGAATTCGGTCCGATCGGCCGTCCACGCCGTCTGCCGCCCGCCGAGGTCGAGGAAGGCGACTCGGCCGCCAAATTCCGTGTTCCACGGGTTGCGCACGAGGAGCGCCTTCGTCTCCGACTCCAGCGCCGTGACGAGCCGAGGGCTGCTGTCCCCGCGCGAGGTGCCCAGCACCCACTCGGCGTAGGCCGTCACGGACAGCCGCCTGGAGCGCCCCGATCGGTTCTCGATAGTCAATACCGAGACCTTCAGGTCGTCGTCGAGCGGGACGAACTGGACAAGGTCCAACCCGATGCCATCGTGCAGGTGCTCGAAGCGGCTATATCCGGCCCCGTGACGGGCGACGTATGTCGATTCCTCGTAGCGGATCGGCTGTGCCGTAGGTCCCCACAACTCGCCGCTGTCGTCGTCCCGGATATAGATCGCTTCGCTTATCGGGTCGCTGACGGGGTCGTTGGACCATGGCGTGAGCTGGTTTTCGCGGCTGTTCCCGGACCATGTGTAGCCCGACCCGGACTCGGAAACCTGGAACCCAAACGACGCGTTGGCGATCACGTTCAACCAGGGCGCCGGGGTGGATTGTCCCGGACCCAGGATGGTGATGTACTCTCGCCCGTTCTGGGCAAAGCCACCGATCCCATTGGAGAACTCCAGCTCAGGACGCGGCGCGGGCGCCTCGCTCCTGGTCTGCCTTGAAGAGGGCGCTGCTGCGGGCGCGGCGATCCTGTCGGCGGGACGCTCCAGGCGGATGACCTGGTCGGCAAGGCTGCCCCGGCGGCTCAGCAGGACGGCTCGGGCGGCCGACTGGAGGAGCGTGCGGTCCTCGCTGGAGATGTGGTCGCCGCGCAGGATGTATACGCCGCCATGTCCCGGATGGCCCAATGGGTCCAGGCTGGACTGGCTCATCCGCACCAGGGCCTCGAGCGACTCTTGCAGGTTCTGGGCGTACGTGGTGCCATGCTCGTTGAGGATCACGAGGTCAACGTCGAGGAGCTTCAGCCGCCAGTATTCGTGTGCGCGGAGCAGCTGCCGAACGATGTCGAGGTCTTCGACTTCGTCGATCCGAACCATGACGATGGGCAGGTCGCCGGAGATGCCGTGAGCCCACAGGCCGGGCGCCCCTCGCTCGTTGCTTGCCAGCAGGCTTGCCGCCGGCCGAAGTGACGGGTCCGAGTAGATGATCCGGTTGGCCAGGCGCTGGAAGAGGAGGGCCTCGTCCGCCTCGATCCCCAGGTGAAGGAGCTGGACCTGGGCCTGCGTCCAGGCCAGGGTCGCCGCCCGCTCGAAGGTGGCCGACTCGCGGTATTTGTCGGCCAGGTCCAAGACGTCTTCGCGGGACTCGGCGACGACCGTGGAAAAGATCGCGTGGGCGGTTGCGCCTGGAGCCAGCTTGACCCGACATCGCAGGCTGAAGATCGGATCCAGCACCGCGCCGACCGTATTGGAGAGGGGTCGGCCGTCGATGACTGAAACCGGCGAGCGGGCCGACCGGCCCCGACCGAGGAAGCGCGCGCGATCCGTTTCGTATTGGATGACGCCGCTGGTCTCCTCGTCGACCGCCGCCACATGTGCGGCCCAGATCGGCTTCTCGTCCCTGGATCTTGGGCGGCGGGTCGCCAGGAGGGCGCCGATATCGGGGACAAACTCCGTCTCGACGAACAGGTTCTGGAAGGCCGGATGGGCAGCATCGGCCGCCTGCGGCGCGAGAGCGATCTCCGCGTATGACGTCAGCTCGATCTGACGATAGTGCGAGCCGAGATTGGTCAGCGACACGCGGCGGATCTCGGCGTCGTGCTCCGCCGACACCACAACGATCAAGCGTGTCGCGATCGATCCGTCACGACGGGAGAACTGGGCGTGATCCTCCGAGTAGGCGACCTCGTAGCTGTCCGCTTCCTTTCCGCTGGGCTGGTGTCCCGCCGACCACACCGCGCCGCTGTCTATGTCTCGCAGGAAGAGGTAGCTGCCCCATGAGTCACGAGTCACGTCCTCGCGCCAGCGGGTCACCGCCACGTCGCGCCAGCGGCTGTAGCCGGATCCAGCGGCCGTCACCATGACCGCGTACCGCCCATTCGACAGAAGGTGCGTCCGCGGGGTCGAGCCGTGCGGCGAGGTGAAGCGACGGAGGACCGGCGGCACGAGATCGCGCACGTCGGCGGCGCTCTTCACCTCTTCGGCGCGCGGCCGGGCCACGAGCACGTCTCGCGGCATCCGCTCCTGGAGCAGAAGCTCCGTGGCCTCGACGATCGGGTCCGAATGGAAGCGCTCCACCATCGCGCGGTCATTGAGGACGTTGCCGAGGGCCACCAGCGCCATCCCCTGGTGGTGCGCCATGTAGCTCTTTACGACCGCAACCGACGCCCCTTCGGGCAGCCGGCGGGCCGTGTAGTCGAGCGCCTCCCGAAAGCCATACCGACCGGCCGCTCCGGCATTGCTCAACCGGGTGAAGTTCCGGGCGGCGGCCTCGGGCTGGATCATCGCTGCGAGAGCAGTCGCGTACGGGGCCACGACGATGTCCTCGCTCAGGCCACGCTTCAGGCCGAGGCCGGGCACGCCGAAGCTCGAGTATTGATAGGTCAGCGCGAGGTCACGCGCGTTGAATGCCGATTCGGAGATGCCCCAGGGCACGCCCAGCCCGGCCGCGTAGCTCATCTGGCGAGCCACGACCAGACGGTAGGTGTGATCGAGCAGGCTGAGGGCCGGAGCGCGCATCACGAGGGCGGGCATCAGGTACTCGAACATAGACCCGGACCATGAGATGAGGGCGGATCCACGACCGACGGGCGTAAGCGCGCGTCCGAGCCGGAACCAATGGTCCGGGGCGACGTCACCTTTGGCGATCGCCAGGAAGCTGGCGAGGCGTGCCTCGGAGGCGAGGAGGTCGTAGTAGCTCGGGTCCAACGTGCCGTCCTGTACCCGAAACCCGATCGAGAAGAGCTTACGGGTCGGGTCGAACAGGAAGCTGAAGTCCATCTCCCGGAAGAGCCGCTGGGCCTGGTCGGCGATCGACTGGAGTCGTCGAACGAGCATCGCCGCGGCCGGCGTTCCGTTGCCGGCTGCGCCGACCGGCGGATCGGACATCTCTGCGATCGTCGGGAAGGTGGTCACGTGCGGAGGGGGTTGGAGAACGGCCAGGTCTCGAGCATGGCTGCTCACGGCCAGTCGAGCTGCCTCGGCCCAGGTCACCAGATCGCCATCCGAAGCCTCTCCGCGCTCTGCGGTGAGGGCCGCGGCAGTGTCCGACAGCGTCCGAACGTACGCGGACAGCTCGACCAGGCGGGCCGCCCAGGCATCGGGCGTTGCGGGCACGGCGGCGCTGATGTCCGTTGGCAGCCCGAGAGCGTCTGCGAGGTGCCGTCGGGTCAGCGTCTGACTTCTCCGATCGTCGCCGATAGCGCCTGCAGCCTCGCGGGTCAGGGCGATTCCGTCACCGATCCCGGCCAGCGCGGCCGCGACCGGGATCGGTTGGTCGATGATCTGTCGGCAGGCATTCGACAGGGCGAGCAGGTGGCCGGCGAGATTGCCGCTGTCGACCGACGACACGTACGCCGGATCGAGCCGGCGCAGGTCGTGGGTGTCATACCAGTTGTACAGGTGTCCGCGGAACCGCTCCAGGTTGCCGATGGTCGCAAGCGTCGTCTCCAGGCGCTCCACCATCTCGAGCGTCCCGATCCAACCGAAGTCGCGAGCCGTCACGATCGCAAGCAGGTACATCCCGATGTTCGTCGGCGAGGTGCGATGCGCGATGACCGGTGTGGGATCGTCCTGGAAGTTGTCGGGCGGCAGCCCATGGTCCTCCGGGCCGACGAACGCCTCGAAGAACCGCCAGGTCCGGCGGGCGGTCAGGCGGAGCGCCCGGACGTCGGCCGGCGAGAGCTGCTCTGCCGCCGATTCGGGGGGTGGCTGGCTGACCAATCGGGCAACGAAGGGCGAAAGCAGCCACAGAACGATGAACGGTGCGGCGATCCAGGCCGCACCTGGCTTCACTGCAAGGATGAGGACCGCGGCTGCGGCCGCGATGGCGACTCCGCCAGCCATCTGCCGGTAGAACCCCAGGAGGTCGACGTCGGGCTGGGCCTTGGCCTGGGCGGCCGTCGTCCACTCGAGGAGGTTCCGCCGGGTGGCATATATCCGCACCAGCGTTCGCAGGATCGCGTCGACCATCAGCCACGCTTGGTGCGCGAGGAACACGAAGCCGAGGCAGACGTGGGCCACGGCCAGGGTGACGTCCCCGCCCACGGCTCGCAGGTGGCTGCGCTTGGAGATGCCCTGTCGCTGCGGCCGCAGTCCCGCCATGACGGGCAGCGCCTCTGGGACGATCGCCGCTGCCAAGACGAACGCCGTCCACACACCGGCCGAAACCGAGGGCAGCGTCCAGGCCGCGACGAGCGTGGCCAGCGTGAGCGGCGCAGACAGCGTCCGGCGCAGGTTGTCGACCATCTTCCAGCGGGCGATGCCGGGCATGGAATCCCTCCTCCGCCGGCCCGTCGCGTCGCAGGCCCGGCCGAGGATCCAGGGCAGGAGCTGCCAGTCGCCCCGCGCCCAGCGGTGCTGGCGGGCCGTCGAGACCAGGTAGTTCGAAGGGAATTCGTCGAAGAGCTCGATATCGGTCACCAGGCCGGCTCGGGCGAAGACGCCCTCGAACAGGTCGTGGCTCAGGAGGGCATTCTCGGGCACCCGATCCGCCATCGCCGCGCCGAAGGCGTCGACGTCGTAGATCCCCTTGCCGGTAAAACTTCCCTCCCTGAGCAGGTCCTGGTAGACGTCGGAGACCGCGGACGCGTACGGGTCGATTCCGGCCGATCCGGAGAAGATCCGTTGGAAGATCGATCCTCCATGCTCGGCCGGGAGCGTCGAGGTGATCCGTGGCTGCAGCACGCCGTAGCCCTGGGTCACCCGGCCGGTCCGCGAATCGAAGGTCGCCTGGTTGAGCGGATGGGCGATCGTTCCCACGAGACGACCCACTGCGGCCAGGGGCAGCCGCGTATCGCTGTCGAGCGTGACCACGTAGCGCACGCCAGTCGGCGGGGTCGACGCGCTTCGCCCCGTCAGGATCCCGGTTGTGGTCGAGCCGCGCAGGAGGGCATTCAGCTCCTGGAGCTTGCCGCGCTTGCGCTCCCAGCCCAGCCAGCAGCCCTCGGTCTCGTTCCAGCGGCGCTTCCGGTGGAAGATCAGGAACCGCGCACCTCCCCCGGGGGCCTCGCCGTGGCGCTCGTTGAGCCGGTCGATGGCCGCCGCCGCCGCCGAGAGAAGCTCGTCGTCGCCGGGAATGTGCTCGGTCGGGGCGTCGAGCCAGTCCGACAGCAGGGCGAACCGAAGATCGCCCTCGCGGTTCGCGAGGTAGTGAACCTCCAGGCCGCCGACCTGAGCCTCGACGTCGGCCTCGCTGGTGAGGAGCATCGGCACCACGACGAGCGTTCGCAGCCGAGACGGCACACCGTCGTCCAGGTCGAGTCGGGGCAGCGCTCTCGGACCCAGCACGTGAGTGACTTCCCAGTTGACGAGGGCAATAGCGAGGTCCGAGGCCGGTAGGAGCGCCAGGATCGCGACGAGGACGGCGGCGCCCGCTGCGGGCCCACTCCCGGACAGAAGGAGTGGCAAGGTGAGGATGAACCCTGTGACCAGCGCGAGCGTCCCGAGGTAGCCACACCCGGCGGCCCGGAGATAAGCGCGCCGAAGTCGGTCGGCCAACGGCGCCCGAACGTGGAGGACCCGCTCGAACGCAGAGCGTCCGTCGGAGATCAGGTAGTAACCGGGATCTCTACGTCGGCCTGCCACCGACGGTTCGACCTCGTCAGCTGACGGCTCCGCATCCGACATCGCCGCGGCCCTCCGGGCGACCTCGATCTCGCTCAGGCCCGAACCCCGCGACAGCTCTTCAACGGCGTGCCGGTAGCGATCTCGAGTCGCGAAGTCCATCTCCCCGAAAGAACTTCGTGCCCGCAGGACCTCGTCCACCAGGCTGACACTTTCGACGAACTGGGCCCAGTCGAACCACGAGATGAGGCGCATGCTCGTGATCACGTTTCGGACGGTCACGTTCATGGTCGCCTGGCGCTGATGCTCGAGGCGGACTATCTCCTCGGCCGTGGTCCCCTGGGCCGCCAGAAGCTCCTCCACCCAGCCGAGGGCGGGGGTGACGGCGGGGTCCTGATCGCGCAGGCGCTGGAAGAGCTGGACACGGGCCGCGGCGGGGAGCGACTCAGGCGAGACCCGCCGCAGCGCCGCCGCCGCGGCCTCTGGGCTGTCCTTGCCGAGGCCGAGCAGGCTGTCGGCGAGCTCGTCCGCCTTCTGCCGCTCTGCCCGGCTGCGCACGATCAGCTCCGCAATACGGCGTAGGTTGTCGACCAGGAGGATCCGCAGACTGATCGCGATCGCCCAAAGTTCGCCTATCGTCAGAGGCTCCACGTCCTGGTAGGCGCGCACCATGCGTCGCAGGCTCTCCGGCTCGAAGCGGCTGTCCGTATGCGCGATGTATGCCCAGGTAATGCCCATTACCCGTGGGTAGCCCGCGAGATGGCCGTCGGCCAGCTTGGGGAGCTCGCGGTAGTAGTCCGGGGGCAGGTCGTCGCGAATCTCGCGGAGCTGCTCGTCGACGATGTGGAAGTTGTCGAGAAGCCATTCGGCCGCCGGCGTGATCGACTGCTCGTCCTTGATCGCCCGGGCCAGGACGCCGTACGACTCAAGCAGGACGCGGCCATTCTCGGCGATGCGCGGCCCGACGGCGTGTCCCCGACGGGGCGAGTCGGTCACCGTCTGGGCGGCGGCAAGGGTCTGCGCGTGCTGCTCCAGCCGCTCCACGCTGAAGAGCTCCGAGACGATCGGCCCCTCGAGCTCGGCTTGCGAGCGAATCAGCCGGCGAGCGCCACGGGGCGGGTCCGGGAGAGGCTGGTTCGATCTCATGTTTCGCCCTCAGCGCACGGCCTGAACCGGCCTGCACTCATCTCAAGCTGGGGGCATGTCAATGATAGCGGTGCGCCTCGATTGGTCGTGTGGTTTCTTGCAGGTGGGACCGCCCGGCAGGGTTGGCGCCGCGCCAGGGGCGAAAGTCGGGAAAGGGGCGGCACGGCTTCGCGGAACGGCTCATTGCCGACGGTCTTCGCTCCGCCGCCGACGCCCTAGCCACCCAGATCGGGACGGGGATCGAGCTAGTCGCGCCTCGCAAGGACGGCACCGAGTTCCCGATCGAGATCATGCTGAGCCCGCTCCGCGGCAAGCCGACCAGCTCAGCGTCACGAAGCGGACTGCACTCGGAGCACCGGCGCCAGTCAACTGGGTGCTCCCTAAGCCTCCTGCACGAGGCGATGGAGGACTTCCGCCGTGTTCGCTCCTGACGAGGGGCCGTCCCTTCTTGTTGCCCGCACAGGCGACGATGTACCGGCCATGGAACGCGCATCACGGATCTCCAGTTGGATGGCCGCCGCGAGTAGTCGTGAAGCGGGCTGAAGGAGAAGGACGATGAGCGAGTCCTTCGATCTAGACGATGAAGCCAAGGCGTTCGCCAACCGTAATGCCGAACTCGGCTACGTCGAGGTGTTCACGGAGAGCGACTATGAGGGCCTCGTAGATCGCTCTGGCCTCGGCGTGGGTCTAGCCCGAATCACATCTCAGCTGCTTCGGCAACTCGCGACCGGTGGCGAGTGCATTCCATACGGTGGCGTCGCCAACGCCCGCAACGTTCAAAGAGACACGCGTGGCAATCTTGTGCCTTGGGATGACAGTCCCATCGTTGCGTGGAAACGTGTGGTCGCGGTTTCTGCCGCAGGCCGTGTGCTGGCGTTGGTGAGCCCGCCGCTTCCGAGTGGCACGCTACGCGCAGTCCCCGGCGCAAGCGCCTGAAGGATCTTCTCGGCCCTGGGTCGCAACGGCGCCGAGGCCTTCTGACATGAGGCAAACGCGGCCCGCCGACGGCGTGGCTGGCCGCGTTTGCTATCGTGACCGCCATGAATGGCCAAAGCCACGAGTCGTCGCGCAGAGCCGCCCCGTCCGGCCCCCCTCTCACTGCGTGGTGGCTTGGCCGGACGGCATATCGCGATGCCTGGCACCTGCAGCACCGTGTCGTGGCGGCCAGGGCCGCAGGGCTGATCGGCGACCAGCTGCTGCTGCTCGAGCACGAGCCCGTCCTGACGCTCGGACGCCACAGCGATCGATCGCACGTGCTGGCGAGCCCGTCCGAGCTGGCCGCCCGCCGGATCCAGCTGATCGAGACCGAGCGAGGCGGCGAGGTCACCTACCACGGCCCAGGCCAGCTGACCGCGTACCCGATCCTGAGGCTGGCGGATCGCGGGCTGCTCATTCGGCCGCTCGTGCGGGCAATGGAGGCGGCATTAGCCACGACCTGTGCCGACATGGGCGTCGTCGCCGGACCGAAGGCCGGCTACCCTGGGTGCTGGTGCGGCGATGGAACCCGCAAGATCGGGGCAATCGGTTTCCGCATCGAGCACGGCGTGAGCTACCACGGCATTGCCCTGAACGTGACGGTCAGCCTCTCCGACTTCGAGCTGATCGACGCCTGCGGCATGCCCGGTCTCGTGTCGACGTCGATTGCGAGTGAGCTGGGTCAGGCGGTCGAGCCATCGACTGAGTCGGTCGCTCGGGCGGCCGACGTGTTCGCGCGCGCCGTTGCGAGGGCGATCGACGCGCAAATCGCCGGCGCCCTCCCGCGCATCGCCGATCCGGACGAGGCTCGCGCCGACCTGGAAGGGCTTCTTGCCCTCCGCGCGCCCGCCGTCGCGGCCGCCGCCGTCGCGGGAGCCGGCTGATGGGCGCCGGGCTGTTCGAGCTGCGCCGCGACATGATCACCGGCTGGTGGGTCGCGACCGTCGTCGACCGCCAGTTCCAGCGCGGCCGCTTTTCGCTGGCCGCGGGGGTCGTGGACGGCGGCGACGTCTGCCAGAACTGCACCCAACCGCCCGGTGACGGCGTTCGCGTGCGCACGCTCAAGGACTACGCTTTCCACGTCGTCGGCGCGCAGGACGAGGCCCGCGAGATGGAGCGGAGTCTGGCGCAAGTGGCGATGTCTCAGGCTCGGGCCGCCGGCAGCTGGCGCACCATCGTTGCGCCGCCGGGCGAACACCGGCCGCTCCAGGCCGTCGGCAGCGAGTTGCTCGTTGCGATGCTCGGCCGAGTCCGCCAGGCGTTCATCGATGCCCAGAAGGTCGGCCAGACCGAGTACCTGCAGGTCGTCCAGAACTGGGGCGCACAGGCAGGCGCCCGGACGAACCACCTCTGCCTCGACCTGTACGACCTGCCGCAGATCCCGCATCGGGTTGCGGAGGAGATAGGCGGGGCCGCGCGCTTCATGATCCGCGAGGGCGAGTGCCCGTACTGCCGCCTCGTCCGCGAGGAGCCGCGCAACGGGACGCGGATGATCTGGGAGGACGAGGCCAGCGTCGCCTTCGCCCCGTACGCGTCACGTTCGCCGTTCGAGGTCTGGGTCGTGCCGCGCCGTCATGCCGCGGACTTCGCCGGCGCAGGCGACGCCGACATCGCATCCACCGCCGAGGCGCTGCGCCAGGTCCTCGGACGCCTGGCCTGTCTGGACGGTCCGCCCCACAACCTCGTTCTTCACGCGGCTCCTCTCCGCGAACGTGTCGACGCGACGTACCATTGGCATTGGGAGGTCCACCCGCGGCTTCGCGAGATTGCCGGCCTGGAACTGGGGACGGGTCTGCCGGTCAACCCGGTCTCTCCCGAGGAGGCCGTGGAGCAGTTGCTGCGCTACGGAACGGCGGGGGGAGCCGCAGATCTGCCATGAGACGAGGGGGACCGGTGCCGCGGCGTCACAGGGGTCACCGCCGCTTCGTCCGTTATTCCCAGCGCGCGGGGACGCGTTACTGGCTGTTCACCCGTAAGACAGTGGCGGCGGAAGAGTGTCCATCAGCGCGACGATCTGGCAACTGGGGTGCGGCGTGACTGCCGCATCTGAAGGCTCCGACCGGACCTTCATCGAGGAGCTCTTTGCCCTCCACCACGCGGAGATCTACGCGTACATCTACCGCATGGTGCGCG
The DNA here is from genome assembly GCA_003171255.1 of Chloroflexota bacterium. Lineage (GTDB taxonomy): Bacteria > Chloroflexota > Limnocylindria > Limnocylindrales > CSP1-4 > Fen-1039. The sequence continues at coordinate 14,470 of PMYK01000009.1, forward strand.
ACGCCGACGTTGCCGCGGACTTCGCCCAGGACACCTTCATCAAGGCCTACAAGGCTCAGAACTCGCTTGAGGACCGGGCCAAGGCCCGAGCGTGGCTGTATCAGATAGCTCACCGGGTCGTCCTCGATGAGATGCGTCGCCGAAGGATCGTTCGTTTCGTGCCGTGGACGGGCGAAAGCCACGGCGCTGCCCCTTCGGCGGAGCATCTGGCGATGGAGATGAGACTCTCGGGGCCGCTATCTCGGGCGCTGGCACGCATTCCTGAGCGGCAGCGCGCTGCGTTGCTTCTCGCCGAGGTGCACGACCTCACCGGCCTGGAGCTCGCCGACACACTGGGTGTCAGCCACGTTGCCGCTCGAGCGCTCCTGACTCGGGCCCGCGAGAGCCTCCGCCAGACACTCGCCGATGAGAAACGTCAGGAAGAAGAACACGAGGCCACTATCGACGCCACTTTTGCTAAGCAGACGCGCCTGGCCGACTCCCGAAGGTCCGCCGACGACGACAACACGAGGGCCCAAAGGTGAGCCCCGACATGAAGCGTCCCGTCGACGCCGGCGACCAGGCCCACGAACGCGCCCGCATGCTTGCGGCCGAGTCGATCGACACCCAGCTGGCGTCGGCCGATTCCGAGTGGTTGGAGAGCCACCTCGACGTATGCCCGGACTGCGCAGCTACTGCCGCGGAGTATCAGGCGATCCATCTCGAACTCCGTGGACTCGCCGCACCTCAGCCGCCGCGAGATCTGTGGGCCCGGACAGCGGCGGCGCTCGACGGGATCGACGGGTCGGCGGCCAAGCGTCGTGGCGAACGCGCCCCAGTCTCTCGGCCAAGCAGACGGCCTCTGCTCTCCACCGCCATCGCCGTTGGGGTGGTGGTCGTGGTGGCGGTCGCCTCGGTCCTGGTGCAGAGCCCAATCGTGAACCCCGGGCCCGGGTCGGTGGACGGCTCGAACATCGCGGTCGCGCCCAATTCGTTCGGCCAGCCGTCCAAAGGGCCGCAGCCGCCGCTGGCCGAAGTCAACGGCACGACCTACTGGCTCGCGTCCGACGCCGGTGTGTATGAGATCAAAGGTGGCACGACTCAGTGTGTTGCCACCGACGGAAGCTGCACCGTGAGCGAAGGGACCGGCCAGACCCTTGGGTCAATTGCCAGCGACTCGACCGTCTCGGCCGTGATCGCCCCGAATGGCGGCCAGGCTGCCGTTTGGAGCGCGGACAAGATCGCCATCCTGCCGCTCTCGGCCACGCCACAGACGGTTTTGCTCGACACGCTGACCCCACGTCCGACAATCGCCGCCACGCCGACCGCTACCGCCACGCCGACCGCTACCGCGACGCCGACCGAGGCTCTTGCGACACAGTCGCCGACGATGGCTCCAGACGCGTCGGCCACCGAAGGGGCGTCGTTGCCCACGGCAACGCCCACGACCACGCCGGCCGCCACTCCCGGGCCGACCGCTGCCGGCCCCACTCAGCCGACTGCGATCCTGTCGGGCTACCAGATCGTGGGCCGCGACCCTGAGTTCTCGCCCGACGGGAAGCTGGTGGCATTCTCCGCAATACCAGTCGATGACAGCGCCGGTCCGGACGTGTTCATCTGGCGGTTCGGCGATCAGCAGGCCGAGCCGGTCACATCCCTCCACGCCGACCTGTTTGCCGGCTGGTTCGGCGGGCAGATCCTCATCAGCGAGATCTCGGACGATCGAGCCTCGGCCGGCGCGTCCGCGAGCCCGAGCGACAGCGCCGATATCGGTGGCTCGACCTCGTTTGTCTCCACCTCGTACGTCTTCGACCCGGACTCCCGCGTCAGGCTGAAGATCGACCGCCCGATGTTGTTTCCTGCCGTTGACCCGACAGGCCAGTACCTCGTGTATTGGTCCGGCCCGGTCGAGTTCGACCCGACGTCGGGGTTCCGGCAGCCCGGTGAGGGCGACCTCTACTTCGACAGCTGGTCCAACCTGACCTTCAGCACGGAACTGCTCGCGCCGGTGGTGTCGCCGACTGCATCTGCGATGGCCTTCCCGATGCCTCTGCCGACGCCAACGCCCAGCCCCACCGGCGCCCAGGCCGCAACTGAAGAGCCCAGCGCTGTGACGAGCCCGAGCCTGAATCCGAGCGGAGCCATCCAGACCGCCAGCCCCTCGACTCAGCCGACGCTCCTCCCGGTCGCCGCCAGGCCGGGCACCGTCCACGACTGGCTGGTGCGTTGGGACGCCGCGGGACAGCACGTCGCCATCTGGGTCGCCGATCCGGGCAGCGACAAGATCGGTCGCCTCAGCCTCTTCTCGATCGATCAGACGACAGGGTTGGTCGACACGAACGAGCCGCTCCTGGCTGCGGACAAGGTCATGTCGAACGTCGCCTTCGACAGCGGGCATCTCGTATATACGTCGGCCGTGGACCTCAAGACCTACCACCAGCCCGTCCCGGCAGTGCCCCCGTCGACGATCGCCACGCCCACTCCGACGATCCCCGGACAGCTTCCGACAGGCGCGACCGAATCCGAGTCGCCAGCACCGCAGACATCCGACCGCCCCGGCAACTGACTGATCGCCGGTCGGACGGCGCATTGCGTCGTTGGCTCCTGCGCTTCTCGCTCACGCACCTTCAAGTGCGCTCGCTCCGGTGCTCGTCGCCGCCTAGCACTGCACTCGTCGGACCGGCGATCAGGCGCCTGGCGTCGCGGCGCTGTATCCTTCCTGCGACCCTTTAACGACCGGCACCGTGAGGCCGGGAAGGAGGACTGCGCCTTGCAGGGCAGCGAGAATCGATGACCGACCGGCAGATAATGACCGGGGACGAGATCCGGCGAGCGATCGTTCGGATCTCCCACGAGATCGTCGAGAAGCAGGCCGGCACGCAGGGCCTCGCTCTCGTCGGCATCCAGCGCCGCGGTGTTCCCCTGGCGAAGCGCGTCGCTGACGCGATCGAGGAGCACGAGGGCGTTCGCGTCCCCGTCGGCGCCCTCGACATCACCTTCTACCGCGACGATCTCTCACTCGTTGCTCAGCAGCCGATCGTCAAGGGCACGGACCTGCCCTTCGACTTGAACGGCGCGACGGTTGTCCTGGTCGACGACGTGCTCTACACCGGCCGCACGATCCGCTGCGCGATGGATGCCCTCATCGATTTCGGTCGGCCGCGGGCAATTCGACTGGCGGTGCTGATCGACCGCGGCCATCGCGAGCTGCCTATCCGGGCCGACCATGTCGGCAAGAACGTGCCCACGTCGCGCGAGGAGATCGTCAAGGTCCACGTCGCCGAGACCGACGGCTGCGACGAAGTCAGCATCGCCCGCCAGGTTCGGGCCCCCGAGACGGGCGCGGCGGCGGACGAAACGGGCACGGCCGGAAACTGATGACGACCGTGGCTTCGGCGCAGACGGACAAGCCCGTGACTGCGTGGCACCATCGCCACCTGATCGACGTCGATGTGGTCAGCTGGCCCGAGATCGACCTGATCATGCGGACCGCGGACGAGATGAAGGGCATCCTGGCGCGGCCGATCCGCAAGGTCCCTGCCCTCAACGGCCGCCGCGTGACGACTCTCTTCTACGAGGCCTCGACCAGAACTCGCGTCTCGTTCGAGACGGCAGCCCGGAACCTCTCGGCAGACGTGGTCAGCGTCGCTCCGGCCACGTCTTCGGTGACCAAGGGTGAGTCGCTCGTGGACACGGTGCGGACGCTCGAGGCGCTCGGGGCCGAGATCCTGGTGATGCGCCACTCGGTCTCCGGAGCGCCGTATCTGGCGGCCGAAGTCTTCGGCGGGCACGTCCTCAACGGCGGCGACGGCTGGCATGCCCACCCGACGCAGGCCCTCCTCGACCTGTACACGATGCGAGAGAATCTACCGGGCGGAGACCTGCGCGGCCGGAAGGTCGCCATCGTGGGCGATATCCTCCACTCGCGCGTGGCCCGGTCCAACATCTGGTCACTGACCGCGGCCGGCGCCGACCTGTGGCTGTGCGGCCCGGCCACTCTCTTGCGGGGAATGGATCGCTGGGCCGTGGCCTGGAGCGGCGGCGCCATCCCAGGCCACGGCCGGTTCAACGTCACGAGCGACATCGATGCGGCGCTGCGCGACGCGGACGTGGTCATGGGGCTGAGGATCCAGCGCGAGCGGATGCAAGGCGGGCTCCTGCCCTCGCTTCGCGAGTACGCGGCTCGGTTCCAACTGAACGCCAAACGCCTCTCGCTGGCCAAGCCCGGGGCCATCGTGATGCACCCGGGCCCAATGAACGAGGGCGTGGAGATCGCGCCGGACGTGGCCATCAGTGGCTGCTCTGTGATAACGGACCAGGTGGCCAACGGCGTCGCGGTCCGGATGGCGCTTCTGTATCTGCTTGCCGGGGCCCACGAAGCGGCTCATACCGAGGCGGCCCGATGAGCGCCGGCACCGACGGCGCGACGCCGGGTTCCGGCAGCCTCAAGATCGGCGCGACTGTCGGGCGGTTCGAGCTCGAGAGGGCCTGGCTCGTCGATCCCGCATCCGGGCGCGAGGGCCCCGGCGAGATCGTCGTCACCGATGGGATCCTCGAGTCGGTTGTCTGGCTCGAAGGCGCCGAGGCTGCCGGTGTCACCGACAAGGGCGTGGTCGTCGCCCCGGGCTTCTTCGATCTCCACGCCCATTTCCGCGAGCCCGGCTTCGAGGACGCCGAGACGGTCGCCACCGGCTCGGCCGCTGCTGCGCACGGCGGCTTCACCACGGTCGCGCTAATGCCGAACACTGCCCCGGCCGTCGACGACCCGGGCGTCCTGGGTCGCATTCGGTCGGCCGCCGCGGCTAGCGGCTCGCCCGTCGGGGTCCTCGTCTACGGCGCCGTGTCCGCCGGGCGGGCCGGCGACCAGCTGTCGGCCATGGGCGAGCTGGCCGACGCCGGCGTGATCGGCTACTCGGACGATGGCGCGCCGGTCAAGACCGCGAAGCTCCTGCGCAGCGCACTGCTATACGCGGGTATGCTCGGCCTGCCCGTAGCCGACCACGCCGAAGACTCGGAGCTGACCGCCGGCGCCGAGGCAAGCGAGGGCTACGTGGCCTCCGTTATGGGGCTGGCGGGTTGGCCGGTCGCGGGCGAGGTCCAGGCGGTGTCGCGCGACCTGGCGGTCCTGGTCGATGCCCTCGGCGATGAGCCGCGCGCGCGACTCCATCTGACCCACGTTTCCACGGCCGCGGCGCTGGACCTGGTGCGCCGCGCGAAGGCTTCCGGCCTGCCCGTTACCTGCGACGTCACGCCCCACCACCTGGCCCTCACCGACGAGTGGATCGCCGGCGCGCGGCGCTGGGCCTGGGAGGCGCTCGGTGCCGCCGGGGTGCCGCGCGATCCGTGGGCGGACGCGGCCCTGACGGCCTCGCCCTACAACACCTCGCTTCGTGTCAACCCGCCGCTCCGGAACGCGGCCGATGCCGCGGCTTGCCTGGCCGCCCTGATCGATGGCACGGCCGACGCCGTGGTCACGGACCACGCCCCTCACACCGTCGTGGACAAGGAAGTGGAGTTCGGAAAGGCGGCCAACGGGATCAGCGGCATCGAGACCGCGTTGGGCGTGCTGCTGGCGCTCGTGGATGCCGGCAAGCTGCCGCTGGCTCGAGCTGTCGCCGCGCTGACCTCGGGGCCCGCCGGCGTGGTCGCCGCATCTTCGCGCACTGCCGGCATCGCCGCCGCGGGGCCGCGCGGCCTGACCGAGGGCGCCCCCGCGGATCTGGTCGTCTTCGATCGCTCGGACCGCTGGCAGGTCACGCCGGAGTCGATGCTGTCGAAGGGCAAGAACTCGCCGTTCGTCGGTCGCGAGTTGCCTGGGCGCGTCCTGGTGACGATCGCCGCTGGCCGTCTTGCCTACGAGGATCCCCTGGCCGCCGGCGACGAGTCCTGACGCCCGCCGAGGTCGCCAACTCGACCTGGTGCCTCGTGCGTCGCGGGCGTTGCGGGACGTAGCGCCCGGCGTGCGAGAATAGGAGGCCGCGCGGCGGACAGTCTCGACGGCGCCAACGCAACATGATCAGGAGACCGCTAAGCCAGTGCCAGTCCTTGCGACCTTCTTCTCCGTTCGCCGTGGGCGGGATCCGTTCTTCAAGTTCTTCATGAAGACGCTGTTCCCTCGTCAGATGAAGCAGTACGAAGAGAAGTTCGGCATCAAGTTCGTCGGCTGGTTCAACGTCGCTCACGGCTGGGACTTCGACAACGTGATCATGCTGGACCTACCCGACTACGCGACTCTGGACAAGCTCGAACTAGACGAATCAACTCGTGCCCTCGGCCACCGCGCCGGGGAGTGGATGTTCGAACGGCACCATTCGATGTTTCTCCGGGAGCGTATTGGCCCGGACCTCGAGTTCAAGGGCTAGGAGGGCCAAAGCGTTGGATACGAGCCGCAACGATCAGCTCGGCGAACTCGCCGCGGACGCCTCTCTCGAGCGGACCGATTTCCTCGCAACTGCATCGGCGCAACTGAGCAAGTTCCTCGATGCAAACGCCGAGCGAATCGCCGCGCTCGGAGGCCTGGTCCTGATCGACGACGAGGTCGACTACCTGGCCATCACCGAGGACCTCAGCTTCCGCAGCCGGAGCCGCTATCTGGACGAGGCCACGGGCAAGTGGGTCACCGAAACCGAGGTCATCGAGAGCGCATCGGAGCTGGTGGAGCTCTACAACCTGGCCGATGTGTTCGCGTCCTTCCAGGAAGCGACCAAGGCCGAGGCCGGCCTCGACGAAGAGCCAACCGCCACGGCTGACCTCCTGAAGTCGGCCGACATCTCGCCCGAAGAGACCATTTCGCTGGGCGGCGAGAACGTCTATGCCGCGGCCGCCGACGACTGGGCCGCCGCCGGACACGAGTACGAAGAGGCGCCCGAGGGTGAAGAAGAGGCCGCCGAGCGCCTGTATGACCTGGCCCTGGCCTTCCAGGAGCGCAGCCAGCAGACCGAGGCCCACCTCCTCGAGCAGTTCGAGAGCGCAGCCGCGCAACTCACCTCCGTCCTGGGCGACCTGGTCATCATCGACGACGAAGACGAGCGACTGACGCTGCGGGCCTCCGGCTCGTTCGCGGCCGAGGTCGTACCCGAGGCCGATGTCGAGACGGGCACCTGGCGCAAGCTCGACGGCCCGGACGAGATCGTCGAGTTCTACGACCCGACCGATGTCTTCGGCGACCTGGCCGACACGCTGGCCGAGGCCTTCCCGGCGCTCAGCGGCCCTGCGGCTGAAGGCGACGATGAGGCCGAGACCGACGAGGCCGAAGGCGACGCGGAAGAGAGCGACGCGGAAGATGGCGACGAGCCCACCGAGAACGGGGAGGGCGACGACCACAGGTGACGATGCGCCTGGTCGCGGCTGAGCTGGTCGACAGCCGGCAGATTCTGCCGGGGCAATGGCTTCAGTCGTTCCACGCGCCGGAGCTCGCCACCGGGTCTCGCGCGGGTCAGTTCGTCCACGTCAGGACGGGCGACTACTCGGGCCTTGTCCTGAGGCGTCCCTTCTCGATCAACACCGCCGACCCAGCCACGGGCATCATTACGCTCCACTTCCGGACCGTGGGCCGGGGAACGGAGTGGCTGACGCGCGTCCGCGAGGGTGAGCGCCTCGACATGCTAGGACCCCTGGGCCGGCCCTTCGAAGTCGACCCGCGGAGCCGCCACCTCCTGTTGATCGCCGGTGGGCTCGGCATGGCCGGGGTCCGGATGCTTGCCGACGAGGCGCTCCGGGACGGCCGCCAGGTCACGATCCTGTTCGGGGCGCTCAGCGCCGGCCACGTGTACCCGTCCAGCTTGCTGCCCGACGAGGTGGAATACGTCGTGGCGACTGATGACGGGTCTCTCGGCCATCACGGGTTGGTGACGGAGCTGGTGCCCGACTACGAAGCCTGGGCCGACCAGGCCTTCGCCTGCGGTCCGCACCCGATGCTCGCCCGGCTCGCGCAGCTTGCGACGGGGCGGCGCGAACGGCTCGGCGTGGCCAAGCTGGGGCGCAAGAGGGGCGCCGGCAGGGCCGACCCGCTCGGATCGCCGGCCGCGCGCCGCAAGGCCTTCCTGCAGGTCTCGATGGAGCAGACGATGGGTTGCGCCGTGGGTGCCTGCCTGGGCTGCACCGTCATCGGCGTCGAAGGCCCGCTGCGCGTCTGTCGCGAGGGCCCCGTATTTGCGGCGGAGGAGATCGCATGGCCGGCGTTGTGAGGCACGTCGCATGACGCCAAAGAAGGCGAAGTCGCCCAAGCAGGTCCTCATCCGGTTCGGCGACATGCGCGTCGGCAAGAACTCGGACAGGTCCAAGAGGACTCCGACGGTCCGGAAGATCAAGAGCGCCATCGTCCCGGTCGATCGATTCAAGGTCCCGGCAGGCGGTCGGCCTCGCGTCGAGACGGGCGGCGCGGCCGTGGCCAACCTGGGCGCGCCGAATGTCGTCACGCCGACGCTTGCTGAACGCGCGGCTCTCGATCGGATCGACCTGACTGTCGACATTGCCCCCGAGCGCGGTCTGCTGCTGACGAACCCGATCCTCGTCGCCTCCGGAACCTTCGGCTATGGCGTGGAATACGGCGAGGTCGTGGACGTCCAGCGGATCGGGGCCATCTGCTGCAAGGGCACCACGCTCAAGCCCCGGGCGGGCAATCCGCCGCCGCGCGTGACCGAGACGCCGGGCGGGATGCTTAACTCGATCGGCCTGCAGAACCCCGGCGTGGACGCGGTCATCGACAAATACGGCCCGATCTGGCGGGGCTGGAAAGTGCCGGTCATCGTCAACGTCGCCGGCGAATCGATCGACGACTACGTCGAGGTCGCGCGGCGGCTCGACGGCGTGCCCGGTGTCGCCGGCATCGAGCTGAACATCAGCTGCCCCAACGTCGGCAAGGGCGGTCTGCAGTTCGCCATCGATCGCGACGCCGCACGCGCGGTCACGGCCGCCGTTCGCCGCGCAACGGACCTGCCGCTTCTGGTCAAGCTCTCGCCAAACGTGGCCGACGTCCGGCCCATCGCCAAAGCGATCGAGGAGGCCGGCGCCGACGCCATTTGCGCGATAAACACTCTGTCCGGGCTGGCCGTCTCCCCGGATCGGACGCGAGCCCTCCTGGGCAACACATACGGTGGTCTCTCCGGCCCGGCGATCAAGCCGGTCGCCCTGCGCATCGTCTACGAGGTGGCGCAGGTAGTTTCGATCCCGATCGTGGCGATCGGTGGGGTGACGTCGCTGGATGACGTGCTCGACTTCCTGGCCTGCGGCGCGGTCGCGGTCCAGGTCGGCACGGCCATCTTCGCCGACCCGGAGCTGCCGGTCCGGCTCGGCGATGAGCTGCGGGCCGAATGCCTGCGTCGCGGACTGGCTTCGTACAAGCCGCTGATCGGCACGGCCTTGCCGAAGCGCACCGGGGCGCCGTCCGCCAAGGGCGCCGAGTATCGCCCGTGACCGCCTACGCCCTGTACCTCGGGAGGCTCGCATGACGACAATTCGATCGGCCGCCGAGCTTGCCGCCGCAACGGCGATTGCCTCGCGGACCGAGAAGCTCTTCCGGCAGTCCGGTGCGCTCAAGGAAGGCCACTTCCTGCTCAAGAGCGGCAAGCACTCCGAGCGCTATCTCGAGAAGTTCCTGGTCCTCCAGGACCCGCGGGCCACGAGCGAGCTGTGCGGTTTCTGGGCAGCGAGCCACCGCAACTCGGACGGGACGCCGATGGTCGATGTCGTGGCCGGCCCGACAACTGGCGGCGTGGTTCTGGCCTTCGAGACCGCCCGCCAGCTCGGCGTGCGAAGCATCTTCGCCGAGGAGGTCAAGGACCCGGACGGAACGTCGCGGCGCGAGTTCCGGCGCGGCTTCACCATCGCCTCGGGCGAGCGGGTGCTGCTCGTCGACGACATCCTCACCACGGGCGGTTCGCTGCTGGCCATGCTGCCCGCCGTGGAGGCCTTCGGCGGCGAGATCGTCACCTGCGCCGTCCTGGCCGATCGCTCCGGCGGCCTGGCCTCGCTCAGCTCGCCACGGACTCAGCGCAACTACCCGCTGCGCGCCCTGTGGCAGCTCCAGCTGCCGACCTACGATCCGGGCCCCGAGACTTGCCCGGCCTGCGCAGCCGGAGTCCCGCTCCACGCCCCGGGCAGCACAGGGACCGCGGCCGGGTAGATTGTCGGGGCTCGAATCCCTCCGGGCGCGCCACTTCCTGAGTCCCCGGACGTGTCAGCTGCGCACCGAGCTCCGGCCGGTTTCGAACCCGGCGGCTTCCATGACGTCCTCTTCGGAAACGCCCAGCGCGTCCAGATGCCGATGTGCTCGTCGATCGATGGCCACTCGGCGTACGTTCCGAAACCGCCAAGACGCCAGGTGCCGCTGATGCTCCCACAGACGGCTACGCTTTGGGCGATCCCGCGCGTACACCCGTCAGCGAGGTGTTGCTCGAGAAGGCGCGCCAGGAGATCGGCCTCGGATTGGGCCACGCGCTCGAAGCGCGACCGATCCGTATCTCCATCGTTGTCGCGGTGCTCGGCCTCACGCTCCTGTTGGGAGCGGGAGTGGTGGCGGAGAGTGGCCAGCCGGCAGTAGCGGGTGCCGGTCCTCTCGTCGGGGAAACGATCCAAGGGCCGCTGAAAGCCGCGAACAAGCCCAATCCCAAGACACCCTCCACCAAGCAGATACCGCCAGGTCAGCTCAAAAAGCCCTAGGCCCCCGACCGACCCGATCGGCCCCACCCGTGGAGCCGGCGAGTCCAGGCCCACGCCGCAGTGCAGAGGGCGTCAGAGGAGGACCGTGGCGCGTCGTCAGTCGAGGACGACCGTCTGGTGCCAGTGCGGGGCCATGGTCGGAAGGCCCAGGGCCTGGATCTTTGGCTCGAGCGCCGCTTGGGCATCGGGATCGCCGTGGACGATGAAGACCCGCCGCGGGACGCCCGGATCGCCGGCCTTACGACCGGCGATGAAGTTGCCGAGCCAGGCCAGCAACTCGGACTCGTCAGCGTGGGCTGAGAAGCCGCTGATCGACCGAATGGCACAGCGGACAGGGTACTCTTGGCCGTCCACTCGGGCTGTCTTGACGCCCGCCTGGAGCCGGGCCCCGAGCGTCGCCTCGCCCTGATAGCCCACGAACAGGATCATCGCCTTTGGGTCGCCGATCAGCGTGCGGAGGTGATTCAGGACGCGCCCGCCGGTGAGCATGCCGTTCGAGGCAACCAGGACGTATGGGCGTTTCGAGCGCTCGATCGCCTCGGACTGGGCGGCCAGGGGAGTCTCCTTGGCCTCCGGGTAGTCGATCGGGCCTTCGCCCTTCTTGAGCAACGCCAGCGTATCGGCGTCGTAGTAGTCGGTGTGCTCGCGGTAGATCGTCGAGGCCTTAGACGCCATCGGCGAGTCAAGGAACAGTTGCACATCAGGAATGCGGCCGGCGTCGAGGAGGTGGCGAAGGGCCCACACGACTTCCTGCGTCCGCCCGATCGCGAACGAGGGAATGAGCAAGACTCCCTGCGTGGCCTCGATGTCCTTGACGGCCTGCTCGAGCTGGGTCAGCGACTCCTCTTCGGGCTCGTGCTCGCGGCCGCCGTAGGTGGATTCGACCAGGACGTAGTCGGCCTGGGAGATGATGGCCGGGTCGCGCAGGATCGGCGCGGCGGTTCGGCCGAGGTCACCGGAGAAGATGATCGTTCGAGCCGGGACGTCCTTCTGGGCGGCGATGCGCAGCTCCACGATCGAGGAGCCGAGGATGTGCCCGGCGTCGTGGAAGACGGCCGTGATGCCCGGTGCCACTTCGAGCGGTGTCTCGTAGGTGGTCTCGCGGAAATGCGTCAGCGAGGTCTGGGCCTGGGCCAGGTCGTAGACGGGCTCCTCGAGGACCAGGTTCGGGTGGGCCGGGCTGCCGGCCATCGCGGCGTCGTGGTCCGGGTGGCCTACGGGCGGATAGCCCATGCGCGTCCCGAGGCCTTGCTCGTCGTGGAGGGCCAGCTCGTCGACGCCGGAGGCGATGACGTGGCCGTCGGGTGTCAGGTCGCCGGCATGCAGACCGACCGGGGCGCCGATGCTGGCGACCGGGGCGCCGGTGCTGGCGAGAGCGGCGGCGGCCGCCTCCTCCTGCGCGGCGATCTGCTCCTGAGCCTCGATCTCGGCTTCGTCTCGCTGATCTTCACGAGCAGCCTTGTCCGGGTTCTTGGCGGCCCAGTGGCTGTGCCGCTTGGCGTACTCCTCCTGGAGCTTGCCCGAGTCGAGCAGCACCAGGGTCGCCAGCTCGATAGTGCCCCGCGTGGCATAGATGGGGCCGTTGAAGCCTTCGGCCACGAGGTGCGGGATGAGGCCGCAGTGATCGAGATGGGCGTGGGTCAGGACGACCGCGTCCAGCGACGTCGGGTCGTAGGCGAAGGGAACTCGGTTGCGGACGACCTCGTGCGGACCTCCCTGGAACATGCCGCAGTCGATCAGGACGCGGGCTCGATCGGTGATGAGGAGGAACTGGGAACCGGTGACGGTGTTGGCAGCGCCGAGGAAGTGGATTTCCATGTGCGAATACTGCCATCCTGGCGGCTCGAGCGCGCGCCGTCCGCGGCGCGGCGGCCTCGAGATAGGTCCAGGCGGACATGTGGCGCGTATACGGACCGAGGGAGCCTTTGAAGGGCGCCTGCGCGAAGGGGTGACCGATGGATCGCGACGAGGGTATCGAGGGCGAGTCGGCGAGACGGCTGGCTGACAATGGTGTCGAAGCCGAGCCGCTGGGAGCGGCGGTTTCGGGCGACGACGCGGGTCGCCGGCTAACCGGCGCAAAACCTCGCGAGCGTCGAGTTTCGGCTGTGGCCGGGTTGTCAGCGCTGGTGGTTCTGGCCTGTGCATTGAGCCTGGCCGGCCTGTGGTTGCGCGGCGGATGGTCCGGCGTCGGTCAGCCGGTCGGGAACGTATCGACACCGCCTGGCGAGAGTGGACTCATCGGTTGCTGGGGCGGCCAGCCCGGCTTCTCGCCGAACCTTCTCGACACAGCGCAGCCGAGTGCCGAAACGGTCGACACTCCGCCGGCCGCAGCTCTCCGGGCGCTGCTCGCCAGCCCGTACTCGGGCATGCCGACCGCAGGGTGGATACTCGTGTCCGAGTCGTCGAGCCAGACCGTCTTCATTCACGCGGGTACGATGGCGGATGGGAACGTCGAGGTGACCGTGGTGCCAGGGGCGCCCGGACCCGGCGGCTTCGGCGCCGATGGATGGAGTGCCGGCGGCTACGGCAGCTGCATGCTGTACTCGGTTCCGCCGACTGGCTATAGCGTGGCAACGTGGACGCTCGATCCCGCGGCGCCGTACGCGGCGGGCGGGACCGAACTCCACATCCTGGTCACCGAGATGGCCTGCCACAGCTTCGAGACTGCGGACGGCCGTATCGCACCGAACGTCGAGTACCGCAATGACACCGTGGTCGTCACGCTCGCGGTTCGATCGCTCGAAGGGGCTCAGGCCTGCCCGGGGACGGCTCCGACGCCCTACGTGCTGCACCTCGACCAGCCAGTCGGCGGCCGAAACCTCGTCGACGGCGGCCCGTGGCCCGTCCAGACGATCGCGGCCGGCGGTCAGGTGGTGATCCCGCCCACGCCGACGCCGGAACCAAGCAACTGGCACATGCCAATGGATTGCACCGGAGAAGCCGACGGCGCAGGCTCATTCAAGGCCGCGTCGATGAGCGCGACTTTCGACGTCTACTGTGCGGCGCTGCCGGCCGGCTGGCAGCGTCAGGCGATGACCGGCGATTCTATGGGCAGCAAGGTCGTCACTGCCACCTATCGCGGACCGAACGGGGAGATCTTCGAGCTGAGCGAAGGCGACCTGTGCGGCGGCCTCCAGAGTGCTTGCGCACCGGGCGGGAGTGACCTGGGCAAGGCGATGTTTGGAGACCGTGAGGGCCAGCTGGTGGCAGGGCCGTCCGGGGCCGACTACGCGCTCTACGTCGACGCCGGCCAATCGCCGTCCTGGATGGCAACGGGCACGGGCATGAGCCAGGATACTTTCAAGGCGATCACGGCCGCGGTGATCGTGGTCGGGAAGTGATCCGGGACAACGATACGTTCTTCCGCGGCGCGCTGGACTGAGCGTTTGGTACGGTCCTGGCGTCGTTGGGCGGTCGCAGGCCGATGGGAGCGCACACCCGTCTGCCGCACCTGGATTGTCGAGACCGTCTACCCTATAGCCGATCGGTCTTGCCCTTGGGATCAGCTCCCTGTTGCGCCAGGCCGAGTGCCCAGCGGGCTCGGGAACCCGCGGAGGCGCCTCCTCGAGAGGACGAACGATGAATCGCGACAAAGAGATCGAGGCCGCGCTCAAGCGCCCGCCGGCAACCGAACCGATCGACGCCGAGTCGGTCGATGACAATGACTCCGTCGAGCGCGTCCGCCCGACGCGGTCGCGTGCCGGCGCCCGCCTGGTGAAGCCTCCGATCGTTCAGCGGCTGCCGCCGCTCCGGGTCCAACCTCCGGGCCAGACGCTTCGTGGTCCGAGCTACCCGGCCTGGGAGAAGCCGCCGACCCAGTGGGACTATCCGAAGCTGCGCGGTCGCGAAGACCGCCAGACCATAAAGCCGCTCCTGTTCGTCGCCGGCTGCGTGGCCGTGATCGTCATCTTCCTCGTCGCCTTCCAGGCTCTGACCGGCAGAGGCAGCACGGGCGCCGCGGTCAGCGCGTCGCCGTCGCATTCCGCCGGCGGCTCGCCGTCGCTCTTCGCCAGCGGCTCTGGGCAGCCGAGCGCGAGTGCGGTCGCATCCGCCCCGCAGGTCACCCCCGGCACGCCGAGGGCATATGGGACATTCCAGAAGTACACGGTCCAGGCCGGGGATTCGGTGGCGAAGGTCGCGAAGAAGTTCGGTCTGCAACAATGGGAGCTGTTGGCTGCCAACCCGCAGATCACCGACCCCAGCGTTCTCAAACTGAAGTCCACAGTCTTTATCCCGCAGCCCGGGCAGATGGCCTCTCCCCTTCCGGCTGGCGCCTCGGGTCCGGCTGGGGCCTCGGGCTCCGAGCAGCCGACGGCCACGGTAGTCGCGCCGTAGCCTGAGTCGGTTCTCGCACGCGGAGCGGGACCGGCGGCTCGACTGATCGCGGCCCCGCGGTCAGTCCGCGAGATCGATGTAGAGCGGGGCGTGGTCGGACGGCAGCTTGCCCTTGCGGGCGTCGCGGTCGATCTCGGCGCCGGTGCAGCGTTCGGCCACGGACTTCGTCACGTATAGGTGGTCGATCCGCATGCCCAGGCCCTTGTGGAAGTTTCCGGCGCGGTAATCCCACCAGCTGAACTTGCCCGGCTCGGGGTGGTGCAGCCGATACGCGTCGACCAGGCCCCAGTCGCGGAGCGCGGCCACGGCGGCTCGTTCGGGCGCCGACACGTGGGTGGCGCCGGCGAAGTCGGCCATGTCGTAGACGTCCGCGTCCTCGGGCGCGACGTTGAAGTCGCCGCCGATCACGATCTGTTCGCTCGGGTCGCAAGTCTCGCGCAGCCAGCGGGCCAGTCGATCGAACCAGGCCAGCTTGGCTCGATAGAAGGGCGTGTCGAGGGCGCGGCCATTCGGGGCGTAGACGCTCACGACGCGAATTCCGCCGCACATCGCCGAGACCATTCGGGCCTCGTCGGCCGATGCCTCGGACGCCTCGGCCTCGACCGCTTCGGCTATCGCATCCGATCCGGGCGAGCGGCGCACGGGCCCGTCCCCGAAGTTGGTGACGGTTTCGGAAAGCCCGATTCGACTGGCGATGGCGACACCGTTCCAGCGGCCTTCGCCATGGTGGACGAGGTGGTAGCCGGCCATGCTGAACGCCATGTACGGCGCGGTCTCGTCGGCGAACTTGGTCTCCTGCATGAGCAGGACGTCGGGGGATCGCTGGGTGAGCCACTCGTCGACCCGATCCTGGCGAGCCTTGAGTGAGTTCACGTTCCAGGTCGCGATGCGCATCCGATCTCCCTCTAGTAGCGCCGGCCCTTCTGTCGGGCAAAGTCGAACTTGGCCGTGTCGGCGATGCCCATGACCGCCATGGTGCCGGCCTGCACGGGATCGGTGACAACAAGGTCGGCCACGTCGGTGACCGTGCCGGCCATGTTCAGCGAGATGACGGGGATTCCGACAGCCTGCAGCTCCTGCACCGCTCTGGTGATGTCGCCGCCCATGATCGAGCCGGCCAGCAGAAGGGCGCGGGCCCGATCGAGGTCTGCGACCGCTCGCACCGCGGCGGCCAGGTTCTCTTCCCCGACGAGCGGGATGGTGTCGACGCTGATCTTCTCGCCCCGGAGGTTGTGGCGATCGGCTTCGCTTACGGCGCCGAGGACGGCCTGGGCGATCTGGGCCCCGCCGCCGATGACGATGAGCCGCTTGCCGAAGACCTTGTCGAGGGATTTCGTCAGGCGACAGCCGCGGAGTGATGTGAGCTGATTGAGGATGCCGATGACCTGCTCCTCGGTCAGGCCTTCGACCTCGAGCTCAACTTCCACGAGCTGGCTGTTCGACTCGTCCTTCCAGCGCCGGACGGTGCTCAGAGTGCGAAGGGTGCCTCCGGCCGTGCAGACCTGGGCCACGATCTGCTGGATCGTCTCGGGCCGGTCGTCGAAGTCGAGCCGAACGGCGACGGTCGCGGCGGCGTACTCGGAACGAGCCATCTCAGCCGACGCCCATGCCGTGATCGGCCAGCCCCTGGGCGACGCGCGGGTGGTCGCCGAGGTCGAGACCTGCCTCGGGGTCGTGCTCCTCAAAGGCGATGCCCAGGCCGGCGAATGCCTTGCGCGTCCCCTCGGCGTCGCTCGTGGCCAGCATCAGCGCGCCATCGGTGTCCTCGGCGATGCCGACGATGGCGCTGATGTTGATGCCGCGCTCGCCGATAGCGGCCGCCATCTTCGCCAGGGACCCAGGCTTGTCGCTCAACTCAACGGTGAACCAGATCACGCCTCACCTCCTGCGCGGATGGTACCTGCCGCAGCCGTTCACGGGGAGGGGAGTGTGGGGATGCGTGGGCCGGCGAGCCGGCCAGCCGCTAATCTGTCGCCCATGCTGGCTCCGCAGGGTCCCACCGTCCAGATGTTCGGGCTCGTCGACTCGCGCCCGACCCAGGCCGCCCAGCGCTTCTTCAAGGAGCGACGCGCTAAGGTCACGTTCGTCGACCTGCGGCGCAAGCCCATCGCGCCGGGAGAGCTGCGCCGGTTCGTGGAGCGGCTGGGGGCCGCCACGTTGCTGGACACCGAGGGGCGCCAGTACAAGGACCTCGGCCTCGCCTACATGCGCCTGGGCGAGGAGGAGATCATGGCGAAGCTGCTCGCCAACAATGGGCTGCTGCGGCTGCCGCTGGTCCGCTTTGGCAACGCCTTCACGGCCGGCCCGGCGGAGGCTGTCTGGAAGGCCTGGCTGGCGGCTCCGACGACGTAGGCGTTCGGCGAGGTCGGCCCGGGGAATGACCACTCGCTTTCAGGACTACTTGAGGAAAGGCCATAAGATAAGGGCATGGCCGAAATATCAGGACGTACCGATACGCTTGTCGACATCCAGGCGCACATCCAGGCGCTTGGCCGGCTCATGCCGAAGGGCCCGCCTCGATGGGCTCATCACGATCTCACGTTCGGTCAGCTTCGGCTGCTATTCGTTCTGGGCCAATCCGGGCCGGTTTCGATCGGCCAGCTCGCCGACACGCTCGGCGTGACCGACGCCACCGCTTCCGAATTCGTCGACCGAGTCGAGCGGCGGGGTCTTGCCGTTCGCAGCCATCGGGCCGACGACCGGCGGGTGGTCGATTGCCGGCTGAGCGATGAAGGCGCGCGTTTGCTGGCCGAGATCCAGGGCGCACGGCAGGACTCCATGCGCCAGGTGCTCGCGGTCCTGACCGCCGACGAGCTTTCCGACTTCGATCGCCTGCTTCGAACAATGGCCGAGCGTCTGTCGGCCCCACCCGCATCGTCGACCTCGACGGAAGGAGCGACTCCTGTGAATCCCGAGACGCCAGGCACGCGCCCGGCAACGGCCCCCGGTGGAGGTCCTGCATGAGCGGCACGGCTGGCCTTGCCCTGGCGACGCGCGGCCTGCGCAAGAACTACGGCTCGCGGCACGCGCTCGACGGTCTGAATCTCTCCGTGCCGATGGGCGTGGTCTACGGCTTCCTGGGCCCCAACGGTGCGGGCAAGACCACGACCATGCGAGTCCTGACCGGGCTGGTCCGCCCGGACGGCGGCACGGTCGAGGTGCTGGGCAAACCGTTCAAGCGGGGAGACCGGCATCGATTGTTCGACGTGGGCGCACTCGTCGAGTCGCCGACCTTCTATCCGTACCTTTCGGCCCGCGCCAACCTGCGCGAGCTGGCTGCGTCCGGGGCGCCGGTGCCGTCGAAGCGCATCGAAGAGTTGCTCGACCTGGTCGGCTTGTGCGACCGCGCCAACGACAAGGTCCAGGGCTACTCGATGGGAATGAAGCAGCGGCTCGGCATTGCGGCGGCGCTGCTCAGCGATCCCAAGCTCCTGCTTCTGGACGAGCCCGCGAACGGTCTTGACCCGGCCGGCATCGTGGCCATGCGCGACACCCTCAGGGCACTCGCGGCTCAGGGCAAGACGGTCTTCATTTCGAGCCATCTGCTGGCCGAAGTCCAGGTCATGGCGGACGTGGTGGGCATCATCGCCGCCGGGAAGCTGGTACGCGAGGGTCCGCTCAAGGAGCTGTTGTCGATGCAGGGCGTGGTCAAGGTCCGCGTCCGGCCGAATCTCGTCGACGCGGCAATCAAGACCCTCCAACCGCTCGCTGCCGCCGATCGACTCATCGAAAGCGACCGCGAGGAAGGCTGGCTGGCCGTCCATGTATCCGCCGATCGAGCGGAGGACGTCAACCAGCAGCTTGCGGGCGCCGGCATCTTCGCCTCCGGCCTCGAATCCGGGACCGACCTCGAGATGCTCTTCCTGGAGCTGACAGGGGGCCAGGCAGTCGGCGGTGAAGGGACGTTCGTGGGCCTAGGCGCTCCGACCAACGGCTCCGCCACCACGGGAAAGGAAACCGCGGCATGAGGCTCTTCGTCTCGGGCCTTCGAAAGCTCGTCCGGCGACCGGCGTCCTGGGTCACGCTCGGCCTGCTGGTAGGCCTCCTGGTCCTCATCCTGATTGCGGTCGGGGGAACCGCCAGCGATCGGGTCAACGCCACGAGGGAAGCTGCGGCCAAGGACCTCGTCACCTTCCCCGGCGCCTACAGCCGGGTCCTGCAGTTCATCACCGGGCTGGGCGGTCTGTTCGCCGTCATCTACGGGGCGGCCATCGCGGGCTCCGAATGGAGCTGGGGCACGCTCAAGTCGTCGGTTGCCCGAGGCGAGAGCCGTGTCCGTTACATTCTCATCTCCTACGTCTCGGTCGCGGTCATGATCGGATTCGGGCTCTTGATCACCTTCGCTGCCGGGGTGATCGCTGCCACTGTCGGCGCCCATCTGGCGAACGTATCCACCAGCGGCCTGGGAGATACGGCAACCCTGGGCGGCCTGCCCGAGCGGCTCCTCAAGGGCTGGTTCGCCATCGTCGAGGAAGGAGCCCTGGGCTTCACCATCGCCACCCTGGCACGCAGCCAGCTGGCGGGCATCGGCGTCGGCATCGCCTTCTACTTCGGCGAGAGCTTCGCCACGATCTTCCTGCCCGACATCGTGAGGTACCTGCCGTTCAGCGTGGCCAACGCCGCGCTGGCGACGACGTCGAGCGGCACCGGCGGCGGGGTGTTAGGCGGCGGAGTAACTGATGTCTTGCCGCCCGATCAAGCCCTCCTGCTCGTGGGGGTCTGGCTGGTCGGTGCCCTCGTCGTAGCCGCGCTCTTCGCGGACCGGGCCGAAATAGCCGGGTAGGTGGCCGCCGACCGACGAGGCCGGCCGTCGCACCCGGTGATGAAGCCGGCCCCCCAACCGATCCCTATGGAGTCGCCCGTACAGCAGGGTCACCGCCGTGTCATCCTCTGACGGTACGATCAGGAGAGATAGATGCCTCACTCGTCAAAGAAGAGGGCCAGGGTCGACGAGAAGCCGGCCCCGAAGCGGCAGCCCGCACCGTCGAAGGCCGCGGAGCCGTCGCCTCCTGTTGCCCCGACCGCGCCACCCGTGAGCGCCAGCGCCGCCCACAACGGCAACGGCAATCAAGACCGACGTCGAAGCGGTCGCGTGACCTATCGGCCGAAGGCCTCCGAGATGCTCACGGTCCACGCCCGAACCGAGGACGAACGGCTGCTCGCGTCGAGCGTCAGGCCGGCCTTCCTCGACTCCGATCCGTGGCGCTCGTTGCGCATCCTGGCCGAGTTCGTAGAAGGCTTCGACGCCCTGGCGGCCGTCGGCAAGGCGGTCACGATCTTTGGCTCGGCCCGAGCCCAGGAAGACGATCCCTACTACGCCAAGGCACGAGAGCTCGCGGGGCTGCTGGCGAAGGAAGGGTTCGCGGTCATAACCGGCGGTGGGCCCGGCATCATGGAGGCTGCCAACCGCGGTTGCCATGAGGCGGGCGGGCTATCGATCGGTTGCAA
>PMYK01000009.1:34905-52473 GCA_003171255.1 Chloroflexota bacterium
CGCCATCTTCCCCGGCGGCTTCGGCACGCTTGACGAGCTGTTCGAGTCGGTGACCCTGATACAGACGGGCAAGATCCGCCATTTCCCGGTTGTGCTCGTCGGCACCGAGTACTGGGCAGGCCTGCTCGACTGGATTCGCAAGGAGGCCGTCGGGCGCGGCGCCGTCTCACCGGAGGATCTGGATCTGGTCCAGGTGACCGACGACATGGGCGAGGCCTGCCGCATGCTGACCACTGCCTCGACCCTGCGAGCCGAGGAGGCAGCCCGATCTGCCCACGCGGACGACGATTCGGCCGGAGTTCGTTAGCCCCAGCGCTGCCCGCCGACGGTCGGGTTTCGCCGGCCCGCTACTCGGGCAGGATCGGCAGCTGGGCCTCGAGCCGGCCATCGCGGATGCGGGCCGGGTAGTAGCGCAGCCGATTGACGCGGGTCAGGCGGCGCGCCTCGAGCTTCTTCGAAGCCGGCTCGGGCCTGAGCTCCGCCCCGGACGGTGACCACGGCCGGTGGTAGTTGCCATCGGCGTCGAGTCCGCCGGTCGTGGGCATCTGCACGGTCTCGCCTGTGCAGAGATCGAATCGACCCTCATGCAGCGGGCACGCCACGACGCACCCGGCCAGGGCCCCGATGCTGAGTGGCGCAGCCATGTGTGGGCAGCGGTCGTCGGTCACGACGATGCCGTCGTCGGTCCAGGCGACCAGCAGGTCCAGGCCCGCCAGGGTGACACGGCGCATCAGTCCCGGCGCAAGGTCGGTCACGCGGCCGATCTCCACGAACGGCGCCGCCCGAGTGCCGGGTGCCCGCAGCTCCCGCGGCACATCGGCGATTCGCGCAGCCGCGGTCGCCGTGGCGGTCGTAGCCGTCGTTGCCGCGGCCGCCGCCAGCGAATCGGCCAGATCGTCGGGCGTCATCGAGTACATGACGGCGTCGATCGGCAGATCGTCCCGATCAGTCTCCCAGTTGCGGGCCAGCCCCTCGAAGCGGAACCCGGCCTTCTCGGCGACCGCCTGCGAAGCGATGTTGCCCGGCAGCGTCCACAGGGCCAAGCGTTCGATGCTGAGGCTCTCGAAACCCCAGCGAGTCACCAGGCGCAGCGCCCTGACCGCGTACCCGCGGCGGCGGGCCTCCGGGGAGACGAGGTAGCCGATGGCGTGGCGTCGCGGGTTGGGCCCGACGTGGAGCCCGATCGAGCCGACATAGCGGTCCGTCGCCGCATCCACGATCGCGAACTCGTAACCCGTCCCGTCGTACCAGGCCTGGAGCGTCAGCAGGATGAAGCCGCGCGCGTCCGCCTCCGTGTAGGGCACCGGAATGATGGGGATCCAGCGGGGGATCTCCGGGTCCTGGCAAGCGGCAGTGATGGCCGGAGCATCGTCGGCCCGGAAAGGCCGGACGGCGATCACGCCGTCGCTCAGTGGGGGATTGGGCGGGCTGAGCTTCTCGGACATGGCCCAAGTATGCCCCGAGTCGGACAAGAGCAGCCGGCGCCGGTGCATCGAGGGGATCGGTGGTCCGGCGCTTGCGCAAGGCAAGAAGAAGGCGGGCCGGTGAGGGGGGGCCGGCCCGCCTGAGGTAAATGCAGGCAAGGGAATCAAGGAATACGCCAGTCGGCCCCTATCCGACCAGACGCGGGCAGTCTAGCGGGGCTGAGACCTCTTTGCAGGGTGGATGCGCAATATGCGTCCAGGCGGGATGATCTTGTTGCACAGACGGTCGGCGGCTCTGCCGATCGAACTGTCCGGAGGAACCCGATGCGCTTCGCGCTGATGATCGAGCCGCAGCAAGGATTGACCTACGCCGAGCAGCTGGAGGTGGCGCGCCTGACCGAAAGGCTCGGCTTTGACGGGTTCTTCCGATCGGACCACTACGGGAGCTTCCCCGGCCCGGCGGACCAGCCGACAACCGATGCCTGGGCAGTGCTGGCCGGCATCGCCCGTGAGACGTCGACCATTCGAATGGGGACGCTGGTGTCGCCGGTGACGTTCCGCCATCCCGGGTCGTTTGCCAAGGTCGTCGCCACCGTGGACGAAATGAGTGGCGGCCGGGTCGAGGTGGGCGTCGGGGCGGGCTGGAACGAACCCGAGCACGCGGAGCTTGGTCTCGAGTTCGCGGAGATCAAGAAGCGGGCCGACCTGATGGAGGACGAATTGGCCATCCTGCACGGGCTCTGGGAGGAGCCGGATGCATGGTCCTTCGATGGCCACCAGGTTCACGTTCGGTCTGCCTCGTTCCACCCAAAGCCGGTGCAGCGGCCACACCCGCCGATCATCGTGGGTGGCGAGGGCAGCCCGAGATCGCTGCGTCTGGCCGCGCGCTACGCCGACGAGTACAACATGTCGAGCTCCAGCCCGGAACAATGCGCGGAGGCATTCGCCCGGTTGGACGCCGAGTGTCGCAAGATCGGCCGCGACCCCTCGACGGTGCGCCGGTCGGCGATGGTCGGCGTCCTGATCGGAGCCGACGAGACCGAGGTCGATCGCCGAGTGCATGACCAGGTGGCGATGTTCGGCAGCTCCGCGGCCGACTCCGTGGCCTGGATGGCGGAGCGCCGGTCGCGCTGGCTCATCGGGACGCCCGACCAGGCCCGAGCCATGGCCGCTCGGTTCGCGGCGGCGGGCGTGGAGCGGGTGATGCTCCAGGACTTCCTGCCACGCGACCTCGCCATGATCGAGCTCGCAGCGAGCGCGCTGATCGGCCGGGTATAGCCCGGCGGGCCGGGCTCGAACCCCGTCTGGGCCCGATGCGCCAGTCCCGATGGCCGGTTCAGTCACCAGCGACTCAACGGGCCAACCGTCGCCGCAGCCGCCCGATCCGGCGCCATGGCCCGTAGCGGAACCACGCGCGACCTATGAGTGCCTCGAGCGGCACGGGGCCGTAACGGCGGGAGTCGATCGACAGGGCGCCGTTGTCGCCCAGCAGCCAGGCCTGGTCCGGGCCAAGGTGCAGGATTCCGGCCGAGATGCGGACGCGGTCGCCGGGGCGGGCGGCCACGCGCTTGATCGCCAGGATGTCGGTGCCGGGCTCGCTGAAGACGACGATGCTGCCGCGGCGTGGCCAGCGGATGGTGGTCGGGTCGAGCAGCAGCCAATCGCCGGGGGCGAGGGCCGGGGCCATGCTGTCCTCGGCGACCGCGACGCGCCAGGTTCCGTGGCGGGCCTCCTGCCACGCGGCGGTGAGCTTGGGCAATCCCCGTTGACCCGCACGGGGCGGGCGAACAGAGGGGTTCTCCGTGGGTCCACCGGCCTCCGCGGGCTCTGCAAGCGGGAACGCCGGAGGGCTGTCCTCCGGCGTCGCCTTCATCTCGAGAGCTTTCGTTCGTCCGCTGTCTCGGCCGTCCGCTACTTCTTGGTCGACCAGAAGATGTCGGCGAATTCCTTGACCGCGGCCTCGAGCTCGGCCGCCGCGGCGGCGTCGATGGTCTGCTTGTTCTTCGAGGCGAGCTTGAGGATCTTCCAGGTTCGATCGTGGAGGTCGGGGTAGCGCTCCAGGTGCTCGGGCTTGAAGTAGTCGCTCCAGATCACCTGGATTTCGTGCTTGACGATCTCGGCGTGCTGTTCCTTGATCGCGATGCAGCGCACGAATTTGGCCCGGTCCGCTTCGCTCGGCGCGTCCTTGGGCAGCTGGCCGATCAGCTCGACCATGCGGGCCACCGTACGAGCGGCGAGCTCGGCCTGGTGCGGGTCGTAGATGCCGCACGGCACGTCGCAATGCGCATGGACAGTCGTCGCCGGCTTCAGCCAGCGGGTTACTCGGGACATTGGTCTCCTCCCGGCACGGGACGTCAGGCGAGGCGGGAACAAGCAGGCAGCTTCGCTAGGCCTCGGCCTTGTGCAAGTGTTGGAGGGCCGTGCCTGCCTGTCAATCTGGTGATCTTGCCGGCCCGAGGGCCGATCCCGGCTTGGTCTGGCGCGGGCCCGACAGCGCGGCCGGGGCACGGGACCAGCCCTCAGGTTCGGGTCGAGACGGCACCGATGGACTCCACGCCGCCTCCATCCTAAACACACGTTGGCGCCACGAAGTTTTCAGCCTGACTGCAGGGTGCAGCCGGATGATTTGGCGCCTCAGGTGGACTGTAGCCGATAGCGGCGTAACATCTGGGAGCGTCACGGGATCCCAATCAATCGAGCAGCCA
Organism: Chloroflexota bacterium; assembly: GCA_003171255.1. Classification (GTDB taxonomy): domain Bacteria; phylum Chloroflexota; class Limnocylindria; order Limnocylindrales; family CSP1-4; genus Fen-1039. Next base: position 39,035 of record PMYK01000009.1, read on the forward strand.
GACCGGGGAGCCTCGACAACTCGATGGACGGAAGCTACACAACACGCAGCAACGTTCGTGCCGCGTCACCGGCCCGCAAGGCTCGCCGCCTGCCCGCGCCGCGCGTGTGGCCGGTGACGGCAAATGACTTCTACGCGATCCTCGGCGGCGTGGCCTTCCTGATCATCGCGATGTGGGTCCGCCATGGCGGGCTCAACGAGCTCAGAACCACGTCGGGCATCTTCACCGCGGCCGGCGAGATCAGCGCCCTGTATGGCACGTACCTCGTGCTTATCCAGCTGATCCTGATGTCACGCAGTCCCTGGCTCGACCAGGTCTTCGGCCAGGATCGAATCACCGACGCCCACCGCTGGGTGGGGTTCGGGGCAATCTGGCTGCTGGTCGCACATGCGGTCCTCACAACCGTCGGCTATGCGATGGGCATCGGCACTTCGCCGGTCGATGAGTTCTTCACGCTTTTGACGACCTACCCGTACGTGCTCTGGTCCGCCGTCGCCCTCCTTCTGTTCTTCGCCGTTGGAATCAGCTCCGTGCGGGCCGTCCGTCGCAAGGCTTCGTATGAGACCTGGTACGCCATTCACCTCTACACATATCTGGCGATCGCTCTCGGCTTCCTGCACCAGCTCTTCGTCGGCGTCGACTTCACGACCGACCAGGTGGCCAGCCTATTCTGGATCGCCCTGTACGTGATTTCGTTCGGTACCCTGGCGGCCTTCCGCTTCGGACAGCCGATCGCCATGACATGGCGTCACCGCTTCCGCGTCGCGAACGTGGTGGAAGAAGCGCCCGGAGTCGCGTCGCTCTACCTCGGCGGCCGGGAGCTCGACCAGCTTCCCGTCCGCGCCGGTCAGTGGTTCCGCCTGCGGTTCATGACAAGCCAAGGCTGGTTCCGCGCTCATCCGTTCTCGATATCGGCCGCCCCCAACGGCAAGTACCTCCGCTTCACGATCAAGGAGCTCGGCGACTACACCAAGGTGCTGCAGAGGATCCCAGTCGGAACCGGAGTCTTCCTCGAGGGTCCATACGGCGCCTTCACCGGGGCTGCCCGGACCAAGGCCAGGGTCCTGCTGGTCGCGGGCGGCATCGGCATCACGCCGCTGCGGGCACTGCTCGAGGAGCTGCCGGCGTCGCGTGGCAACCTGACGCTCATATATCGCGCCAGCGGGCCGGAGGAAGTGGTCTTCAGGCGCGAGATCGACGAACTGGCCAGCCTCCGCGGCGCCACGGTCCACTACCTGGTTGGCCGCCGCGGGTCGCGCGAGATGCCGGCCGATCCGCTCGACCCCCGATCGCTGCGACGTCTCGTGCCCGACATCCAAGATCGCGACATCTACGTTTGCGGTCCAACCGGAATGATGACCCGCGTCCTGAGCGGCCTGCGCTGGCTCAGGATTCCTGACAAGCAAATCCACTACGAACGCTTCGCCTTCTGAGGCCGGGAGAAATGACGATGCCCAAACGACCTCTGGTGGCCACTCTCCTGACCACCGCCGCGCTCGCTCTGCTGCTCAGCTTCAAGACGCCCTACGTGACGCCGACTACCGCCGCAAACCCCGTGAATGCAAACGGCGGCGGCGGCGCGGGGGCGACCGTTGGCATCCGGAGCACGTACTCAGGCCAGCTGACCGGGAATGCTGTCCAGACGCCATTCGGCACAGTGCAGGTCCAGGTGACGATCCAGAACGGGACCATCACCGATGTCCAGGCTCAGCTTCCGACGGGCGGCGGCCACACCGGTCAGGTCAGCGCATACGTCGGTCCGCAGCTTCGCAGCGAGGTCCTCGCGGCCCAGAGCGCTAAGATCGACACGGTCTCGGGCGCGACCTACACCAGCGACGGCTATATCCAGTCGCTGCAGTCCGCGCTGAGTCAGGTCGCGTGACGCTACGTACAGTGATTGATCGACTCACCGCGAGCGGCGTCCCGAGTCCTGCTGCCCGACGCGGATCAGGAGATCATTCACGCGGCGTTCCGCGCCGCCGTTGAGGGGCCATTCTTCGCTGGTTTTGCCCCTGGCTAAGGTGCCCAGGGCTGCATCTCGATCGAGCCGGTGTAGATCGATGGATCGCCCAGGCAGGGCGGCACATGCCGCCAGATTGGGCTGGCTGCCTGCGGTCACACCAGCTGGTAGAGCACTCCGTTGGCGGCCACCAGGTACAGCTCACCGCTGACATCCTCACCCCAGCCGTCGATGTTCAGGCCGCTCGAGAGAAGCAGCTGCGGCGACTGCGTCGGAGGACCGGCCGCCGTCACATCCCAGATGTGGCCGCTGCACTCATCACCGAAGAAGTAGCGTCCGCTCAACTCAGGGTGGGCGCTGCCGCGGTAGACATAGCCGCCGATGATCGCGCAGCCGATCGAGTCACCGCTGCCATGCGTGTACTCGGCGAGTGGCAGAGTCAGCCCGCTCGTGTTGCAGCCGGAAGCCGGCTTGTAGCAGTGGTTGCCCTCCATGACGCTCCAGCCGAAGTCAAGGCCGTTGCCGCCGCCGCTCGAGACCGGCGCGCGGTCGACCTCCTCCCAGAGGTCCTGGCCAACGTCGCCAATCCAGAGGTCCCCGGTCAGTCGATCGAAGCTGAAGCTGTAGGGGTTGCGCAGGCCGTAGGCGAAGATCTCGGGCAGCGCGTCCGACCTACCAACGAATGGATTTGTCGACGGTATGGCGTACGGCTTGGTGCCGGTCGTGTGGTCGACGTCGATCCGCAGGAGTTTGCCGAGCAGCGTTTGGAGGCTCTGGCCGTGGTTGTTGGGGTCGCCGCCGCTGCCGCCGTCGCCTGTTCCGATGTACAGATACCCATCCGGCCCGAAGACGATGCGGCCGCCGTTGTGATTGGCGTAGTTGGGGTGAGGGATGGTCAGGAGGATCTTCTCGGACGCCGGGTCGGCCTTGTTCGGATCCGAGCTGACGTGGAACTCCGAAATGCGCACGTCGCCTGCGGGATCGGTGTAGCGGACGAAGAAGCGTCCGTTCGAGGCGTACTGCGGGTGGAACGCCAGACCCAGCAAGCCACGCTCGCCGCAGCAGGACAAGAGCTTGGAGATGTCGAGGAACGTTCCGACGACCTTGCCGCCGCTGACGATGACAATCTGGCCGGCCTGGCCGATGACGAAGAGGCGCGGATCGCCCGCTGCCACGGCAACGCCGATGGGACTCGCCAGGTTGCCGACCACGACTGTCAGGCTGATGGTGGCCGGCGCCAGCTGCGTCGGAGCGGCCGCCGGGGTGGGCGCGGTAGTTGGCCTCGGGCTCGCCGAGGCGGGCGCTGGCATGGAGGCACCGGCCAACCCGGGCGTCAGTCTCAGGACCGCGCTCGACGGCGACGCGGTGGCCGGCGGGGCGACGAACGTACCGCCGCTCGGGGTCGCCTGACCGCCGGCGCAGGCCGCTACGAGAACCGCGGCGATAGCCGCAGCCGCGGCCGGTGAGAGCCTGCGGTGGTTGGGTCGCCGCACAGGACGCATGGTCGAAAACCCCGAGTGGCTGGTCTGGCAGGCTTGATTGTGGCCTGATTCTGCGATGGCGCCCCGGTCCGGGCAAGTGGCTCACGAGGCGGCCTGACTACCTTCTCGCCAGCTTCTTGCCGGGTACCCGGCACAAACGCGACGGGCCCGGGTATCATCTGTGCCGTGATTGAGGAGCCGACAACCCCGTTCGATGTCGGGCCGAGCGCATGCCCGTTCGTCGCCTTCGAGGATGATCGAGACCACCGCTCCAACAGCCCCGACTACCGTCATCGCTGCTTCGCCGCGCCCGAGCCGGAGCCCCGAGCCTTCCCGCACCAGGAGCGCTACTGCCTCGCCGCGGACTTCGCGCGCTGCCCGGTCTTCCTCGATTGGGCTCGCCAGGAAGCCGCGGGAGTCAAGGTCGCAGGCGCACCCGCGGGCGCAACGGTCGCGGCCGAGGACGACGCCGAAGCCTCTCTCGTGGCCGACGGAGTTGCCGCGCCAGCGTTCCTCGCCGCCAGACCGCGACCCACGGATCCCGATCTGCTCTCGTCGTCGAAGCGCAAGTCCGACGCGGCCGCAAGCCTGTGGAGCTACGAAGGCGACACCAAGCGCACGCCGGCGCCCGCCGCGCCGACACCGCCGTCATCGCTCGGGCCGCCGACAATTGCGATGGCTCGCCGCGGGCCGAGCCACCCGGGCTGGGAGAATCCGCCGCGTGTCGACAGTTACCCGAGACTCCGCAGCCGTGAAGATCGCCGGGCCAATCAGCCGCTGCTCTTCATCTCGATCGGCATTGCTCTGGTCTTCGTCGCGCTGGTCATGTTCCCGATCGTGACCAAGTCCGGAGGCTCCATTGGGGGCGCCAATGGCTCTCTCGGGCCGAGCGGCTCGCTGCCGGTGGCGAGCGTCTCGCCTTCTGCCGACGACTCGCCGACGTCGCGTGCCAGCTACCTGCAATACGAGGTCAAGTCAGGCGACTATCTGCAGAAGATCGCGACCCAATTCAACCTGCATCTCTGGGAGATCATGCTCGCCAACCCGCAGATCACCAACTTCAACCAGATCCAGGTCGGCGATATCATCAATATTCCGCCCGCAGGTCTGTTGACGCAGCCGCCCGCGAGCCCGTCGCCCTCGCCCAGCTCGTAGGAACCCGACCCGCGCGAAGCCGCAGAAGTGCTCCGCAACGGCAGCGCTACCGCGGCGTCAGATTGATTGCGGTTATCTTGCCCGTCTCGACCCGGAAACTGGCGTCGAGTTGCTGCGTCGGCGCCCCCGGACGCACCACCAGCAGGTTCGCCTGGTAGGTGTTGCCCATGTCGCGCACGTCGCCCGGGATCATTCGGAAGCCGGGCTCGGCGCGGAGGAACCAGCCGCCTACCTCACGCACCCCTCTGAGCGTGCGGGCGTTGCCGGCGATGTGCACGCGCAACTCCGCCTTCTCGTCCATCAGCGAGACGGCACCCTCGCGATCGCCGGAATTCAGCAGCTCGAAGAACTGTTCCATCGTGTCGACTGCACCCATGCCCCGAGTTTAGCGGCCGGCGGCAGTACCCCGTGGGCGCCGGCGCATATCGACGCTCAGAAGCCGCCTCCCGCGCCCCCGCCGCCGCCTCCACCCCCGCCACCGAAGCTGCCACCGCCGCTGAAGCTGCTTCCACTCGAACTGCTGCTCGAGACGGGTGAGGACGGATGGCTGATCGAACCGAGCGCAGCCATGATCGACCCGGGATCAGGTATGGCTGAGGCAGAGAAGATGCCGCTCGATCTGGAGGCGCCGAGCGACGCGGCGCCGTGGCCTGAATGTCCTCCGGTCGGTCCGGTCAGCCACCAGGTTGGGTGCCAGGCGGCGGATGCTTGGGGATCGATCTCCTCGTACGGCTTCGTCATCGACCGCGACAGCACGCCCTCGATGTCGTCGTCGAGGCCGAAGGCCACGCCCCAGGCCATGGCCTGGTCGGGTGTCGTCACCCAGGGCAGCGCCTTCGCCTTGACCACGTCCGTCATCGAAGCCGCCTGCGCCATGGTGAGTCGCAGGGTGCGTCGGTAGGCCACCAGCATCGACCAGAGCATCGCGCCCTGGCGGGTCCGTGACGGCATCAGGCGGGCCAGGATCATCGTTCCGGTGCCGGCGAGGGCGATCGCGACCGCAGCCACTAGAAGGCCGCTGGCTCCCAGTATGAGCCAGAAGAAGGCGGCCACGAGGGCCCCGGTGATCTCGAGCCCGGCGATCAGACCCCATGTCAGGATCACCGAACTTGGCTTCGCCGTGAGCCAGCCATTGGTGACCGCGGCCGTCTCCAGCCTGTCCTTGAAGCTCGTGAAGTCATCGATGAGCCGATACATGCTGTGCGGCATGATGTAGCCGTCGTGGTGCTGGGACTTCGTGGCGATCTCGTCGCGGAGCTTGCCTTCGGGCGCCGGCAGGGTGTCTTTACCAGGCCCCAGGTACTCGACGCCCGTCTCGTCGCCCGGGACGACGATGGGCTCCGCGACGAAGGCGATACAGCCGCGGGCCGCCAGGTCGACGAGGCCGGCGGAGACCGTTCGATCGGAGCTTCCGTCGGCCAGCAGCACCGTGGCCATTGCCGGAGTCAGGTCGGCGGGCGGCGCGGGCATCAGGACCGAGTTGTCGTCGATGGCGACCGGGTCGCGGCCGTGCCGCAGCCAGTACCCAACCGCGACCAGCATGAGAAGCACGCCGAGCAGCAGGCCGGTCGCGGCCACGACGGCGTTGATCTGCCGCCCTTGCTCCAGGGTCGCCGCGTGCTCCGGAGTGGCGTTGGCATCGATGTCACGCAGTCCCACCATCAGGCCGTCGTCGAGGTCGCCGTCCGCGAGGAGTGGCTTCATGTCGTCGTCGAAGATCGCCTGGCGCTCGGAGTCGGTCAGGAAGGCGGCCCGATAGCCGCTGCCGGCGTAGAGCGAGACCTGACCGTGGCGCAGGTTGTCCTGCATGTCGAAGAGAATGACCAGGCCGTCATCGAAGCCTTTGCGGCCGACGCCCCACTGGTCCATCAGCGCGCGGGCATCCGCGTTGGCCTTGTCGAGGTCGTCGCTCTCGGGCTTGACCTGGGTGAAGACGGCGACCTGGGCGCCGGTTCGCGCCTCGATGCCGGCGATGATCCGCTCCGCCTCGGTGATCGTGTCCGGCGAGAAGATGGCGGCGTAGTCGTACACACGCTGCCCGGTGACGGCGTCCGGATAGGGCGGGCCCGCCGCCGGTGTCGCGGCCAGGGCCGGTCCGACCAGCAACAACCAGCCGCAGATCGCCGTTGCGGCGATGCTTGCGAAACGCTTCATCCGAACCTCCGTGACCGGCCAAACGACGGCCGAGCCTGCTGACTAGAACCCGCCTCCGGCGCCACCGCCGCCGCCGCCACCGCCGCCCCCGAAACCACCGCTCCCACTGCCGCCGCTGCCGGTGGAGCCGATCGAGCCGAGCGACGACATCATCGACCCGACGTCCGGGATGGCGCTGGAGGAGAACATTCCGGCGCCGGTACTGGCGCCCACGCCACCGCCGAAGCCGCCGGAATAGCCGGCGGTGTAGAACCACATCGGGTACCAGCCGGCCTGGCGGCCGTAGGCCTGGCTGGCGCTGACCGTCCGTCCCAGCACCATTTCGATTTCGGCGTTGAGGCCTAGGGCTACTCCCCAGGCCATGGCGGCGTCCGGCGTGGTCACCCACGGCAGGGGCCGGCGAGCAACCACCTCGTCCATGGATCCCGACTGGGCCATCGTGTACTGGAGCGTTCGCTTGTACGCGGCGAGCATCGCGCGGAGCATTGCGCCAAGCCGCGTTCGGCAGGGCATGAACCAGGCGGTGATCCCGGTAATGGCGGCCGCGATCACCAGGGCGGCTCCGCCGAGAAACCCGCCGCTGGCATCTAGAGCGCTGGTCCACATGAAGAGCGGTATAGCAGCCGCCCCTTCGGCGATTGCCACAGTGATCCAGATGCCGACGACGTGGCTGGGCTTGCCTGTTAGCCAACCCTTTTGGACCGAGAGCGTCTCGAGATCGCTCTTGAGCCGCTTGATCGCGGGCGCAAGCTCGTGGGCGCTTGTCGTCGGAACGAAGCCGTCCTGACCCGCCCACCTCGTGATTGCGGCGAAGAGGCCGGCCTCCGGCGTGGCGATCTGGGCCGTCTGGCCCGTGACGCCGATGCTCGTCTTCTTGCCAACGAAAACCGAGTCCTGCCTGAACCGGAGAGCGCCCCGAGCCGCCAGGTCGACCATTGCGGCCGAGATCGTTCGACTCGATGTTCTGTCGTCCATCACCAGCGTGGCCATGGCTGGTGTCAGGCCGTCGGGCGGGGCAGGCATCAGGACGGAGTTGTCGTCGACGTAGTTCGGGTCCCGGCCGTGGGTGTACCAGCGGAAGAACACAACGAGCACGAGCACGAGGGCCAGAAGCGTCACCCCGAAGCCCACCAACGAGTTGAGGATGCGGGCCCGGCTCAACTCATCGGCGTGTTCGGGCGTCGCCGCGGCATTGACGTCGGCGAGGGTGATCTGCAGGGCGCCGTCGAAGTCGCCATCGACCAGCCTCGGCTGCATGTCGTTGTCGAAGATCGCTTGGCGGTCGGCGTTGGTCATGAACGCGGCCTTGAAGCCGCTCCCGGCGTACAGCGAGACCTGGCCGTGGCGCAGGTTGTCCTGCATGTCGAAGAGAATGACGAGGCCGTCGTCTAAGCCCTTGCGGCCGACGCCCCACTGGTTCATGAGCGCCAGCGCGTCCCCGTTCGCCAGGTCCAGGGTGTCGCTCTCGGGTTTGACCTGGGTGTAGACGGCGACCTGGGCGCCGGTTCGCGCCTCGATCGCCTTGATTGTTTGCTCGGCGTCGGCGATCTCCGCGGCCGAGAAGATGCCCGCGTAGTCATAGACGCGCTGGCCGGTGACGGGATCCGGATATGGAGGGCCGGCCGGCGGCGCTGCCGCGAACGCGGCGCCGGCCGAGGCCAGGAGGAGGACCCAGACCGCAATCCCAATGAGACCGGCAACCCGAACGCGCCTGAGGTCCCTCATCCGATCCTCCCTTATCGCTGGTGCCACTGGCGAGTCGCTTGACGGGCGCGCAGGCGCCGGACCAGTTCCGCGGCCAGTTCGTAGCGGCCGAAGCTGGGCATGATGTAGGTGCCGGTGACATGACCCTCGGAATGCGCCAGCAGGTTCATCGCCATTTCGAGGCCAACCTCGCCGCCACGTTCCCCGGCCGCGTGCCTGGCCGCGCGCTGCTCGTCCGGGATGGTGATGCCCGGGACCTCGTTGTGGAGGAACTCGGCGTGGCGGGCGCTGTGGAGAGGCAGGACGCCGAGCAACACCGGAACCGGGAAGCCGCCCCGGCCAAAGCATTCGCGCGAGCGGGCCAGCATTGCGTCCACCTGCTGATGAGAATAGAGCGGCTGGGTCATGATCAGGTTCGCGCCCGCGGCGAGTTTGCGCTCGAGCCGCGACCACTCCTTGTCGGGGTCGGCGGCCGTGGGATCCAGGGCGCAGGCGATGGTGAAGCCTGCTGCCTGCCCGATCGACAGGCCCGCGCCGTCTTCGCCTCGGTTGAGGCGGCGGATGATCTCGATCAGCCCGATCGCATCCACGTCCCAAACTGCCGCGGCGGCGGGGCGGTCGGCGACGCGGGGCGGATCGCCGGTAAGGGCCAGGATGTTCCGGAGCCCGAGCGCGTGGGCGCCGAGCAACTCCGCCTCGAGGGCCATCACGTTTCGGTCGCGAGTCGTCAGATGGACCAGGCATTCGAGGTCGAGCCGATGCTGGATGCCGAAGGCCACCGCCATGGCGCCCATTCGAATCCGACCCGTGGCCGAGTCGCTGATGTTGACCAGATCGACGCCGGCCTCCTTGAGCAGGCGCGCGGCATCGATAGTCCCGTCGATGCGGATCGATCGCGGCGGGTCGATCTCGACCGATATGACGAAAGACCCGTCGGCGAGCTTCCGGGCGAGCCCCGATGGGGGAGTGGCGTCGCCATCGCCCGAGGCCTCGGCACGTGGCGTGCGCGGCGCCGCCGCCGTGGCCGGGTCGGACTCGCCGGGCGCGGCCGCGATGGCCGCTGCTTCCTCCGGCTGCGGGGCAGCGGCAGTTCTGGCGCCTCGCTTCTCGGCGAGTGCGTCGATCGCGATCCGCATCGATTTGGTGTGGACGGGCGTGGTGCCGCAGCAGCCGCCGACGATCCTGGCCCCGGCGGCGAGCATCTGCGGAACCATCTCACCGAAGTACTCGGGCCCGGCCGAGTAGACGAAATTGCCCTCGACGCGCTGGGGCAGTCCCGCGTTCGGGACGATCGAGCGGGCCACGGTCGCCGTGGGCGGCCCGGTCCGCACGAGAGCCTCCATGCAGACGAGCGGGCCCGCGCCGCAGTTCACGCCGACGGCGTCCACCGCGGCGGCCGTCAGAGCGGCGGCGGCAGCCTCGGGTGTCGTGCCGTCGTTGGCGGTCAGATCCTCGCCGAACGTCATCTGGGCGATGATAGGCAGGTCGCAGGCGCGTTGCGCCTCCTCGATGGCCGAGAGCAGGAGATCGAGTCGATCGAAGGTCTCGAACACGAAGATGTCGACACCGCCCTCGAGCAACCCTTCGATCTGTTCGCGGAAGGCGGCTCGGGCGATGCCCGGGTGAAGGCGGGGCATCCGTCCGGAGGGACCAAGAGGGCCGATCGAGCCGGCGATCAGGACCTCCTTGCCGGAGGTCTCGCGGGCTTCACGGGCGAGCTGGGCGCCCTTGCGGTTCAGTCGACCGGTCAGCTCTTCGAGGCCGAACTCGGCCAGGCGGAAGCGATTTGCGCCGAAGGTGTCCGTCTCGATCACGTCCGCGCCGGCTTCGATGTACTCGCGGTGGATGGTCGAGACGACCTCGGGCCGGGTCAGGACGAGCTCGTCCAGGCAGGCTCGCTGCGGAACGCCGCGCGAATACAGCAGCGTTCCCATCGCCCCGTCGAGCAGCAGCGGCCGCCGTCGCAGCCGAATCCGGAACCGCTCGCGCTCGGTCAGGGCACCCGGTGCGGCAGGCGCGGCGTGGGTCAAGCCCAGGTTCGCGGCGAACAGGGTGGCCAGAGAACTCGTGCGCGTGGCTGGCATGAATGCAAGCCTACCCGGTCCCCAGGGACGCGGTGGGGCTGTGACAAGGGGCGCGACCGTCGGCAAACGGCGGCGCGGTTCGTTATCTAGAAGCCGACGATCTTGCGCGGCACTAGGACGAGGTTGAGGACGGTGCCAACGACGCTGATCACGATCGAGGCGACGACCGCGCAACCGATGGTCTCGTAGCCCCAGTGCGGGGGGAAGCCGCCGACCGCGAACCCAACGTCGAGAGTGCCCTTGGCCTGATTGACGATCCAGGCAGTCCCGAGCAGCATCCCCCCGTTGATCACGAAGGCCACGAGACCCATCGTCAGGAAGCCGATCGGCATGGCCAGGGTCTTCACGATTGGCTTGATGTAGCTGTTGACAATGGCAAACACCAGGGCGATGACGGCTATCTCCAGCCAGTCCTCGGGCTTGTTCTGGAAGGCGAGCTTGAACTCCGGCACCACGTTCGCCGCCACGAGCAGGGCCACTGCGTTCACGGCGACCTTGAGTACGAGGTCGAGCATCCGCGTTTCCTCCCGGGACTTGGTAGTCTGGAGCGGCGGCGCCGCATGGGCCGATGCTAGCTCGGGCGTCCAGGCTCTGCCGGGGTTTCGTGCGGCCGGCAGATTCCGCCTGCCAAATGAAGAGCGAACCCGCGGTCTCAGCCCGCGGGTTCGCGAATTCCGGTTGCCGACACGCGTCGCCGAGCCGGCCTACCTGCCCCGGTAGTAGCGGCGCCAGATGATTCGGTAAACGGGGACCCAGCGCGGGATGTCGCGCAGGATCGGGATGAACGGAACGAGCGCCAGGAGCGTCGTCAACAGGATCATCAAGAGAATGACGACGAGGTCTGTGTTCGCCGCCGTGTTGAACGGCGGGATCTGGTACCAGAACGAGAAGAGCCACAGCCAGGTCTGGCCCGGATAGCTGCCCGTCTCATTCATCATTCCCCACTGGTCGCCCGTGAGGTGCTGATCGGCGGCGAGGCCCGACAGGTAGCTGCCGTCGCTCATAAAGAGCAGCGGTCTCGTGAAGTCGGTCTGGTAGAGATTGCCGCTGTTGAGCAGCAGGCCGTCGAGAGCTCCCGTGCGGGCCAGGCCGAGCATATTCGACATGAGATCGGGCACCGGTCCGTAGTCGCCGGCTGCCACGCTGACTTCGTCGTTCACAACGGTCGCATCCGCGAGGGCGGTCGAGTAGCTGGTCAGCCACGCTTGCTGCTGATCTCCGCTTGCCGCCTGGTACGTTTGGAGAGCCGTCGAGAGTGTCGGATTGCCAACGGCCGCGAAGCCGAGCGGCTGAAGCACGAAGTCCTTGGCCGTGTCGATCGGAGTCGTGACGCCCGCCCACGACTGCGGAGCGACCGGACCAACCGCCTGAGCCGCGTCCGGCGTGTTCGTGTATGGCGGTCCGTACTGGGCGGTTCCGCTCTGGTAGGCGAGCTCGGCGGCTGCGGTAGTGACGAAGTCGACCGGGTCCTTCGCGGCCCAGGTTTGGATCGTCACCGCCGGGTCGTCGGGTGAGGAGAAGACGCCGGCCAGGCCGATGACGAGGACCGAGACCGCCAGGAGGGCAAGCACCATTTCCTTGACCAGGTCGTAGCGGATGAACTTGATGCCGGAGTAGTACTCGGCCTGTGTGTCGGTGGTCATGACGCTTGCTCCCCACTCGCCGGCTGCGCCTGCTGCTTGCGCTCGATCGGTCGCACGACGCCCTTGACCCGAACCAGCAATACGTGGACGCCGACCAGGGTGACTATCAACATCGGCAGGAGCGCGATGTGGAGGCCGTACATCTGGCCAAAGTTGAGGACGTTGAAGAACGAACCGATCCCGGCCGCGTTCGTGGCGTCCTTGGCATTGACGGCGATCCACTGGCCGTCGAAGTTCTGCTGAGAGATGAAGCCGGTGAACGCCGTCACGATGCTGAAGGCGAAGATCACGACCCCGATCATCCAGGTCTTGGCCCGACCGTCGCGCCAGCTCGCCATGAAGTACTGGCCCCACAGGTGCAGGACCATGAATACGAAGAAGACCTGGACCGACCACAGGTGGAGGCTGTTCACGAAGCGGCCGATGCTCGACTGATGCCACCACTGCGGCCCGAAGAAGGCCAGGGCCACGCCGCTCCCGACGACCCAGACCAGTCCCGCTATCGCGATGACCCCAAAGACGTAGACCCACGACCCCACGAAGACGGGCTGGCGATCCGGCAACAGGTGCGTCAGGGGCAGGCTTCGCTGGAGGGCACGCCGGATCGAGAGGGTCCAGCTGGAGGGTTCAGCCTGGGGCGTGGCCTTGCTGTCATGCATCGGAGCCGTCCTCCGCGTCGACGACTTCGGCATGGCCGGGGAATGGGGCCATCAGGGCGATCAGGAAGACCGCGACCATCCCGATGATCATCAGAACGTTCGGGATCGATATCAGGATGAAGTTCCAGTTCAGATAGGTCGCTGGGGCATCCAACCCGGGTACCTCCGTGGACTCCCCAGCCAGCGTCACGTTGGCGGGCGAGGACGGCCTGTAGCCTCTGGCTCGGCTGCCCGGCTACGACCAGGTCCAACTCTCGTGTTTCGGTCACCTGACGGGTAGTGGCCGATGTCACGCTTCGCCTACCTCTAGAGGTGGTCCTACAACCCACCCACTCGGCGTCGGGCGACGCTTGCGCGGCGGGCCAGGACGACGCGGCCGCGACCGAAGGGCGTGGGTGCCGCCGGGTAGACCTCCATATCGGCCTCCACCTCTGCCGCCCGCTACACTCGACCCACCTGAAGCGGAGGAGCACGATGTCGCAGTTGAGCGGCCGAGTCGACGCGTTCCTGGACGAGTTCTTCCATCTCCATCCGGTGGCCGCGACCGCCACGGGCATGCACGCCGTCGACGGCGAGTGGCCCGATCTGAGCGAAGCGGG
>PMYK01000009.1:52484-100325 GCA_003171255.1 Chloroflexota bacterium
GCGAGGACGCGTGGGACGCGCTTGGCTACGTCTACCTGCTCGGCGGGGGCATCTTCCCGCTCCTGTCCCGCGAATTCGCGCCACTTTCGGAGCGGCTCGCGTCGGTGGCCTCTCGTCTCGAGGGCGTGCCCGCCGTGCTGGTTGCTGCACGAGCGGAGCTGGGCCGCCTGGCGGGCCGACCCGCGTCGCGTCTGCACACGGAGATGGCGATCAAGCAGCTGCCGGGCATCGTGGCGCTGGCCGAGGACGCCGTGGTCCAGGCTGATTTAGCCGCGGATCAACCGGGCGTGGAGGAAATCCTGCCCCGCCTACGGGCCGCCGCCGCTACGGCTCGCGAAGCCATCGAGAGCTTTGAAGCCTGGCTGGGCTCGGACCTGCTGCCTCGTTCCTCTGGCGAGGGCCGGCTCGGCGCCGATCTGTTTGCCCGCAAGATGAGGCACACCTTTCGCTCGGACCTGACCTCTGACCAGATCATGGCCCAGGCCCGCGTCGAGTACGAAGCCGTCCGAGCCGAGATGATCCGGATCGCCCGCCAGATCTGGAGCCAGTGGGTCCCGAGCGAGCCGATCCCCACCGCCGAGCGCGACGGAAGTCAGGGGGCCGCCGACTCGCGGACCGTGGCCGGTGTCACCGCCGCGATCGGTCGAGCCCACCACCCCGCCCATGATCTCGTGGCGTACTGCCGCGAGAGCTACCGCGGCATCGTCGAGTTCTGCCGGAGCCACGACGTCATCACCGTCCCGGACGAGCCGCTCGAGATCGAATGGACCCCGCCCTTCTTGCGCGAGTATGCCGGCGCGATGCTCGATTCGCCGGGCCCGCTCGACAAAGGCCAGAAGACTTTCTACTTCGTGACGCCGCCGCCGGACGACTGGACGCCCGAGCAGGTCGACTCGTTCCTGGCCGAAGAGAACGACCGCCAGATCGACCTGACGACGATCCACGAGGGAACGCCCGGCCATTACCTCCAGCTCGTCTACTCGAACCGCTGCCCCTCGCTGGCGCGTGCCGTCTTCGGCAGCGGTGTCTTCATCGAGGGCTGGGCCGTCTATGTGACGCAGGTCATGATGGATCTGGGCTTCAAGGCCGACGATCCGGCTCTGCTGCTGATCCACTGGAAGTTCTACCTGCGGGCCATCACCAACGCCATGATCGACATCGGCATCCACGCCGGCTCGATGACCGAGCAGGAGGCGATGGAGCTGATGGTCAAGGGCGGTTTCCAGGAGGAGTCCGAAGCGAGCAAGAAGTGGGACCGTGCCCGCCTGACATCGACGCAGCTGTCGACGTACTTCGTCGGCTCGATGGAGATGTGGAGCCTCGAGCGTGAGCGTCGCGTCCGCGCCGCCGTTGCCGTCGGCGATCCCCGCGGCGCCGCGGCCGTCCCCGTGCCGCGAGTTGTGGGCGGCTTCGGCAATACGCCGGGCTTCTCGTACAAGCAGCACCTCGAGTCGGTCATAGCCCACGGCTCGCCGCCGATCCCGCTCATCCGCCGCGTCCTGCTGGGGGAGTAGCGGGCGTAGACAACCATGGCGCACTTGGTCGTTCTGGTCGGGGCGAGAGGATTAGAGCCGACACACCGTCGCCATCTTTGCTGATCCCGGTCGCGAACATACCGAGCTACGTTGGTCGGGTCTGGAAGACGGCTTAAGGGCGTTCCTTCCAACCGGCCGTACAACTGATCTACTCGATCGCGCCCGCGGCTGGGCTGCTGGTCGAGGTGGCGTAGTCGGCGGCCCGAGGTTCGCGCACTCGCCGACATGCAAAACGTCGACAGAGGCGTCGGAAGACGAGATCTGGAACATGAACAAGGTCCTTCTGACCGGAGGTCGGGCCGCCGGACGGAGCTCTCGTCGTCTCGGCTATGAGCTGCAGTTCAGCGCAACGAACTGCTGAACCTGTGATCGATCGCCATTGCGAACGGCTGCGATGACTTGGTCAATCGAGTCACGGAAGCTGTCGGTAGCGAACTCCCCCCGGTAGAACTCCCACGAAGTCGCCGCCACGATCTGATCGCGGTCGGCTAGTGCGCTCGCGGAAGCGCCCGACGCCGTCGAGGCGACCCATGCCCGGTCCCACGAGCAGAACGATACGAACTCGACCTCCGCCCGGCCCCCACCGCGTGAATAGCTCGCGCTCTTGTCGGCAACGAGATAGGGCGGCCAGGTCGCGCCCGGCGGGAGCGGTACGACGGCCTTCGCGGCGTCGATCTCCGCCTGGAACTCGGTGGCCGGAGCGAGACCATTGGGCGACTCGGTCAGGCGAATC
Source organism: Chloroflexota bacterium (assembly GCA_003171255.1). Taxonomy (GTDB): domain Bacteria; phylum Chloroflexota; class Limnocylindria; order Limnocylindrales; family CSP1-4; genus Fen-1039. The sequence goes on from PMYK01000009.1 coordinate 54,753, forward strand.
CCGGCAAACACCGTCGGCGCAACGACGAAGGCTGCGACTAGGGCGAGCGCGAGTCCCCGCCGGCGAACCCGGAACCGGCTGCGGGCGGAATGCTCGAGCCGTTCGCGAAACCGAGCGTCGAGCGCGGCGCATTGCTGCGACGTCAGTGGCCGCGACAGCGTCGTCCGGATTGCGGACTCGATGTCAGGCGAGGTCATGGAGCATCTCCTTTAGCCGAGCGAGACCGCGGTCGAGTAGCTTCTGCGTCGCGGCCTGGCTCTTGCCGATCACGTCCGCGATTTCGCGGACGGTCAGCTCGGTGGAGTAGCGGAGGGCAATCGCGTCCCGCTGCGGATTCGGTAACTGCGCGAGGGCGCCAAGAACGGATGCAGCGAGTTCTGCATCGAGCGCCGCATCTTCCGGGGACGGCATTGCCGCTTCGCTCTCGTGACTGCGGCGAGGAAGGAGACGGGCTGCGCGCGCACGCCGTTCGGCGTCGATCGCGGCATTCCGGGCCGTCCGCAACAGCCACCCGGGGCCGGGCTCTCGTCCCGCACGCAGTTCCGCGAACGCTCGCTCGAACGTGACCGCGGTCAGATCCAAGGCGTGATCTTCGTCCCTGCAGATTGAGCGTAGATAGCGAAAGACTGGGTCCCGGTGGGCGCGGTAGATTTCTTCGAGCGCAAGGGCTGCCACCCGCGGTTGGACCCCCGTCGTCTCGATCTCAACTGCCACTGCATCGCCGTTCATGCACTGAAGACGCACGGACGCCTCGTTTTCGGACACCCCTCCTGTATTTCAGGCTCGAACCAACCGCGAGGCCGCGATCGCCCGGGTGCGAGAGGCCCCCGCGTCTGGACCCGCGTCTGGACCCGCGCTAATCGGTCGGCTCATGTAGTCTATCCACGCTCGAATGCGCCCCGCGGTCGACGGGAAGACCCTCCACGAACGCACCCTTGCGAGCGGTCGATCCAGTGACCACCCCAAACGGTGCTGCCGCCGAGCCCCGCGGCTCGAAAGGACGCCTCGCTGGCAGTCCGAAGCGAGACCGCGATCCCACGGTCCTTCGGTAGCGCTCCACGGCCGCGAGCAGCTGACGGCCGGCCTTGATCGCCTCGAGTAGTGCGTCAGGATCGAGGACCTCGAGCCACTCGCAGTGGACAGAAGTGTTCCGCCGCGTGTTGAGCCCGACCAGGCGAGTTGCGGCCGGCAGTCCGGAACGCCGGCCGCGTAGCGGAAGACCCTCCTCTCGGGCCCCCAATCAAGCGGCGGGCTAGGGCTTGCGGTAGAGCCGTCGCGTTCGACCGGATGGGTCCGTGGACCAGCCTGCCCTCAGGCGCCCTACGGCCTCGAGCCGGTGGAGAGTTGGGTACAGAGCCGGCTCGGGCGGTTCGGGCGCGGCCAGCGGCTTCGCCAGCCGAACCATGACTTCGTATCCAGACAGGCGGTCGCTCCCGATTGCCGCCATGACGGCGGCGAGCGACTCGGCCGACACGGTAGCCCTCACGTTGCCGCCGTCAGCCACTGCCAGATCGTGCCCGTGAAGCTCGACTCCAGCGGGCCGCCGCCCATGTTGAACTCGGGTTCGTTGAGGCGGTACCGGCGGCCGTCAGGCCCAATGCCCGTGACGAAAACGATCCACTCGGTCGTTCGAACGTGGCTGACGTCGAACTCGACCCGGGCGTAGCCGGCGTTGATCTCGCCGGCGTTGAAGTCGGCCGGCACGGTTGCATACGGCGCCGAATGGGCCGGGTCCGGGATCCACTCCGCGATGTCCGGAGACGCGTCGAAGTGAACCGCACGCCAGGCCTCGAAGCGGACGTCCCTGAACAGCGACAGCGCCTGGGCGGCCGTTCCGGGGTTCCCCGGAACGAAATCCCAGATGTTGACTGCCTGGGTTATGACTCCGGATCCCCATAGTCCGCCGCCTTCCGCCAGCAGTGGATGGCCGTCGATGTAGGTCCAAGCCGGAGCCACCCGGTCGAACTCGCGGAGTTGCGCGGCGTGAGCTTGGGGCGTGTCGGCGACGTCCGGCGGCGGTCCGCTCCAGGCAGGGACGTTGCGAGCGAAGCTCGCGCTGAGGATGGCCAGAACGCCGATCGCCACGATTACCTTCCTACGCGGGAGCGAAACTCGAGGCGTCGAGCTGGTGAGCGCGCCGGTGGCGAACGCGAACGGAACGGCCAACAGTGACAAAACCGAAAGAAGGTTCTGAGGGGCCGACACTACGAAGACGGCCGCCACGAACAACGTCGCAAAGCCGGCTGTCGCCCATATGCGCCGAACCGCGGCCGGCGTACGCCGGCTGATTCGGGTCGAGATGGCCACTCCCCGGCGGGCGGCCACGAACGCCGCAACACAGCAGGCCCAGGCGAGAAGAGCCGTGACCATTGGTAGGCCGGCGAGGGCGGCGCGGAGGGCGGGCAGGCCGGCGAAGACGAACTCCGTGGGCGGCCTGAGCAGCGTGCCCGTCACGACTGCGGACGCGCACAGCGCGGCGGCCACGATCGCGATGCCGAGCAGCAATCCCCCGGCGGCGCCGAGAGTTGCGTGGAAGACGCCGCCGGCGGCGCCTGCGAGGAGGCGGCGAGTGGTGCGGTGGGCCGAGGTGAGTTCAGCGGCGAGCTCCGTCGGGTTGCCGAGACGGGCAATCGCCTCCCGGGCGGCTCGGTCGCCGTCTAGGCCCTCCGATTCAATTGTTGCGATAGAGTCGCGGAAGTGGTCTTCCATCTCCGAGGCGATTTCGGCCCGAACGTGGACCGGAAGATCCAGGCCGGCGCCAAGCCGCCGCAGGTACTCGTCGATTTCGGCGGGAAGCGGCGTCTCGTCCGGGCTGGAGCTGGGGTTAGCGTCCGGCTCAGACATTCGTCGGGCCCGCCACGGTCTGCGCCACTCCTCGGGCGAACGAGGCCCACTCGGCCTCGTGCTCGGCCAGAAGGGCGCCTCCCTTATCTGTGATGCGGTAGTAGCGCCGCTTTGGCCCTTTGTCGCTCTCGCGCCAGTCCGCCTGGAGCGCGCCCTCTGCCTCGAGCGCGTGCAGCGCGGGATAGAGCGAGCCCTCGCTCGGCGCGAAAGCTCCACCACTCCGCTCCCGGATGCGCTGCGCGATCTCGTAGCCGTATAGCTCCGTGTCGCGCAGCACCGTGAGAACCAGGAGCGGAGTAGTCCCCTTCAGGAGCTGGGTCCGAATGCTCGGCCGTCTCATCATCTACCTCCTAATGCGAGGTAGATGCTAGGGCTGGAGGCTCGCGCCTGTCAATACTGCGCGGGTCTTGCTAGGGCCGAGCTACTCAACTCATCTTCTGGGGCTGAACCGCCAGCCATCGGCGGACACCGCGGCACGCACTGCGGGCCACGGCGTCGGAGGCAGAACCTCGGGAGAAGCGTCCAGGACGGGTAGGTCGCAACTACCTGAATGGTCGGCGCGAGACGAATTGAACCTCCCACCAGGAGTGTCGAGCGAGCATGAGGTGGCGACAGTCGGGTTCGAGGCTGCGACAATCTTGTCGCCATGGGCGATGCTCAGGACGGGCATCGCCGTTCGATGGAGCGGCGGAGAACCGTGGCGGAAACTGGAGCCGGGCAGCCGATGAACCCAGAGATTCCACATCCGGGCGCCCTGATCGTCATCGAGGGGATCGACGGCTCAGGCTCGACCACGCAGTCCGACATGCTCCTGCAGTGGCTTCAGCGGGTGGGCATCCCGTCTGTGTTCACATGCGAGCCGTCGAAGGGGCCGATCGGCGGCGTGCTTCGACTTCACCTCGGCAGGCAGGTTGAGTTGGGCGGTCCGGAGGCCGAGGCGCTCGGGTTCGCGGCCGACCGGATGGACCACATCGTGTCGGAGATCGCTCCTGCGCTGGCTCGGGGCATCACTGTCGTCGCCGATCGCTACTACCTCTCAAGCCTGGCCTATCAGGCCCTTTCGTGCGACCTGGCCTGGCTCCGCGAGATCAACCGGTTTGCGCTCCGGCCGGACCTGACCGTCTTCCTCTCCGTCCCGGTCGACGTGGGCGTCGCCAGGTTCAGCCAGCGGGCTACCAGGGAGCGTTTCGAGGAGGATCGGGACGAGCTGGCTCGGATCGCCGGGATGTACGACACCGCGATCGGGCTTCTGCGCGAAGAGGGCGAGGACGTCCAGGTCATCGACGGCACGCGATCGCCGGGCGATGTTCACGCGGAGATCGTCCAGCTCGCGGTCGCCGTTCTTCAGCCGCGCTATCCGGGAGTCTCGATCTCCGTGGACGCGCACGAGTAGTCCAGGTCGTGGCCCACGGTTCCGACCGCCTGAAGGGCGTTCGCCGACAGTGGCCGGGGCGTTAGGTCCTCGTTGCCGCCTCGAGCTTGTCGAGCTGGTAGCCGCATGCCTTGGCGGCCTTCGCCAGGGTCGAGGTCATGCGCTCCGCTGACTGGAGACGCTTGGCCGTTCGCGCCGCGGTTGCAGACTCGCCTGCGGTCGCAGCCAGCGCGTCCAGGGCGAGCATCCACCACAGCACCTGGCCGAACGACTCGCGGTTGAACCAGCTCACGCCTTCCCAGACGTTGACGCGGATGTACGGCCGAACGGCTTCGTTGGCGATCAGGGCTCGAACGAGCGCCGGCGTTTGCTCGGCCGTCGACAGCTCGGCTACCGACGACGGGAGCGGGACCGAACCGAGCATCCGGATGAGGGCCACGAGCCGCCAGGCTGCGCCATCGTCGAGGCCCAGGTCGCGGAAGACGCCGACGATCACGGCGCCCAGCTGGAGGTCCTCGATCGAGGTGACATCGCCCTCGCCCGGCCCGGCCACGTCGGTGAGTGCTCGCGACACGAGCCGGCCGATCAGAGCGACCCAGGTCCACTCGTCGACGAGGCCGGCGCAGAGCCGCTCCTGACCCAGGTCTGGCAGACGCAGCACCGCTTCGATGCCGGCGCGGAATGATGCCGCGGCCTTCTCCACGTTGCCCCCGGCGCCCGTGACTTCAACCAGCGCGCGGAGGGCCGGGACGAGGTGCGCCTGAGCGTCGTCGAGCAGACCGGCGAGTTCGGCGGCGGTGGCGTCCGTGCCGGCTGCAGTGGAGGCGGGCGCGAACTTCGCGGCCTTGCTGCCCGCGGCCTTGCTGCCCGCGGCCTTGCTGGCGGTCTTCGCCTCAGAAGCGGCCTTGGCCTCGGCCCGGGTGCGTGGCGGCCCGGCCGCCGCGCCTGGCCCGCGCAGTCCCAGGTCCACCGCGGGAACTCCAGGGCGGACAGCCATGGCTCGAGCCGCCCCGATCTGCGCCACTCGCCGAAGCGAGCCGGTCCCGCTCAGCGCGCGAACCGCGTCGTGCAGCGGCCGGAGTTGCATCTCGCGCAGGGCCAGACTGACGCTCGGCACGCCGGCGCCGCCGATCCGTTCGGCCAGACGCCCCAGCTGGCCCGAGGGTCCGTCCTCGACCTCGTGAATGTCCAGGAAGACCTGGCAGCCGTAGGCGTGCAGCTCGACGTAGAGTCCATCGCGGCACAGGTCGGATGAGCGGCGCAGGAATTCCAGCCCCGAGCGCTGCTCGCGCAGCAGGGTGAACCAGTCGCCGTCCGGATGCAGCCCCAGCCCCTCGCCCAGAGACTTCTGAATCAGCCGCCGTCCGCCGCCGCCGTCGGGCACGGAGTAGGCCGTCGACGTCTTGATCCAGCCTTTGGCCTCGGCAAAACGGTTGTGATAGACGATCAGGGCGCGTTCGTCGGAGCGCCGGTTCGAGTAGGCGAAGACATCTTCGTTTACCCAGCCCCCCGGATCGTAGACGTCGTAGAGCAGGAAATCCGCCATCTCGGCGAAGAGATAGCGGCGGTGGAAGAGCGGGAAGATCTCGCGCTCGTGCCGCTCGACGAGCCAGCCGTCCGGGTGCTCGTCGCGGTACGCCCGTCGGTATTCCATGCCGTACTTCTCGGCGAAGCCTTCGACCTGGCCGTGACCGATCATTGGCAGGCCCGGCATCGTGGCCAGCAGCGTGGCCACACCGAAGTACTTGTCGCCCTTGCCGAACTGGTCGACCGCTGTCCGCTCGTCGGGGTTGCTCATGAAGTTGACGAAGCGCTTGAGGACTTCGGGGTCGAACTCCATCGTGTCCTTGATGACCTGGCGGTAGCTGGCGTTCTCCTCGTCACGGAGCATGTTCATGAAGGCGCTGTTGTAGACGCGATGCATGCCGAGGGTCCGGACGAAGTAGCCCTCGAGCAGCCAGAACGCTTCGGCGAGGAGCAGGGTGTCGGGCACTTCCACCGCCACGCGATCGACGACCTCGCGCCAGAACTCGTTGGGCATCTGCTCGTCGAAGACGGCCCGAGTGGTGGCGTGTTCGGCTCGCGACGGGATCGCCCCGCCCTGGCCGGGCTCGGGGAACCACAGCCGCTGGATGTGGCGCCGGGCCAGCGTCATTGCCGCGTCGAACCTGATGATCGGGAACTGGCGGGCGACGTGCAGGATGGTCTGGATGACGGCCTCTCGGACCTCGGGCTTGAGGTAGTCGAGCTGGGCCGTGTCGTTCCAGGGCATGCTCGTGCCGTCGTTGCCGTGGTAGATGTAGCGGACGTCGCCGGTCCAGTTGTCGGTTCTCTTGAAAACTACGGCAGCATCTGTCGAGTTCCAGTAGTGGTCCTCGATCTGGATCGTGACTCGATCGTCGTCCGACAGGTTCCCGCCGGTGAACGTGTAGGCGGGGTAGGGTGCGTCCGGCAGTCCCAGGAACCAATCCGGATGCTCGATGACCCAGCGCGAGTCGATGCCCATGTGGTTTGGCACCATGTCCGAGCTGAGGCGAATGCCGCGGCCGGCGCATCTAGCGCGGAGCTGCTGGAACGCTTCGTCGCCACCGAGCTCGTCGGCGATGCGGTAGTCCATGAGCGAGTACGCGGACGCCGCCGCCTCGGGGTTACCGCGCCACTGCTTGATCTTCTGGCTGGCGTGGCTTCGCTCCCACAGGCCGATGAGCCACAGCCCGGTGAAGCCGCGGCGCGCCAGCGCCTCCAGCTCCTCGTCGGGGATCTCGTCAAGGCGGTGGATCCGGCGGCCGTAGCGCTTCGAGAGCTGATCGAGCCAGACGAACGTGGTCTTGGCCATGAGGACGACACGCGGCATCCACTCGCGGTCCTGGCTGAAATGCTCGTACTCGTTTTCGAGCCCGCCGAGGCCGGGGCCGCCGACTGAAGGGGCAGGTCCGGGCGTCGGATGCATTCGCATCCAGAGCGCGACCTCTTCCTCGTGGAGGACGTCCAGGCTCACGATCAGCCGGTCCATGAAGCTCGTCAGCACGAGGCCCCAGCGCGATCGGATGTAGCGCAGCTGCCCGGCCAGCGAGTCCGGCGAGGCGATGGCGGGGGCCCGAAGGAAGGCGATGAGCGACAGGCCTTCGGGGCCGAAGCCGGGCTGGCTGTCGAAGAACTGGCGGAGACCGGCGATTAGCTCGCCGTAGGCGGTTTGCTCGACCAGGGCGGCGTCGTCGAAGAGTTCGTCGAACGTGTCGAATGCCGGGTTGACGTTGGCCAGCCACAACATCAGCAGCTCTTCGAGCGCGATCTCGCGGTTGGGGTGGCCCTCGGTCTCGCCCGCCAGGTAGCTCATTGGGTCCTGGCCGCTGGTCAGGACCGCCAGCGGCGGGAACTGCTCGATGAAGTGAGCCAGCGAGTGGTCCAGAACTTCTGCCTTTAGCTGGGCAACGAGCGCCGCCACGGCGTCGGCCATAACGTTCGGGTTGACGGTCCGGCGGTAGATCTCGACGGCGTGATGGAGGATCTCGTCGATCAACCCCATGGCGTTGAGCTCGGCGGCGTGGACGACGCGGTCCGGGTAACGGCTCCGATCCACGCGGTCGTTCATGCGTTTGGCGAAGACACGGGCGGCCGGGAAGTCCGGGATGATGACGTTGCCGTTGGTCTGGAAGAGTCCCTTGTCGAACTCATACCGGTCACGAGCCGCTTTCGAGATGTGGAACTCGAATGCCACGGGTGCGCTCCGAACCTGTCAGCGGAGCCGGCGGCTCACAACCCTGGGCCGTTGGCCGGTCGCCGCGAGTCTATCAGGCGGATGGCGAGGGCCGAGTGGGTACATCGGTAGCTGGGCCCCGTCCACTCCTCGGTGAAGCCTCAGCCGGCGTCACCAGCCCGTCGAGGCTGCCTTGCTGCGGGGGCGGAGAACAGGTTGATTGGCCTCCGCGAGGGCCTCGGCGTAGATGCCGGCCCCGTCAATGCGGCGCGACGGAGAGCTGAGGAGAGACAGATCGTCGACCAGCCGGCGTTCAAGGTCGGTCCCGGCCGAGTCGTCCATTAGGCGGACGGCTTTCGCGGCGCAAAGCAGGACGTGCTTGGTTTCGAGACGAACCGGGTCGCCCCAGAACCAGCCGTCGCTGGCGAACATGGCCAGCCGCCAGCGTTCGGCCTCCATCAGCGCCAGGAAGCCCTCTCGCTGCTTCTCGCCCCCGAGCGGCACCCAGCGCTTGGCGAAGCTCTCGGTCGTCTCCGCTCCGAAGACGACCTCTACGTAATCGTCGCGGGCCTGCCAGATCGCGGCCGGCTCCATGAAGTCGCCGGCGAGTCCACCGGCCACGGTGTCGATTGCGGATGCCAGCCGCTCGAGAGCCACGCGCAGCGGTCCCTTCCAGCGGCCGTCGGCCGCGTCGGGACACTCGCCGGTCCAGCGCAGCACGCCGTGGTGGCAGCTCCACGAAGTCCGCTCCACAATCTGCGCCAACGGGAAGGCGCTGGCCGGCGTCGAGCCAACGATCTGACCGATCGTGGTGATGTCGAAGCCGCGATCCGGCGCGTCCGCATCGGGGTTCACGAGCCGGGCCAGGAACAGGTCGCGGAACTTCTGGTGGTGGCCGTACAGCTCACCGTCCGTGGCGATGACCGCCATGCGGGTCGTGCCGTCGGCGAAGCTCGGGCCGGTCAGCCGGGGCAGTATCCGTTCCCGGGCAAATGCGTCGGCGTTCATCGTGGCGTCGGACTCGAACGATGCCGAAGCCGACAGGCCCGCGTCGTAGAACACGACCACGATGGCCTTGCCGGCACCGAGTTCCACGCGGTACGGCCGGCGCGTGTCCAGACGTGAGTCGGCGGCCTGCCAGGGCGCCAGGATGGTGTAGCTGACGCCCTCGTCGGCCAGGATGCGGAGCGTTGGCAGGTCCACTGCCGTCTCCGGCAGCCAGATGCCCGTCGGTCGCCGATCGAACCGCAGCTCGAAGTCGCGCAGGCCCCAGCGGATCTCGGTTCGGCGGTCGGCGAGCGATGCCAGCGGCAGGATTGCGTGGTGGTAGGCCTGGGCCATGGCGTTGCCGCACTCTGCCTCGACGATCGCGGCGGGCACGTCCGAATCCACGAAGCCCTTGTGCGTCGAGGCATCGTTCCCCGCCAGCCAGCAGGCGAGAGTGGGGCCCAGGTCGTACGAAATGTGCCGGAGATTGCCTCGCTCGGCGTTGGGCTTGTAGCACTCGGCGTCAATTCGGGCATTCCAGTCGCGGTACGGCGCCGCGGCCGGCTGGGGCGCGATCTCACCGCTGAACGGGTCGCGCCGCTCCGGCTGGTAGAAATGGCCGTGCACGGCGAGCATAGGGCGACTCACTGCGGGATCGTAGCCGAGCAGCCGCCGCCCGGCATTCCCCCGGCCGAGCACCCGGTTGGGGCCATGACCTTTTGCGTCGCCACTCAGACGGGCGGGCGAGGGCGGCGCATTGCGCCGGCCGAGGCGCATGGCGCCGGTCGCCGGCCGCTCACAGCGCGGCGCGGCGGTCGCGTAGATGCAGCTGTTCGCCGTCTGTTCTTCTCGTCCAACTTGCCTGGAGTGGGAGTTGGGCAGGCGTTCGTAGCGCCCCGGCGGGTTTCGAAGCGCATCGAAGCGCCAGCGTGCGGGGAGTCACGCTCAGAATCGGGCCCTTCGTCGTCGCTGCTCCGCGACTCGGCCCACGTCACGCCGTCGGGTCGTTCCCAACTCTCATGTGGGGCAAGTTGGGCCAGATGGTGGCGCCGGGCCGCCGGGCCAGGGGCGGCCGCCACAGCCGCTACTGTTCGAGCTCCGCCGCCGAGTGGTCGACCGTCTGGGTGACGCCGAATCGAACCGCGAAGGTGCGGCTTTCGCCGGGGGCGAGAGTGACCGACCAGCGGAAGAGGAGCGAGCTGCCCTGGTACGAGCGCTCGAAGCCGCCTTCGGAGTTGGAGACGGTCTCGACCGGATACCACGTGAGCCGGGCGACTGGCTCGATCGCCGCCGAGACCCGGACGCCCTCGTAGTCATTCCCGAAGGCGATCGTCGATGCGGACGGTTGGGCACCGAGGACGTCGTGCGGGGTTCGTTCGCCGGTTTCGGCCTCGTAGAAGGCCGCCTCGTTGTGGCCGCCGCCGAGCAGATTGACGTTCCACTCTATCGCCAGCTCAAAGGCCAGCGGGCCGTCGCCGGGGTTCTCGACCTTCGTCTCGAGCTCGAGCGTCGGGTCCGATCTACCGCCCCCGAACCGGTACGTCTTCTCGACCAGGAGCGGTCGATCGACTCCGCTCGATCGAAGCAGCCCCAGCCGGCGGGCGACGAGTCGATCGTCGGCGACGACGATTGGCTCGAACGCTCCCTCAGCGAAGTCGCCCAGCTCCAGGTAGCTCGCCGCGACGAAATCGGCCACGGCCGTGGAGCCGTCGGCGGGGAGCAGGTGAACGAGCCCGCTCCGGCGCTCGTGGCGGTCGTAGTGCAGGTGCGCTGCGAGGCCGCGCTCTTTGGTGGCGACGATGTCGTGGATCGTCTTGGGGGTGTCCGAGACGGCGGCGCCGGCTTCCGCGGGAGCGGAAGCGTTCTCGGCCGCGGCGAGCCGCTCGTGATATGCCTCGGGCCGGCGTCGCATCACCGAGGCCAGGGCCACCCGACTGGCGCGCAGATCCCACGACGAGATGTCGGCGCCCTCGGCCAGGTCCACCACCACGGTCTGGCCGCGAGCGCTGACGAGCACCTCGTCGATGGCGTCCAGGTCCGTGTCGGCCAGCCGGGTCCCGTACGGCTCGCCGCCGGCCGACGCCCTCGCCATATCGGCCAGATCCTCGGCCGCGATCAGGTGGGCGAGTGTGGCCATGCGCATGTGGACGATGTAGATGCCGCCGAAGAGTCCATGCCAGTAGCAGTCGTTCGACTGGCCCTGGTAGAGGTGGTCGACGGCGCGAGCCTTTCGCGCCGGACCGCCCGCACCCGCATGCGGCATCGCCTCGACCGCCTCCGAGACGCGCAGCATCTGCTTGTGCAGTTCGTTGATCTCACGATATCGGGCCATGTAGTTGCGCCAGAAGCCCCCTCGCAGGAAGCGCGCCGCCGGCAGCTCGCGCGCCCGCGCCTCCGCGAGCAATCGAACGAATACCGCCGTCTCGTCGGGCGGCAGGACCCACTCCGTCATCTCCGTATAGGAGGACGTGGGAACGTAGACCCGCCGGCTGGGCGGGTTCGCAGCGAGCCATTCCGACGGCATGGCCATGGTCAGCCAGTCGCCGCTGGCCTCGATCGCGTCGAAGAGGCGGTCAACCCAGTGCTCGCGGCTCCAGCAGTACTCGAATGTGCCCGGCCACGAACCGAACTTCTCCCCGTCGTCGCCCATCATCCCGACGTACTGCCCGTCGGGCGTCACTCGCTCGTGCAGGTACGAGATGACGTCATCGACCGGCTTGAAGGGGATCCGGTATCGCAGCCCCTGCTCCGTGCCGAAGATCGACAGCCGCTTGCCGCGATCGTCGGTCGTGAAGGCGGTCCACATGTCGTCTTCGCGGATGGAGGCCGCGCGGAGGTGGTTGTCGTCGAGGACGGTCCATTCGTAGCCGGCCGCCGCCAGGTCGTAGGCGAGCGACGGCTCCCAGACCCGCTCGGCCAGCCAGGCCCCGCGTGGCCGCTGCCCGAACATCTCTTCGAGCTCGTGGCGCATCCGAGTCAGCTGGCCGTGGCGATCGCGGTCGGGGAGCGCGATCAGGACTGGCTCGTAGTAGCCTCCGCCCACGATCTCGACCTGGCCGCGGTCCACCAACCTGCGGATCTGGTCGAGCGACTCGGGCTTGTTGGCGGCCATCCACTGCAGCAACGGCCCGGTGTAGTGGAGGCCCAGGCGAATCCCCGGATGCCGCTCCAGGGCGTACAGCATCGGCGAATACGCGTGCTGGTAGACGTCCTCGATCACCCAGCCGAAGTTGCCGACCGGCTGGTGGTTGTGGATGACCAGAGCGAGCGAAACGCGGCCGCCCAATCCGGTGTCAGCTCGCTTCGGTCGGTGGTCGCCGAACCTTCGGCTTCTTGACCCCTACGCCCGCGGCCGGCATGTACATCCGCTCGACGTACTCGTGGAGCATTCGGATCGTCGAGAACCGCCAGATCGTGCTCGCGATCGAGCGGCGCATCTCGGCGGTCCAGCCCTCCGGCACGTCGTCCTCGTCGCGACCGTAGTAGAGCGGCACGACTTCTTGCTCGAGCAAGCGATACAGGTCCTGCGAGTCGGAATGGTCCTGGGCGCCCTCGTCCGGGTTGGTTTCGCGGCCGCCGATGGCCCAACCGTTATCGCCCAGCCAGCCTTCGTCCCACCAGCCGTCGAGGACGGACAGGTTGACGACGCCGTTGGCTGAGGCCTTCATGCCGCTGGTCCCGGAAGCCTCCAGCGGACGGCGCGGGTTGTTGAGCCAGACGTCGACGCCCTGAACCATGAACCGGGCCACGCGCATGTCGTAGTCCTCGAGGATGAAGACTCGACCGCGGAGCTGGGGCGAGCGCGACCGGGCGAAGATCTCCTGGATCACGCCCTGGCCGGGTCGGTCGGCCGGGTGGGCCTTGCCGGCGAAGATGATCTGGACGGGCCTCTCCTTGTTCCAGAGGAGACGCGAGATTCGATCCATGTCTCTAAAGAGCAGCGCGGCCCGCTTGTACGTCGCGAAGCGGCGGGCGAAGCCGATCGTCAGTGTGTCCACGTCGAGAACGTCTTCGAGCTCCTCGAGCGTGCCCGGCGATTCGCCATGGCGGGCGAATTGGTGCCGCAGCCGGTTGCGGGCGAAGATCATCAGCTCGAGCTTCTGGCGCTGATGGGCTTCCCACAGGTCCACGTCGGGGATCTGCTCCGTGCGCTCCCAGAAGCGATCGGACCCATTACGGGCATCGACGTTGTCGAGCTCGGCTCCGAGGTAGCGCTCGAAGATGTCGCGCATCGGCTGGCCGACCCAGGTCGGCATGTGGACGCCGTTGGTGACGGCCAGGATCTGCTTGTTGCCGAGGCCCTGCCAGGTGTTGTTGGCCGTAACGCTATGCAGCTTGCTGACCGCGTTGGCCCCGTTGGAGAGCCGCAGCGAGAGCGCAGTCATGTCGAGCTGGCTCGAGTCCCCGTCGACGCCCCGGGCAAGCTCCAGGACGCGGTCCATCGGCACGCCGCCCGTGCCATTGCGGCCGTCGCCGTCGTACAACGGCCCGATAACGCGGCGGGCGAGGTCCGCGTCGAAGCGCTCGTTGCCGGCAGGGACGGGCGTGTGGATCGTGAAGATGGTGTTGGAGCGGACGCGTTCCAGGGCATCTTCAAGAACCACTCCCTGGGCCACGAGGGCGCGGGTGCGCTCGACGAGCTGCAGGGCGGAGTGGCCTTCGTTGAGGTGCCAGACCGCAGGCGTGACGCCCAGGGCCTTGAGGGCCCGGACGCCGCCCGCCCCAAGCATAAATTCCTGGTGGAGGCGCATCTCGCGGCCGCGGACGTAAAGGATGTGGGTGATCGGCCGGTCCGACTCGGCGTTGTCGGGAATGTCGGTGTCGAGCAGGATCACCGGCACTCGGCCGACCTGGACCAGCCAGACGGCGGCGAAGAGGTCGCGCCCGGGCAGCTCGAGGGAGACGGTGAGCGGCTCGCCGTCCTGGCCGAGGACCCGCAGGATCGGCAGCTTGGCCAGATCGTAGTCCGGGTACGCGTGCTCCTGGTGACCGTCCGCATCGATCGTCTGGCGAAAGTAGCCGTGCTTGTAGAGCAGGCCCACACCGATGAGTGGCATGGCCATGTCGCTGGCCGACTTGATGTGGTCGCCGGCGAGGACACCCAGGCCGCCGGAGTAGATGCCCAAGCTCTCGTGGAAGCCGTACTCGGCGCAGAAGTAGGCGATGGGGCCGTGCAGGGCGGACCCGTACTCGCGGTTGAACCAGTGCTCGCGGCCCCCGGCCATGTAGCGGTCGAAGCCTGCCAGCACCTGGGTGTACTCGGCCATGAAGGCCGGGTCGTCGAGCAAATCCGACCAGGCGATCGGCTGCGACAAGACTTCCACGGGGTTCCGGTAGCGCGACCACGACAGGCCGTCGATGCGGCTGAACAGCGCTCGAGCTCGCGGATTCCAGCTCCACCACATGTTGTAGGACAGGCGACGCAGACCCTCGAGCTGCGGTGGCAGCCGGAAGGACGCGCCCGGGAGCGTAGGAACCTGTACCGGGTGTTCCATCTGTCCGCATGATATCCGACGTCGGGTCGGGGATCGTTGGCCCGCGGAATTCTGGTGCGCCGGGCCCCACAGCAACGCGGTGGTTTCACGCACGCGCGGCATTGACTACCATGGACGGCGTTTCGTACCAGTGCCCGGGATCCCCCCCCCACAGGAGCTGACAATGCGGGTGGTCTGCATCGCCGCCGAATGCGAGCCTTGGGCGAAGACTGGCGGCCTGGGCGACGTAGTCGACGCGCTGGCGCGAGCCGTGGGGGCGACTGGCACGGCCGGCCCTGAGACCGGCGCGGCCGCCGTGACCGGGACCCGAAGGCCGCGTGTGCCCCAGTCGCAGGTGTGGCTCGGCACGGGCGCAGTCATGGGCGTGGGCAAGGGCGAGGCCGAGCTGCCCGGGCACGTCGAGCCGCCCGTCGATGTCTTCCTGCCCAGGTACCGCGGCGTCGTCGTGCCCGATCGGGCCACGTCTCGGCCGCTCGCGGTGCCGGATCCGATGGCGGAAACCTGCACCACGGATGTGACCCTGGTCGAGTTCGAGGATCGAGGCTACCGGGTCAGGCTCATCGACCACCCGCCCGCCTTCGATCGCGAGGGGTTCTACGGCGATGCGGACGGCGATTACCCCGACAACGGCTGGCGTTTTGGGCTGTTGTGTCGGGCCGCGATCGAGGCGCTGTTGACCGACGAGCGCCCGGTCGACGTTCTGCATCTCCACGACTGGCAGGCCATGCCCGCGGTCGTCCTCCGCGACTGCGCCTATCAGGCCTACCCGCTCATCTCGCGAGCCGCCGTCATGGTCACCATCCACAACCTCGCCTACCAGGGCTGGCTGACTCGCGACCAGGCTGCGGACATGCTCTTTCCAGACGAACTGAAGCAGGCCCTCGAGCCCAAGTCCGTCGGCATGCTACTGCTGCGCGAAGGGATCGAGAGGGCCGAGCTGGTCAACACCGTGAGCCCCGGCTACGCGCAGGAGATCCTGCGGCCGGCCCTGGGCATTGGGCTCGATCGGGCGCTCTCGCTCCTGGGGCATCGATTCGGCGGCATCCTGAACGGCCTCGACATGGGCGTCTGGAACCCCGCCACCGACGCGGCCCTGCCGGAGCGCTACTCGCGCGTCGACACGACGGGCAAGGCAGTCTGCCGGGGGGCGCTGCTGTCCGAGCTAGGTTTCGATCCCGATGACGCCGGCCCGGTGCTCGGCATGATCGGCCGGCTCGATCCGCAGAAGGGCTTCGACCTTCTGGCGCGAGCTGCCCCCGATCTGGTCGCCGACGGCGCACGGTTGGTTGTCCTGGGTTCGGGCGATCCGAAGCTAATACGCGCTCTGCGCGCCCTCGCAGATGAAGCCCCGGCGTCCGTCGCGGTCGTGGACGCCTTCGACCGGAACCTGGCGCGGCGCATCTACGCCGGCGCCGACCTTTACCTCATGCCCTCGCGGTTCGAGCCGTGCGGCCAGGGGCAGATGATTTCGATGCGATACGGCACGCCACCGATCGTGCACAGGACAGGCGGCCTCGCCGACACGGTCGTCGACGTGGACGAACATCCGACCGACGGGACGGGTTTCGTCCACAATGCCGAGACGGCGAAGTCGCTGATCGAGGCCTGCCGGCGCGCCGTCGACTGCTACCGCCGTGGCGGGCGGGAGTGGGTCGCGTTGCAGGACAGGGGCATGGCCGTCGACTGGTCGTGGGAAGCGGGCCCGGCCGAGCAGTACGCCGCCTCGTACAGGCGGGCCGTTTCACTCCGCCGCGAGAACCGACCTATCCCTTAGGCTCATATCAACCGTGCCGGGCGCCCCTGCCGCCGGCGCCCAACGGCGCGTCGCCGTCTGACCGAGCGAGCGAGATGGCGTAAGGTGGGAGACCACGAGCCGGCACCCGTCAGAGGATCGTCACAGCCCAGATGTCCATACCTCCATGCGACGTTCTCGTCGTGGGGACCGGCGCGGCCGGGCTGACTGCGGCGCTCATCGCGGCCGACCGCGGAGCGAGCGTGCTGATGCTGACCAAGGGCCACGCTCCAGATTCGAGCAGCTGGCACGCCCAGGGTGGGATCGCCGGGGCGATCGGCGATGACGACACGGCCGCACTCCACGCTGTCGACACGGAGCGGGCCGGCCGCGATCTCTGCCGGCCGAGCGCGGTCCGGATCCTCGTCGAAGAAGGCCCCGCCCGCGTCCGCGAGCTCATTACCCTCGGCGTGCCGTTCGATCCGGAGCTGAGCCTCGAGGGCGGCCACTCACGCCGGCGCGTGTCCAGCGTGGAGGGCGCCGCAACTGGCTGGGCGGTGACAAGCCTGCTCGGCCGACGCGCCCTGAGGTCCGAGCGAATCGCCACGATCGAAGCCACGGCCGTGCTGTCGCTGCTGGTCGTTGACGGCCGGTGCATCGGCGTGCTCACGCCGGAAGGCCCCGTGACGGCCAGGGCTACGATCCTGGCGATGGGCGGGGCGGCGGCTCTGTGGGCCCGCACCACGAACCCCGCCGGCCAGATCGGCGACGCCGTGGCGATCGCGGTCACGGCCGGTGCGGCAGTCGCCGACATGGAGTTCATGCAGTTCCACCCGACCGTGCTCGAGGGCTCGCGGCTGCTGCTGACCGAGGCGCTTCGGGGTGAGGGCGCGACGCTGCTCGACAGCTCCGGCGAGAGGTTCGTCGATGAGCTGGCACCGCGCGACGAGGTCGCCCGGGCACTCGTCCGGAAGGGCCGGGCCTTCCTGGATCTCCGATCGATCGACCGCTCGCGCTTCCCCGGCCTGATGGCCGAGATCGAGAAGTCCGGCTTCGATCCGGCGGTCCAGCCGATCCCGGTCTCGCCGGCCGCGCACTACACGATCGGCGGCATCGTGACCGACCTGCACGGCCGGACCGATATCGGCGGGCTATACGCGGCGGGGGAGTGTGCCGCCACCGGAGTCCACGGCGCCAACCGCCTCGCGTCCAACTCGCTCCTGGAGTGCCTGGTGTTCGGACGGCGCGCCGCGCTGGCTGCGCTCGACGAGCCGCCGCTCCCCGCGAGCCTGAGGGACGTGGTGCCGGAAGAGCCTGCGCCGCCCGAGCGCATCGCGCCGGAATCGCTTCGCGAACAGGTTTGGTGCGATGCCGGAGTGGTGCGCGACCCCGCGGACCTGACGGAGCTGGCCGCCAGCCCGGACCCCGTAGCATCGCTCGTGGCCAGGTTTGCCCTCGCCCGTGCCGAGAGCCGCGGCGTCCACTACCGCATCGATGCGCCCGTCCCCGACCCGGCCTTCGAAGGGCATTTCGTCCTGCGACCCGGCCGTGGTCTCGCTTTGGAGCACTGGACTTGACCGCCACCGAAATCAAGGCAACCTCGGCTCAGGCCGACGACCAAGCCCCGACCGGCGCCGACGACCAAGCCCCGGCCGCGCGCCGTCAGATCCGCCCGCCCGACCCCCAAGCACTGGCCCGCGTCGTCGCCTCGGCCCTGGCCGAGGACCTCGTTCTGGGCGACCCCACCACCGACGGCCTGTTCGGGCCCGAGGCCACGGCCACGATGTCGCTCCTGGTCAAGGAGCCGGGCGTCGTCTGCGGTCTGCCCGTCGTCGCCGCCGTCTTCTCCGCCCTGAGCCCCGATGTTGTCGTGGCGCCGACCGTGGCCGACGGCGACCGCATCACCGAGGTCCCCAGCGAGATCGCCCGCATCACCGGCCCCGCCCGGGCCATCCTGTCGGGCGAGCGGACGGCTCTCAATCTGCTGGGCCGGCTGTGCGGTATCGCGACCTTGACGTCGCGGTGCGTCGCCGAGCTGGACGGGACCGGGGCCACGCTCCTCGACACCCGCAAGACCACCGCCGGCCTGCGCGACCTGGAGAAGTACGCGGTCCGCTGCGGCGGCGGCACGAACCATCGCCTCAACCTGGGCGAGGCGTTGCTCGTCAAGGACAACCACCTGCGGCTGGCCGGCGGCATCGCGACCGCGGTGGCCCTGCTCCGCCACTCGGCTCCGCGGCTGCGCCTGGAGGTCGAGGCAGAGACGCTCGATGACGTCAAGGTCGCCCTCGACGCCGGTGTCAACCGGATCCTGCTCGACAACATGAGCCTCGATGAGATGCGCGCGGCCACCGCCCTGGTCGGCGGTCATGTCGAGACCGAAGCTTCGGGCGGGATCACGCTGGCCAACCTGCGCGCGGTCGGTGAGACGGGCGTCGACTTCGTCTCGCTCGGGGCGCTGACGCACTCCGCGCGGGCGCTCGACGTCTCGCTCGAGGTCGCCGAGTGACACTGGACGGCTCGACTCCCGCCGCCCCGATGCCCCTGACCGCCTTCGGTCCGGGCTCCGTGGTCGTTCCGCCGCCGGGCGATCCGGCCACATTCCCGGCCCTCCAGGCGGAGATTCGCGAACTTGCCCGCGAGCACAACGCCGTGGTCCTGGCGCACAGCTACGAGCGGCCCGAGATCCAGGACGTGGCCGACCACGTCGGCGACTCGCTCCGCCTGTCGCGGATCGCTGCGTCCGCGCCGGAGTCGACGATCGTGTTCTGTGGCGTCTCGTTCATGGCCGAGACGGCGAAGATCCTCTCGCCCGACAAGCGCGTCCTGCTGCCGGACTTGGCCGCCGGATGTTCGCTCGCCGACTCGATCACCGTCGAGCAGCTGCGCAGCTGGAAGGCCGAACATCGCGGCGCAGTCGTGGTCTCGTACGTGAACACCAGCGCCGCGGTCAAGGCGGAGAGCGACTACTGCTGCACTTCGAGCAACGCCCGGGCGGTAATCGACGCCATCCCTGCAGACCGCCGGATCCTGTTTCTGCCGGACATGTTCCTGGGCCTGTGGCTGCAGCGAGTGACCGGCCGCAAGCTCACGATCTGGCTGGGCGAGTGCCACGTCCACGCCGGCATTCGACCATCCGACGTGGCGGAGTGGCATCGCCGCGAGCCGAATGCCGAGCTGCTCATCCATCCCGAATGCGGCTGTACGAGCCAGGTCATCGAGATCGCCGGCGACGAGGCTCACATCCTCTCGACAGAGGGCATGGTCACCTACGCCGAGCGCTCGTCGGCCGACACGTTCCTGGTCGCGACCGAGGTCGGCATCCTGCACCGCCTCGAGCAGAAGGCGCCGGGCAAACGCTTCGTGCCGGTCAATCGCGAAGCGGTCTGCCAGTACATGAAGCTGACCACGCTCGAGAAGCTCCGTGACGCGCTGCGCCTGGGCGTCCACGAGATCGACGTACCGGCAGAGGTCGCAGCGAGGGCGCGCGTCGCCCTGGAGCGCATGATCGCGATCGCCTGACCCCTTCTGGATGCGGGTCCCGATAGCGACGCTCGCGCAGTCGCATCTGCTCACCCCGCGAGCATTCTCGACCGATTCGATCCGCACGAGGCCTCGATTCTCGCCGGGTGAGCACATCCGACCATCGGGAGTGATCGGCCACCTCCGGAACGTCGCATCTGCCCAACTGGACGCACAAACGTGACCTGACAGCCGCCATTTGGTCGGCATTGGATGCCGATCCGAGCAGAAAGGACGGGTTACGACGCCCGCAAGCGGTCGCCCGGTCGTGTGTGCTCACCCCATGAGCAGCGCGGTCGGCGAGGTCCAGCGTCGATCCGCCGGCCCGCAGTTCGCGCGCGAGCCCTTATCCTGGGCGGCCGATTATCCTGGGCGGCCGATGTCGAGCTGGACCGCCGGAAGCTGCTCGACCTGCGCCAGTCGGGCGAATAGATTGCCCTTCGATCGGTAGTGGTCGACCAGGCGCCCGTACTCCGACGCGACCCAGGCATAGTCCGGGTGGCCGGCCTGCCACTCGCGACTGAACACGACGCCGCGCAGCCTGACCTGCATCAGCTCCTTGAGGCAGTTGAAGCAGGGCTGGAGCGTCGTATAGAGGATTGCGCCGTCGATCGCCGTGCCAAAGCGCGCGGCCGTGGCCATGGCGTTCTGCTCCGCGTGCACGCACAAGCAGATGTCGTAGAGCTTGCCCGACAGGCTCGCGTCAGGTTGCTCGACGCGTAGTGCGCAGCGGCGGCAGCCGCGCTCGGTCTCGGTGCAGTTGGGGTAGCCAGCCGGAGTGCCGTTGTAGCCACTTCCGAGGACGCGGTCGTCGCGGACGATGACCGCCCCCACGTGCGAGCCCAGGCACTTCGCGCCCGACTCGACCACCAGCGCCAGACGCATGTAGAAGTCGTTGCGTTGCCAGCTGGCATCGGAAAGTTCGATGACGTCCTGGGCCATCGGATCCCTCGCTCGTCTCGCGCCGGCAGCTCCTGTCGGCTGGTCGGACGCCGTGACGGTACACGAGCCGCGGCCCGCCTGCGCGGCGGGGGGCGCATTCCCGCCCGGAAGGGTAGTGGCCCGCTTCGATGGCGTGGTTGCATCGGCGTTGCATCTGCGACGAGCGGGCTACAATCCAGGCACTCAGACGACCGCTGGGTGTCCGGGGGGACAACAAAGCAAGATGATCGTTCACCTCCTCGAGTTCCGGGTAGTGCCAGGCCACGAAGCTGAAGTGGCGGGCTACCTTAGCCACGAGGTCCAGGCAGCATCCGCTTCGGATGGGCTGATCTCTCGTTTCGTGGGACGCCGCTTGAGTGCCCAGGGACGGGAGCATGTGGCGGCCACGACATGGCGCAACGAAGCCTCCCTCGCCCGCGGCACGGGCCCTGAAGGACTTCCGGCTTACCTGGGTGGCGCGTCTTCGATGCTTGGCGACAAGGCAGCCAGCACGTATCGTGTGGTAGCCTCGACCGGACTCGGCAGCGAGGGAGCACGGGTTCTGCGACTCTACAGGACATCGATCGCCGCCGATTCGGTTGGGCTCTGGAAGAGGCGGACTCTCGAATCCGTCAGCCAGCTCGTCTCGATAGAGGGCTTGCTGACAGCGGTGGCCGGAGTCGACATCGGCGGAGACCAGTCGGCCGAACATGCCGGCGAAGCCTGCGTCGTGGTCATGACGGCCTGGACCGAATGGAATCGGCTGCTGGTTGCCACGGGAGGCCGTCTCAACGAGGCGATATTGGACACCGACCTTGTGGACATCGAGGGGCCGGCTACCACCGACCATTTCGAGCTCCTCAAGGAGGACCCTCGACCTGGGTAGAGGTCGCGATGGGAGCGTCCAGACGATGCGGGGTACGAATCCGATCCTGAATGGTCCCGCCATTCGGACCTGCACGGGTCATATTCCGTCCGATAGGCTGCGCACCCTAGGATGCCTGCCATGACTTTGGCCACCCCATCCCACGCCGATATTCGGGGCCGCCGGTCTCTCCGGATGGCTCTTGTTATCTCGGCATCTGCCCCCGCGATCCTGCTTGCTGCGAGTGCGCTGGCATCGCTGGCCTACTTCTTCGCGTTCCTTCGGCCGGCCGCCGACTGGCTGGAAGGCATTCTTCCGCTCGATCCGGCCGACGCGAATCCCGCGGTCGCGATCCTTGCCGCCGTCGGCTTCGCGGCCCTGACCGTCGGGCTCCTGCGCAGCAAGTCGGTCGCGTGGTGGCTCACCATTGCCACGCTTTCGGTCTCGCTGCTGGCCGAGGCACGGGTGTTCTCCCACCCACTCGTCATCATCATGGTCGGCGGCATGCTGGCGATTCTGCTGGCCGACCGACGCCGCTACTTCGTCGAGACCGACATCGGTTGGCGCCGGATCATCGTCGCTCTCGTCGTCGTGGGCGGCCTGGTCGTGGGCCTCGAAACGTCTCTGATCATCGCCACGACCGGGGACTGGCCGCGACCTCTGGCGGCCGTGAGCGACATCACCGCCGCCATCGGCAATGCCCTCGGCCTGAGCGACGCCACTGCCAACGGAGTCCTCCATCAGACGAGCGTCGACGCGATCCTGGGCTTCCTGCTCGTGGCTGCGCGCCTGCCGATCGTCCTTGCCGCTGTCGGCGTGCTCAGCCGCGTATCTGAGCCGCCGGCTGATCCCACTACCCGAGCTCGCGCTCGGGCGATTGCGGAGCGCTACGGCTGCGGCGCGCTCCTACCCTTCCAGCTGGGCGAGGACAAGCTCGTGTTCTCGCCGGCCGATGCCGACGGGCTGGTCGTGTACGGACTCGCTGGGCGGACAGCCGTTGTGCTGGGCGACCTGATCGGTCCAGTCGAATCCGCGCCCAAGGTCTTCGGAGATTTCCTGGCCAACTGCCGCAAGCGCGACCGCGTTCCGATCGTCTACCAGGCCAGTTCGGCCGGGCGCGCGATGCTGATCGGAGCCGGCTTCCGGCTGTTCAAGGTGGGCGAGGAGGCCCTGATCGACCTCTCGACCTTCGACACCACCGGCCCGAGGAGAGCGAACCTGCGCCACACGATCACCCGCTGCCGAAAGGACGGAGTGGAGTTCCGCTGGTATGCCCACGGGATCCCGGCCGAAGAGTCGGCCCTGCTCGACGACCTTGAATCGATCGACAAGATCTGGCGCAAGAAGGCCGGGCCCCAGATGACCTTTACTATCAGCCACTTCGATCGGGCCACCCTGAACGGGCAGCCTATCTCGGTGGCGGTGACCACCACGGGTCGAGCCCTGGCCTACACCACCTTCCGCCAGACCGGCGTCGATGGCGGCTGGGTTCTGGATCTCATGCGCCGCGCGTCGGACGGGTCGCCGGGAGCCGTCGAGGCCTGCATCGCCGAAGCCGCCGTCGCATTCCGCGCCTCCGGCGCGAGGACGCTGTCGCTCGGGCTGGCGCCGCTTGCCGGCCTCGATCCGTCGAGCCCGGCGTTCGAGGAGCGGCTGCTCGCCACCGCCGGTCGGCTGGTTCGTCCGTGGTATGACGTCAGCGGCCTGTCGCGCTTCAAGAACAAGTTCGATCCGTACTGGATCCCGCGTTTCGGGGCCATTCGCCGCCGCCGAGACTTGATCGGTTTCGTGATCGGGCTGTTGCGAATTCATCTCGCCGGCGCATTCCATCTCCCAGGACGCCGTCACGCATCGAGGCAGGTCGCCGCCGCATGAATCTGTCGCTCCCCAAGGTCGGCCTTCCACGGGTCGGCCGGCCCCACGTCGGGTCGTTTCCGGCTGCCCTGGTCAATTCGCTGCGACCTGGGAGACGCTTCGAGAAGTTCGCGTGGTTCCCGGTCGGGATAGGCGTTGCCGCCCTCGTCGTGCTCGTGGCGGTCTTCTCGGATGCCGTCTACCAGAGCGACGTGACGATGATCATCATGGGCTTCGATCAGGATCGGGCTCAGCTGATTACCGCGCTCATCTTCGCCGCGGTGGCGGCCGCATCTGTCGGCCTGGTCGTCAATCGGGACGGCTTCGCCACGATGCTCGGCGCCTATGCGTT
This sequence comes from Chloroflexota bacterium, assembly GCA_003171255.1. Taxonomy (GTDB): domain Bacteria; phylum Chloroflexota; class Limnocylindria; order Limnocylindrales; family CSP1-4; genus Fen-1039. The sequence goes on from PMYK01000009.1 coordinate 78,394, forward strand.
GGCCGCACTGTATGCCGAGACCTTCGTGGCCGAAACCCAGAAGGCAGCCGGGGCGATCGGAGCACAGGGCAGCTTCGACCTTGGCGGCTGGGTTCTCACCCTCATCACGCTGGTGGTCATCGGCGTTGTCTGCGCCTGGGCGGCAGCGACCATCGCGGTCGCGGTTCGGCCAGGGTTGATCGCCTCGGCCGTTGCCGTGCGCGACATGGTGAAGCTCCGTCGACCCAGCGTCACGCTCGCTCGCCGTCCTCTCGGGCTGGTGCTCATGGCTGCGCTGCTCGTCGTAACCGTCCCCGCCTTTGGCGACATGGTCAACTTCACCCCCGATACCCTGATGCTCAACGGCGACCGCGGCCCAGGGCTGGCGCACAACGAGTCGTTCCCCGACCAGAGCATCCCGCCGCTCGAGTCGGACACTCCGAGCCCGGCTCCGAACCCAACCTCGAGCGCCGGCTCGAGCGCGCAGATCGCCGCATCGTCAACGCCAACGCCCACCCCAATGATCACCGCGCAGCCGGGCTCCAAGCCCTGGCTTGCCTGGAAGCCGGCGGGCGGTTCGGGCGTTGTCACTACCGTTCAGATGAACGCGCCGTGGAAGGGCGGGTCCAAGTCGACCTCCCAGCTCGACATCTACACGCCGCCGGGCTATCAGGTCAACGGCTCTCGACGCTACCCGGTGCTATTCGAAGCGCCGACCGGTTTGCCTTTGTGGGGCCAGGGCACGGGTGTTATCGGCGCGCTCGACAGCCTGATCGATTCTGGGGAGATACCGGCCTCCATCGTCGTCTTCATCGACTCCAGCGGTGCACCGCACCCCGACACGGAATGCGCCGACCACGTGGACGGTAGCCAGTGGTTCGAGACCTATATCACCACCACGGTGGTCAGCTACGTCGACCGGCACTACCGCACGATCCAGGATCCTCGCGCCCGAGGCATCATGGGCATGTCGGCCGGTGGCTTCTGCGCGCCGATGCTCGCACTCCGACACCCCGACCTGTACAGCATCTCGATCTCGTTCTCGGGCTACTTTTATGTGGGCGCCGGCGGCTCTACATCGGCCGAGCCGTTCGGAGCTCAGGGCTACGCCTACAACCTGCATTCGCCTGGGGCGCTGGCGGTCAAGCTCGCCACGCAGGATCGTTCCAAGGTCTTCTTCGTGATCGTTGCCAACAAGGCCCAGGAGTTCTACGGCGCGGCCGCGGAGAACTTCGAACAGACCCTGCGCGACACCGGCTACAAGTACCTGGCTGTGGACTCGCTGTACACGCACGGCTGGACCCAGGTCCGCTACGACACGCCGGCGGTCCTTGATGCCTGGGCCGCGCAGCTGGTGATCAACGGCATCTGGTAGCTCCGGCGCCCCGCCTGACATGGCCGCGAAGGCCATGGTAGGCTCGCCGGGAAGCCGCACGGCACCGAGCGGGAGTAGCTCAGTCGGTAGAGCGTCAGCCTTCCAAGTCAGAATCTCGGAAGCGCGGTGCTCTCCTCGTGAAGTCCCCGCACGAATCGGGCATTTCAACTCCAATTAGGCTCTCTACCGGAGAGTGTCTAATTCGGGTTCCAGAGTCTGATTTTCAACCGGTTTAGCAAGCCTTTCTGAAAGATTGGCGACGCCCTGGGCGGCCGGCACGTGGCGAATATGCGCGGTGCTAAATCGATACTGTTGGCCGATCAACGCGCGCCAGTTTTCGACCATCCTCAGGTGAGAACCCAGTCTGCGCTGGGCGTGGCGGAAGGCAGGCATTGCCCAGACGCCGTGCTGGCGTGGCAGCCACAGCCTCATAGCGCCCGGCTGAGGCTCTCGGGTTCGTGCGGTCGTGCTCACCATGACCGCGGTCGCGCAGCGGCCCGCTCCTGGGCCGTCAGACCGGGCGAGATGAACTGCCAGAACTGATACAGGATCACCGGCATAGCCGCTATCGCACCGACCGTGACAGCGATCTGGACGTCGATCATGAACGGCTCGGTGAGACCGAAGGCGACCAGGTACTGACCCTTTGGGAGCGGGGCGATCAGGATGCGCACGATTGCGCCGGACAGGACGAAGCCCACCACTGATCCCGGCAGCAGCGCGAAGACCGAGATAAGAATGCGGTTGCGCAACTCGGTGAGATGTCCAGTCAGCGACATCTCGGAGGCGGCGACCTGCGGGCGAGAAGACCGCCCCGTGCGCCAGAATGGGAGACGGCGCCCGAATGGCCGGCCGCGGCGGGTCGTCGAAGCAGGTCGGTCAGCCTCGGCCAATGGTGCAGTTCGGGTTTCGGACAATGGACCCACTATCAGCCCCAGGTCATGGCCCAGACTACATGCGCGCCACGGCACAATCCTAGGACGACCGGCGGTCCTAGACGGTCAGCATGGCCGTTTGGGCCAAATTCCGTCGTGACCGCAGCGATGGACCCCTCGGTTCGGGATGTGTGGGCGCTGGAGGTGGGTTCGAGCTAGAGTCGGACCCGCGTCCCGACGGGCGCCGTGATGGGATCTCGGCGACCAGGCGGGCAGGACGTTTCCTCGATGTGCTCTAGTCCTTAGCCCAGCTCTGGTAGCGCGGGGGCCATTCGTCGGCGTTGTCTCTGAGGCCCAAGACGGCCGCTTCGATGTCGAGGTCGAATAGCTCGTAGGTCTCGTCTACTTCGAAGTACCAGCTGCTTCCGACCTCGGCGCGGGCCGCCACATCGTCGATCAGTCGGGCGCGTCCTCGGATCGAGAACTCGCACGGCACAGGCGGGTTGATGTGGCTGTGGAGCGCGTACCGGCCGTCGCGCTCGAGATCTGTCCGCTTCGCCGACTTGAGAATGAATGCGTACAGGCGCCCGCCGACGATCCCAACCCAGATCGGGTGGATGCGGGGCGGCTCGTCGCCCCGCACCGTCGCCAGCAAAGCCTCACCCGTTTCGGTGCGATACAGGAGGCGCCGTCCCGCGGCTGCTAGAGTGGGATTCGAAGTCTCGAATTCGTCCCAAGTCGCCATCGGTCGTCTCCTACTTGGATTGTTCGATGTGGTCCCGTCGGTCTAGCCGCGGAAGTCCGGCCGATCGAGAACGCGCAGCCACGACCCGTCGGGCTGGCGGCGGACCACCTGAGCCCTCGCGCCGGCCTCGTCTAGCGCGGGCGTCGCTGTCAGAGCGATGTCGCCCATGATCAGGGTAGGGAGTGGCGTCTCCAATCGGAAGTGGGGCTTTGCGGCGAGCATCTGCTCGTAGAGAGCCTTGATCGCGTCGTGGCCTACGGTCAACTTTCCGGGCGGGAACGCCACGGTCGCGTCGTGCTCGTAGAGGCTTGCGAGACCTTCGGCGTCGCCGGCGTTGCCGAGTTCGACGAAGAGCCTGGTCAGGTCTTCGGGCTTGAGGGCCCGCTTGGTGTCGGTTGCCATTTGATGTCTCCTTTGTCAAGTCGGGCGTCGCGTCCGTCTCGGCCTCGATCCCGTCTGAGTCCACTGTGCGGCACTGTCGGCCATAAGTCCAAGACATAGGTGTGCTCGGTGCTAGAGTGCCTGCTTATGGAACTCAGACAGCTCGAATACTTCGTGACCGTGGCAGACGAAGCCAGTTTCACCAGAGCGGCCGAGAAGTTGCACGTCGCCCAACCGGGCGTCAGCGCGCAGATTCGCCAGCTTGAGCGTGAACTCGGGCAGGAGCTCTTCGACCGATCGGGTCGAACTGTTCGCGTCACCGAGGTCGGGGCGGCCGTGCTTGGCTACGCCCGCGATGCGCTCGGCGCGGCTTCCGGGGCACGACTCGCGGTCGACGAATTCACGGGGCTCATCCGGGGCCGGGTGGCGGTGGGGATGGTTATCGCCTGCTCGTCCTTTGACCTTGCCGACTTGCTCGCGGGTTTCCATGGCGACTACCCGGCAGTGGAGATCGCGCTGTCGGAAGCCAACTCGGACGAGCTTATCGCGCGACTTCTATCCGGTCAGCTGGACCTCGCGTATATCGCCCTCAGTGGAGCCGCGCCGGCCGGCCTCGAACTGCTCGAGATCGCCGACGAGGCGATTGTCGCCGGGGTCAACACGGACGACGCGCTGGCGACATGTCCGACTTTGCCGCTCGGGGCGCTGGCGGATCGCACGCTCTTGAGCCTGCCGCGCGGGACCGGCATCCGGTCCATCTTCGATGATGCGTGCGCCAGGATCGGCTTGCAGCCGCGCATCGCGCTGGAGGCCAGCAACCTCGGCATCCTGGCGCGACTCGCGAGTCTCGGCCTCGGAGTGGCAATCGTGCCCGAATCGGTGGCAGCGGCCACGGCCGGCCTGCACGCGATCGAGATCATCGATCCCCGGATGCGCGGCAAGGTAGCCCTGGCCTGGCGCACCGAAGGCCCGATCGGCCCGGCGGCGCAAGCGCTTATCCGGCGGGCGAGAGGGCAGGAATAGGGAGCACCAGCTTCGGGTAGTGGAACGCCCCGCGAGTCGGGTAGAGCACCCGCCTCTGACGGCGTAGCGTTGCGCCATGAGCCGAGAAGTCGAGGACCTGAACCGGCGCCTACTGCGCGCCCGCGACGCCATGGACCGCGCCTACGCCGAGCCCCTCGACACCCGGGCCGTGGCCGCGGTCGCCTACATCTCCGAGGCGCATTTCATCCGCACCTTCCGCGTCGTCTTCGGGGAGACGCCGCACCGTTACCTACAGCGGCGCCGAGTGGAGCGCTCAATGTTCCTACTCCGCGAGACCGATCGCAGCGTCACCGATGTCTGCCTCGACGTCGGGTTCAACAGCTTGGGGAGCTTCAGTCGCACGTTTCGGGAGATCGTCGGCGAGGCGCCGTCGGAATACCGGCTTCGGAATGGGCCGATGCTCGCGCCCAACTGCTACCAGATGGCGGCGACTCGGCCGTCGGTGGCGGCCACTCGGCCGTTGGTGGCCGAGGCTGCGCCGGCGACTCAATCGAGCAGTTTTGGAGAAGCCACCGCGGCGGCCGCTCCCTAGCATCAGGTGAGATCCCCAACGCAGGGCGAAGAGGAAACAGGCGATGATCAAGCTCAACGTCACCTCCGTCATGGTCCTCGACCAAGAAGAGGCTCTCGACTTCTACGTCAACAAGCTCGGGCTGGAGAAGGCGCAGGACATCCATCAGGGTCTCTTCCGCTGGCTGACGGTCCGCGTCCCCGGCAACCCCGAGATCGAGATCTTCCTGCAGGAGCCGGGGCCGCCGGTCCAGGACGAAGCCACCGCCGCCCAGCTCCGTGAACTGATCGCGAAGGGCGCGATGGGCGGGCTCGTCTTCCAGACGGACGACGCCAGGAGTCTGTACGAGACACTCAAGGCGCGCGGCGTCACCGACTTCACTCAGGAGCCCATCGAGCACGCCTACGGCACCGACATGGGCATCCGCGACCCGTTCGGCAACGCCATCCGGATCCTCCAGCCGGCCAAGTTCGGTCAGGCGGCGACAGCGTGATCGGTCCGGGTTCCAAGAGCCCGACCGGCCGAGGCCGTGGAGAGCGTTGATGAGAGGAAACCTCCAATGAACGACACGCAGATGTCCGCCAAGACCACCGCCGCGATCGACGAGACGGTCGATGCCTTCACCGCCGAGGAGCGAGCGGCGGTGAAGGAACGCGCCAAGGAGCTGAAGGCGGCCGGCGGCCGCGGCCCGCGCGCGGGCAAGGCGGACGGGGAAAGCGAAGTGCTCGCCAAGATCGCCGAGATGGCGGAACCGGATCGCGTCATGGCCGAGCGGCTCCATGCGATCGTCAAAGCCAGCGCGCCAGTCCTCTCGCCGAAACTCTGGTACGGGATGCCCGCGTATGCCAGGGACGGCAACGTCGTCTGCTTCTTCCAGGACGCGCGGAAGTTCAAGTCGAGGTACGCAACGCTCGGATTCAGCGACAAGGCGAACCTCGATGAAGGCGCCATGTGGCCGAGTGCCTTCGCTCTGACGAAGTTGACCGCCGCCGACGAGGCAAGGATCGGCGCCCTCGTGAAGAAAGCGGCGAGCTGAGGCTGCGCTCGCCAGTGAGCCCCGTACTAATAGGCGGAGACGAACATGAAAACAATGACATGCAAACAGATGGGTGGACCTTGCGAAGCCCCATTCCACGGGAACACGGCTGATGAGGTCATAAAGGCCCAAGACAGCCATCTGAAAGAAATGGTCGCAACGGGTGACGAGACGCACAAGAGTGCCCGGAAGAGCATGCAAGACAGGTGGAGACATCCGGTGTCGGGAATGAAGTGGTACATGAACACCAAGAAGGCCTTTGCTGCTCTTCCCGAAAACTGATCCGGTCATCGAGGGCCGCTGTCCTCTCGGGCCGACGCCCGTGACTCCTACCTGGTCCTGCACCCATCACATCAATGAGGAGTCACAACATGATGACCATGCCCGCCAGGACTTCGAAGCAACGCAAGCAGGACGTTCTGGACCGACTCGAGCGTGATGTCGACGCATGGGTGGCGACGGCCGACAAGGTAAGCGGGACGCCGTATCTCGTGCCACTGTCGTTCCTCTGGGACGGCATCACCCTGTTGCTGGCCACCCCTGCTTCCAGCCCGACCGGCCGCAACCTCCAGGCTAGCAACACGGTTCGTCTCGGCATCGGCCCAACCCGCGACGTCGTCCTGATCGAGGCAACCGTGTGCGTGCTCGCGATCCGCGAGATCTCTCAGCAGGTCGGCGACGCGTTTGCGGTCAAGACTGGCTTCGACCCGCGCCAGGAAACCAGCACGTACCTCTACTTCCACGTTACCCCCCAGCGGCTCCAGGCCTGGCGCGAGGCGAACGAGCTCGATGGCCGCGACCTGATGCGAGATGGCAGGTGGCTCGTCGAGTGAAGTCCCCCGTCGTTTGAGCGGCATCTGACGCCCGCCGATGGTGTGCAAGATGGTACGCTGCGAACCTTGCCCGGCCGACAACCGTGCGGTAGCGTTGGAGCCGGAGACCGGGCGGGAGTAGCTCAGTCGGTAGAGCGTCAGCCTTCCAAGCTGAATGTCGCGGGTTCGAGACCCGTCTCCCGCTCCAGATCCCATTATTGGCGAGCACGCCGACTACCGGAGTTGGAAGAGTTCGGCCGAGCCCAGAGTCGCCACCTCGTCCCCGCCCATTACCAGCACGCGTCCGTTGCCCAGCGCGACCGCCGTGCAGGCCTCCCGAGCGTGGCCCATGGAGGCGGTCGGCAGCGAGCGGCCCGTCTCGGGATCGTAGATCTGGACGGAGGCCTGAGGGACCTCGTACGACGACAGGCCCCAGCGGCTATGAAGTTCGCCACCGCCGGCAAAGAGGACACGGCCGTCCGGAAGTGGAGCGAAGCAGGCCCCGTCGTACTTGGTCGGGGAACCCTTCTCGACGAATGTGTCAGTCGCTGGATCGAACAAGTAGGCAGACCCGGAGTTGCCGATTACCAGGACCTTGCCATCGGGCAGAGATACGGCGCCGCGTACGTCGTGAGGCCTCGTCGACGAGGCTATGGGCGCGAACCTGGCCGAGCCGGGGTCGTACACCTCGGCCGAGGCGGAGTCGTTGCCTCCCACGACCAGCACCCGGCCGTCGTGCAGGAGCGTTGCGGTAAGGCCCGCCCTCGGGGCGTTCATAGACCCGGCAAGGCTGAACTCGCCAGTCGTTGGGTCGTAGATCTCCGCCGACTGCAGGAGATGGAGGTTCTGGTCCTCGCCGCCCATCACGAGCACGCGACCATCATTCAGCGCGACCGCGGCTTGCAGATTCCTGGCGGACGCCATCGGGCTCGTCGTGCTGGGTGTGCCGGAACGAGGATCGAACAGCTCTGGAGCCAACTTATCGCGGCCGATCACCAGAACTCGGCCGTCAGGCAGAAGGGTGGCCGTCAGAACGCCGCCGGTTCCGTCCAGCGGGGTGGCGGACCTAAACATGCCGGTTGTCGGATCATAGACCTCGACTGACATGGCCCATGTCCCGACTGGGCCGCTGCTATCCCCGCCCATGATGACGACCCTTCCATCGGCCAGCAACAAGGCCGTAGGATCGGTCCGACCGTGGACCATGTGACCGGTGTGGGTGAATAGCCCAGGCACAGTGGAGGTGCTGGCTAGGTTGACCAGCGCGAGGCCGCTCCCCACACCGATCATGAGGCACAGGCCGAGGATGAGGACCCTGCTCCGCGTGGAGGCCATGTCCAGCGAGGGACGCCGCTGTCTCTCTCTGGCCGAACGAACGCGCGGGGGCCGCGTCCCAAACCATAGCCACGCGATCACCACCACCAGGAGAACGGCTAGGCAGGCCAAGGCGACCAGCAACAGGTTGGGACCGCCGCTGGATGACGAGCCGCTCGAACCGCCGGCGGATGGGGGTGCGCTGGAGCCAAGCGCGGCCGTTGACGAGGGACTCGGGGCGGCAACCGTGGCTGGAGCGGAGGGCTGCGGCGTTGCTATGGGCCCCAGACCCGGGACCTCGAACGGCATGTCTCTGCCGTAGGGGTCGCCAAGGCCAAGCACAAACGTCCCGCCCCAGCACATCACAGCGCCGTTATCTCGAACGGCGCACGTGTGGTTCTCCCCAGCCGCCAACGCCGTGACGGCACCGCCCAACCCGCCGACCCTCGCCGGGGCCATGCCGTAACCCCAGCACCATACAGTCCCACCGGAGGCGAGGGCGCACGTATGCGTGCCACCGGCAGAGATGGCGCTTACACCGGCCAAACCCGCGGTGACCACTGGGGAGTGCTTGATTCCGCCAGTGCCGTCGCCGAGCTGTCCCCAGCATGCCACGCTCCCAGCCGAGACTAGGGCGCAGGTGTGCGCTGTGCCGGCCGAGATGGCGGTAGCACCGGCCAAGCCGGAGACGGCAACGGGAACAAGCCGGTAGGGGTAATCAGTGTCGCTGCCGAGCTGACCCGACTGGTTGACGCCCCAGCACATCACGCTGCCGCTCGAGACGAGAGCGCAGGTGTGATAGTTACCCGCCGCGATGCTCGTGACCCCAGTCAGGTCGGAGACGGCGACAGGGGTGGTGCTGTCGGTCGAGCTGCCGTTGCCAAGCTCGTAGCCGTTACCCCAGCACTTGACCGAACCGTCCGCAACCAGGGCGCAGGTGTGATTCATGCCTGCGGCGATGGCGGTCACGTTACTCAAGCCGGAGACGGCTACAGGTGAGGAGCTGCCCTTACCAGGCCCGAGGTTGTCACCCCAGCACCTGGCAGTCCCATCGGCGAGGATGGCGCAAGCATGGTCACCGCCGGCAGATATGGCAGCCACGCCGCTCAAGTCCGAGACGGCGACAGGGGTGGTGCTGAGCGTCGAGCTGCCATTGCCAAGCTCACCCCATTGATTGTCGCCCCAGCAAAACACGGTCCCACCCGAGACGAGAGCGCACGTGAAGTCGCTACCGGAGGCGATGACTGGAGCGGTCGGCACGTCAGAGGCTTGGACAACCGAGGTTGCGACGCCGCCGATCGAGCGAGCCGATAGCAGTACTGCCAGAACCAACGAGTTAAGGAAGGCCCTTCGAGCGCGATGCGCATCCCGGAAGCGTTGCGGGCTGGCACTGCCAGCCGTGGTTACGACCCTATTCGTGCGGCCACGTGTCATAGCACGTTGACCATCTCGCGGTTCGCCGTCATGACTCCCCTCCCGCTGAATGAAGCCCCGGACGAAACGTTACTGGCCCCGCTGATCAACTAGCACTCTGCCGGTTGACACGCGCGCTGTCTGACAGTCGACGGCAGATTGGCGCGTTCGAGCCAGGAGCGGAACTCGGACATCCCAAGCTGCCTAACTTTGCCCACCGCCGGTGTGAGGCGCGACCCGGATACCAGTCGTCCAGCGGTCCACGACGACACGATAACTGGACATGAAATGCTCGGCTTCCCACGAGGGGTGCGACTGCGCATAGTCGCTTAGGCCTTCCAAGCTGAATGTCGCGGGTTCGAGACCCGTCTCCCGCTCCAGATCCCTTTTCGCGTTTGGCAGCGACCACCACCAGCCCATCTATTCCCGCGAAGTTGTCCGGATTGCACGTGTAGAGGGGCAGCCCGTTCGCCAGGGCAACCCAGCGATCGTCGCGCCATATGCCCGGCGTTCGCCTTCCGGCCCGAATCTACGCAACGATGGCGTTGCTTGACAAGCACACTTGATCTAGTAGTATTAGCTCATGTTATTCGAGATCGACACCCGGAGTTCCGTTCCCATCTACAACCAGATCGCGGCTTGCGTTCGCCGTGCGCTTGTGGCTGGGACGATCCAGCCGGGAGCGAAGCTGCCTCCTTCGCGCGACCTGGCGCGGGAACTCGACGTCAACATGCACACCGTCCAGCGGGCATACGGGCAGCTGCGTGACGAGGGGCTGCTCGAGTTGCGACAGGGCCGAGGAGCGATCGTGGTGCCAGGCGACGTGGTGCCCTCCGCGCGCCTCAATGGGCTGGTACGCGATCTCCTCGCCGAGGCAGCCGAACAGGGCATCACAACAGGCGAACTCACCAAGTTGATGGAGTCGATGCGATGAACACAGCGCTTTCGGTACATCGGGCCCGAACCGTCAACTGGCCGCTGATCGGCCTCGTTGCCGCGCACCTGGCAGTAATCCTGCCCGCGGTATTGCTGATCCCGATCTTCGCCGCCAGACTCCCGGCCGATGCCGTCAAGGTTGAGTCATATTCGATCGTCACGGACATTGTTTTCGTCGGCATCTTCCTGCTTCGGATCGCGTTGCGGAGCGACGACCGCGCCGGCTACGCACTCGAGACCGTGCTGCCTCTGACCCTGGGCTACGCCGGGACGGGGTTCTTCGTAATCGCAGGCACCGTGCTTATCAATCTCGATGCCCGCAACTATCAAATGATCTTCGAGGGTCCCGCAGGACTTGCATTCACGGTGTTCGGCCTATTCCTCTCGTTTGGAGTAGGGCGCTACCTGGGGTCGGCAGCTTCGATCAGGCGTCTCCGGCGGGAAGCGGCCTCGAGCCAGCGCATCGCCTGGCTGACCGAGGTGAGCGCCGACCGGTCCTGGCGCCTCGCGTTTGGGACGGTCGTAGGGATCCCTTATGCCATCCTGATTGCCCTCTTCCTGCTGCTGCCCCCTGGCTTTCCTGCGGTCGCCGCGTTGCTGGCAGCGACCTGGGCGGCGTTCGTTCTGGCGGGCCAGCAGGCGTCGGTTTTCATCACCGATGCCGGAATCCGGGTCAGCGGCCGGTGGCTGCTGGGGGCCCCGAGCTGGAGCCTCGCCCTGGCTCGGGTTGCATCGGCGCAGGCCATCACTGCCCAGCCTCGAACGATGCTACTTTCATGGGACCCTGGCCTGTGCATCCTCCGCAGTGGGCCCGCCCTAGAGGTGAGGTCCACGACTGGCCGTTCGTACGTGGTGAGCCTGCCCGAGGCACATGAGGCCGCCTCAGTTCTCGACCGCCTCATTGAGCACCGGAAACAACTGCAGGACGTCCTAAGGACGACACGATAACTGGACACGAAATGCTCGCCCTCTCACGGGGGGCGCCACACCGCATGGAGGTCTAGGCCTTCCAAGCTGAATGTCGCGGGTTCGAGACCCGTCTCCCGCTCCAAATCCCATTTCAAGCGCCCGATGCAGGTTTCCGCGTCAATCAGCGGCTGGCGCACGGTCCGGATGCGTGACCGCGACGACCACAAGCCCATCTATCCCCGCGAAGTCGTCCGGATTGCACGTGTAGAGGGGCAGCCCGTTCGCCAGGGCAACCGCAGCGATCATCGCGTCGTAGGCCCGTGCGTTCGCCTTCCGGCCCGAGCGTCGAAGCGACGCGGCAACCTGGCCAAATGCTCGGGCCGCCTCGACATCGAACGGAAGAGGATCGAAGTCGGCTTCTGCCTGCTGGAGATGTGCAAGGCGGGCGGCTCTTTCGGACTCGTCCGCAGCAACGAGCGGTCCGACCGACAGCTCTGCCAGCGTGATGGTCGAGATCAACGGCTGGTCGGGGAGTGCGGTGGCGTCCCGGAGCCGGGGCAACAGGATGAGTGTGTTCGTGTCAAGCAGGCCCGTCTTGACATCACTCACAGGCGTGGATCGACGGTAGCGTCGAGGTCGCCGCGCAGGGCCGCGCCGTCCACGGGAGGTAGTCTGCGCCATCGCGCCAAGAGCATCGACGCGCTCGCTCCACGTGGCCGAACGGGCCGAAGCTCGGCCACCGGCTTGCCGTCTCGGGTGACGACCAAACGCTCACCTGCGGCAACGCGATCGACCACATCGCCGCCATGGTTGCGTAGATCGCGGATCGTCACTTCGGCCATCGGGCCATGGTATCACGGGTGATACCTGTCGCGAAACGAGCGATTTGCCGAGGAGCGACACGGCGTATCCGTGGAGCCATCGGTGCGACCAACAGGCTGGGCGAAGGCGCCACAGCGACGGGACGCGGGCCGATCGGTTACTGCATCCGTCGGTTCGCACGCATGAGCAGAACCGCCAGAGCAACAATGATCAAGGCCGCCAGAGCTTCGAGCGGGACCATACTCGGGAGCACGGCCGATTGGTCCACGTTGTCGTGATACAGAACCTCGGCGCCTCGGATGGCGACGAGGATCGCAATTGCGAGCGCGATGAGCGAGAGGATAGTTCGCCCCGGGTGGGCTGCACCGAGCATCTCCCGTTCCCTCCCGCATTTGCGTCGATGTTTGTCTGACTCTGATCCGGGCCGCCCGGTTCGCTTCGAGATGATGGCAGTGGTTTCAGGCGCCAATAGGCTGAGCCTAGATTCTGCCCCAGCCGTCTCTCGTCCTGGGGTTGCCGGAAGGCCAATCGACGACACGATAACTGGACACGAAATGCTCGGGCTTCCACGAGGCGTGCCACAGCGCTTACGCTCCTAGCCCTTCCGGGCTAGAGCATGTTTTCGACGGTCGTGCATCCCCGGCCCATGAGGACGGTGTACATGTCCCACCCCCATTTGCTGCCCGTTATCGGACGGAGTGGCACGACGCCACCGCTGGCGATGTCCACCGCCCATCGACCCTTCGAGCCAAGGTTGTTGGGGCCCAGAGAAGTAATGGTCACCGTGTAGAGATTGGAGGCCTGAATCGTTTCGATATCGAAGAGGGGATCGGGTCGGCCGGGATTGATCTCGTATATCTGAGCGAGATCAACCCCGGGTGCCGCTTCGAATGTCAGTTCCATGTTGGCATTCGAAGACAGGCAGCCTTTGACGATGTCGGTCACGATCTGGTTTGCCCTGGCTGCGCCAGTGTCGATCAGGGGGGTGGAGGTGTCTGGCTCCGGCATGGTATTGAGTACCGGAGGGAGCTCACCCGTATTGTCGCCGCCGGATGTCCGGCTGACGGTCACAGCGATGATGGCGACCGTGGCCAGAGTGGCCAGGATGGCCAGGAAGCCGGTGCCCGCGAAGGGAGATTTGCGGACGGTTGTGGCGACAGGCTGCACCCAGGCTGGTGGTTGTGGTTGAGTAGGCACGCCGGCATAGCTGCCGTCGGGCTGTCGGATCCAGGTGCTGCCGTCCCGCGCGCGCAACACATTCGGAAACGGTGACGGCGGGCTCGACGGGTCCACCGGGTTCGACGCGATCTCGTCCATGTTGATGCGGCGAGTGTCGGCTCCATCACTGGGGACGAGCCTCGCGGTGTCGTCGAAGGGTGGGCGTGGCTCGCTCATATCGGCCTCACCGGATGCGTCCAGTCACCGTGTGGGGCAAGTACGACACCTGCCCTCATGCCGAATGATAGGCCACCTGAGCACCGTGCCGCAGCGGGTGGAAGCTGCTGCAGCCAGGCCTGTCGCCCGAGCGGCCGGGCTCAGATTGCCGAGGTGCAGGCCTTGCCTTGTGCCCGGTACCTTACGCCGCGAGCCCGGCGGCCAGGGTGAGTGCGCTCCGGGCTCGGTTCAGGATGTAGAGGTGATATCCCGGCGCTCCACGGGCCAGGAGGTCGCGGATCTGGGTGAGCGCCCAATCGATGCCCAGGGCTTCGATGATCTCGGGCTGGTCTCCGGCGGCCTCGATGCGCGTGATCAGTCGGTCCGGCAGCGAGGCGCCGCACATGCTGGTGATCCGTTTGACTTGCTTGAGCGAGAGCACAGGCATGATGCCTGGGACGATGGGCACGCTGATCCCTGCTGTGCGGCATCGATCTACGAAGCGGTAGTAGGCCTCGTTGTCGAAGAACAGCTGCGTGGTGATGAATGATGCCCCGGCGTCAACCTTGCGCCGTAGGTTGACGAGATCGGCTTCGAACGATGGCGCCTCGGGGTGCTTCTCCGGATAGCCGGCCACACCCAGGCAGAGATCGGGGTGCAGTTCCTTCAGCAGGGCGACGACATCGCAGCCAAAGCGCAGGTCGTCCTTGAACGCGGTCGCCGCGGGCAAGCCGTTGGGCAGGTCGCCCCGCAGGGCCATGATGTTGCGGATTCCCCGCGCGTAGTGCGCCTGTGCGACGGCCGAAACCTCCGCCCGGGTGTGGTTGACCGCGGTCAGATGCGGCATGACCGTGAAGCCGAATTCATACCTGAGAAGGGCGGACACCTGGGCGGTTCGTTCCTGCGTGCTGCCCCCCGCGCCGTAGGTTACCGACACGAAATCCGGTCGGATCACTTGCAATGCCGCCGCGGTCTGGCGCAACGCCTCGACGCCCGCCTCGTCCTTGGGCGGGAAGAACTCGAGCGAGCGCAGCGGACGCCGCTGCTCGAACAGTTCGGATATGGGCCGGTCTGACTGCATTGACGTGGCGGCTGACACAAATTCGATGATACGGCCCTTTGCGACCGTCGATCGTCACCCAGGGGGTAGCCGATGTTCGGCCGCCGACCACGCTTCCACCCTGTTGCCGATGCGCGCCTCAGGCCGGCGCCGACGTCTCATCCGGCGCCGGCGGCAGCAGCAAGTCGTGGTGCATACAATGCGCGGTACCCGTCTCAGGAGTCCCTCGTGTCCGCCCTCCTTTCGTCGCTACCGATCGAACAACGTACCCTGCGCCTGCGTGACTTGCGCCTCTACGGCTTCGTGGCCGCCTTTGCGGCCGGGAACCTCCTCCTTCCAATGGCCGTCCACGCCGTGCCGCAGGGGGGCCTCATCTTCCTGCCCATCTTCTTCTGCACCCTCCTCGCCGCCTACCGCTTCGGCCTGCTGGCAGGCATCCTGACCGCCCTCGCGTCGCCGCTCCTCAACCACGCTCTCACCGGCATGCCGCCGTCTGAGATGCTCTTCTCCGTGCTGGCGAAATCGCTGGTTCTGGCCGCGTTCGCGGCGTTCCTGGCCATGAGGACGGCTCGGCTGAGCCCCTGGTGGCTGCTCCTTGCCGCATCCGGGATGCAGCTCGCCGGACTTGCGATCGACATCGTGCGCGGCGGCAGCCTCGCGACAGGGCTCGATGCCCTTCGCCTCGGCGTTCCCGGCGTCCTGATCATGGGCTTCGGTGGCTACGCCGTCCTAAGGATTCTCGCCCGGACCGGGAGCGACGGGACCGGGAGCGACCGGTAGTGATCTCCCGCTCACTTGCAGGGGAACAGGTTTCCCAACTTGGCTTCGGGGCCATGCGGCTGCCCATGGCCGGCGGAGCCGTCGACGTGCCCGAGACAATCCGCATTCTGCGCCACGCCATGGACCACGGCGTGAACTACCTCGATACCGCCTGGGTTTATCACGACGGTAAGAGCGAGGGCATCGTCGGCAAGGCCCTGAAGGACGGCTACCGGGATCGAACCTTCGTCGCCACGAAATCGCCGCTCTGGCTCATGAAGGACCCCGCCGACTTCGACCACTACCTCGACGAACAGCTCAAACGGCTCGATACAGACCACATCGACTTCTACCTGCTCCACGCCCTCAACGCGGGCACATGGGAGACCTGCCAGCGCCTCGACGCCCTCGGCTTCCTCGAGCGCGCGAAGCGAAGCGGCAAGATCCGGCACGCGGGCTTCTCGTTCCACGACGAGCTGCCGGTCTTCAAGCAGATCGTCGACTACGGCGGCTGGGACTTCTGCCAGATCCAGTACAACTATCTCGACCGTGGCTTCCAGGCAGGCGAGGAAGGCCTCCACTACGCCAAGGACCGCGGCATCGACGTCATCGTCATGGAGCCTCTGCGCGGCGGAAGCCTGGCGCGCGGGGTTCCACCAAGCGTCCAGGCCCTCTGGGACGGCGCCGCCGTGCGTCGCACTCCCGCCGAATGGGCGCTTCGCTGGGTCTGGGACCACCCCGAGGTCTCGCTCGTACTGTCCGGCATGGCGGCGATCGAACAGGTGGAAGAGAACCTGAGGACGGCCGCCGACGCCGCCCCCCTCAGCTTGAGCGACGCGGAGCGGGCGCTCGTGGACAGTGCGGAGGCGGCCTACCGGGGGGAAACACGGATCGACTGCACCGCCTGCCGCTACTGCATGCCGTGCCCTTCCGGCGTGGACATTCCCCGCAACTTCGCGCAGTACAACACCTACTACATGTTCATGCAGGATGCGCTCGTCAAGGCCGACTACCGCTGGATCCCCGAAGCCGAACGCGCGAGTGCTTGCACCGACTGCGGGACGTGCGAGGAACTATGTCCCCAACAGCTGCCGATCAGCGAACACCTGAAGGCCGTCACCGCGGCCTTCGCGGGAATATGAGCCTGCCGCCGACCATCCCTTCCTTGCCCGACGGCGCAACCATGGCGCTCTGGCCGCTGTCGGCACTGGCTAAGGGCATGGAGGTAGGAGAGCCGCTGTACGTCAGCAGCGGCAAGTGGCTCCATCCGCTGTTCGACCTCCTTGACGCGGCGTCGCCCGGAGGGCCAGCCGTCGCCGGGACATCGAGCCAGGCGCTTGCGTCCGCTGGGGACCTCTTCCTCCGTGATCGCGTGATCGGACGTGCCGCGGCGTTCCTGATTCTGCGCGCCGGCATCCGTCACGCCTGGGCGGACGTCGTCAGCGATGGCGCTCTGTCCCTCTTTGCCGCGCAGGGAGCCTTCCTCGGCGGAACGGAGCGCTTGGCAGCGATCGGCTGCATGACCGAAGACCTCCTCCGCGACGTGGATGACCCCGATCTTGCCTGGGCTCTGCTTCTCGCTCGCCGCCAGACCGCGCTTGCGGCCCTTCAGGCGGAGTCTCCCGGGGTACGCGTACCCAGCAAGCTCGACTGACCGACCTGGGCTCGATCGGCCGCGCCTCGTCGCATCAACCAGCCTCCGGCGCCGTGCAGATACAATGCTCCCTATATCCGGACTATTCGCATCGTGGGAGCTTCTTCTGTGCCTTTGAGCGCAATTCAACGGCGGACGCTTCGAGCGTTCCTGCGCGCCATCGCGGTCGTAGAGCCGCTCCAGCGTGAGTTCGCCGCGAGTCAGGGCATCTCGCTCGGCGACCTGTATGCAATTCGCGTGCTGGCGCGACTAGGAGAGGTGCCGGTGAGCAGGTACGGCGCCGAGCTCGGCCTGGCCCGCTCGACCATTACCAATGTCGTCGATCGTCTCGAGCGCGCAGCGCTTGTCGCTCGCGTCGCGAGTCCGGGCGACCGGCGCGTGACCCTGGTCCGTCTGACGGAGACCGGGCGGGAGGCGATGGAAGCGCGGACCCGGTTCGCGGAGAGCGACGTCGCTCGCCGTCTCCTTGCGCTCGACGAGGCCGATCAGGTGGCGCTCGCGGAAATCCTGGAGCGGATTCTCGCAACCCGTCCCGAGCCGGATGGCGCTATGCCATCCGACACAGCCGGCGAGCCTGAGCCCGAACCCGAGCCGGCGGTCGCCGCTGAGCCCGAGGTCGCACGATGACGGCGACCGGCCGCCAGCGCCGGCTCGCCCACATCGACTACAAATGGATCGCCCTGTCGAACACGACGCTCGGAATCCTGATGGCCGGGCTCAACGCCAGCGTGCTGCTCATCTCGCTGCCGGCGATCTTCCGTGGCATCGGCGTCGACCCGCTTGCGCCGGGCGAATCGGACTACATGCTCTGGATGCTCGTTGGCTACACGCTCGTGACCGCGACTCTGCTCGTGACGGCAGGTCGCGTATCCGATATGTACGGCCGCGTCCGCCTGTACAACGCCGGTTTCGCGATATTCACCCTGGGCTCGATCATGTGCTTCTTCGTGCAAGGCCAGGGAAACGGCGCCGCGCTTCAGATCATTCTCTTCCGCGTCATCCAGGCGGTCGGCGGCGCCTTCCTGATGGCTAACTCCGCGGCAATCCTGACTGACGCCTTCCCGCCCGAGCAACGTGGCTTCGCCATGGGCGTGAACCAGATCGGCGTCCTGGCGGGCATGTTCGTGGGGCTGCTCGTCGGCGGCGTCCTGGCCGCCATCGACTGGCGCGCCGTCTTCCTCGTGAGTGTCCCGTTCGGGATCTTCGGCACAGTGTGGGCATATCTGATGCTCCATGAGACGGCCACCATCCGCAAGCACCAGCGCCTCGACATTCCCGGCAACGTCCTGTTTGCCCTCGGGCTCGTCCTCGTGCTCGTCGGCTTCACCTATGCGATTCAGCCATACGGCAATTCCAGCATGGGCTGGGGCAACCCGTGGGTGATCGGCGAGGTCGGCGGAGGGGCGCTTCTGCTCGTGCTGTTCGTCATCATGGAAGGCCGCGTTCAAGATCCGATGTTTCGCCTGGAGCTCTTCCGGATCCGGATGTTCACCGCGGGCAACATCGCCGGGTTCTTTTCGTCGCTGGCGCGCGGCGGACTCCAGTTCATCCTCATCGTCTGGTTGCAGGGCATCTGGCTGCCGCTCCACGGCATCGCGTTCCAGGACGCGCCGCTGTGGGCGGCCATCTGCGTGCTGCCGATGACGGTCGGCTTCCTCATCGCCGGACCCCTGTGCGGCCGCCTCTCCGACCGGTTCGGGGCACGCTACTTCTCGACCGGCGGCATGCTCCTATCGGCCGTGGCGTTTGCCGTCTTCCTGCTGGTGCCGGCCGACTTCGAGTACTTACCGTTTGGGCTGCTGCTCCTGGCGCTCGGCATCGGTCAGGGAAGTTTCGCGGCACCGAACACCGCCTCGATAATGAACGCGGTACCGCCCGAGCATCGCGGCGCGTCCTCGGGCATGCGGGCGACCTTCCAGAACGTCGCCCAGAGCCTCAGCATGACGCTCATCTTCACCCTCGTGATCGCGGGTCTCTCGGGCCGCCTTCCCGGTGCGATGTACAGCCATCTGACGGCGGCCGGGGCGCCCGGCGACCTGGCAACAAAGCTGTCCGGCATCCCGCCGAGCGGCGCGCTGTTCGCGGCGTTCCTGGGCTACAACCCGATGGCCACGCTCATCCCGGCCAACGTTCTAGCGACGATGTCGAGCTCGACCCAGACCACGATCCTCAGCAACTCGTTCTTCCCGCAACTTCTCGCCGGGCCGTTCCTCGATGGGTTGCGCATCGCATTCATGGTCTGTGTCGTCCTCTCGATTGCCGCCGCCGCGGCCTCATGGATGCGCGGCCGACGCTACATCCATGACCTCGAGGTGGCGTCTGCGCAGGCGGATTCATTGGGGGAGCCGGTCGCCGTCGAAGGATCCGCGATCATGCCCGCCGGCGAGTAGATTCCGTGCCGCGAGCCTGGCGCAGCGCGATGGCCGCCGCCGAGCCCGAGGCGTAGCCGACTTTCTCGATCGGTCGCGCTACGTCTTACCTGCCGGTCCCGCATCCGACCGCCGTCTTGACCGGCCATGCCGATGGCCGAAACCAGAGGGAGGTGCGTCCTGCGTGCCCAGGCTCGCCAACCCGCGGAGTTTGCAGGAAGATGGGTGCCTCTTCGAGGCATACAACCGCTTTGCGCCGGGACGAATTCGCCGGCGAGCCAAGCCTGACTGGGGACCGATATGGCGAACAAGACCATGACCCGCATCACCGGCGTGAAGACGATGGGCATTCCCGTCCGCGACCAGGATCGGGCGCTCGAGTTCTACACCGAAAAGCTCGGCCTCGAGAAACGACTCGACACAATGTACGGCCAGGAGCGCTGGATCGAAGTTGCGCCCCCGGGCTCGCTGACGACTATCGCGCTCGTTCGGGGGCCCAACCAGGTTCGCATTGGAATCGACGTTCAGATCCGTTTGACGACGGACGACGCGGAGGCCACACACGCGGACCTGCGTGCTCGCGGGGTCGACGTGGATGAGGAGATCCTGCGCCACCCGCTGTCGAGGTTCACCTTGCGCGATCCGGACGGCAACCGGGTGATGATCGTCGAACAGCCGACAGGCCGCTAGCTCTCGGGCGTCAACGGTCCCTGGATCTGGGTCAGGGCCTGGTCGGCGCCGGCGTGCGTAATCTTGGCCAGTAGCGACATGGCGTAGTCGGTCGAGAAGGCCTCGGAGGACGAGGGTCCCGCGCCGGCGCCCGTGACCGCCGCTGTCGTCTCCACGGTGGTCACCTGGCCGGCTACGAATGGCCGTACGGCCGAAGCGGCAAGCAAGATGATCGATCCGATGTCAGTCATACGGGAGCAGTCGGAACGCTAGTGCGTTTCGAGTGGGGGTTTCCCCTCGAAGTCGGTGGCTTGACGCACCGCGGTGCTGTGCGACTAGATCGCGCGCATCCGGTTGTTCTTGGGGTTGTGCTCCACCTCGGCCAGACTCAGGACCTCCATGAGCGGCGGGACGTACATCGCAAATCGGCCGCGCAGACCCTTCTTGAGACCGTACCAGCCTCCGACTGGATTGTCGGGCGAGCGGGCCCACGCTTCGACCGTGCCGTCGGCCGCCGGCTTCTGCTCGTCGGCGCTGCCGAGCGTCATCCAGTCACCCTGGCTCTCGAGCATCGCGTGGAGGTCGTCGAGACAGCGCAGCTGGTAGCGCAGGACCGTCGCGCCGACAGTACACACGAGCGCCGGCGGATCCGCGGCCTCGTCGCGGTACATCTGATACTCCGACGTGCCGCTGGGTGTCTTTAGCTGCCACGGCTGCTCGCGTGTGCCGGCACCACGGACATCGATTGCTGCCATCTCGCCTCCTTGTACCGGCGTAGTTATGGATCTGGATACCGAAGTAAGGCCCCGGCTGTCTCTCGGTGGGAGCGTCCGCGGCGGGCTGGTCGTTTCGTTCGGCTGCCTGACCCGAAGGTAATAACCCCGGCGCATCCACTGGACAGTGCTCCGCTTACCACTGTCCCATTGCGACACGCCTGCATACAAACGAACTTCACTGATCATGTTCCGGTTGTGCCTTGGTTGTCGCTGAGCACAGTTCGCCGTCGGTCGAGGCCCCTAAATGACCACCTCCCAGGAAGCCCCAGTGCTCATCCAGTATGCGTGCGAGCGCTGCAAGACTCGGTTCGTGTTGCCGCCGTCGAGCCGGCAGCTGAGCATCGCGGGCAAGTTCCGCGCGTTCTCGACGGGGCTGGGCAGACTATTCAGGCTCCACGAGGGCCTCGGCGCGGGCTACGACACGGCCCGCCGGCAGCTCCTGGCAAAGATGGACGACGAGGCCTACCAGTCCTTCGGCCAGAGCTTCAGCTTCTGCCACGAGTGCCGCCAGTTCGTCTGCAACGAGTGCTGGAGCAATTCCCGGCGTAGCTGCCTGACCTGCGTCGCCAAGTCGATGACGGGCACGGCCCGACCCCGGCCGCCTTTCGCGCCGACCGGCCCGGACATCCCGCGCCCGATCGTGTCGTCTACGCCACTCCGCAGGGGCCGCCTCCACCGAGACGTTCTGCTGGTGGCGCTTGCCATCGCCATCGTCATGCTGGCCCTCGAGGGCGGAGTCCTGCTGGCCGCGGTGACGAGTCCTGGGCCCACACCGGCCACCGTCTACGTCACGGCTTCGCCCAGTCCGTCGGCCACCCCGATCCCGTCGGCGACGGAGATCGCTATCGCCATTCGGACCGAGACCGAGATCCCATCGGCGACTCCGTCGGCCAGCCCGAGCCCGATTTCGTCCGCCAGCCCGACCGCCGCGCCCACCGCGACGCCGACGGCTCGATCTTATTGGGCGCCGACTCCGACGCCCAAGCCCACGCCGACCCCGACGCCGACGCCCACGCCGACCCCGACGCCGACTCCAGCGCCTACCTTGAAGCCGGGCCAGACCCCGACTCCGACGCCCACGCCGACTCCGACGCCCACGCCGACTCCAACGCCGACTCC
>PMYK01000008.1:0-21389 GCA_003171255.1 Chloroflexota bacterium
CGTATGGGGACGCCGCGCTGGTGTGAACCCGAAGGTTCCCGTGCCTACCTGCCGTGTCGGGGGAGTGTGGGCGCTCCCTGGCCGACAAGATAGCGAAGTCCCGGAGGGCGAACCGGCTCTGTAACTCCGGTGCATCCGGTGCAATAGCCGGTGCAATAGATGGACGGCCTCGACGCTGCCACACGACTGGCCCGACAGGATCGTCGGTGACAAGCACAGCACGCCACTGGAAGACTGAGGTGGTGGCCGCGTCCGTCGAGATGCTGTCGGGGCGCCGCAGGCACGACTAAGAGGCCGAGCCGCTGCTGCACAGGCCACCGTCGAAGGCGCGAGCGATACGCTTGGAAAGCGTAGTCACTCCTCAGCCCCCGCCGGTCGGTTCCGGGCGGCCAGCAATGGCACTAACAAGCCATAGCGTCGGGTCAAGGGCAGTCAGGCTCGCACCGCGATCCGGCATGTTCTGTCGGAAGCTCCAATCCTCTCGCCCCGACCATAACAACCAATCGAGCCCCATTCCACGCCTCGGCCCACCCTTGAGCCTTCGCCGACGCGCCAGGGTGCAGCTTCGCCTTGCCGGACCCACGAGGCGTCCGGGATTCCCTTTCGGGCCGCCCCAACGCGATGCTGGAAATGGGACGGTGGTCTCTCGAATGAGACAGGTAGTTACGCCGAACCCTCGGTGACTCGACAATCCATGGACCGGCAGCGAGGCACGGGAGCCTTCGGGCCCACCCGCGCGGCGTCCCACACAGTCGCCTCAATGGTCGCGCAGGGCCAACAGCGAGTCCGTTCGGTGAAAGGCGCGCTTGCGTCGGAAGGAGCCGTGGATGTTCCGTCCACCCTACTGGATGCAGCGCGCCATCGCCGCCCCGGAGGACGCACAGCGCGAACGGCGTCTCGAGCATATCCGCGGGCTGCGGCTCACCGGACGCGTCGTGTCGGAGACCGAGGAAGGGTGGGATCAGGCCCGCCAGGCGTGGAATCTCGCCGCCGACCAGCGTCCCCCGCATGTCGCCTTCCCCGAGACGACCGACGACATAGTCAAGCTCGTGACGTTCGCCAGCGGCCACGGACTGCGGGTGGCGCCCCAGGGGACGGGACATGGAGCGGGGCCGCTGGGCGAGATCGAGGATGCCGTGCTCGTGAAACCGTCCCGGATGCGCGACGTCGCGATCGACCCGGGCCAGCGCCGCGCCCGCGTCGGGGCCGGGGTGACGTGGGGTGAGGTCCAGGCGGCCGCTGCCGCACACGGCCTCGCTGGCCTGGCGGGCTCCTCACCCGAGGTCGGGGTGGTGGGCTACACCCTGGGCGGTGGGCTGGGCTGGCTCGCCCGGCGTTACGGCCTGGCCTGCAACAGCGTCCNNTGTCGACCGCGAGCACGAGCCCGACCTCTTCTGGGCGCTCCGCGGTGGCGGGGGCAGCTTCGGCATCGTCACTGCGCTTGAGTTCGCCTTGTATCCCGTGCGCGAGCTATACGCGGGCGCGCTGTTCTGGCCGCAGGAGCGCGCCGCCGAGATCCTGCAGTCCTGGCAGGCGTGGACCGCCGGCGTCCCCGACTCCGTCACGTCGGTCGGACGCCTCCTCAACCTGCCGCCCATCCCGGAGATCCCCGAAAGGCTGCGGGGCCGCTCGTTCGTGCTCGTCGAGGCGGGGTGCCTGGCGACGGAGGGCGAGGGCATCGAGCTGCTGCGCCCGCTCCGGGAGCGCGGGCCGGAGATCGACACGTTCGCCATGCTGCCGTCGACCGCGCTCGGCGCGCTGCACATGGACCCGGTCGACCCGGTGCCGGCCTCCATCGACGGGTGGCTCCTCGAGGACCTTCCGTTGGCGGCCATCGACGCCCTCGTCGAGGCGGCGGGTCCTGGGTCGGGATCGCCGCTGTTGTCGGTCGAGCTGCGCCACCTGGGAGGTGCGCTCCTCGACGCTGCGCCGGAACACGGGGCCCTGGCCTCGCTCGAGGCCCGGTTCGCGATCGCCACGATCAGCCTGGTACCGGACGCGGACTTGGCCGCCGCCGTGGAGCGTCATTCTGCCATCGTGCGGGCCACGCTGGCACCGTGGGAGGCGGAGCGGAACTACCCCAACTTCGCCGAGCGATCCTTCAGTGTGTCGGATTTCTACTCGCCCGCGACCTGCGAACGGCTCGGCCGCGTCAAGGCCCGGTACGACCCGCGAGACCTCATTCGATCGACGCATCCGATCCCGACGGCGTGACGCCCGCCTGTGCGCCGCAAGACCGGCGTGTCGGCTCTAATCCTCTCGCCCCGACTACTTAGGCACCCGAGCCTGGTCTACCGCCGCGGGTCTTCCCCCGCGGCGCCACGGTGGCCGGCAAATGGATGCAATCTCGAACTGCACTTTCGGCAGAGGAGCCCTACCGCGCGGGGCGCTGCTTGATCAGGCGGCCGCGGCGGGTCATAGCGTGGGTTGAGAGCGCCGCCACGCCCATCGCCACCAGCGCCCGCTCGGCCGTGGGGAGTGGCCGGACGATCGACAGGAACTCCTGGGCGCGCGCCCGGTCCACCAACCCAAGTAGCGCCTGGCCGCGGCCCGTGAGGGTCAGGGTCCGCTGACGGCGATCTTCCGCGTCCTGGTTCCGTTCGATGAGTTGGCGCTGCACGAGGCCGTCAACGAGGCGGCTCGTAGCGGATTGGGAGCGGCCCAGGGTGTCGGCCAGGTCGGCCACGGTCATCGTGCCGCTGTCTGCTAGAGCGTAAAGGGCGGCCAGCTGCGTGAAGCCCAGGTTCAACTCCCCGAGCTGGGCCGCGAAACCGATGACCAGATCGCGCCAGATGGCGCGGCCCATGGCGATCCGATCCGACAGCTCACGCGGATTCTGGAGGCGATGACGGGCCGCCTCAACCGGCGCCGAAAGCAGCTCCCGTGCCGCAGACTCGACGGCCGCCCGGCTCGGGACGTTGAGGGTTGGCATGTGCAGGAACGGCCGCGGCGTATCGCGGATCATTCGCAGCCGCGCGGCACCGCTCTGGCGGGCGTTGGATGCGGCCGACCTCGCCCTCGCCACCGGGTCCGCGGTGACATCGGCCCGGGCCCCGGCGCCTGCATCGCCCGCCGCTTCGGGCGCCACCGGCCAGGCGGTTTCGACTCCATCTGCGGCGGCGGCCTCGGGTCGGAGCGGCGGCACCGCCCCACCTTCGGGTGGTCGTGAGCCAAGGCTGGGAAGCTTCGGTCGAAACTGCGGCATTGGCCCAGAGTACGCCCGCGCCATCGATCCATGCAAACCTGCACACGTTCTGCCTCGTGGCTAGGCCGCCACGGTTTAGGCTTCGTGAACGAGCCCGACTCCCCGTGGTCGGCTCCATGAACAACCACAGCCCGGCCCTGCCAGGTCCGCCCGTCCCGGCGCGCGCAGGCGAGCCGAAGGAGATCAACCACAGCGTATGGCCCGAATTGCTTTCGTCTTCCCCGGCCAGGGATCTCAGTCCGTGGGGATGGGCAAGGCCCTGGTCAAGGCCTCACCGGCCGCAGCGGCCATTCTCAAAGAAGCCGACGACGCTCTCGGCGAGTCGATCAGCCGCCTGGCCTTCGACGGTCCGGCCGAACAGCTCGACCTGACGGTCAACGCCCAGCCCGCCCTGGTGGCCGTGTCGATTGCCTTTCTCGCCGCCCTGCGCGAACGCTGGGCCGCTGACGGCATCGCCGCCCCTGAGCCGGCCTACGCCGCCGGCCATTCGATGGGCCAGTACACCGCAATGGTCGCCGCCGGCGTTATATCGCTGGCCGATGCGGTCCGTCTGGTCCGCGAACGAGGCAAGCAGATGCAGGCCTCGGCCAGCGGCCGCGCCGGCGCCATGGCTGCGATCATCGGTCTCGACGATGCGCGCCTGCCGGAACTGATCGCCCTCGGAACGTCCCACGGCAGCCTGACCGTTGCCAACCGCAACGCCCCCGGCCAGATCGTTATCTCGGGCGATCGCGCCGCGGTCGAGGCAGCGGTGGCCGCCGTCAAGGACCTGGGCGCGCGCCGCGGCATCCTGCTGCCCGTCTCCGTCGCCGCCCATTCGTCGCTGATGGCCGCAGCCGCCGAGGGCATGACCCGCGTCCTCGCCGCGATCCCCTTCTCCGACCCCACGATCCGGCTGCTCGCCAACGCCGACGCGCGCCCGATCACCACCGCCGAGGGCGCCCGCAGCGAGCTGATCGAGCACCTGACTCGCGGGGTGGACTGGGTCGCCGCGGTACAGCGGATGACCGCAGACGGGGTCACCACATTCGTCGAGATCGGACCCGGCAGGGTTTTGACCGGCTTGATCAAACGCATCGCACCAGAAGCCAACACCTTCGCCGTTGACGACGCGGCGGCCCCAGGCGGGATCGCCGTGCCCTTCGGCGACGTCGCCACCACCAACTGAGCCATCCGCCAGCAGCGATCTGCGGCGCAGCCAAACCCGGAGGATCGACAAGCAGTGCGCAGACCCGATTACAACCGACGAGTCGTCGTCACCGGGCTCGGGGTAGTCAGCCCGATCGGCAATGACCTGGACACCGTGTGGCAGAACCTCGTCGCGGGCCGCTCAGGCATCGGCGAGATCACCCATTTCGACACGACGCCGTACGAGCACAAAGCCGGCGGCGAGGTCCACGACTTCGACATCACGAAGTTCTGGAACTTCAAGGACGCTCGCCGAACCGAGACCACGGTCCACTTCGCGGTCGCGTCGTCGAAGATGGCCGTTGCCGACTCAGGCCTCGAGATCAACGACGACAACCACTACGACATCGGCGTCATCTACGGTTCCGGCGGCGGCGGCCAGGGCCTGTTCATCTCCAACCAGGAGGTCTGGCACACCAAGGGCGCTCGCCTGGTGAGCCCGTTCTTCCTGGCCAACGGGATCGTCGACGCCAGCTCCGGCACCGTTGCCATCGAGACGGGAGCCAAGGGCCATAACTTCTGTCCGGTGTCGGCCTGCTCGACAGGCACGACGGCCATCGGTGAGGCGGCCGAGGCGATCCGCCGGGGTGACTGCACCGCGGTGATAGCCGGCTCGGCTGAATCGCCGCTCCTCGAGCTGGTCCATGTCGGCTTCACGAACATGCGCGGCCTGGGCAGTCCCCTGCCGGGCCAGCCGATCGCGACCGTCTGCCGGCCGTTCGATCGGACCCGCGACGGCTTCGTCCTGGGAGAGGGCGCAGGAGCCCTGATCCTCGAGGACCTCGATCTCGCCAAGGCCCGCGGCGCCCGGATCTACGCCGAGGTCGTCGGCTATGGCTCGGCCGCGGACGGCTACGACATGATCGCCCCGGCCGACCACGGTGAGGGCTCGACTCGGGCGATGAAGATGGCCCTCGAGCGGCGCGGCGTTCCGGCCGACGAGATCGACATGATCAACCCCCATGGAACGTCCACGCCGCTCGGCGACAAGTGCGAGAGCGAGGCCATCTGGGGCGCCTTCGGCAGCCACACGCCGGACATCCTCATCTCCGCTACCAAGTCGATGACAGGCCACATGATGGGCGCCGCCGGCGCGTTCGAAGGCATAGCGACCGTCCTGTCGATCTACCACCAGACGGTGCCCGCTACGCTCAATTACGTCGAGCCCGACCCGGAGTGCAACATCAACATCCTCACCGAAACGGTGGAGCGGCCACTTCGTTACGCGCTTTCGAACAACATCGGCCTTGGCGGCCACAACGCGGCCGTCATCTTCAAGCGCTACACGGGCGACTAACGCCGGGAACGGCGCCGCATCAGCCCGCTGGCGACAGCCGAACACCATCGGCCCGGAGCCGCTGAGACGACTCTGTTCGGGACAATGAGTACTGCGTTACTCATGGTAAAATTCGGACGATGTCTGAGAAGACCGCGGTCAGGACGAGCCGGCCAGCCAAAGATCGCCTATCCGACGAGACGCTCGAAACCAGCCGCCTCATCCTCGAGTTCCTCCACGCGGCTTACGCCACGCGTCACGCGGACGGCGGGTCCCCTGACGCCGGCGGTGCGCCGGACGCCGCCCGCCGGAGCCGAGGGCCGAGGCCCGTGGTGGTCTCCCCCCATGCGATCCGGGCGGCGATCCACGTGTACACACACGGCGAAAGGACAGTCGGTCAGCTGGCATCGGGCCTGGGTATCTCGTATGGCTGGGCCAGTCGCGTCGTGGAAGAGCTGGGGGCCGCGCATTACGTCACGCGCGAACGAGACGCCGACGACCGCCGCGTGGTGCGAGTCAAGCTCAACCCGGACGTTCGAGAAGAGGTCGAACGGGCCTACCAGTGGCGCTCCAACGACGTCGAGGAGGCCCTGAACCCGCTGGCAGAGTCCGAGCGCGAAGCAGTTCGTGGCTTCCTGCGCCGCATGACCGACCTTCTGCGAGAGGGCCAGTCCGAACGGCCCTGAGGCGTCGCGGCTCCGAGCCGGTACAATTCCATCGTCGGTTGCCCCCGCGCCGGGTGAGGCTCGGTGGCTCCGGCCGCCGTCCCACTGGCGGAGGACCCCACGCCCGGCCGGGTCAGAGCAGCAGGGCGCCGCCAGCGGTGGTCGCCTCCAGTGCAGTACGTCTAGGAGATGGCTCGTGCCCACCAAGGATCCTGCCCGTCGCACCGTAGTTACGGGTCTCGGGGCCGTCACCCCCATCGGCAACACGGCCAAAGCCTACTGGGAGAGTCTCCTGGCCGGTGTCTCGGGCGTGGGTCCTATCACGCAGTTCGATCCTGTCGGTCTGGATGTACGGATCGCTGCCGAGGTCAAGGACTTCGACCCGACCATCGCGATGGACCGCAAGATGGCCCGCCGGATGAGCCGTTTCATCCACCTCGCGATGGCCGCCGCGGCCGAGGCGGTCGACGATGCGGGCATCGACTTCGACGCCTACGACCAGGACCAGCGCGATCGGGTCGCCGTCTGCATGAACACGGGCGGCGGCGGCATGGATCAAGTCATCATTGGCACGCAGGTGATCGCCGACAAGGGCCCAGGCCAGGTCTCGCCGTTCGCCATTCCGGCCCTTTCGGGATCAATGGCAGCCTGCCAGATCTCGATGAAGTACCACATCACGGGCCCGGTCATAACGCAGGTGGCAGCCTGCGCCAGCAGCGTAATCGCCTTCATCGACGGCATGCGCATGATCCGCGACGGCGAGATCGACGTCGCGCTGGTCGGCGGTACCGAAGGCTCGCTCCTGCCGATCGCCTTTGCCGCCCTCGGCAACATGGGCGCGCTCTCGGGCCGAAACGACGACCCCACCCATGCCTCCCGACCCTTCGATCGCGACCGCGACGGCTTCGTCTTCGGCGAGGGCGCGGCCGTCGTGGTTCTCGAGTCGGCCGAACACGCAATGGCTCGCGGCGCGACGATCCTGTGCGAGGTCGCCGGTGGCGGCATGACTGCAGACGCGTTCCACATCAGCGCTCCCGATCCCACCGGCCGCGGCGCCTCTGCGGCGATGACCAAGGCCCTCCGCAACGCCGGCGTCGCCCCGGACGAGGTCGACTACATCGTCGCCCACGGGACCTCCACCCCACTCAACGACGTGACCGAGACGCGGGCTATCAAGACAGCCTTTGGGGCGCATGCCTACAAGGTCGCGATCAGCTCGCCCAAGTCGATGGTCGGCCACCTGCTGGGGGCCGCCGGCGCGGTGAGCGGCCTGGCCGCCATCGGGGCCATTCGCGAGGGCGTCATGCCGCCCACGGCCAACCTGCAGAACCCGGACCCGGAGTGCGACCTCGACTACATCCCGAACGTCAAGCGGGCCAAGAAGGTCGATACGGCGATCATCAACGGCTTCGGCTTCGGCGGCCAGAACGCGGTCGCGGTCTTCCGCCGCTTCGAGGCGTAGGCTCCGGACGGAGCGGGCGCGAGCCGGGGCAACTCCGGGCGGATCGGCGCGGCGAGGTCGGGCGCGAGCGGATCGGCTGTAACCCGGCCCAGTTGGTCGGCCGCCGGGCTGTGGCGGCTGGCGCGCGGGGCATTGGGCCGGATCGGTCGATTCGGCCGGTGAGTGTACGATTTCGAGCGTGCTGCGCCGCCGACTCCTTCCACCCTGGATGCGCCGCGGATTCGAAGCCGGCGTCATTGGGGCCATGCTCGCCGCCGGCACGCTCGTGGCGTTCCAGCTCAGCCGACCCGCGCCGCGTCTCCAACTCCCGAACGGCCTCGACAGCTCGCTGATCCTCACTCCCGCGGTTGTGGCCCTGGGGATCTTCGTGGTCAGCTATCCGACCTTCCTGGCCGCCACCCGAGAGGACGCTGTCCTCGGCGTCGTGGCCGCATTCCTGATTGCGGCGGACGCGTTCATGCTGATCTCGCTCGTGGCGCGCGACGAGGTGTTGGTCCATCCACTGGGGCGGAGCCTGCCGCTGGGGGTCGTGGCCGCGGCGGTGTCGGTTCCGGTTGCATTGGGCGGCCTGCTCATCGGGCAGCTCACGGCGCCCTTCGGGTTCGGCCGATCGACGGGCCTGCGGTCTGCCCTGGGTGGGGCGGCGCTGGGGCTGGTGTTCGTGGTCGTGGCCGCGTACTCGGTCTGACCGCCTTCAGCACCGCAGCGGCGTCGTTTCAGGCCACCTCGCACATAATCGACGAGCCGGTCCGGCGCGAGCGCGTCAGGCGGCCCCGGCCGTAGAACCGGTCGTTACAGTGGCACGGCGGCCGGTCGCCCGAACCCCCAGCGAGAAGCGCCGCAGGCGCAGCGAGTTCGAGACGACGCTCACCGAAGAGAAGGCCATCGCGGCCGCAGCAAGAGCCGGGTTCAGCGTGACGCCAAAGACGGGGAAGAGCGCGCCCATCGCCACAGGGATCAGGACGACGTTGTAGCCGAAGGCCCAGAACAGGTTCTGGCGGATCACCCGCCGGGTCTGGCGCGAGAGGCGGATTGCAGTGGCCACGGCGCGCGGGTCGCCGCCGACCAGCGTTACGTCAGAGGCCTCCATGGCCACGTCTGCCCCGGTGCTGATCGCGATTCCCACGTCGGCGCGGGCCAGGGCGGGGGCGTCATTGATTCCGTCACCGACCATCGCCACTCGCAAGCCACGGGCCTGGAGAGCGGCCACGGCGTCGGCCTTGCCGGCAGGGAGCACTTCGGCGAGGACACGCTCCGGCGCGATGCCCACGGCCAGAGCCACGGAGCGCGCGACTCGGGCCTGGTCGCCGGTGACCAGCCAGACCTCGATCCCGGAGCTCGTCAGCTCATGGACGGCGCTCGCCGACTCGGGCTTGATCTCATCGACCGTCGGCAGCGCGCCGGCAATTCGACCGTCGACCGCCAGGTAGGTCACGGCCGAGCCGGTGTCGGCGGCGCCCGCCAACGGGGCGAGATCGACGCCCGCGGCCTCCAGGAAAGCGGCCGTCCCAACGCTCACCTCGCGCCCATCGACGCGGCCGCGCACGCCCCGCCCGGCCACCGCCTCGAACCCCTCGACCGGCCGCCGCCCCAGGCCCGCCTCGTCCGCGCGGGCCAGAATCGCCGCGGCAAGCGGATGCTCGCTCCCCCGCTCCACCGACGCGGCGATGTCCAGCACCTCATCCGCGCTAAAACCCGGCGCCGCGACCACCTCGCCCAGTGACGGCCGCCCGCGCGTCAGAGTGCCCGTCTTGTCGAAGATCACGGCCTGTATCCCGGCGGCCATCTCGAGGGCCTCGCCGCCGCGGATCAGCACGCCCGCCTCGGCGCCCTTGCCCGTCCCGACCATGATCGCCGTCGGCGTCGCCAGGCCCATGGCGCACGGGCACGAGATCACCACGACCGTGATGAATGCGACCAGGGCGTGGGTCAGCTTGGGGTCCGGCCCCAGCAGGTACCACAGCCCGAAGGTGAGCGCGCCCACGCCCAGAACGACCGGCACGAAGATGCCGCCGATCCGATCGGCCAGGCGCTGGATCGGCGCCTTGGAGCCTTGTGCCCGTCGGACCAGATCGACGATGTGGGCCAGGGCCGTGTCACGGCCGACGCGCGTCGCTCGGAACAGGAACGTGCCCTGGCGGTTCATCGTGCCACCGATCACCTCGTCGCCGGACCGCTTGTCGGCCGGAACCGGCTCGCCGGTCAGCATCGACTCGTCGACCGCGGACTCGCCCTCCACCACGCGCCCGTCC
Organism: Chloroflexota bacterium; assembly: GCA_003171255.1. GTDB lineage: Bacteria > Chloroflexota > Limnocylindria > Limnocylindrales > CSP1-4 > Fen-1039. Next base: position 10,049 of record PMYK01000008.1, read on the forward strand.
ACCGGCACACGCTCGCCCGGCCGCACCCGCACGAGATCGCCGACGCGAACCTCCTCGAGCGGGACGTCGATCTCGCGCCCCGCTCGGACGATCCGAGCCGACTGGGCCTGCAGCCCGAGCAGCTTCTTGATTGCGCCGACCGTCTGTGCCTTCGCCCGAGCCTCCAGCCAGCGCCCCATCAGGACCAGGCCGACGATCGCCGTCGAGCTGTCGAAGTAGGTCTGCGGTTCGATGCCGGCCGAACGGAAGATCTCCGGCGCGAGAGTCACGAGCACGCTGAAGGCCCAGGCCGTCGTCGTGCCGACAACGACGAGCGTGTCCATGCTCGTCGAGCGGTGGATGGCCGCCCGCCACGCCGCGCGGTAGAAGCGCCGGCCGGCCCAGAACTGGACGAACGTCGCCGGTCCGACCAGCACCCATGCAAGCTGCTCCATCGTCACCGGCAGGCTCGGCGCGTACATCAGGCCCATCGCTAGCGCCGCCACGACGAGCGCTACCGCCGCCGACAGCCCCAAGGACCGCTGCTCCCGCGCCCGTTCGGCCGCCTCTGCGTCGGCCTCCTCGATCAGGCCGGCCTGCCCGCCGGCGGTCGACTTCGGCAGCTGGCGGACCTCGTACCCGGCCGCCTCGATCGCCCGCGCCAGCTCATCGAGCCCGGCGATCTCCGGCAGGTACGTGATGGTCGCGACCTCGGTCGCCAGGTTGACGTTGGCTTCCGCCACGCCCGGCGTCTTGCGCAGGAACCGCTCGATCCTGTTCACGCACGAGGCGCAGCTCATGCCCTCGATGGGCAGCTGTATCTCGGCGGACGGGGCGGCGGTGTCGGCTATGCCTTCGATCGTTTGCATACTCCCGGGGAGTATATGCTAGTCGGCAATTACGGGCAAACACGAGGCCTGTTGTCCGGACCTGGCGAGCCCGACCGCAACCGGGCAAACTGGCGCCATGCCCGCGCCGCTCGACCGCCCCGTCGCCGCCTTCACCAAGTGCCCGGCTCCCTGGGGAGTGCTCCACGTGGCCACGACGGGCAACGGGATCGTGGCCGTGGATCTCGGCGCGGAAACGCCGCAATTCGTGGACGGGCTGGCCCGGCGGCTGCACGGTCTGGTACTTCCCGCCGAGGACGGCGCCGTGCCGACGGACTGGCGCGCAACCCTCAGCGAGGCCACGCGCCAGATCGGCGAGTTCTTCGCCGGCACCCGCCGGAGCTTCGACGTGCCGATCGACCTGCGCGTCTCAGACTGGGACCGGCTCGTCCTGGCCGGGGCCGCCCGGCTGCAGTTCGGCGAGACGGCGGGCTACGGCGAGCTCGCCGGGCGGATCGGCAGGCCCGGCGCGGCGCAGGCGGTGGGCGGCGCGATGGGCCGCAACCCCGTCCCGATCCTGATCCCATGCCACCGCGTCATCGGCGCCAACCGCACCCTCGGCGGATACGGCGGCTCAAACTACACCGACCGCCAGGCCAGCCTCGCCATCAAGCGCCTGCTGCTGGCGATCGAAGGGACGACGACGCGCGACTAGCTTTCGGCCAGCGGGTGGCGCCACCGGAGTCCGCGGAAGCGGCTGAAGTCCCGGTCGGTCGTGATCAGCTCGCAACCCGCCTCGATGGCGAGCGCCGCGATGAAAGCATCTCCCGTCAGATTGCCCTTTGCGCCAGCAATGACGCACAGGTTTCGGTAGATCTCCCAATGTCGCTGCCCTGGCGCGACCAGTACCGCAGCGGGTTCCGCCAGGAGAGCACCCGCGAATTCGAAGGCTCGCTCGATGGGAGCCGGTGGGTTGAATACTCGGGGGTGGGTGGCCACCCGAATGAAGCCGCTGAGCACAACCTCGGCCAGCCCAAGCGGCTCGTACGACGTCGACGCGGCTGCGAGCCAGTCCCGATACCGCCCGTGATCGGGCGTCCCTTCGTGGAACGCGTACACCAGAACGTTGACGTCGGGGAGAATCAGCTGTCGGTCCCTTCCATCAACTCCACGAGGGCTGAGCTGTCGTCGAGGTCGACTCCGGGCTGAAGCCGGCTCCCGGAGAAGGTCGGCAGCTCGACCGGACCTTCGCGAGTCGATCGGCTACGTCGCGCCAGCGACTCGCGCAAGGCATCTTCAACGATGTCGTTCAGGGTGCGACCGGATTGCGCCGCCTGGGCCTTTGCCTCGGCCAGCAGCTGGTCATCGATCCTGATCGTAGTTCTCATGCATCTCAGCATCAGATCGATGCATCAAGATGTCAAGCCCGCTTTAGCGAACCTCCGCCCGCTAGTACTCGACTCCCTGGACGCGGCAGATGTGCGAGTAGTCGGACCCGCCGAGCGTGATCGTGTCGCCGTCGCGGGCGACTACTGTGCCGTTGGGAGCCACGAGCTCAAGATGCCCGTCCGGAAGAATGCGGGCGGTGAAGCCTGCCGGCCAGAACACCTTCTGCCCTCCGATGTTGAGCGCACGATGGGTGGCGTCCCAGTTGATCTTGACCGGGGCGAGACTGGCCGACGGGCAGACTACCGGGCCCAGGTCGGACACAGTGGGCATCGGCCAGATGATGGCCGTCGTCGGGAGCGGATACGTCGGCTCGTCGTCCGGCATCGAGCAGCCGGCTACCAGACCGGCAGCGAACAACAGAACCAGAACGCGTCTCATGTCGATGGTCTCCTCAGGGACCACTCTACCGGCAAACGGGGGTTCACGCCGCCTAATGTTGGCGCGCCTCGAGCTCCATCTGTTCGAGGCCAACGACGATAGCGAGGGCGAGCGGGACCTCGAAGCCGGGCGCGATCTGGACGCCGTACGCGTCGCGAATGGCCAGCAGCCGGCGCGAGGCGAAGATCACGTCCACCCCGCCGCGGGTGATGTGGAACTCGCGGGCAATCCAGTCGCCGGTCACCTTGAGCTGCTCGCCGCCCGCCAGAGCGATCGTGAAGTGATCGCCCATGATGTTCATCAGGGCCTTCTGGATCGTGGCCACGATCTCCTCGCCGCGCTTGATCTCGAAGGTCTGATGCAGGTGCGCCAGCGACTGGTTGATCTCGTACAGCGGGTTGCCTGCCGGGTCCTGCAGGAGGAGCGTGCGCCGCACCACGAGCATCTTGCGATCGACTTCGAAGGCGTGGTTGCCGTTGCCATCGTCGATCCAGAGATCGCCGCTCAACGACATCAGCTTCTGGTTGAGAACGTAAACCTGGCCGACCGGACCGGACTGCATGATCGAACCCCTCGTGGTGGTGGCGATGTCAAGCTGGAGAATAGACCTCGCGCTCGGGAACGTCGCCTGGCGTCTCGCCCTGCACGTGGACCGACGATCGAAGGCTCGCGTCGAGCGCCCGGCTCCCGCGGTTCGGCGACTACTTCAGCGCGGCCTCGAGCGTCAGGCCGGTTTCGCGCTCGGACAGCTCCCAGAGCTGGACCATCTGGGCCGGGTCGTTGATGCGCTTGCCAACGCCCCGCAGGATCGGCGCGCCGAAGGTTATCCAGCGCGGCGCGTACAGGGTTCCTCCGACGGCAGCCGGGTCCGTGGCGGCGCGGAGCTGGGGCAGGGCTCCCATCGCCGCCGGCTGCCCGGTCAGGGCGACGGCGACCCGCCAGAAACGCTGCATGAAGCCACTGTTGGCCCGGGCGCTGGCGGGCTGGAGGTCAGTCTTGGAGAAGCCCGGGTCGCCGGCGAAGGCGGCCAGTCCGCGGTCTTTCAGCCGCCGGTTCAGCTCGAAGGCGAACTGGAGATTGGCCCGCTTGGACATTCCGTAGGCCTGCCACGGATCGTAGCAGCCGTGCATGTGCGGGTTCGACAGGTCGTACTTGCCGGCCTGGAACCGCGCCGTTGAGGTGGTGCTGACGACGCGCGGGGCCGGCGCGGCGAGCAGCGCAGGCAGCAGTTTCATCGTCAGGGCGAAGTGGCCCAGCTGGTTCGTCCCGAACTGGATCTCGAAGCCGTCGGCCGTGGTCCCCTCCTTCACCGCCATGACGCCGGCGTTGTTGAAGAGCAGGTCGATCTTCGGATGGGCCGCGACAACCGCGGCGGCGAACTCGGCGATCGACGCGAGAGAACTGAGATCGAGCTGGCGGATCTCCAGGGATGCCCCCGGCACTGTCGACTCGATGTCCTTGCGCGCCGCTTCGGCCTTGACGAGGTTCCTCGCGCCGATGACCACGAGGGCGCCATGGGCCGCAAGCTGCCGCGCTGTCTCCAGCCCCAGGCCGCCATTGCCGCCGGTCACGACCGCGGTCTTGCCGGATTGATCAGGGATGCTGCTCGTCTTCCAGCCCATCAGAGCTCCTATCCATGCCCGGGAGGGAACCTGCGTTGTACGTTCGAGTCGATGGCCCGCCTGGCTACTGCCTGGCGATGGGCCTCATCGGGAAGACGCCGATCACGGCCGGGCTGGTGGGGTCGAGGAGGAGCTCGCAGCCGACGTCGCCGGCCTTGATGAGTTCGCCGAGGTAGGCGGCTTCGCGCTCGGGCAGGCCGACATAGAGCATGCCCTTGTCTGTCGTGACGGGGCTGACCTCGTCCTCGATGCCCTCGATGAGGAAGCGGCGGCGAAGCTCGTGGACGGGAACGTAAGGACGGCTCTTGATGAAGCGGCGCATCTGAGCGAGGGTGCAGCCCGCCTTGGGTCCGACCAGTTCCTCACCGACCTCGATGGGTTGGGGCTGGATCCTCGGCTGGCGGCGCGGTAAGAGGGCGCCAGGTCGCGGCCCACCGGCGTTGCCGGCGCCAGTCGGCCGGGCGCCGTTTGCCGAGTGGCGCGTTCCATTGGTGGAGGGCGGCACCAGAGTGGCGGAAGGGGCGCCGCTGTCGGGGGAGGTTCCATCAATCGGCGACGGTTGCGGCGCCACGCCCGGGTCGGCGCCCGATCCTGCGACAGCGCCCGGGTCGGCCGCGACGGCCCCCGGCCCGGCCACGGCTGCGCCGCCGGTCACGCGCCCGCGGCCACGTCGTCTGGGGCTCATCGGGGGCCGATCAGCTCCGCGCCGATGCCAGCTCGACGGCCTCGGCAGGCGCGACGCCGGCCAGGACTTTCTCGGCGTAGCGCTCGGCGAAGCTGCTGGCGGCCTGCTCGGGCACGAGGGCCTTGATCGAGTCCTGGTCCAAGCCGTAGCCGTACTTGATCGCGGCGATGTTCTCGTCGATGTACTTCTTGGGCAGCGCCTCGGTGAGGTGCTTGTCGGTGAAGTCGACGTCGCAGACGCACAGCAACCGGCCGAGGGCGATCATGTTGCCGAAGAGGTCGCGCCCGAACTTGTCGACGCCGAGCTGCATGAACGGGATCTCTTCGCCCCGCTCGCCTGGCTTCATTAGGTCGCAGTCGGCGATCACATACTCCGTGGTCAGGTGCGTTGGCCCGCGGTCGGCCAGGCGCAGAACGACGTCGGCGCATTCGACCACGAAGTTGGAGATCGGCTTGCGGTCGTAGGCCAGGAAGGCCTCGCTCATGCCGCCGCGGACGGACGAGTCGTAGTCGAACAGGAGCGTGACTTCATAGCCCATGACCGCCAGCAGGCTGGCCATGGTGTTGCCGATAACTCGAACGCCCTGTCCCCCGACGCCATCGATGACGATGGTCTTGGCTGCCATCCGATCCTCCTGCCCCGCCCGCGCCTAGTTGCCCGACCCGTTGCCGGAACCGTCTCCGGATCCGCCGCCTACGGGCAGCGGCTGGCCCTTGACGATGCCCAGCTGGTGCGACTCGAGGCGCGTCGAACCCGGAGGGGCGGACTTGTACTCGGTCCGGTAGTTCTGAAGCATGTCGTTGGCGCTGGCGAACCCGATCCGCCGGCCGTTGTTCTCGATGCACTGGCTGGCCACATCGACGAAGGCGAAGCCGGGCCACTCAATGGCTTCCTTGATCGCCTTGCGCATCGGACCCTGGTGATAGACGGTCGTCTTGGCGTAGTAGGCGTTCGGGTTGGTGTTGACCAGGCCCTGCAGGTTGATCGGCGCGTAGGTGGCGCCCTTCGGCGACGAGATGGTGCTCGTGCCCTGAGGCGTGGTCGGCCCGGTCTGGCCGCCGGTCAAGCCGTAGATCTCGTTGTTGTTGCAGACAACGGTGACGTTGGCGTTGCGGCGGATCGAGTGCAGCAGATGATTCCCGCCGATCGAGGCAGTGTCGCCATCGCCCGAGACGACGATGACATTCAGCTCGGGCCGGACCAGCTTGATCGCCTCGGCCACCGGCAGCGTCCTGCCGTGGAGCGTGTATATGGATTCGAAGTTCATGTAGGCGCCCATCCGGCCGGTGCAGCCGATCCCGGTGACCAGGACGGTGTTGTTCTTGTCCAGGCCGAGGTCGTCCATGACGCTGGCCAGCTGCTGCATGATCAGGCCGATCCCGCACCCGGGACACCAGATCGTGGGGAAGAGATCGGTCTTCAGCTTGTCCTTGACGGCCATGGCGATGAACCTCTTCGGGGACGCGGGTCAGCCGACCCGAGCCGGCGACTCGGAGCCGGAGGGCGCGAGCTCTGCGGGAAGCATGCCGATCGCATCGAGGCCCTCGCGGATCGCCTCGAGACTCATTCGGCCGCCCAGCAGCGGTACGCGCTCGACGCGCCGCAGGAGCATTCGCTCCACGACGTTGGCGTACTGCCCGTCGCTGCCTTCGATGACGATGATCTTCTTGTAGCGGGCCGCGATCTCGGTCAGCTCCTTGTCGAGGGTCGGCCAGATCCGGATCGGGCGGAATAGCGCGAAGTGCGCGGCCAGCGGTTGGGCGATGCGGCGGGTGATGCCGAAGGCGATCACGAGCGTATCGGAGTCCTTGTTCCAGCCGTATTCGTGGAAGGCGTAGCGCTCGGCCACCTCGAGGCGGTGGTCGCGCGACTCGTAGTACTGCCGGATGAACTCGTCCGCATCGGCCGTGGCCGGCTCGCCGTCGGGGTAGGTGGCGACGCCGGAGAAGAGGCGGATGCCGCCCGAAGCGAGCGGCTCGAGCGTCCGCGGAACGATCGGCACGTGGATCGTGTCGAGGTCGGCGACTTCGTTCAGGTGGCCGAGGAAGGCGTCGGACATGAGGATGACCGGGCTCCGACTCTCCTCCGCCGCGTTGAAGGCCTGGATCGTGTACTCGTAGCACTCGGCCACGGTCGACGGATAGAAGACGATGCTGGTGTAGTCGCCGGTCGAGCCGTAGCGGGCCTGGTTGAGGTCGCCCTGGCCCGGCATGGTGGGCATGCCGGTCGCCGGTCCCACACGCATGACGTTGACGATCACGCACGGGATGCCGACCTTGTGGCCGTAGCCGATCGCCTCCTGCATCAGGCTGAAGCCCGGCCCGGAGGTCGCGGTGAACGACTTCGCCCCAGCCAGGCTGCCGCCCAGGATGGCGTTGGCGCTGGCGATCTCATCCTCTTCCTGGATGAAGCGGAACTCGGGATGGCTGGCCGCGTACACGGAGGCCTGGGCGAGGATCTCGGAGGAGGGGCTGATCGGATAGCCGGCAAAGAAGCTCGCGCCGGCCTTCACGGCGCCGAGCATGACGGCCTCGTTGCCCTGGACGAGTCGCTTGGTCATCGGTGTTTCCTGTCCGATCAGGTCGGGTTGTCGCGGTCGACGTCGGAGGCGCTCTCCGTATCGGTCAAGCCGCGATGTGGGTCGTTGCCGGCGACGGCCGGACCACGGGCCGCGACCGGGGTGTGCGGCGTCGTCTTCACTTTGGCGGACGCGGCCTCCTCGGCCTGTTCCGCAGCCGGCAATCTGCCGTTTTCGTCGCGCTTCGGCAGCACCTCGATGGCGAGGTCCGGGCAGTAGCGCTCGCACAGGCCGCAGCGGATGCAGTCGGTGGCCTCGATGATGGCGTCGTGAGTCAGGACGAGGCTGTCCTTGGGGCAGATCTCGACGCAGATGTTGCAGCGCTTGCACCACTCGTCGACCCACCTGATATTGACGAAGTCAACGATCGTGGGCGCGCGGTGCACTCGTCTTTCGGCGGCGTATGGAGTGGTCGTGGCTGATTCTCCAGAGTCGGTCGATTGCCCAGCTGGGGCTTCGGCTCGTGAAGTTTACGGGAATTGTGCAGTCGAGCGCTTGCAGCTAGCCATCCGACTCGGTGGACGCTCCCGGCCGCGGCCTCTACTGGACCCGCAGGATCGTCTTCGCCTTCGACCAATGGCGTTCGAGCTGGTAGTACTCGCGCTCCGGCGGGGCGAAGATGTGGACGATGACCGCGCCGAAGTCGACCAGCGTCCAGTGCGAATTGGAGCCGCCCTCACGCCCGATCGGCCGCACGCCCTCCTCGCGCAGCTTCTCGGTGATGCCGTCGCCGATGGCTCCCAGCTGCCGCTCCGACCCGCCCGAGCAGATCACGAAGTAGTCCGCCATCGATGTCAGCTCCGAGACGTCGAGCAGGATGATGTCGGCAGCCTTCTTGTCCTCGGCGGCGTCGACGATCTTGCGGGCGACCTCGAGCGCGCTCAGACGCGCGCCACGTTCGCGCAGCGATTCCTCAATCGGCGGCTCGGGATCGACTTCCTCTGCGCCGACCTCTGCCGCGACGGCGGCCTCGAGGGCATCGGCCAGCGCGGCCTCATCCGGGGCCGGCTTGCGGCGTCGCGGCAGGCCGTCGGGGCTGGGCGTCGTTTCGGTCGATGCTCTTGCTGGCGAGGGCGATGAGTCGGTCACGTCAGGCGGTCCTCCGGGGGTTGTCCGAACGATACAGCCGATGGTTGCGGATGTACGCCTCCACGGCCGGCGGTACGAGGTAGCGGATCGAGCGGCCCTGCGCCGCGCGGTCGCGCACATCTGAGGCGGAATGGGCGTGCGGCACGGTCTCGATGCACTCGACACGATCAGCGGACGCGCCGTCGGGCAGCATGGCCGCCAGTTGAGCGGCATCCGGAAGTGGTGCGCCCGGACGGGGCACAACCGCCAGCCGAGTGAGCCTGAGCAGGTCCGCCGACTCATGCCAGCCGCCGAGACCGGCGAGCGCTTCGGCCGAAAGGATGAAGTAGAGGACCCGGGCCACTCCCTGGCGAGCCGCCTCATCGACCAGCTCCCTCAGGGTGTCGACGGTGTACGAAGGGCCGGCGCGGCACAGCTCGATCTCGGACATGGCGAAGGCCGAGTTGCCGGCGATTGCCAGCTCCACCATCGCGGCCCGATCGGCCGCCGGCGTCACCTCTTCGTCCAGCTTGTGTGGCGGGAGAGCGGCGGGCACGAACAGGACTCGATCGAGCCGAAGCGCCTCGCGCACCTGCTCAGCGATGACGAGATGGCCGTAGTGGATCGGATCGAAGGTGCCGCCCAGGAGGCCGACCCGAAGGTCGGCCGGCTCAATCCAGGGGGTCGGGCCGCGCTCCGGCCGGTCCCCGGGCACCGCGCGACCGTTAGTCGTCGAAGCCCTCACCGGTCGTCCCAGTCGTCGGGTTCCCACTCGAGATCGCTTGACCCGATGCGCACTGTCACGCCCGGGACCACGCCCTGCCGGCGCAACTCCTCATCGACGCCGAGGCGCGCCAGCTCGCGCTGGAACCGCTCGGCCGACTCCTCCACCTCGAAGTTGGTCTGGGCGGCGAGCAACTCGATCTTCTTGCCGTGGACGACGTAGACCCCGTCCTCGAGGTCGACTCGGAACGAATCGCCGACCGATTCGATGCGATGGACGACGATGCCGGCCGACTCTCGCGGTTCCGCCAGCTCCGCTGCGTCGGGGAGCAGCAACGCCAGGCGGCGTCGCAGCTCTTCGAGCCCTTCGCCGTTGGACGCCGAGATCGCGAGCGCCGAGATCCCCTGGGCCAGACGAGCCTTTGCAAACGCCGGCCAGGCCTCGACCGCGGTCGGTAGATCCATCTTCGTGAAGGCCACGATGGTCGGCTTCTCCAGCAGCTTCGGGTCGTGAGCCTCGAGCTCGTCCCGGATGATGTTGAAGCTCCACTCGGGGTCGCGGTCCGAGCCGTCCACGAGGTGAACCAGTATCCGCGTGCGCTCCACGTGGCGCAGGAAGGCGTGGCCCAAACCCGCGCCCGAGCTGGCTCCTTCGATCAGACCCGGAACGTCGGCGATGGTCGGCCGACGGGTCTCGTCGCCCGAAGGACTGTCGTCGCCCAGGTCCAGCACGCCGAGGTTCGGCTCGAGAGTGGTGAACGGGTACGCGGCGATCTTCGGCTGCGCCGCGGTCAGGGCCGCCAGCAGCGTCGACTTGCCGGCGTTGGGCAGCCCCACCAGCCCGATGTCCGCAATGAGCCGCAATTCCAGGCGGATCCAGCGCTCTTCGCCGGGCTCGCCCATCTGAGCGTGGCGCGGCGCCTGGTGTGTGGACGTGGCGAAGTGGACGTTGCCGAGGCCGCCCTTTCCCCCGCGAGCAACCATCAGCGTCTGCTCCGACGCGACCAGGTCGCCGAGCAACTCGCCGGTCTCGTCCTCGAACACGCCAGTACCGGGTGGAACCTTGAGGGTCAGGTCGTTGCCGGCCTTGCCGTGCATGCGCTGCCCCGCGCCGCGACCGCCAGGCGTGCCCTTGAAGTGATGGGACTGGCGGTAGTCGCGCAAGCTCGTCTCGCCCGGGTCGACGGTCAGATAGATGGAACCGCCGCGACCCCCGTCGCCGCCGTCGGGACCGCCGCGGGGCACGTGGGCTTCGTGGCGGAAGGTGGCCGCGCCGTCACCGCCGTTTCCGGCACGCACGAGGATTCGGACTCGATCGAGGAACATGGCTCAATTCTCGCACGGTACTCGTGCGCGGCCGGGTCACGAGAGACCGCCGCGGGCCTTGTTCCGATTGTCAGCCGGCTGCGTCCGTCGGGGGCCGGTGTGGCTACTGTTCGAGGTTCTTGGTCAGCTTGGCCAGGAACTCGACGTTGTTCTCGCTCTTGGAGAGGCGGTTGAGCAGCAGCTCGAGGCCCTCGTTGGTGCCCACTGCGGAGAGCATTCGGCGCATCGTCCAGACCATCTTGAGGACCGGCTCCTCGAGGAGAAGCTCTTCGCGACGGGTGCCGGAGCGCTGGACATCTATGGACGGGAAGATGCGCTTCTCGGCGAGCTTGCGGTCGAGGATGAGCTCGCTGTTGCCGGTGCCCTTGAATTCCTCGTAGATCACGTCGTCCATGCGCGACCCGGTGTCGACCAGGCACGTACCGATGATCGTGAGCGAGCCGCCCTCCTCGATGTTGCGAGCAGCGCCGAAGAAGCGCTTCGGCGGATACAGGGCGATCGGATCGAGTCCGCCCGATAGGGTTCGACCGGACGGCGGCAACGCAAGGTTGTACGCACGTGCGAGGCGGGTGATCGAGTCGAGCAGGATGACGACGTCGCGGCCGGTCTCGACCTGGCGCTTGGCGATCTCGAGGGCCATCTCGGCGACGTGGGTGTGGTTCTCAGTCGGCTCGTCGAATGTCGAGCTGATGACCTCGCCCTTGAC
>PMYK01000008.1:21401-29882 GCA_003171255.1 Chloroflexota bacterium
AGGTTGATCAGGCGCTGGCTGAGGTTCTTCGGGTCGGTTTCAAGGTTGATCAGGACGTCGGGGTGGACCGGCGTCAGGTCCCCGAACTGGGGTCGGCGGCGAGCCGTCTCGGGGTCGACGCCGTTGACCCGGTCGACGCGGATCATGCCCCAGTACTTCTCGCCCTCACGCGGCGCCCGTACCGAGCCACTGATCCGATCGCCGATACGCAGGCCGAAGCGACGGACCTGGGTGGACGAAACGTAAACGTCATCCGGCGTCGGCATCAGGCCGTGGCGGCGCATGAATCCAAACCCATCCTCGACAATGTCGAGGATGCCGGTGGCGTAGGCGTGACCCGCGAGCTCGCTCTGACGGACCAGAATCTGGTCGACGAGATCTTCCTTGGCGGCGGCGCCATCCTCCATCTCCAGGTCGTGCCCGACGGTCTGGAGCTCGTTGACGCTCATCCCGCGCAGCTCGTTGATGTCGAGGTCGCGCGAGTCGCCGTCCTGGAAATCGTCGTATTCGGCCATTGGCGCGCGACCCGCGGGGCGTCGGCGGGGGCGGCGATTGCGAGAACGAGGGTCGGGACCGTTGGCAGGCATAGGGGCAGGACTCGTGTGGGAAAGGTGCCGTGCGGGCTTTTCGCGCGGAATCGTTCCGCTGCGGATGTGCACGGTCGGGGCGACGGCGAGAATACTCGGCTCTCAGTGGCGCGTCAATCACTCGATCTGGGGAGGTGGCTGGACCCGCGAGAATCCGCCCCTGCGGAACGGCGCCCAAACCACCTGGCCCAGCCTACGGCCGCAGCGTGCCGAAGAAAACCTGCCAGGCCAGGAGCGACTTGGCGATCAGGCTGAAGAGCATGTAGGACCGCTCGCCGTAGAGGTAGTCGCGCCAGTGGCCGACCTTTCGGTACTGCAGGACCATGTTGATCGCGAAGACGTTGAAGCAGATGAACAAGGTCACGAAGATCGCGATCACGAAGGCTGGGATGGGCGCCGAGCCCGGCTCCGCGGCAGAGACCAGGATGGTCGCGAAGATGACCAGCCACGGGACCGCCCCGGCGATGCAGCCGAAGACGTAGTGCAGCCATTGCGGTCGGTCGCGGCCTTCGTTGGCTATCTCCATGCTCCAGCCGAACATGATCATGGCCGCGTTGGCGCCGAAGATGGCGATCAACGTGCCCATTTCCTGCACGCCCGCCAGCGCCGCGATGACCACGATCATCACGCTCGAGCTGAATGCGTATTCGATCCAGCGGATCGGGTTCTGACCGCGACCCAGGTGAGCCTCGTACCAGCGCCGGGCCGGGAACGCCATGGTGAAGTGGGCCACGGCACTGAGAAGGAAGAACAGAGCCACGGCCGGTCCGATCGGCAGATCCCAGATCGAGCGCTGAGCGGTGACGAGGTGGCGAGTCGACTCATCGAAGCGAAGGTAGGTGGCCACGACCGGGGAGGTGACCACGGGGCTCCTGGCGAACGAGATGGCCAGGATCACGGCGGCCTGGACGAAGTGGACACCCGCCAAAGCGGCGTTCCAGCGGAACAGATTCGCCGATCGATCGGCCGGAATCGTAGTGACCGCTGGTGCGGACATACGACCTCCCATGTCACCAAGCAAGGCGGCCCTGCCGGTCAACGATACAATGCCGCGGCGCGACATCCAAGTGCCCGTCGGCGGTGGGCGCGCACGTCAACCGGCTCCCCAATCGGACCGCGAGGAGTGCCTTTGTGACCGCCGGGGCACGCCGACAACACGAACAACGGCTCTGAGCGAGAGCTCCGCTGGGACTTAGCTTGTGGACCTGACCCCAACGGGTGTTGCCCACACCCTAAGAACGCTCGCCCGGAGCGAAGCCCGGAGATCCATGTGAGTCCGACTCCGACTAAGACCGATGATGACGTCACAGCGATCGCGAAACGCTGGAAGGACAAGCGCGGCAGCCTGATCATGGCCCTGCACGCCCTCCAGGACCGCTATGGCTACGTTCCCCGGGAAGCCGCCATGAACCTTGGCGAGCAAATGAATGTGCCGCTGGCCCGGATCTACGAAGTCCTGACCTTCTACAACTACTTCCGACTCAAGTCGCCGGGCAAGCATGTGGTGTCCGTGTGCATGGGCACGGCCTGCTATCTGAAGGGCGCGCCCCAGCTGCTCCGCCAGGCCTCCGACGCGCTGGGCATCGCCCCGGGCGAGACATCCGAGGACGGGGAGTACCACCTGCAGGTTGTCAGATGCGTCGGTTGCTGCGGCCTCGCGCCGGTCGCGACCGTCAACGCCGAGCTCCTGGCCAAGGTGACCGGCGAGTCGCTGGCGGCCCGCCTGCCATCCCCCTCCGTGCGCACCGAAGAGGAGGCGTGACGTGGCGCGCATGACCTTTGCCGACCTCGCGGCCCGGGCGCAAGCCAGGCCAGCAGTAGCGGACCGGCCGATCATCAGAGTCGGCATGAGCACATGCGGCATGGCCGCCGGCGCGGAACCGGTCTTCGCCGTGTTGAACACCGAAGTCAAGAACCGTTCGCTGGATTGGCGCGTCCGACGAACCGGATGTGCGGGCATGTGCAGCATGGAACCGCTCGTCGAGGTGACCCTGCCGGGCCAGCCCGCCGTCATGTTCGGCGAGGTCACGCCCGAGTTCGCCAGGCAGATCGTCGTCGATTGCGCCGCCGGCAAACCCCTCCCCGCCGAGAATCGCGTCCCCGGCCTGGCCGAGTTGGCCCGCGTGGCCGGCGATCCTGTGCCAGCGCCAGGCGAAGACGCGACGCGGCAGTACCGGATCGTCATGCGCAACTGCGGCGTGATCGATCCGGAGGAAATAGACGAATACATCGACCGGGGCGGATACCAGGCCCTGGGCAAGGTCCTGTCGTCGATGACGCCGGAGCAGGTCATCGAGGAGCTCAAGGTCGCCGGACTTCGAGGCCGCGGCGGCGCCGGCTTTCCGGCCTGGCTCAAGTGGAACCTGACACGCGAATCCAAGGGCGACGAGCACATCATCGTTTGCAACGGCGACGAAGGCGACCCAGGCGCCTACATGGACCGCAGTGTTCTCGAAGGCGATCCCCACGCCGTTCTCGAGGGCATGATCATCGGCGGCTTCGTGATCGGAGCCCAGACGGGCTTCTTCTACATCCGAGCCGAGTACCCCCTCGCCATCCAGCGCATCGAGAAGGCCATCCGCCAGGCCAAGGCCGCCGGGCTGCTGGGCAAGAACATCCTCGGCACCGAATTCAGCTTCAACGTCGAGGTCCGGCTGGGCGCCGGCGCGTTCGTTTGCGGCGAAGAGACCGCCCTGATCGCGTCGCTCGAAGGCCAGCGTGGCACGCCCCGACCTCGGCCGCCCTACCCGTCCGTCAAGGGCCTGTGGGGCCAGCCCACGATGATCAACAACGTCGAGTCTCTGGCCAACCTGTCCCAGATCGTCGCCCGGGGTGGAGAGTGGTTCTCGACGATCGGCGTGGGCAGGTCGACCGGCACGAAGGTCTTCGCCGTGACCGGCAAGGTCAAGAACGCCGGCCTCGTCGAGATCCCGATGGGTATGACCCTGCGCGACGTGGTCGAAGGGATCTGCGGCGGCACCAGCTCGGGCGGCCCGATCAAGGCTGTCCAGACGGGCGGCCCTTCTGGCGGCCTCATCCCGGCCACCGAGCTCGACACGCCAATCACCTACGAACACCTTCAGAAGCTCGGCTCGTATATGGGTTCGGGCGGAATGATGGTCATGGACGAGAGCGACGATCTCGTGGAACTGTCCCGGTTCTACCTCGGCTTCTGCGTCGACGAGTCCTGCGGGAAGTGCGCACCCTGCCGCATCGGTGGAACTCAGATGCTGCGTCTGCTCGACAGGATTGCCGACGGCAAGGGAACGACCGCGGACGTAGCCACGATCAAACGACTGGCCAGGGCCATGCAAAGAGCCTCGCTATGCGGGTTGGGTCAGGGCGCACCGAGCCCCATCCTCTCGGCCCTTCGCTACTTCGAATCAGAGTTCGCGGACCGTCTGGTCCCGGAAGCCAACTGAGCGTGCCAACCGTGACCGACAAGATCCAAGCCACGATCAACAACCTTCCCGTAGAGGTCCCGGCCGGCGCGACCATCCTCGACGCGGCACGCCAGGTCTCTGTTCGCATCCCGACGCTGTGCAAGCACCCCGACCTCGATGCCACCGCTGCCTGCGGCATCTGCATCGTCCGCATCAAAGGCTCAAACAAGATGCTGCGTGCCTGCTGCACGCCGCTCGAGCCCGACATGGACATCACAACCGAGGACCCGGAGATCATCCAGGTCCGCCGGACAGTGGTTGAGATGATCCTGTCGCGTCACCCCAACGAGTGCCTGACCTGCGGCCGAAACCAGAACTGCGAGCTGCAGACGATCGCCGCCGACTTCGGCCTCCGCGAGATCTGCCTCGACAGCATCGTGCCCGACCTGCCGATCGACAAGTCGACTCGAGCCGTCACGCTCGACCCACGCAAGTGCATCACCTGCGGCCGCTGCATCCAGGTCTGCCAGCAGATCCAGGACGTGTGGGCGCTTACCTTCCTGCAGCGCGGCATCGACACGCGCATCGCCGCTGCCGGCGACATCAGCCTGGCCGAATCGCCGTGTGTTCGGTGCGGTCAGTGCTCCGCCCATTGCCCGACGGGCGCGATCGTCGAGTACGACGAGACCCAGGAGGTCTGGGACAAGCTCCTCGACCCGGATGCCTTCTGCGTGGCCCAGCTGGCACCGGCCGTCCGGGTTGCCATCGGCGAGGCTTTCGGCTTCCCGGTCGGCACAAACCTCACCGGCAAGACCTACGCCGCGCTGCGCCGTATGGGCTTCAAGGCCGTCTTCGACACCAACTTCGGCGCCGACCTNNCCGTCGTGGGTGGACTTCATGGAGAAGTTCCACGACGACATGATCCCCCACTTCAGCTCGTGCAAGTCGCCGCAAGCGATGGTCGGGGCCCTGGCGAAGACCTACTACGCCGAGAAGATGGGGCTCGATCCCGCCAAGATCTACGTGGTCTCGGTCATGCCGTGCACGGCCAAGAAGTTCGAGATCATCCGGTCCAAGGAGATGCGTTCGTCCGGGTTCCAGGACGTCGACACGTCGCTGACCACACGCGAGCTGGCTCGGATGATCAAACAGTCGGGCATCAACTTCAAAGCCCTGGCCGAGGAGCAGCCCGACCATCTGCTCGGTGCCTATACGGGCGCCGGCACGATCTTCGGTGCGACCGGTGGAGTCATGGAGGCAGCTCTACGGACCTCGCACTTCCTGATCACGGGTGAGAACCCGGAGCGCATCGACTTCCAGAAGACGCGCGGCCTCGAGGGCGTCAAGGAAGGCAAGACGGTCATCGGGGGCCATGAGATCCGCTTCGCAGTCGCACACGGCCTTGGCAACGTCGAGACGGTCCTGACGCGAGTGCGCGAAGCCCGGGACGCGGGCACCGAGCCGCCCTACCACTTCATCGAGGTCATGGCCTGCCCCGGCGGTTGCGTCGGTGGCGGCGGACAGCCCTACGGCGTCACGGACAAGCTCAGAGCCAAGCGGGCAGCCGGCCTCTACCAGGAAGATCAGGCTGGGCTGTGGCGCTGCGCCCACGAGAATCCGTACATCCAGAAGCTGTACGAGGACTTCCTGGGCGAGCCGCTCGGCGAGAAGTCGGAGCAGCTGCTCCATACGAGCTACCGGCCGCGCGCCACGTACCGCCGCTAGGGGCTTGACCGGCGCGCCTCGCGAACTCAGCCAGCCTCCAGCTCGCCGACGGCTACCCTCCGTCGAGAAGACCAGCTCGCGCCGGCGCTCGCCAGCGCGACACATGCGATCGCGGCCAGATCCGGCGTACGCAGCACCTGGCCCAACGCGAAGAACCCTACCGCCGTGGCAATGGCCGGTTCGAGGCTCATCAGGACCCCGAACGTCGACGCCGACATCCGGCGCAGCGCGGCGATCTCGGTCGTGTAGGGAATGGCGCTGTTGAACAGGCCGATCACGACGCCCCCCGCCAGCGCGGCGGGAGCAACGAGCAGAGGCCGAACGTCGGAGAGCGCGAGGGTCGGCGGCACGATCAACGCGGTCGCGACGAGCATCGCCAGGGTCAAGCCCCGACCGTCCGGCCAGTGCCGGGCCACCTTGCCTGCGACGCCGATGTAGATGGCCCAGCACAGCCCCGAAGCGGCCGCCGCGACCACGCCGAGCGCGTCGGCGGCGGTGAGCCGGCCGCCGGCAAGTACATAGATCCCGGCCGCGGCCAGACCCACCCAGACCAGATCGAGAGCGCGGCGCGAACCCAGGACGGCCACGGCCAGCGGACCCCAGAACTCGATCGTGACCGCCACGCCGATGGGGATCCTCGACAGCGCGACGAAGAAGAGCGAGTTCATGGTCGCCAGGACGAGGCCGAGGGCAAGGCAGCTGAGCAACGCCGCCCGCGACGCGCCACGGATGCGGGGCGGTCGAAGCACAAGGAGCATGGCCGCTCCGAAGATGATGCGCATCGAGACTGCCGGGAGTGGCCCGTAGTCGCGAACGAGAACCGTGGCCAGGCCACCGCCGCACTGAACCGAGAGCGACCCGATCAGAATCAGCAGCTCGGGCGGGATGCCCTCCAGCCGACCTCGAGCGCGGATCTCATCGGTCGTGGCTGAGCTCGCGGCGGCCATTGCGGAGACGCGGGAGGGCGGCTAGGAGCCCTTGCCGGTGGCCGTCTGGCGGGCGGCTTCCCA
Source organism: Chloroflexota bacterium (assembly GCA_003171255.1). Classification (GTDB taxonomy): domain Bacteria; phylum Chloroflexota; class Limnocylindria; order Limnocylindrales; family CSP1-4; genus Fen-1039. Next base: position 28,107 of record PMYK01000008.1, read on the forward strand.
GTCCTTCTTGAACTGGACGATGCCCTTGTCGGTCAGTGGATGGTGGACCATCTGCTGCAGGATCTTGAACGGCAGCGTGGCGATATGGGCACCGGCCATCGCGGCCTGGGTGACGTGGAGCGGGTTGCGGATCGACGCCGCGAGGACCTCGGTCTCGATGTCGTAAAGCGAGAAGACTTCGGTCAACTCGCGGATGACGGTCATGCCGTCCTGGCTAATGTCGTCGAGGCGACCCACGAACGGCGACACGATGCTGGCCCCGGCCTTGGCGGCAAGCAGACCCTGGTTCGTGCTGAAGATCAGGGTGCAGTTGGTCTTGATGCCCTCGTCGGCGAAGCGTGAGATGGCCTCGAGGCCGTTCTCGCTCATCGCCACCTTGACGATGATGTTCGGAGCGAGCTTGGCGAAGTGACGGCCCTCTTCGAGCATTCCGTCGACGTCGTCGGAGATGACCTCGGCGGAGACGGGCCCGCGCGTGATCTTGCAGATCTCCTGGAGGATCGCGTCGTACGACCCGCCGACCTTGGCATAGAGGCTGGGGTTGGTCGTGACGCCGTCGAGGACACCCCATCGGGCAGCGGTCTTGATCTCTTCGATCTCGGCGGTGTCTAGGAAGATCTTCATCGGGCAGCTCCTGGCTCGCTGGGACGGGCCTGGGCCGCATGGTTCGAGCCCGCGCTCGTCGCTCGTCCTTTAGTCGGATCGTACCATCGCCGCCGGACGAGCTCGACGGGCGAATCAACTCGAGCCAAACGACGACAAAGTCAGGGGGCGGGCATCCCTCATTGAGTCCCCCTCACGGCCCAGGGCCTTGACTTCCCGAAGTGGTGAGGTCGCCGCCTCAACCGGAGCCTCAGCTCACGCCGGTCGACCTCACTCGGTACTTCGCCGCGCTGCGCGTCCCCTCCGTCAAGAAAGACGCACGAGCGGGCAGAAAGGTTCGCTCCTCGGAGAAGTTTCGAACCTACGGTGGCGTGCGGCGGGCTACTCGGTCGGAGCGGCCCCGAGCAGCGCGCCTGTCTGAGGAGACTCGGGGACGGGCCCGTGGAACTCCGGGGTACGACCCTGCGACAGGGCCACGGCCGATCCGATGAAGCCATCGAAGAGCGGGTGCGGTCGATCCGGCCGGCTGCGGAACTCCGGATGGAACTGGCTGGCCACGAACCAGGGGTGGTCCTTGATCTCGATGATCTCGACCAGCCGGCCATCGGGCGATTGGCCCGACAGAATCATCCCGGCCGCCTCGAGGAGCGGGCGGTAGCTGTTGTTCACCTCGAAGCGATGGCGGTGCCGCTCGTAGATCAGCTCGGAGCCGTAGACGGTGGCGGCCTTCGAGCCGGGTGTCAGGCGGGCCGGGTACAGCCCGAGCCGCATCGTGCCGCCCTTCTCCTGCATCGTCCGCTGGTCGGGCATGAAGTCGATGACGGGGTGCTCGGTGAACATGTCGAACTCGGTCGAGTTGGCGTCTTCGGTGCCGAGAACGTCGCGAGCAAACTCGATTACGGCGCACTGGAGCCCAAGGCATAGCCCGAGATATGGCACGCGCTTCTCGCGAGCGTAGCGCGCCGCGAGGATCTTGCCCTCGATGCCGCGATGGCCGAAGCCACCCGGAACCACGATGCCGCCGATGCCGGCCAGCGTCTCATCGACCGACTCGCGGGTCAGGAGCTCCGAGTCCACCCAGCGAATCTTGACATCGACCTCGTGGGCCCAACCGGCATGCTTGAGCGACTCCGTGACCGACAGATAGGCGTCCGGCAGCTCGATGTACTTGCC
>PMYK01000008.1:29902-39717 GCA_003171255.1 Chloroflexota bacterium
GGCACTTCGTAGATGGTGGAGGCGGTCTCGGCCGGGATCACCGCCTCGCTGGCCACGTCCGTGAAGAGAGCGATCTTGTCGCGGATCTCCTGGCTGACCGGGTGGTCGGAGCGCAGCACTATCACGTCGGGCTGGATACCGATGCCGCGCAGCTCCTTGACGGAGTGCTGAGTCGGCTTGGTCTTGAGTTCGCCCGTCGCGGCGAGGGCCGGCAGCAGCGTGACGTGGATGTAGACCACGTTGCCACGCCCGACGTCCTTGCGCATCTGGCGGATGGCCTCGAGGAACGGCAGCGACTCGATGTCGCCGACCGTGCCGCCCACCTCGACGATCACGACGTCAGCGCGGCCGTCGCGGGCAATCTGCTGGATTCGCTCCTTGATCTCGTTGGTGATGTGGGGGATGACCTGAACCGTGCCGCCCAGATAGTCGCCACGGCGCTCCTTGCCAATGACGGCCTGGTAGATGCGGCCGGTCGTGACGTTGGAGAGCTGGGAAAGGTTCTCGTCGATGAAGCGCTCGTAGTGGCCCAGGTCAAGGTCCGTCTCGGCGCCGTCGTCGGTGACGAATACCTCGCCGTGCTGGTATGGCGACATCGTCCCCGGGTCGACATTGATGTATGGGTCGAGCTTGAGGACCGATACGGCGAGGCCGCGCGCCTTGAGAAGCCGGCCGACCGAGGCAGCAGTGATCCCCTTGCCCAGGGAGGAGGTGACCCCGCCGGTCACAAAGACATACTTCGCCATCGCGCGCTTCTCCTCCGGGGTTTTTCCAATTCTACGGAGGAGTAGCGCTCACCGCAAACCGGTCGCGTTGATCGGTCTGTTTCGGAGGTCGGCCGACGCCCGCGCGACCGTCGGGGCGCGTTTGCAGGCGACGCGGCGAGTGCTCTGGGTGACATCGGCGACCACCCATGCCTGCTGGAGGACCTGCGCGACACGGACGTGACCGTCGTGGCGGCCTGGCAGGGTTCCGCTGTGCTGCCCGGCATCGTCACCGGCTTCGCCGACGCGGCCGGCCGGTTCCTGCCCCTTGCCTGCACCCTCAACTGCACGCTGGCGGTAGACAGCGTCGCGGCGTGGCTGGGATTGGAGCGTGGCGACGTCGCGCCGAGTCACGGCGTCGTGGCTCTGCCCTCTTCGACGGCGAGCGAACGCCGAATCTCCCCGATGCCGCGGCCGCGATCTTCGGGCTTCGCCATGACACCGACCCAAAGTCGATTCTCATGGCCACCTACGAGGGCGCCGTCGCCGGGCTGCTCGACGCGCTCGAGACGATCGACTCGTGCTCCTCCGGGGTCGAGCGGACGGCCCCGCTGGTCCTCATCGGCGGCGGCGCACGAAGCGAAACCTGGTGGCGAGTGGTGCAGCGGCTCTCCGGACGGGCCGTGTCGGTCCCCGAGGCGACGGAGTTCGTTGCCCTTGGCGCCGCCGTTCAGGCGGCCGCGAACCTGCTCCATGAGGACCCCAGGCGACCGCTGCCCGCTGGAGAACCGACCGCGGGCAGCTGCTCGAGCCGATTGCACGCGATACGGAGACCATCGCTCGGCACGAAAGGGTGCGCGTCGAGGCGCTCCGCGCGATCGAGGGCGGCAGGCCGCAGGAGCGACCCCAGAGGGGCTATCTGCGGCGCGCGGTGGTCAGGCGCGCGGCACGGGGTTCATTCGACCCGGACCCCAGATTTCCGGACCACAGATGTAGGGCCTAGCCCGGTGGCTGGCGATCGCCGTCGCGTCGGAGCGCCAGGCGACCACCGTGGCCTCCAGCCAGGCCTGCATGCCCGCGAAATCGAGCCATGGGGCGAACGGCCAACCCTCGCGCCGGCACAGACTCACAAGGTCGTCGCGGGCGAAGATCAGATCCGAATACGCCGCAGCGTAGCGATCGCTCTCGCCATCGCCGACGAACGCAACGGTCCGGCCCGCGGCCTGGTGGGCGAGCACACGTTGCCGCTTGCACGTGCCGCACACGAAGCAGTCGGGGTGGCCATTCGGAAACTCCATCGAGACGCGTCCGCCGCCGAACAGCGTCCGCGCGGTGATGATGGGGATCTCGGGGACGCCCAGCCGCCGCAACGCCGGCTCGATGAAGAAGCCGAAGCCGTCGCTGACAACCTCCACCGGCACCTCGAGCTCCAGGGCTCGGCGAACGAAAGGCGCGAATGTCGGATCGTGCGGCTGTGCCTCGGCGATCGCGATGATCGGCCCGGGATCGGACGGCAGAAGCTTGACCTGGCTGGAGAAAAGCGTCCTCGAGCCGACAAGGCCGCTTGAGTACTGGGCATCGTCCTGGGCGTACCGGTCGCCGATGAAGCTGTACAGGATCTTGTCGGAAACGTCGGTCAGCGAGATCGTGCCGTCGTAGTCGATCAGAAGCGCAAGCGGCGGCTGACCCGGCCGGAGCGGCGGGATCGGGGCGGCGGACGCTGGAGAAGGAGTTGTGCCGGGCCCGCCCGAGGCTGCGTCGTCGAGTGGCATGCGGCAGAGGATACCGGGGACGCCAGGGTCGGCGCCGCGCGGCGGCTCGCGGGTGCGGCGCGATCGGGTCAGCGGGCGGTCAGACCCGCCGGCCGGACAGCGGGCCGAGCCGCGACACCAGGATGCCCGACACGATCACCGCGCCGCCGAGTATCTGGCCGATCACGATCGCCTCGCCCAGGAAGATCGACGCCAGGATCACGGCGAAGGCCGGCACCAGGAACTGGAAGAGCATCGAGCGGGTCGGGCCGAGGATCTTGACGGCCTCGAACATGACCACGTTGGCGGCGGCGGCGGCGAGCAGGGCGCAGAACAAGTACAGCCCGATCGTGCCGGCGTGGATGTGCGACGGGTCGAACGTGGTCGCCTGCCAGGCGGCGATCGGCAGCATGCCCAGGCAGCCCAGTCCGATCGCCCATGTCGCCGTTCGCAAGGGTGAGTGGCGGCGCAGAACCGGCGCCCCGAAGGCCACGTAGCAGGCCCAGCAGATCGTGGCCGCGAACGTCATCAAGTCGCCGGCGGATGCGCCGGTGAAACCAAACCCGTGCGTCACTCCGACGACCGCCACCGCCCCTGACAGCGAAATCGCCGCCCCGATGACCTTTGCTCGGGAGATGGTGTCGGAGCCCACCGCCGCGGCGATGAGCATCGTCGAGACTGGCGTGGCAGCAGTGATAAGGGCTGAGTTCGAGGCCGTCGTCCTGCCGAGGGCGCTCGCCCACAAGTCCTGGTAGAGCCCGAACCCGGCCAGGCCGAGAAGAAGCATCGGCAGGATGTCGCGCCGCGGCAGGCCGACGCTCCCCTCGCGCCAGCGCAGGACCGCCAGCAGAACCAGGAACGCCGTTCCGAATCGGACGAAGGCGAAGAGGATGGGCGGCACGTCGGCTATGACGGCCTTCACCGCGACCACGTTGGCGCCCCAGGTGAGCATCACCAGCAGGATCGCGATCTCGGCCAGGTGACGAGCGCGCACCGTGTGAGCGGCGCGTCCGAGCGTGGCTGGACCGGTAACCGCCACCGACGACTCCGGAGCCGCGCCGGCGGCAGCCAGGTCGGGGCCGGGTTCCGGAAGGACCTCAGGCCGGTGAGACATCACAGACAAAGACATCGCCCGGACCTCGCGGCCCGGGCGACCTCCACAAGATCGTCTGATTCGGGCTAGACGCTCTCCTGATCGAGCTCGAGCGACTCCTCGTCGCCCTCCTCGGTTAGCTTCAGCCAGACGAACAGGCCGGCCAACACGAGAAGCGGAATGATGACGAGCGCAGCCAGCAACACGAGCAGGAACGTCGCCATGATCTTCACGATTTTCACCGTCCTACCTCCCTCCCCGCCTGGTACCGCTCCCGGGGCTCAGACTCCTGGCTGGGGCTTGGCATTCTGGCCCCTGAAATCCTGGGCCTGGGCGATCATCTCCTCGATCTCGTCGCGTGTGAACTCTGCGATTACGTGCCGGCTACCGGCTTGCGTCGCCATCAGGAGCCGAAGCACGAAGGCTCCATCTTGCTCGAAGAAGAAGATGTCGCGCGGCTTCTGTTCGTCAACGTAACGACCGACAACGCGGAACGCCTGCTCATAGTAGCCCGCCTGGCCCCAAGTGACCGCCCGCTGCTGGTTGTCGCGCCTGGCGTGGCCCTCTTCCATGAAGCGAGCAATGTCGTCATCGAGGAAGGTGAAGGTTTCCTTGACCTGCTGGCCCATATGTTCGGACCATGCGCCGGTGGCAGCCGTGTCCACTATCATGCCCAGGACGATGAAGCCGTCGGGCGCCTCGACCACCATGATCTCGCGCATGCCGCGCTGATCCAGGAAGGCGCCGATGGACCGCAGGACTTCCTCGTAGTTCTGGCGAGGACTGCCGTCGTAGATCCGCATCTAGTTCCTCGCACTCCGACGCCGTGGAACGGGGCCATGTGCCTGGCCTATGCCGGCAGGCGACGATCGAACCCACGTACGAAACGTTGCCTGATGGGCGAGTGTAGCAGCCCGCAGACGCCCCGCAACATGCCTGCTGCGGGCCTGGATCGCGTACGCCGGCCGGTCCGCATGCTCTCGTACGCCGGCCAATCCGCGGCGGGCCGTAGAATTGCTCCGTCATCGGGCCCGGAGCGTCGATCCCGCGGGGTCGACCCTCACCACGTCCAACTCGAGAGCGCCGGCGACGGGAGCGGAGATCGAATGACCGAAGTGGCAGCGGACCTCGACCAGCTGGCGATCGACACGATTCGCACGCTAGCAATGGACGCCGTACAGAAGGCCAATTCCGGCCATCCGGGCGCCCCGATGGGCATGGCGCCGATGGCCTATACGCTCTGGACTCGCTTCATGCGGCACGCCCCAACCGATCCTCACTGGCCGAACCGCGACCGCTTCGTGCTCTCCGCCGGCCACGCCAGCATGCTGCTCTACTCCATGCTGTATCTGACCGGCTACGGGCTCACCCTCGAAGACATCGAGTCATTCCGACAGTGGGGATCTCTGACGCCCGGCCATCCCGAGCACGGCTTGACCGCAGGGGTCGAGGCAACGACCGGACCGCTCGGCCAGGGCTTCGCCAACGCCGTCGGCATGGCCATCGCGCAGCGCCGCCTGGCCGAGGAGTTCAACCGGCCGGGTCACACCCTGATCGACCACAACATCTATGCGATCTGCTCCGACGGCGACATTCAGGAAGGCATATCCTCCGAGGCCGCCTCGCTGGCTGGTCATCTGCGGCTGGGCAAGCTGATCTACCTGTACGACGACAACCGAATCCAGCTCGACGGGCCGACTCATATGGCCTTCTCGGAGAGCGTGCTGGACCGCTTCGATGCCTACGGCTGGCAGACCGCGCGTGTGGAGGATGGCAACGACATCCAGGCCATCGGCGCCGCCATCGCCGCGGCTCAGGCCGACGATCGGCCCAGCCTGATCGCGGTTCGAACCCACATCGGTTACGGGGCGCCCACCAAGCACGATTCCTCGAAGGCGCACGGGGCAGCGCTGGGCGAAGACGAGGTCCGGGGCGCGAAGATCGCTTACGGCTGGGACCCGGACAAGCACTTCTACGTCCCGGACGCGGCCCTTGCCCACTTCCGCGAGGCGATCCCCGCCGGAGAGAAGCTCGCGGCCGAGTGGCGCGAGGAGCTGGCCGGCTACACCCGCGAGTTCCCCGCCGAGGCCGCCGAGCTCGACCGGCGCTGGAACTGCCGCCTCGCCGAGGGCTGGGACCGCGGCCTCAAGAGCTACGCCGTCGGCGATGCCGTGCCGACTCGCAAGGCCAGCAGCGAGGCGATCAACGCCCTGGCGGGCCCTGTGCCGGAACTCTTCGGCGGCTCGGCCGACCTGTCCGAATCCAACATGACGGACATCGCCGGAGGCGGTCTCTTCGAATCGAGCGATGCCTGCGGCCGCAACATTCGCTTCGGTGTCCGCGAGCACGCCATGGGCGGGATCTCCAACGGCATCGCCTTGTACGGCGGCTTCATCCCATACGCGGCCACGTTCCTCGTCTTCAGCGACTACATGCGCGGGTCGGTCCGGCTGGCCGCCCTGAGCTGCCTGAAGGTCGTCTTCGTCTGGACCCACGACTCGGTGGCGGTAGGCGAGGACGGACCAACCCACCAGCCGATCGAACAGGTGGCGACGCTCCGGGCGGTCCCGAACCTGGACGTCATCCGGCCCGGCGACGCCAACGAGGCGGCCGCGGCATGGGCCTGCGGAGTGGAACGCTGCGACGGCCCCACCGCGCTGATCATGTCCCGCCAGAAACTGCCCGTCCTTGCGGGGACAGGGGAAAAGGCCCGCGCCGGAGTAGCCCGCGGCGGCTACGTCCTGCGCGACGCCTCCGGCGACGCCGCCGCACCCGACCTGATCCTGGTCGCCACTGGCTCCGAGCTGCAGCTGGCGATGGGCGCCGCGGAGGCGCTGGAAGCCGACGGCATCCGGACCCGCGTCGTCAGCCTGCCGTGCTGGGAGCGCTTCGAGGCTCAGGACGCCGCCTACCGCGAGTCGGTCCTGCCGCGTGGAGTGCGTCGACGAGTAACGATCGAGGCGCTCAGCCCGTTTGGCTGGGAGCGCTACGCCGGCACAGACGGCGCAATCATCGGCATCGATCACTTCGGCGCTTCGGCGCCCGGCGACGAGGTCCTGCGCCGCTTCGGCTTCACCGTCGAACGCGTCACCGAGATCGGCCGCAAGGTCGTCCGCGACGGCTTCAGCGGCCGCGTCCCAACCGCCGAGCGCGGCCCCGAAACCTGCTGAGAGGAACGAAGATGCGCATCGCGCTGGCGGCCGACCATGCCGGGGCCGATCTCAAGGCCGAGATGCTGGCCCGATTAGCCCCGCTCGGCCACGAGCTGATCGACCTGGGCGGCGACGGCTCGAACCCCGAGGACGACTACCCGGACTACGCCCGCGCCCTTGCCCTGGCCATCCTCAATGGTCGGGCGGACCGCGGCATCCTCGTCTGCGGCAGCGGCGTGGGCGCCTCGATCGCCGCCTCCAAGATGCCCGGCATTCGCGCCGGGCTGTGCCACGACACCTACTCCGCCGGCCAGGGCGTCGAGCACGACGACATGAACGTGCTGGCCCTCGGGGCCCGCGTGATCGGCATCGAGACTGCCGTCTCATGCGCGGAGAGCTTCCTCGCCGCCCGCTTTAGCGGCGCGCCACGCCACGTCCGGCGCGTCGGCAAGATCCGCGCCATCGAGGCCGAGGCCGCTCGCATGGAGTCGTCGCAGAAGTAGGTCTCGTCGGCGGGTGTTCACCGGGTGAGCACATCGGACGGGCTGACGCCCGGTTCCGACGGTTTCCGGTCGGACTTGTACGTCGTTCCGAGCATGTGCGACCGACGCGTGCCGAAACAGACGCCGTTTGCTCTGGGAGCGAGCAAGGTGGGGTAGTTTCGTGGCCGGAACGCGCATATTGGTCGGATGTGCTCGCCGGGTGAGCAGCACCCGCGCGGGACATCCAGTGCCACTCGCCCGCGGATGGCGCGGGGCCTGTATCTTTGCGTGGAAGCATCGATCCGACATCCACCTCGCGGCGCGACCCCGCCGCCTGTCATGAGGCTGCCGCCATGGCTCAATCCAGGCCCGCCAGTTCCCTCGCGCTCGATCTCGACCTTACGCTCAACGATGCAAGCCTCGAAGCGGCGCTGGTCGCGGCGCGCGACCGTGCCACCAAAGAGGAGTGGGCAGACCGGGCAATCGGCCGGCGCGACCCGTCGGTTTGGAGCGACGAAGACGTCGTGCAGCGCGCCGTCGCCACCCGACTCGGCTGGTTGGAGGCGCCATTCCACTTCGCCGACGAGACGGGCGAGCTGGTGGCATTCGCCGCCGCAATCAAGGATGAAGGCTTCACCACCGCCGTTCTGGGCGGCATGGGCGGCAGCAGCCTGGCGCCCGCCCTGCTGACGGAAGTCTTCGGCGCCGCGGGCGGCGTCGAGGTCCGCGTCCTCGACTCGACGGACCCAGCCGCGGTCGCCGCGACCCTCGACGACCTCGATCCAACGGCCACGCTCTTCATCGTTTCGACGAAGTCCGGCACCACGGCGGAGTCGCTCTCGTTCCAGGCCTACCAGTGGGCCCGCATCGACGAGACCCTGAAGGACGCCGGCGCCCTACCTGCAGAGCCCGGCGAATTCATGGCCGCAATCACGGACCCGGACAAGAGCCTGCGCTCGATCCCCCACCACGACCAGCTGCGCGAGGTCTTTCTCAACCCGCCGGACGTGGGCGGGCGCTACTCGGCCCTCACCTACGTCGGCCTCGTGCCCGGCGCGCTGCTGGGCATCGACATCGCCACCCTGCTCGAGAAGGCCCGGGCGATGGTCATGACCTGCGGAGTCTCGGACCCGGCCCACAACCCCGGCCTGGCGCTCGGCCTTGCCATGGGCGTCTTCTCGAAGGCGGGTCGCGACAAGCTGACCTTCGTCATCGACCGCGAGCTGGCCGCCTTCGGGCCGTGGGTCGAGCAGTTGATCGCCGAGTCGACCGGCAAGCACGGCGTCGGCGTCGTCCCCGTGGACGGCGAGCCGCTCGGCGCCCCGTCGGCCTACCAGAACGACCGCGTCTTCGTCCGCATCGCCCTCGACGGATCGGCCGGACCGGACCAGTCCATCGGCTCGAAGGTGGACACGCGCCTGGCCGAGCTGGCGGCCGCGGGACACCCGGTCATCCGCATCCCCGTCGCGTCGAAGATCGAGATGGGCGCCGAGTTCGTGCGCTGGGAAGTGGCTACCGCCCTCTCCGGCGTCGTGCTCGGCATCGACCCGTTCGACCAGCCGAACGTCGAGGAGGCCAAGACCAACACCCGCGCGGTCATCGCCAGGTTCGAGGCCGACGAGTCCGCCGCCGGGGATGCAGACAAGCCGCTGAGCGTCGACGACGCGGCGGCGCTCGGGTCGGCCCTCAAGGCACACCTCGGCAACCTCAAGGTCAACGGCTACGCCTCGATCCAGGCCTACGTCGCCCAGACGCCGGCCCGCGACACTGCTCTGCGAGCGATCCGGACGCTACTCCGCGATCGGACCCGCCGGGCCACGACCGTCGGATTCGGACCCCGCTTCCTGCATTCGACGGGGCAGCTCCACAAGGGCGGCGCCCCGATCGGCTGGTTCCTGCAGCTCGTCGCCGAGCACCCCGACGATCGAGACATCCCCGGCAAGGCGTACAGCTTCGGCCAGCTCATCGATGCCCAGGCGATCGGCGACGCCCGAACGATCGAGGACCACAAGCTGCCGATCATTCGCATCAACCTCGGGCCCGACCCGGACGCCGGCCTAGCCGTCCTCCAACGAGCCCTTGCCGCGGCCCTCGGGGAGGCCTGACGCAATGGACCTGGGCTTCATCGGGCTCGGCCGGATGGGCGCCAACATGGTCCGGCGCCTGCTCCTCGACAAGCACCGCATCGTCGCCTACAACCGAACCGCGGAGAAGACTCGCGAGATCATGACCGAGGGCGCCGACGGGGCGTTCTCCCTCCAGGAGCTCGTCGGCATGCTCGAGAAGCCGCGGGCAATCTGGGTGATGGTTCCGTCCGGCGACGCCACGGAGTCGATGATCGACGAGCTGCTCAAGCTCCTCGAACCCGGCGACGCGATCGTCGACGGCGGCAACAGCAACTTCCACGACACGGTCCGCCGCCACGCCAAGGTTGCCGCCGGGGGCATCAGCTTCGTGGATGCCGGAGTATCCGGCGGGATCTGGGGCCTCAAGGTCGGGTACTGCCTGATGGTCGGTGGCGAGCCGGAGCCCGTGATGCGCCTCGAGCCGATCTTCCGCTCGCTCGCTCCGGCGAACGGCTACCTCAATGCCGGCGGCCCGGGCGCCGGGCACTACGTGAAGATGGTCCACAA
>PMYK01000044.1 GCA_003171255.1 Chloroflexota bacterium
CAGGGTGTAGCCCACCACCCCGATCTCGGGTGAGGTGCCTGCCAGGCCGGCGAGGCCGTGCGCGGCAGCGGCCGCCTGGACCTCACCCCACGTCACCCCGGCCCCGACGCGGGCGCGGCGCCGGTCCGGGTCGATCGCGACGTCGCGCATCCGGGACGGTCTCATGAGCACGGCATCCTCGATCGCGCCCAGTGCCCCCGCTCCATGTCCCGTCCCCTGGGGTGCCACTCGCAGTCCGTCGCCGGCGGCGAACGTCACGAGCTTGACGACGTCGTCGGTCGTCTCGGGGAAGGCGACGTGCCGGGGACGCTGGTCGGCGGCGAGGTTCCACGCCCGGCGGGCCTGATCCCACCCCAAGTCGGCCTCCGACATGAGGTTAAGCCGCAGCCCGCGGATATGCTCGAGACGCCTTTCGCGCCGCGCGTCCTCCGCGGCGGCGGTGGCGCGCTGGAGTCGGTAGTCAGGGCGTAACATCCGCGACCCCCTTGCGAGGTAAGCGCGCCTTTCACCGAACGGACTCGCCATTGGCCCGGCGCGACGGTCGAGGCGATCGTGGGACGCTGGCGCGTGGGAACCCGAAGGCTCCCGTGCCTCCCTGCCGGTCGGTGGATTGTCGAGTCACCGGGAGTTCGGCGTAACTACCCGTTTCATTCCAGAGACTACCGTCCCATTTCCAGCATCGAGTTGGGGCGACCCGGAAAGGGATCCCCTCCCGGACGGCTCGTGGGTGCACAGCTGAAGCCCTTGCTTAGATCAGCCGTAAGCAGGTCTTGTCGGAGTGTGACGGCCTGGAATGGGGCTCGATTGGTTGTTATGGTCGGGGCGAGAGGAGTCGAGTCTCCGACCAACGACCGCCGCCCTGGGCCCGGACCTACCCCTCGACGGCCTCAGTTTCTCCGGCGACCGGCGGCAGGCCCAGGATGTCGCGGGCGCGGTCCTCTTTGTCGACCGCGAGGGCCCACGTGGCGCGGCCGTTGGCGCGGCCGATGACGCAGCAGCCCTTGATGTTGACGCCGGCATGACCGAGCCGGTCGCTCACTTCGCCCAGGGCACAGGGCGTGTCTTCGATCTCGACGACCACGCTCGTGCCGGCGACGAAGGGGTAGCCCATGCCTTTGAGCACGTCGGTCGTGTCCTCGTCGCAGCAATCGGTGTAGATCTCGGCGCTGGTCAGATTGCCGACGGTCGTCTGGTTGACCTGGACGATGTTCACGCCGCGCGCACACAGAGCCTTGGCCAGATGGGCCAGCTCGCCCGGTCGATTTGGCAGCTGAACGACGAATTGTTGGCTCATAGCTCCCTCCCGACGATCCTGTCAGGCGGTCGAATGTGCGCGTTGGGCGGTGAACGGGTCGGCCGCGATGCCGCCACCGTCGGTAGGCTAGCCGATCGGCGGCTCCTGTGCGCTGGGTCGATTGTCCGGGTCGGTGGCGGCGCCGGGCTCCGAGCGCTCGACATCCATTGCCGTAAGCCGCAGACCCTCTCCGGGCGTCCTCTCGATGACGAACTCGGCGCCCTCGGCGCACGTCCCTACCGACAACTCGCTCCAGGCATAACGCAGCGCGTCTTCGGTGTGCTCGTCGTCCTCGCCCAGCAGGACGTGGACGGCGCCGACCCGCGTCACGCCGAGCGCCGTGGCGCGCTCGATGACCTTGTCGAGTACCGCCTGGGCGAGCATTGCCTGATGCATCGGCTACCTCGATCCACCGGCGAGCAGATCGACGACAATCCGCGCCGCTTCCGGCACGGCCGCCGAAACCTCGGGGCTCAGCTCTTCGCCGAACTCGTCGGTTCGATGAGCCTGGACGGTCACGGCCTGGATTCTGCTCGGCAGTGCTGCGCCGAGCCCCCGGCCCAGCGCCAGAGCCGTCCGCAGTGACGAATCGTGAGCCGAGTCGAGGTGGCCCGCGGCGTAGTCGGCCAGATCGTCGAAGGAGCAGGACCGGACCTCGCCGATCGGCCGATCCGGAAACTCCGCGGCATCGACGAGGATCGCCGTCTCGTAGCCGGTCAGGCATTCCATCAGCCGCAGCCCGCCGACGCCCAGCCGTTCGATGTCGATGTCGGGCATCGGGCGTCCGGCCAGCCGAGCGGCCCTTACGAGAGCTTCGACTTCGTCGGCCACGCGCCAGCCCACGCCGTCATCGCCGAGGATCGGGTTGCCCAACCCGATGACGATGGTTCGCCCGCGGACGAACTGGGTTCGTGGCTGCGGTGGGCCAGGGACGCGGTCGACCACGAGGAGAACCCGATCTAGCAGTTCTGCGACAGGACTTCGATGACATCGCCGTCCGAGTTGCGAATGGCAACCTGGAGCGGCATCTCACCGGGGAGTGAATGAGTGGCGCAGCCGAAGCACGGGTCGTACAGACGGAACGCCATCTCGACGCGGTTCAACAGACCCTGATGCACGACCGTGCCCTTGTGAATCAGGCTTTGGGCGGCCTTCTTGATCGACATCGCCATCGGCGCGTAGTTGTTGGTCGTGCCGACGACGAGGTTGACCGCGGTCAGGATGCCGCGCTCGTCGGTCCAGTAGTGGTGGGTGAGCGTGCCTCGTGGCGCCTCGACCGTGCCGACGCCCTCGGTGGGCTTCTCGGTCGGAACCGTGCGGACGTTCGTCGAGGTGATCTCCGGATCGGTAGCCAGCTCGACCATTCGCTCGGCGGCGTACAGCAGCTCGACCAGGCGAGCCCAATGCGTGGCCAGGCGGTGATGGACGATGCGCTTGCCGCCGCTCTCCGGTTTGGGGGCCAGGGTGTCGAAGAAGCGCTCATAGGCGGCCTGGGCCAGCGGCGTGGCCATGCCCTCGGCGACGTTGAGCCGCGACAGGGGAGTGGCGCAATACACGCCTGAGTCCGCGCCGTCGACGAAGCCCTTCCAGCCGACCTTCTTGAGGTAAGGGAACTTCAGATAGGTCCATGGCTCGACGTGCTCGGCGATCCAGTCGCGGTACTCGGCCGGGGCATAGGTCCCGACGCGCGCGCCGTCCGGCGACATGATGCTGACCCGGCCGTCGTAGAAGTTGACCTTGTTGTTGGCGTCCACCATGCCCATGTAGTAGGTCCGGTGGGTGTAGCCGTCGGAGAGGACCATCTCCTTGTAGGCGTCGTTGCCGAGGACGACCTGGTCGAAGATGCCCAGGCTGAACTGGGCGAACTCGATGGCCGAGCGGCCGATCTTCTCGATCTCGCCGCGCTGGTCGTGGGTGATGCCCTGGGTCATGCCGCCGGGCACGGCTGTGACCGGGTGGATCTTGCGGCCGCCGATCATCTCGATGACGTGGTGGCCGTTCTTGCGGGCCTCGATGACTTTGCCGCCGACTTCCATGCCGACCTTGGCCAGGACGCCCAGGATGTTGCGCTCGGCCGCAGGCGCGTCGGGTCCGACGACGAAGTCCGGGCCGCCGAGGGCGTAGAAGTGGGTGGTGTGGTCGGTGACGTAGAAGGCGCTGTAGAGCAGCTCGCGCAGCAGCTTCGCGGTCCGCGGCGGATCGACGTGGTAGACCGCGTCGGCCGCCTTTGCGGCTGCCATGTGGTGGGCTTCCGGGCAGACGCCGCAGATGCGGTTGGTCAGCGTCGGCATCTCCTCGACCGGCCGGCCGACGCAGAAGCGCTCGAAGCCACGCAGCTCGGGGATCTGGAAGTAGGCGTTGGCGACCTCGCCGTCGGGATCGAGGAAGATCTCGATCTTGCCGTGGCCCTCGAGCCTGGTGACGGGGTCGATTGTGATTCGTTCCACTTGGCTACTCCCCGTCGTTCTGCCAGGCCGCGCGACCGCTGCGCAGCAGCGAGCCGGCCAGGCTGAAGCGGTAGAACTGGCCCACCGGGTCGGGGATGCCGTCGAGCACTTTGTCGATCTCCTCGGGCTGGGTTGCCTCGACGACCGAGGCGAAGGCCGACATCAGGCGAGCTCCGTAGTCGACAACTCCCTCGGCTGCCCCGTAGCAGCCGATGCACGGGGCCGAGACGGCCGGGCACAGGGCGCCGCAACCGTTGCGGGTCGCCGGGCCGTTGCAGGGCAGGCCCTGCTCGAGCAGGCAGATCTCCGGATCGAACTTCGCGACCTGCTGGATGCGGACGAACTGGCTGATCTTCTTGACGTCGCGTTTGCGGGCGCACTCGTCGCACACGGTCGACTCGCCGGCGCCGAGGACCGAGCCCTTGGGCGGAAGCGGCCCGGTGCCGTTGAGCGCCTTGACCACGGCCTCCAGAGCCGCCCAGATCTGCGATGACTCGGGCGGGCAGCCGGGGATCGTGTAGTCCACGTCCACGACCTGGTCGAGGGTTCGCAGCACCGGCTCAAACTCGGGCAGGTGGAGGACGCCCTCCGGGACCTGGCACTCCCAGACCGGGCGGATGTCGTCCGGGTTGTCCGTGCTGGACCCGGTGAACGCGGTGTCGAGGATCTGCTTGCGGCTCGACAGGTTGGCGAGGCCCGGAATGCAGCCCTCGCTTGCACACGACCCGAACGAGACCACGAACTGCGACTTGCGCCGCAGAAGCCTGGCCAGGTGGATCGTCTCGTCGGTCCGCATGCTGCCCGAAACGAGTGTGATCGTGATCTCGCCATCGGCCATGGCTTCGATGTCGCTGTACTTGCCGTCCATGATGGTCGGCCACAGGACGATGTCGAAGGCGTTGGCGACATCAACGATGTGCTCGTGGATGTTGACGATGGCGATGTCGCAGCCACCGCACGACGCGGCGCCGAAGATGGCGAGCTTGGGCTTGGCGGCGGCCTTGGCCGCGCCGTTGGACTTGGCGGCCGGGCTCATCGGGCCGCCTCCGCCGCCGGCTGGGGTACGGCCGCCGGCAGCGGGGCTGCCGCGTGGTCGGGGTTGACGCCGCCCGAAGCCTCGGGCGGGCCAGCGGCATCGCCACCGGTAGCCTCCCAGGCCGCGTCGAGGTTCACGCTGTCGATGTCGACGATATCGCCGGCGGGCCAGTTGAGCGGGCCGAGGGCCCGGACCTCTTCGGTCACGCGGGCGATCTCGCCGGCCAATCGGACGCCTTCGGCGGCGCTGGCCCAGACGAGCTGGAGCCGCCCCGGCTCGATGCCGAGGGCTTCGATGGTCCGAGCCAGCAGCTGGAACCGCCGCAGGGCCTTGTAGTTCTGCTCGATGTAGTGGCATTCGCCGGGGTGGCAGCCGCTCACCAGAACCGCATCCGCGCCCTCGGCGAAGGCCTTGAGCACGAACGTGGGATCGAGACGACCCGAGCACATCAGCCTGATGAGGCGGACGTTGGGCGGGTACTTGGTCCGGGCCGTGCCGGCCAGGTCCGCGGCTCGGTAGCTACACCAGTTGCAGGTGAAGCCGATGATCACCGGCTCGAAGGTCGTGGCTTCGGCGAGGGTGGCCACGCCCGTCCCTTCGACAGGAGCCGGTGCGACAGGTGCCTGCGTGCTCATGCTCGCACAGCCTCCTCGATCGGGGCCTCGGGTCGATGACCGTTGCCTTCATGTTGAGCCACGGGGTAGGCCGCTCGTTTGAGCGGCGTCCCGTCGGCCCCGACTCGGAGCAGTCCCTCGATCTGCGCCATGACCTGCTCATCGCTGAAGCCCGTACCGGAGATCGCTCCGGCGGGGCAGGCGGCAACGCACGTTCCGCAGCCCTGGCACATGGCCGCGTTGATGAACGAGACGCCCTTGACGTCGTCGAAGCTGATGGCGTTGTAGGGGCACATCGTGTTGCAGATGCGACAGCCGGAGCAGTGCTCGGCGTGAACCGTGGCCTTGATCGGCTCGAGGTTCATCTGCTTCATCTGGATCCGGCCCAGGACTCGTGCGGCCGCGGCGGCGCCCTGCGCCACTGAAGTCGGGATGTCCTTGGGGCCACTGACGCAACCCGCGATGAAGACGCCTTCGGTCATGGTCGCAACCGGATCGAGCTTCGGGTGCTTCTCGATGGCCCAGCCGTCGGAGCTGCAGGAGATGCCGAACCTTTGGGCCAGTTCCTTTGCGTCGGCGCGAGGCTCGAGGCCGACCGACAGGACGACCATGTCCACCGGGATCCGCCGCTGGCGGCCGGCCAGGGTGTCTTCGACCTGGACGATGAGCTTGCCTTCCTCGCCCGGCAATCGACCGGCCTCGGTGACCTCGGCCGGCTTGCCGCGGACGAAGAGAGTGCCCTCCTCCATGACGCGCTGGTAGAACTCGTCGTAGCCCTTGGCCGCGGTCCGCATGTCGATGTAGAAGTCGTAGACCGTTGCCTCGGTGTGCTCCTTCACGAGGTGGGAGAACTTGAGGCTCTGCATGCAGCAGATCGCGGAGCAGTAGTTGTTGAAGTTGCGGTCGCGACTGCCGACGCAGTGGATTACGCCGACCGTCTTGGGCTCGGTCACGCCGTCGCGCAGGACGATGTGGCCGTTCGTCGGTCCGGCCGAGTTGGAAAGGCGCTCGAACTCGAGGCTGGTGAAGACATTCGGCAGCCGGCCGTAGCCGTACTGAGCGATCCGGCGGGCGTCGAAGATGTCGTACCCGGTGGCCAGGATGATGTTGCCGACCTCGATGGTGATCTCTTCGTCCTTCTGGTCGAAGCGGATGGCATTCGACTCGCAGAACTTCTCGCAGGCCTTGCAGGTCCCCTTCTCGAAGTAGGTGCAGTTCTCGCGGTCGATCACCGGGGTCCGAGGGACCGCCTGGTCGAAGGGCGTGTAGATCGCCTTTCGGTAGCCGAGCCCCGCCTCGTAGACCTCGTCGATCACGTTCTTGGGGCACTTCTCCTGGCAGACTCCGCAGCCGTTGCAGACGCTCTCGTCGACGTAGCGGGCCTTCTTGCGAACGGTCACCGTGAAGTTCCCGACATAGCCGTCGACGTGCGTCACCTCGCTCCAGGTGAGGAGCGTGACGTTGGGATGCGTGCCCGCCGAGACCATGCGCGGGGTGAGGATGCAGGCCGCGCAGTCGAGGGTGGGGAAGGTCTTGTCGAACTGGGCCATGTGGCCGCCGATCGAGGCGTCCTTCTCCACGAGGTAGACGTGGAAGCCGGCGTCGGCGATCTCGAGAGTGGCCTGGATGCCGGCGATGCCGCCGCCCACGACCAGGGTCGCCGGGTTTATCTCGACGATGATGGGATCGAGCGGCTCATTGCGCCGAACCCGCTCGACGCCGCCCGCCAGGATGGCCTTGGCCTTGGCCGTAGCCGCTGCCTTGTCGGTGTGAACCCACGAGTCCTGCTCGCGGATCGAGACGAGCTCGCAGAGGTACGGGTTGAGCCCGGCTCTGGCCGTGGCGGTGCGGAAGGTGTTCTCGTGGAGGTGGGGCGAGCAGGCTGCGACGACGATGCGGTTGAGTCCGAGGTCGCGGATGTCGTCGGTGACCAGGTCCTGGCCCGGGCTCGAGCACATGAACTTGTAGTCGCGCGCGACGACGACGCCCTGGTCCTTCAGCTCTTCAGCCGCCCAGCGGGCGACCTCGGCGACGTCGACTATGCCGGCGATGTTGCTGCCGCAATGACAGACGTAGACGCCGATCCGGATCTCACCCTCGGCGGCGATGTCCTTCGACGCGCCGGAGGACGCGTGGTCGTGACCGCTCATCGTCGAACCTCGCTCGGCTGAGCTTCGCCCGCAGGCACATTGCCGGTCTCCATGCGCGGCATCGGCAGGGCGCGCTTGTCCGGCCGCGGTCTGTGTACCGGTCCGGCCGGTTCGGCGGCCGGCTGGGCCTGCTTGCCGATCTTCTTGAGGGCCGGGCGAGCGTCCGTCAGCTCTCGACCGATGCCCATCTTCTTCTGGTCCAACCCGAAGGCCACACCCATCAACTGGGTGAAGAAGACGATCGGCATCCTGTGCTTCGTGTGGAACTCGGCGTTCATCTCGCCCTGGTAGGCGTCGATGTTGATCTGGCACATCGGACAGACCGTGACCATCATGTCGGCGAGTTCGTGCTCGGCTTCGTCGACGAGGCGCCTGATAAGCTCCAGACCGACCTTCGGCGCGATCTGGGTCATGTGGCCGCCGCAGCATTCGGTCTTGAGCGGGTAGTCCACGACGTCGGCCCCGAGGGCCGCGAGCAGTCGGTCGAGGTCGTCCGGGCGCTCGTGGTTCTTCCAGCGGTGGTCCGGGTCGGGGCGGGGGAGCATGCAGCCCAGGTAGGGCGCGACGCGCAGGCCGGTGAGCGGCTTGACCACGTTGGCGCGGACCTGGTCGAGGCCGACGTCGTTCATGATCACTTCGAGCAGGTGGCGGATCTCGACCGAGCCCGGGTCGTAATGAAGCCCGCCGGCATCAAGCGCCACGTTGACGCGTTCGCCGAGCTGCGGCCGCTCCTTCATGTAGTTGTCGGCCTTGGCCAGGTTCAGGTAGCACGCGCTGCAGGCCGCCACGAGCGGCTCGCCGTCGGTCTTGGACTTTGCGGCGATGGCCAGGTTCCGGGCGATTAGCGCGTAAGCCGGGCTCAGGCTGACGCCGACGTACTCTGTCGCGCCGCAGCAGTTCCAGTCGTCGATCTCGGACATCGTCAGGCCGAGCTTCTCGCAAACGGCCGTCAGCGACTCGCCATAAGCTCGGCCGCTGCCGTCCATGGAGCAGCCGGGGTAGTAGAGGTAGCGGCTCACGACACCTGCTCCAGTTCTTTTGCCCGACGCAGGATTGCGTGGAGCTGCTTCCGTTGCCTGATCCGATTGGGAAGGATGCCGATCCGGCCTCGCAGGAACAGGCCGATGGCCATGGGCGTCATGCGCGGCAACCGAAGGATGAAGTGGCGCAGGTAGTGGCGAGCGGTCAGGCCAAGCTCCCAGCTCCGACCGAAGGTCTCCACCTGTCCGACGAACACGCGCGCGAAACCGGGGGGCGTGCCGTCGCGGTAGGACTTCGCCTCCTCCGCCATGCCCTTGAGGGTGTACATGACGTCGGCGATATGGACGCCCTGGGGGCAGCGGACCACGCAGTGGTAGCACGACACGCACATCCAGGGCGTGTTGCTGCGCAGCGCTTCTTCCTTCATCCCGGCTCGGATCATGGCGAAGAGCATCCGGGGGGTGTGATCCATGTCGTCGGCGGATGGGCAGGAGCCACCGCACGTGCCGCACTGGATGCACATCTCGAGGCGGGACACGCCCGCGGTCTTCGCGCTGACTTCCTCGAGGAAGCGGACGCCCGAATCGGCCGCCAACAAGGGAGGTGAGACCTGAGCCACGACCATCCAATCGCCCCTTTGTCTGCCCCCGAGTTGCCTGTTGCGGCGGTGTCGCCGGTTGCGCTCCGCAGCGGACGATAACGACTGACTCAATCGCGAGCGTCCGTCGAACAGCGGAACCGATCGGCCACGACCGCAGCGGTTTCGGCCGGGGGTTGCGGGATATGGACTGGGGACGCCACTGCGTTCTTGCGGGAACGCTCCGTGTCGGCGGCGGCGGCAACGGCTCCGATACCGACCTGTTGAGCCGCAGTGGCGGCTGACCTACTCGTTGCCTTATCGCGATTCTCGGAGGCCGGTCGACCTGCCGATAGGGCCGCATGACCCGGCCGGCAAGGGGCCAACCCGCCCGCGTTGTCGGGCTCTTAGGGCATGAGGTCGATCGGCGCGCCGCCACACGAAAACCCCCGGCCGCCGCTGCTGGCGACGACCGGTGGTCGGAGTTGCCGAAGAAGGCTTACTCGGTCGTGCGAAGTCGGAGCTCAGGAGCAGAAGGCTCGGACCGCATCCCAGAGGACCGGCAGGCCGAAGTGCAAGGCTTCGACACTTACGCGCTCGTCATCGCCGTGCATCAGCTCCAGCAGACCGTCGCCGCTGCCGGTCTTGAGTGGCGAGAAACCGTATGTCGGCACGCCGATTCGGGCCAGGTGCTTGGCATCCGTCGCAAACGGCGCGAGGAACGGCAGCGGCACGCCGCCGGCGTCGTGGTCGACCACGACCTTCTCGAGCAGCCGATAGAGCGGGCTGTCGAGCGGCGCCTGGACCGCCGGCCCCGTTTGCTCGCATTCGACCTCGATGCGCGCCCACAGCTCGTCGCCGATGCGCCTGTGCAGCTCGTCGAGCATGGCGGGTTCATCGGTGCCGGGCAGGGTCCGGCAGTCGATCTCGATCTCGGCCACGCCGGGAATGACGTTGTACTTCACGCCGGCGTGGACGATGCCGACCGAGATCGTGTCGTGGATCATCGCGGACACGGTGCGGGCGAGGACCGGGTCGCACAACTCGCGCAGAGCGGCCTCGACTCGGGCGGGATCGACGGCGGCGCGGGCCGTGTCGGCGTCGGCCGCGGAGTTGCCCGCCCCGGCTGCGGGGGCGAGGACCGCGATCGCTGCCAGCGCGCGGGCCCCGAGGTGCGGGAGTGCCCGCGCCAGCGAGACGCCGATGGCCTGGGTGAGGCGCACCGGACCGGGCTCCGCCAGCCGGGCCACGATCCGGGCAGCCAGAACGGCCGCGTTGTCCGGCGTCGGCACCGAGCCGTGACCCCAGCGACCCTTGACATGGAGCTTGTAGACGACGAAGCCCTTTTCGGCGACCTGGATCGGATAGAAGCGAACGCCGCCGTAGGCCATGGCCATGCCGCCCGCCTCGTTGAGCGCCCCGGCGGCGTGGAGCCAGTCCGGGTGGTTGTCCACCAGCCAGCCCGCGCCCTGCCAGCCGCCGGCCTCCTCGTCGGCTGTGGAACAGAAGATGACGTCGCGGCTCAGGTTCGGGATCGGATCCGAGGCCGGGTTGCGACCGTCCGCTCGGGCGGCGCGGGCGAGGCGGCGCATGACCTGGACCTCCATCGCCACCATGGACTTCATGTCCACGGCGCCGCGACCCCAGACGTAGCCGTCCGCAAGGTCGCCTCCGAACGGGTCGTGAGTCCAGCCCTCCGGTTCCGCCGGCACCACGTCCAGGTGGGACAGGAGCAGCAGCGGATCGCCACCGGTGCCGTCGCCGCGGACCCGGGCCACGATCGAGCCGCGGCCGGGGAACGGCTCCACGACGGTCGAGGGGATGCCCTCATCGGCCAGGACCTGCTCGAGGTAGCGGGCGGCGAGGATCTCGTCTCCGGGCGGATTGACGCTCTTGATCCGGATGAGCGAGCGCAACAGCTCGACCAGCTCAGCGAGTTCGCGCTCGGTCATCTCCTCGCGACCGACATCCAGCGTCATGAGCGTCCTCCGGCTTGGCGATGCCGAACCCTACTTCGTCGAGCTGCCCAGCTCCTGCGTCATGCGGTCGCCCGTGGTGACCGCACCAAGCGACGCCGACGAGACCATGGCCGCGTACTTGGCCATGACGCCGGTCCTGTAGCGCGGGGCCGGGGCGGTCCAGCGGGCGCGGCGCGCCTCCAACTCGGCCGCCGGAACGTTGAGGTCCAGGGCGTGGCGATCGACGTCGATGACAATCTCGTCGCCTTCCTGGACCAGCCCGATCGGGCCGCCCAGTGCCGCCTCCGGCGCCACGTGGCCGATCATCAAACCGTGAGTCCCGCCGGAGAAACGGCCGTCGGTGAGCAGCGCGACGTGCTCGCCCATGCCTTCGCCGCTGAGCGCTGCCGTGACCGACAGCATCTCCTGCATGCCTGGGCCCCCGACCGGACCCTCGTAGCGGATCACGATCACGTCGCCCTTGTTGATCTTCTGGCCGCGGACAGCGTCGTAGCAGGCATTCTCGGTCTCGAAGACGCGGGCCGGGCCCTTGTGGAAGCGGCGCTCGTGGCCGGCCAGCTTGATGACGCAGCCGTCGGGGGCCAGGGTTCCGTGGAGGATCGTCAGGCCGCCGGTAGCGCTGAGCGGAGTCTCGATCGGCACGACGACCTTCTGACCCTCGGTCTCGACCGTGGCTGCCGCGGCGGAGGCGATCGTGCCGCCGTCGACGTTCGGTGTCGAGCCGTCGATCAGGCCCTTCTTGAGCAGCTCGCGAGTGACTAGGCTGAGGCCGCCGGCTTCGAAGAGATCGGCCGCGGCGTAGCGTCCGCCGGGGATCATGTCGCCGACGATGGGCGTGCGGTCGGCGATCTCACCGAACACGTCGATGTCGAGCGGCGGCAGGCCGTACTCGTGGGCGATCGCGATTAGATGCAGGACCGCGTTGGTCGAGCCTCCGGTCGCGGCGACGCAGGCAATGGCGTTCTCGATCGACTTGCGGGTGACGAACTCCTTCGGCCGCACGTCGCGCCGGATCAGGTCCATCACGATCTCGCCGCAGCGGTGCGCCGCGGCATTCTTGTCGGGATGCTCGGCCGGGATACCGTTGAGGCCTGCCGGGGAGAGGCCCAGGATCTCCATGACCATCGACATCGTGTTGGCCGTGTACTGCCCGCCGCACGCCCCTGCGCCGGGGCAGCTGACCGACTCGATCTCGTACAACTCCTCGGCCGACATCTTGCCGGCCCGGTAGGCCCCCACCGCCTCAAAGATCGTGACAATCGTGGCGTCGCGCTTGCCCTTGTACATGCCCGGATAGATCGTGCCGTTGTAGAGGATCACGCCCGGCCGGTCCAGGCGGCCGAGGGCGATGGCCGCCCCCGGGATCGTCTTGTCGCAGCCCACCAGGCAGACGACGCCGTCGAGCATGTGNNACGCACAGCTCGATCGAGTCGGCGATGACCTCACGGCTGATGAGGCTGGCCTTCATGCCCTCGGTGCCCATGGAGGTGCCGTCAGACACGGAGATCGTGCTGAACTCCATCGGCGTGCCGCCCGCCGCCCGAATGCCCGCCTTGACGTGCTCGGCCAGCCGGCGCTGGTTGTAGTTGCACGGCATCGTCTCGATCCAGGTCGTGGCCACGCCGATGAGCGGCCGGGCTAGGTCCTTGTCGTCGAAGCCGATGGCCTTGAGCATGCCGCGGGCCGCGGCCCGGTCCGGGCCGTCGGTCAGGGCCGCGCTGTGGCGCTTGTCCGGGTTGCTCGGCAGGTCGTAAGGCAGGGGGCGTGGGGCGTCGTTCGCCATGGTGGTTCTCTCCGCGGGGCTGTGGCGGTGCGCTATCGTCGGGCCAAGTTTAGGGCACCCGAAAGCAGGCGGGCTGCTCCTACCGCGCGGTGACGCCCTCGCGAGTGTCGACGCGGGCCGGGTGCGTTGCCTCCCAGGCCTCGATGGCCGGGAGCTGGCCCAGAACGTAGCCGACTTCATCGGTGCCGGCCAGGATCATGGTCCGGGCGAACGGGTCCAGCTCGAAGCCGAAGGTCGAGCCGTCCGGCAACGTCACCTGCTGAGCTTCGAGGTCCACGGTCCACTCCCCGTCGGGGTTGTCGCCGAGGAGGGCGGTGAGAACTGCATGCCGCTCCGGAGTGACGACTATCGGCAGTAGCGCGTTCTTCAAGGAGTTGCCCTTGAAGATGTCGGCGAAGCTCGTGGAGACGATGGCCCGGATGCCCCACGCCCGCAGCGCCCACGGGGCGTGCTCGCGTGAGGAGCCGGAGCCGAAGTTGTCGCCGACGAGAAGGATCTGCCGGCCCGAGTTCACCGGCTCATCGATGAACGAAGGCGGGACCCGCCGCGCGCCGTCCGGCGTGAAACGCCAATCGAAGAAGAGCGCGTCGGCGAGATTGGCCTTGTCGGTGATCTTGAGGAACCGCGCCGGGCAGATCTGATCGGTGTCGATGTTTGCACGCGGGATCGAGATCACGCGGCTGGTGGTCGAGACGAACGGTTCGGGCATGTCAGTGGGCCTCCACGGCCGATGGCTGCGACGCGGCGCCGACGAGCGTCCGCGGATCGGTGATGACGCCGGTCACGGCGCTGGCGGCGGCGGTCAGCGGTGAGGCGAGGAACGACCGTCCGCCCTTGCCCTGGCGCCCCTGGAAGTTGCGGTTCGAGGTGCTGATGCCGTACTCGCCGGGCTCGAGCTGGTCGCCGTTCATGGCGATGCACATCGAGCAGCCCGACTCGCGCCATTCGGCCCCGGCCGCCTTGAAGACGGAGTCGAGGCCTTCGCTCTCGGCTTGCTTCTTGACCTGCTGGCTGCCGGGGACGACCAGGACGCGAAGGCCTTCGGCCACATGCCGGCCGCGCAGCACCGAAGCCGCGGCGCGCATGTCCTCGATCCGGCCGTTGGTGCACGACCCGATGAATACGACGTCGAGCTTCTGGCCGGCGATCGACGCGCCCGGCTGCAGACCCATGTAGGCGAGAGCGCGCTCGAGGTCCTCACGCGCTGCCGGCTCGAGGTCGGCCGGCGAGGGGATCCGGCCGCTGATCGGCAGGCCCATGCCCGGATTCGTGCCGTAGGTGACCATCGGTTCGAGCCTGTCGCCGTCGATGACGATCGTTCGGTCGTAGGTGGCGCCGGCGTCGGTCGGCAGCTTGCGCCAGCGCGCGACGGCGTCATCCCAGGCCGCTCCCTGGGGAGCGAACTTGCGCCCCGCGAGATAGGCGAACGTGGTCTCGTCCGGGGCGATCAGTCCGGCGCGGGCGCCGCCCTCGATCGACATGTTGCAGACCGTCATCCGCTCTTCCATCGACAGGGCGCGAATGGCGTCGCCGGTGAATTCGAAGACGTGGCCGGTCCCGCCGCCGACGCCGATGCGGGCGATCAGGGCGAGGATGATGTCCTTGGCTCCGACGCCCGGTTGGAGCCGGCCGTCGATCTGGACCCGGAACGTCTTGGGCTGGCGCTGGAGCAGCGTCTGCGTGGCCAGGACCATCTCGATCTCGCTGGTCCCGATGCCGAACGCCAGCGCCCCGAAGGCGCCGTGAGTGGCGGTGTGGGAGTCGCCGCAGACGATGGTCATGCCCGGCTGCGTGAGCCCGAGCTCCGGCCCGATCACGTGGACGATGCCGCGCGTCGGCGAGCCCTGGCCGTGGAACGGGATCCCGAACTCGCGGCAGTTCTCCTCGATCTGGGCCAGCTGCTTGCGGGCCAGCTCATCGAGGATCGGCAGCGACGGATCCAGCGTGGGGATCGAATGATCGGCCGTGGCGACGGTTTGGCCCGGCTTGCGGACCTTCAGGCCGCGCGAGCGCAGGCCGGTGAAGGCCTGGGGGCTCGTAACCTCATGGACGAGATGTAGATCGATCGCGAGAATTGCCGGCGCGCCGGGGTCGGACGCCACGAAGTGGTCGTCCCAGATCTTCTCGAGGAGGGTGCGCGGTTTCTCTGCCATGGTTCAACTCGCGATTCGATTGCCCCGCCTCACAGCGGACGGGGGTCATCGAGGTTACCAGATGACGGCAAGAGAAGGCCGACTGGACTGCTGCGGGTCCCGGGCGCGGGCGATCCGCCCGCCGATCTTCAGGCCAGCTCGAACTCGGCGCGCAGCCGGATGTCACGCGACGAGTGACCCACCTGGATTTCGAAGCGGCCCGGCTCGATCCGCCATGAATGGCGGGCCGTGTCCCAGTAGCCCAGGTCACGGTCTTCGAGGGTCAGGGTCAACTCGGCCGACTCGTTGGGCGCCAGCCGGACGACTGCGAACCCCTTCAGCTCGCGCGGCGGGCGCGGCACAGATGCCTCCAGATCGGCAACGTAGACCTGGACGACTTCCTTGCCGGGACGAGTTCCGGTGTTGCGTAGCTTCACACGCAGTTCGAGCGCCTCTCCTTCCGCAAGGCCATCGGCAGCCAGCTCGAGCGATTCGTAGTCGAACGTGGTGTAACCCAGGCCATGCCCGAAGGCGTAGCGCGGCTCCACCCCGCGGGCGTCGAAGCCGCGGTACCCGACGTTGATGCCTTCGCTGTAGATGAGCCGTTCGTCCGCGTCGGGGGTGGTGTCGTAGGCCTGGTAGTCGGCCGACGTGCGGGCCAGGGTCAACGGCAGGCGACCGCCGGCTTCGGCCACGCCGAGCAGGACGTCCGCCAGCGCATTGCCGAACTCCTGGCCCGGCAGCCAGGCGTAGACAACGGCCGCCACCCCGTCGGCCCAGGGGAGGTCCATCGGGCAGCCGGCGTTGACCACGACGACGGTCTTGCGGTTGACCGCGGCCACGCGTTCGATCAACTCGTCCTGGCGGCCGGGCAGGGTGACGGTGTTGCGGTCGTGGCCCTCGGCCTCGTAGACGTCGTCATTGCCGACGACCACGATCGCCACGTCGGCGGAGGCGGCGGCTTCCACCGCAGCGGCCATGTTGTCGCGGGTCTCGTGGGCGGCACAGCCGACGATGAGCATCCGCGCCATGCTGTCGTTGCAATGACCCTCGGCCACCGCGAGGACCCGCTTGCCGGCCTCGAATTGGAACGTCGCCAGCTGCTCCTCGTTCTCGAAGCGCTCGGCCGGCATGTCTACGCCGGCCTTTGCGTCCCAGTTGTCCGCAGCCGGCGCGCCATCGACAAAGAGCCGCCGTCCGCCCATGCCACGCAAGCCGATGTCGTGCGCGCCGCCGACCGCGGGCGTCAGCCATGCCGACAGGCGATAGGCATAGTCAGTCGCGTCGACACCCGGCGGAACGTAGTCGCCGACGATGACTTCGCTCGTCTCCATGCGCAGCCGAGCGACCGGCGTGCCGGCGGGCTCCCGGCCGCGGAAGATCTCCAGCGTCAGGCCGGGGTTGCCGTCCAGGTCCGCTGCGTCCATGCGGGACAGCGCCGGCAGGAACAGATCGGTCTTGCAGCCCGGCTCGTGGACAATCTCGACGCCGGCCGGGAGCGCGGCGCGCAAGCCCTCCAGCGGGCTGATGGCATAGGGCGCGTCGATGTTCGCGGCGCCGCCGCCCTGGGTACACGGTAGGGCCGCGTTCGGGCCGAGGACGGCCACCCGGTGCAGGCTTGCCGGGACCAGTGGTAGCGCGCCGTCGTTGGTGAGCAAGACGAACGATTCGGCCGCTGCCCGGCGAACGAGCGCGGCTGCGGTGGCGTCGGAGAGAAGCTGGGGCGCAGCGGCGCCGGTCGCGTGTGCGGTGCTCGGTTCGGCGCTGGCAGCTGCGGTCGGCGCCGCGCCCTCCAACCGCAGCGCCCCGACCCTGGCGGCCAGCGTCAGGATCCGCCGTGCCGCCGAGTTGAGGACCTCTTCGTCGACCTCGCCGCGCCGGACAGCGGCTGCCAGCGGCGGGCCGAAGAAGAGCGGCGGGCCGGGCATCTCCAGGTCGAGGCCGGCTCCTGCCGCGATCAGCGTGTCGTGAGTGGCGTGCCAGTCGGACACCATTACGCCGTCCCAACCCCACTCATCGCGGACGATGTCGTGGATGAGCGGCCCATTCTCCGTGCCGTGGACGCCGTTGAGCCGGTTGTAGGCGGCCATCATCGACCACGCCCCGGCTCGAGCAACCGCTTCGAATGGCAGCAGGTAGACCTCGCGCAGCGCTCGCTCGTCGACGATGCAATTGACCGTCCGGCGATGGGTCTCCGAATCGTTGGCCACCAGATGCTTGGGGCAGGCGGCGACGGCCTGCGACTGCATGCCGGCCACGTACGCGACTGCCAACTCGGCCGTGAGCAGCGGATCCTCCGAGTAGCCCTCGAAGTCACGGCCGCCGAGCGGGGACCGGACGAGGTTCAGCACTGGGCCGAGCATGTAGTGCACGCCGGCCCGCTTGGCCTCGAGGCCGATGCGCGCGGCGACCTCCGACACGAGGTCCACGTCCCAGGTCGCGCCCAGACCCGTGCCGCACGGCGTGCACGTGGCGCTGGATCCCGGCGGGAAGACCGGACCGCGGACGCCGTTCGGGCCGTCGAGGGTGAGCATCGGCCCGAGACCGATCGAATCCGCGCCGCCCGCGTGCCAGGCGTCAGTGCCGGACGTCAGCCCGGCTCGCTCGTCGACGGTGAGCGACCGCAGCAACTCCTCGACTCGCTCGAGCAACGGCGGGATCTGTCGGGAGCTGTCGGCCGGCTGCCTCATGTCGTCCTTCCGCGAGTCAAGGGGGGCTTAGCCGAATCGTACCGCCTAACTGGGCCAGAGGCCCCCACGTTCGGCGGGCTCACCGGCGAGCCCGCGGTGGCCTAACCTGTTCGGTGCTCGTTGTTGGAACTCATGATAGGGGACGCTTGTGACCGAGAATGCTCTCCTGGATCGAGCCACCCGCTCGGCGACCAGCCCGGCCGTCCGCCCGGCTGAGGGTGCCGCGGTGGCGCCCGACTGGGGCGCTGGTCTGGCCTACCCGGCGTGGATGAAGCAGTTCATGCCGCTGCTCCATGACGGCTTCACGTCCATCAACAAGTATTTCGGCGTACCGGCCTTGAGGATGGGTCTCGGCCGGTACGCGTCGAATCCCCTGACCGGCTACCTGATGGTTCTGCGGACGCGCGGCCGCAAGAGCGGCGAGATGCGTGACGCTCCTCTCGGCTACACGATCGTCGGCGAGCACGTGTACTGCGTCGCCGGTTTCGGCCGGCCGGCGCACTGGTTCCAGAACATCCTGACGGATCCCCACGTCGAGGTCATCCTGCCGAGCCGCGCCTTCTCGGGGTTGGCCGAGGAAGTCACCGACCCCGATGAGCGACGCCGCGTCCTGCCGCCGCTTCTTCGCAGCATGGGCGTGATCGCCGGCATGGTCGGCCTCGGCAATCCCTGGCGCGACAGCCTGGAGGAGATCGAACGCAAGTGCGAAGGTATGCCTCTGGTTCGGGTGCGCGCCACCGGCATCGCGGTCGGGCCCGAGGATCCCGGTGGCCGCTACTGGGTCGTGCCGTTGGTCGTCGGTACGTACCTGACGCTGCGGCTGCTGCGGGGTCGCTCTCGGTCCAAGACATGAGCGGGGACGGCGGAGCAGTGGAGGCGAACGCGCCCACGGAACCAGCTGTGACAGGCGTCGAGCGGCGCGGCCCCACCCGCGAGCGCGACCTACTGCGACGCGGTAGGTCGTGGGGGACGCGGCTGGTAGATCAGCGCGGAATCGCGAACAAGCGGTTGACCATCGCTCTGGCCATTGTCGTGGGCGGCCTGGCGATGGTCGGGATCCCCGACCTGCGGGCCGCGTTTCCGCTCGGGATCGACCTGGAGATCCCACTCCGGGCGGCGACGCACTGGTTGAGCGGCGCCCCCGTGTATCCGCCGTCGGCGATGCTGGTCGAGTCCGGCCCGGACCTCCCGTACCTGTATCCGCCCTTTCTGCTGCCGCTCCTCAGCCCCCTGACGTCTCTGCCCCGCCCGCCCTTGATCGACGTCTGGCTCATCCTCTGCCTTCTGACCGCGGTCTGGACCTGCCGCCGCCTCGGCATCCCCTGGATCGCAGTCCCGTGTCTTCTGGCCTGGCCTCCCTTCGCCGAAGGTCTGCTCGTGGGCAACGTCCAGATACTCCTCTTCGCTGCCTTCGTGGCGGTCTTCTACGAGCCCGGCGAGGGGGCGCCGGAGCAGCGCGACCTGGGGTCCCGACCCGGCCACGATCTGCTCAACGGGATCCTCGCCGCCCTCGTGGGGGCGTTGAAGATCACCCAGGCCCTGCCAACCCTCTACCTCGCGCGGCGCCGAATCCGCGCCGCCGTACTTGGCGTGGCTGCGATAGGTGCGCTGGCGCTCGTGACATTGCCGCTGACCGGCGTGCAGATCTACTGGGACTGGCTGGCCCAGCTTCAGCGCGCCGCGGATCCCGCCTGGACCATCGGAGGAGTGGCGGTCGGACACCGACTCGGGATCCCAGACGTGATTCCGATCGCTCTCGGGATAGTCCTGGCTCTCGTGGTGAGAGGCCGCGACTCCGCCGCCTGGCTTGGCATCGCGCTGATAATCGCGACGCCCAGCGTGCACGGCTACACGTTCTTGTTCATGCTGCCGGCGATGCTCACGATCCGCCGCGACCTGGCCATCCCGATAGGCGTGCTCTTCCTGGGCGTGTATCACGGCTACGCCTGGTGGATGGCCTTCATGTTCGTCGTCTACCTCCTGGTTGCCTCGAGCCGCTGGCAGTGGTTGCGGGCACCCCGTCGATCCGAAGCATCCGCGCCACGGTTGGGGCCAATCGCTGGAGCCGGCTCATCAGCGCGAGCCGCGGCATGAGCGCCTCAGTCGCCTATGGTCGCCCTCAACGGGCGAAGGATCTCGCCCTGCGACTGGTCATCGACCTCGGTCTGGTGGTCGGCGGCACGCTCGCGGTCGCCATGCTCGCCGTCCTCATTCGCGGCGACGGCGGTCTCGCCTACGACACCCGTGCCTACTGGCTGGCAGCCCAGCACGTCCTCAACGGCAGCCCGCTGTACGTCAAGGCCGAGTACTCGAGCCTGGGCGCCTATACGTACCCGCCGATCTTTGCCCAGCTGTTCGCACCCGCGGCGCCGCTGCCCGAGCTGCTGGTCGCGTGGGTCTGGCGCATCAGCAGCGTGCTCTGTCTGCGCTACATCGTCGGGTCCTGGAAGGCGACCGTGGTGGCCTGCGCCTTCATACCCGTGCTCACCGAGCTGTCGCTCAACAACGTCACCCTCCAGCTGGCCGCGTGCCTCGTGTTCGCCATGCGCGACAGGCGAGGGGCGTACCTGCTGCCGTGGGCCGCGGCACTCAAGTTCGGGCCGGCGCTGATCGTTCCCTACCTGTGGTTCCGCAAGCCCGAAACGCGCCGCCCGCTCGTCATTGGAACGCTGCTGTTCCTGGCGGCCTGCCTCGTGTCGTTCGTCCTGTCGCCGGGGGCCTGGGCCGCCTACGTGGACATGCTCCGCTTCCAGAACGGGGCCGATCTCGCGGGGTCGCAGGTGATTCATCTGATCCCGGCCGGCGGGGGGGTCGACTTCATCGTCCGGTTCGGTCTGGCCGCCGTCGTGGCCGTGTTTGCGGCGTACTGGAATCGCGGTTGGCTGGCCTACGCGGCGGCGTCGATCACGTGCCCGGTCATGGCCTTGAGTCGGTTCGCGCCGCTGGTCGGACTGTGGCGGTTCAGGCCTGCGCGGAGTCCTCAGGCCGCCCGCGAGAGCTCCGCGGTCGGGGAAGATCCCCAATGACCGGCGCCGTCTCGGGCTCCCGCCTTTCGGCACGCGATCGTCTGCGGCTGTATCGCAAGCCCACGATCCTGGGGCTGTCCATCGCCGGCTATCTGATCTTCTTCTGGTTGATGATCATCGTGCCGAGCGCGCCCAACTTCCGGAGCATGGTGGGCTTCGACTCGTACGCTTACTGGGCCGTCGATGCTTTCCATCCGTACGAGGCGGCACTCGGGACCATCGGCTCGTTCACGTACTCGCCGGCCTTCGCCCTCGCCGCCAGTCCCGTGCATCTGCTTCCGTTCGGCTTCTTCTTCCTGCTGTGGGACAGCTTCCTCATCGTCAACCTGGTCTGGCTGACGGGCCGAATGACGCTCGCCTGGCTGGTCTTCCTGCCGGTGTCGCTCGAGCTCTACCACGGCAACGTCCACATCCTGCTGGCGACCGTTTGTGTCCTCGGGTTCGAATATCCGGCCCTCTGGTCGATCGGCATCCTGACCAAGGTCACGCCTGGCGTTTCGCTGTTGTGGTTCGTCGTCCGTCGCGAATGGCGGTCGCTTGCTTTGGCCCTGGGCGCCACTGCCGTAATCAGCGCGGTGTCGTTTGCGATCGCGCCTGCCGCGTGGTTCGATTGGGTCCAGTTCCTCAAGACATCAAGCTCGGCCGGGCCGCAGGTCAACGGAACTTATGAATATCTCCTCCCACCTCTCTGGCTGCGCGTTGGGGTGGCGGCCGCCCTGGTGGTCTGGGGTGCTCGGACAGACAGGCGATGGGTCGTTCCCGTGGCCGTGGCCGTGTCCATGCCCGTCATCTGGCCCATCACTCCGGCCCTGCTGGTAGCGGTTCCCAGGCTGCGGCAGAAGTCGCCTCCATCCGCGCCAGTCCCGCAGCCACCACAGCCAGCGTCCTCGATACAATCTGGGTAGCCGACTTCCCGCTCTCGATTCGCCCCGATCGAACCGACGGGAGACCTGGTAGGAGTCCTGATGTTCGATCGACTCGGCCGCCTGGTGCTCCGACTCAGATTCGTCTTCGTGCTTGGCTGGCTCCTCGCCGCCGCTCTGTTCGGCGCACTGGCCCCGTCGTTGTCCCAGGCCGGATCCGCCGACGAGACGAGCTTCCTGCCCCGCGACGCGGAGTCCCTGGCCGCCCGCCAGGTCATCGCCAGCGCGTTCCCCAATGACTCTGCCCCGACCACTGCGCTCCTCGTCTTCTCGCGACCCGCCGGCTTGAGTGACGCAGACCGCATCGCCATCGAGGGCCTGCGCAGCTACTTCGAGGGCAGCGGTCATCCCGACGCGGTCCTGCGCTACGTCACCGCTGAGGGCTCGCCGTCTCTCGCCTCCATGTTCCGCAGCACTGATGGCGTCGTGGAGCTCGCCCGGCTCGACATGAACACGCCGTCCTTCCTGCCCAAGACAAACGCCGCGATCAACGCCATCAGGGCGCATCTGGCCGGCTCCGGGGTGCTGCCGGACGGCCTCACCGCCCAGGTCACCGGCCAGGCAGGTATCGGCCGCGACTACCTGCAGGCAATCGAGGACGGCACCAGCCGGACCACGGTGGTCACGATCGTCCTGGTCGTGCTTGTCCTTCTGCTCATCTACCGAGCTCCGCTGGCGGCCCTGGCGCCGCTGATGACGATCGGGTCGGCCTTCCTCGTGGCCAGAGGAATCCTTGGTTTCCTGGCCCAGGGTGGCTGGCAGCTGTCGTCGGTGCTGGACTCGTTCATCGTCGTGCTGGTGTTTGGCGTCGGGACCGACTACACGATCTTCTTGATCTCGCGCTTCCGAGAAGAGCTGGGTCGCAGCAGCGCCGACGAGGCGATGCGGGCCACGGTCAGCCGGATCGGCGCCGTCATCACCGCTTCCGCGGCCACGGTCATCGTGGGATTGACCTCGATGGTGGCGGCGCGGTTCGGGATGATCCAGACCACCGGACCGGCCCTCGCGATCACCATCTTCGTCACTCTGCTGGCGGGTTTGACGCTGACGCCGTCGCTGCTGGCGATCTTTGGCCGGCGGCTCTTCTGGCCCCTGCACGAGAAGACGCGGACCACGTCGGATGAAGAACGTGGCATGTGGGCGGCCCTGGCCCGCCGCATCACCGCCCGGCCCGGACTGCTGGCCGGCCTGGTCCTGGCGGTTCTCGTCGTCCCCGTCCTCGCCCTTCCGCAGCTGAAGGAGAACTTCGACGTTCTCAACGAGCTGCCAACGGGCGCGGAGTCGCGGCTGGGCTTCGAGACGCTCAGCAAGCATCTCGCGGAGGGTCAGCTGATGCCGTTGTCGGTCCTGGTCAAGGTGCCGGGCGACGCGTCCACGGCCATCACCTCCAGCCAGGGCTTGTCCGACGTCGGCGCCCTGGAGAAGGCGATCGCGGCCCTACCCGACGTGCAGACCGTCCGAAGCGTGGTCGACCCGATGGGCGAGGGGACGGTCTCGGATCTGCTCCGGCCCGCCGTCCAGCTGCCCACGGCGGCGACCCTCTTCCGCAAGCCGCCGAGCACCGATTTGAACGTCCAGCTGAGCGACGCCAGTCTGGCCGGCCTTCAGTCGGTCGTCGGCTACGTCGGCGGCCTCGCGCCCGCATTTCCGAGTCTGCCGTCCGCCGATCTGACCGCCGCCAACACCGACCTGGCCACCATCGCCTCCGGTCTCGTCGATGCCCGAACTCAGGCTCTCGTCCCCAACCAGCTCGACGCCATCGCCGGGCAGCTCCAGGCCGCCGCCTCGGCCCCGACCTCGTCGGACACCGCCGCTCAGCTCGCCGCCCTGAAGTCGTACTTCGACGAGCTGGGCGCAGCCCAGCCGGCCGTGAAGTCCGAGTCGTCCTACCAATCCGCCGAGGCGGCGGTCTCGGCGCTCGCCGCGAGCACCAACCCGATCGCCTTCGCCCAGCTGCTCGGCTCCGTCGGGGAGCTATCGGCGTGGTTCAAGGACCAGCCGGCAGCGTTCTACTTCGCGCCCACCGCGATCGCCCCGAACGCGGCGACGCTGGCGGCTCAAGCGGCCATGGCCGCCGCTCGAGCCAGGTTGCCCGACGAGCTGGACCGCCTCGCCGCTGCCTTCGGGCCGGACGACCTCTACGCCCCGGCCGACCTCAGCGCCGCCTACGTTTCGGGCGACGGTACGGTAACCCGCCTCTACGTCACCACCTCGACGAGCCCGTACGACACGAAGTCCTTCCAGACAGTCCGAGACCTGCGGACACTGCTCGCCACGGACCGGAGCCATTTCGGCGCCGCCGCCGGTGCGTCTCCCCAGCTGTACGTCGGCGGTGCCACGGCCGAGTTCGCCGACGTCCAGGACACCATCTCGGCCGACTTCCTGCGCGTTGCCGCGATCACCATCGTCGGCATCCTGATCGTCCTGATCCTGTTGCTCCGGGCCCTTGTCGCGCCGGTCTACCTGGTCCTCACCGTCCTGCTGTCTTACGCGATGAGCCTCAGCCTCGCGGCCCTGATCCTGCAGCACCTCTTTGGCCAGGCCGGCATGAACTACTTCATCCCGCTCATGGTCTTCGTCCTGCTCGTCGCTCTCGGATCCGACTACAACATCTTCCTGATGTCGCGGGTCCGCGAAGAGAGCGCGACGCGCGAGCTGCGGTCGGGCATACGAGTAGCGTCGGCGCGCACCGGCACGGTCATCACTTCGGCCGGTCTGATCCTGGCCGGCACGTTTGGGGCGCTTGTGACCTCGCCACTCCAGCTGCTCTTCCAGGTCGGCCTGACCGTGGCTCTGGGCGTTCTGATCGACACGTTCGTCGTCCGCAGCCTGCTGGTCCCGGCCATCACTGCGTTCATCGGCGAGCGCGCCTGGTGGCCGTTCCACCGCCGGGGGACGTAGAGGCGAGGTTCTCGGTGGCCCGGCTGGCACAATTCGCCGGCGCGGGAGCGGCGCCTCCCAAAGGAACCTAGGGCGACTCGCGGATGCGCTTCTGAGCGGGCGACCGGATCCAGTCGGCGAGCGAGTCCTCGTCGAGCGAGCCTGACGCCAGCGCTACCATCGCCGTCACGGCCTCGGTTTCGGCTGCGGTGAGCTCGAGGCCGTTGAGCCCCAGGAACACAGCCATAGTCACGAACGCCACACGCTTGTTGCCGTCGCAAGACCCAAGTGACGGTGGTCGCTCTACTCACCCGACGAGCGACGCCAGCCTCTGGGCGCCATAGGTCTCCTCGATGCTCACGGGGTGAGCACGTGCGACGGGGTACGGCAGGCCTGAGGCTTCCACGTGTCCGCGTTGTTCATAACCAGTATCAAGTTCGACCAGTCACGCCGAACTCGACGCCGATCGGTCGAACTTGCTCACCCGGCTGAGCAGGCGCGACGCGCTAAGTGGCAGCGATTGCCCCGCTGTGTCGCATTCGCTCACCGGGTGAGAATCGCGGACTCGCAAATGCCCCAAAAGCAGTGGGTGTGTCCCCGGGCGAGCAGGATTGACGGGAATGGGCCCCGGTCCTCCGGTGCGCCTGAGTGCGAGGGCAGACGCCACTCCAGTCCCGGTCCCGCCGGTCGATACCTCTCGTACCATGGTCCAGTCCCCCCGATTGGGGCATGGCGCACGCCTTGACCGCTGCTGCTACACTCGCCGGACACCACGGGGTGACCATCCCGCATTGCGTTAGCTACGGAGAACCAGGTTGGGCCTCTTCAACAGCCGGAACCGCCGCCACGTTGCCATCCTCGTCAGGACGGATGGTCGGCGCGTGCAGGTTCCGACTGACGACCTCGGCCTGGTCGACGTGTCCCTTCTCGGTCTACTTAGCTGGATCGAGCTCGGCGTTGAGCGCGTATTCGTACTCATTACCGGCTCCCGGCGGGAGACTGGACGCAGGGACAAGCGCTGACGACGCAAGCCCAAAACGACCAGAACCCTCGCCGGATGGCGAGGGTTTTTTGATGGCCAGGCAGACCCGGGATCGATAGGCTGGAGGCCGGCGATTCGGGGAGTGATAGGAAGGGACACAGCGATGGGCACGAAAGAGGACGACTCGGGCCGTTCGCGGACCGCGACAACCGCGGCCGCAGCGACCAACGCGCCGGGCGCCGGGGAGGTCGGCGCCGCCCCAACGGACCGGCGTGAGCGCATCAACCACATGCCCGGTGCCGGGAGCGCGCGCGCCGAGGCCATCTCGGCCGGCAGGCGAGAGATGCTCAGCGACGCGACCCGCAACCAGATCCGGAGCCTGGCCGAGCGAGGGGTCAAGCGGCCGCGGATAGGTGCGGACGCCGTCTGCGAGTCCCTGCTCCGGCAGGGCGTGAACGTCTGGTTCGGATATCCCGGCGGCGTTGTCCTGCCCCTCTACGACGTCCTCGGCGACTACCCGGAACTGCGCCACATCCTCGTTCGGCACGAGCAGGGCGGCGCCCACGCGGCTGAGGGCTATGCCCGCGCCACCGGCAAAGTGGGCGTCTGCCTGGGGACGTCCGGGCCGGGCGCCACCAACCTGGTCACCGGCATCGGCGACGCCATGCTCGACTCGGTCCCGATCGTCGCAATTACCGGCAACGTCGTCGGCTCGCTGCTGGGCAAGGACGCCTTCCAGGAGATCGACATCACCGGCATCACGCTGGCCTGCACCAAACACAACTACCTGGTCCGCGATGCCAACGACATCCCGCGCGTCTTTGCCGAAGCCTTCCACATCGCCCGAACTGGACGCCCGGGGCCGGTTCACATCGACATGACGAAGGACGCCCTGATGGGCGTTTGCACGGCCGAGCACCCCGAGACTCTCGATCTGCCCGGCTTCAAGCCGACCCTGGACGGCAACGTCCGCCAGATCAAGCTCGCTGCCCAGGAGATCGCCAGGGCCGAACGCCCGGTCATCCTGGCCGGCCACGGCATCCTGATCGCCGACGCGACCGAGGAGTTGCGTGAGCTGGCCGAGAAGGCCCAGATCCCGGTCGCTCACACCCTGCTCGGCGTCAGCGCGATGGACGAAACGCACCCACTCAGCCTCGGCTTCGTCGGCATGCACGGCTGGAAGCACGTCAACAAGACGATCCAGTCCGCCGACCTGCTGATCGCCCTCGGCATGCGCTTCGACGACCGCGTCACCGGCCACGTCCCAACCTTCGCGCCGTACGCCCGGATCATCCACGTCGACATCGACCCGGCCGAGATCGGCAAGAACGTGGCCGTGGAGATTCCCATCGTGGGCGACGTGAAGCGCGTTCTCACGGCGCTCCTGCCATACGTCCATGAGGTCGCGCCCGAGCGGCGCGCCGCCTACTTGCGGGAGATCGCCGAGTGGCGAGCCGAGTCCGAGAAGACTCCGTGGCATGGCTCGGGGGCCTGGCGCAACGGTCAGCTCTCGGCCGACTTTGTGGTCAGCCGCATCGGCGAGGCCACGGACCACGACGCGACGCTGGTCGCCGACGTTGGCCAGAACCAGATGTGGACCGCCCGCTATGGCGGCTTCCGCCGTCCGAACAGCCACATAAGCTCCGGCGGCCTCGGGACGATGGGCTTCGGCCTTCCCGCGGCGATGGGCGCTGCCGTCGGCCGACCGGACAAGGAGACGTGGGCCATCGTCGGCGACGGCGGCCTCCAGATGACCGTCCAGGAGCTGATGACCCTGGTCCAGGAGCACATCCCTCTCCGGATCGCCCTGCTCAACAACCACAAGCTGGGCATGGTCCGGCAGTGGCAGGAGCTGGTCTACGCCGGCAACTACCATTCGTCGCACCTGCTCGGTCCCGACTGGCGCAAGCTGGCAGAGGCCTACGGCGTGGCGGCCTTCCGGGCCGATGCGCCCGAACAGGTCGACTCGACCATCGCCGCGGCTCGCGCGGTCGACGGCCCCGCCCTGATCGAGTTCTGCATCGCCGAGCAACAGAACGTCTTCCCCATGATGCCCGCGGGCAAGGGCCTGTCCGACCTGCTCGAGGAACAGTTCGAGGAGCCGAAGCAATGAGCCCCACCGGCACTCCCAACCCCGCGCCGGAACCGGAGGCCCATCCGGCCCCGGCCCACACCGCGCCGCCGGCCCG
This sequence comes from Chloroflexota bacterium, assembly GCA_003171255.1. GTDB lineage: Bacteria > Chloroflexota > Limnocylindria > Limnocylindrales > CSP1-4 > Fen-1039. The sequence goes on from PMYK01000044.1 coordinate 27,684, forward strand.
GGCGCTGCCCGGACACGGCGAGTCGCATCGCCACGTCCTGGTGGCCATCGTCCTCAACAAGCCCGGCGTTCTCAACCGCGTGGCGAGCCTCATGCGAGCCCGCAACTTCAACATCGAGACCCTGGCGGTCAGTCACACTGACCAGCCGGAGGTCAGCCGCATGACGATCACGCTGCGCGGAGACGACGTGGCGGTCGAGCAGGCGGCCAAGCAACTCTATCGGCTCATCGACGTGCTCAAGGTCCAGGACGTCACAAGCGATCCGACGGTCGAGCACGAGATAGCGCTCATCAAGGTCCGCGCCGACGAACGCAATCGCGGCGAGGTGCTGACAATTGCTGAGATGTACAAATCCCGAGTTGTGGACCTGGCAGCCGAGTCCCTCATCGTCGAGGCGACCGGAACAGAGGCAGAGGTGGACGCTCTGATCGCCCTCCTGCGCGGGTTCGGCATAAAGGAGCTCGTCCGCTCCGGTACCGTCGTCATGTCCCGGGGTGCCGGGTCGATCGAGGAGGCAACTAAACGATGACCGCTCGCATGTACTACGACGCCGACGCAGACCCGACCGCGCTTTCGGGCCAGAAGATCGCCATCATCGGCTACGGCAGCCAGGGCCACGCCCACGCCCAGAACCTGCACGACTCCGGCTATGACGTCACGGTCGTCGAGGCCAATCCGAAGGCCCGCGCGCTGGCCGACGAGGCCGGCATCAAGACCGCCGACATCGCGGATGCGGTGAAGGCCGCCGACGTGATCATGATCCTGGTCCCGGACACCATCCAGAAGAAGGTCTACGAGACCTCGATCGAGCCGAACATGCACGCCGGTCAGCTGCTCATGTTCGCCCACGGCTTCAACATCCGATTCGACCGGATCAAGCC
>PMYK01000038.1:0-229 GCA_003171255.1 Chloroflexota bacterium
ACGCTCATCTCCCCGTGGTCTGTATCTCCGGGCCCCGGCCGGGCGCCGGAGACGTCCCGATCAATGTACTACCCCGTTGCGACCAGCAAGCCGGTCGGCGTTCGACCTCGGGGCCACGCTTATTGTCGCGGGTCCAAGGGCAAGTTACGAGAGCCTGTTGGTCCACCGGAATCATGGGCCGGGTGTTGCGGCCGGGCACCCCGCTGGAGGTACCAGGACTCACCGCCTT